>JAMPAT010000016.1:0-64400 GCA_023667095.1 Bacteroidales bacterium
GCCGCTGCAGCCAGGAGGGCTGCTGTGATGATTTTGGGTTTCATTGGTCTATTGTTTTTCTAAGATAAATCCTATATTGTCCTGTAATATTATTGGACAAGTGTACTCCGTTGTCTGTGGCTGAAATGCAGCCTGATATTGTCTTTTCAAGACTTCACCTATGTCATAGACGGGCAACTGCATGATGACACACAAGCGGAACCTGACTTTTTTGAAATATTGTTCTTTTTAGTAAAATATTGCTTTGTAGTGGCTTATAATGTCGTTTTGTTTTCATATATTCGCTGCCGATACAATTCTACGCCACATAGGAAACAGGAAAATAATGCAAGACTGATGCAGGAGAATAAAGAAAAAGACTTATTGCTGGCCCTGTCCTCATCTGGGGGGGGCAGATATGCGTTTACAGTGCTTTATCAGAAATATTCCGGCAAATGCTTCTCATTTATCCGTTCAATGACTAAGGATGATGATGTCGCAAAGGACCTTGTCCATGATATTTTTGTCAAGGTCTGGCTGCGCCGTGAGGTCATATCCAGAGTTGATTCCTTTTCTTCGTATCTCTTCCGTATGGCGAAGAATGCTGTCCTGGACTATTATGACAGCAATGCTATCAACCGCAGGTATGTTGCCCGCCAGCTCCTGTGCCAGGAGGAATTCCGGGCTTATGTCGAGGAGAAGGTCAATCTGGATGACCTTCAGCTGCTTATATATTCTGTCGTTGGCTCAATGCCGGAGCAGCGCCGCAGGATTTTCACAATGAGCCGCTACAAGGGTCTCTCCAACACAGAGATTGCAGCAATGCTCGGAATAAATGTACGTACTGTTGAGAACCATATAACAAATGCCCTTGCAGACATCCGTGCTGCCCTGGCAAGGGCATGATTTTTTTGTAATTCCGCCGTGTGTTCTGTCCATGTTGTCCGTCTTCTATTAAAATTGCTCATGTAATGACAAGGAAGACGATAAAGGAAATCATAGAGACATATCTTGACAATGACGTCCCGGACCAGGTCAGGGACAGTTTTGAGACATGGATGCTTGACTCTGATGACTATCAGGAAAAGCATGGGGCATTGGAGGAGATCTGGGACTCAATCCCTGAAAGACATGTATGTGGATTGCCGCCAGCTGAGTCAGTCCTGGAGACGGCAGTGAAGAAAGAGAATGCCGGAAGACGTCCTCGCCGGATGCTGTGGCTCACATCTGCTGCGGCTGTACTCTTTGCTTTCATATCGG
Source organism: Bacteroidales bacterium (assembly GCA_023667095.1). Classification (GTDB taxonomy): domain Bacteria; phylum Bacteroidota; class Bacteroidia; order Bacteroidales; family UBA932; genus Cryptobacteroides. The sequence continues at coordinate 1,240 of JAMPAT010000016.1, forward strand.
TTTTTCAGTTTTTCTCCGGCAGAACTTCTGAGACATGCCTTGCTTCATCTGAAGGAGCGAAAGGCTATTTTGAACTACCTGACGGTTCAAAGGTATGGCTCAACAGGGGAAGCCGTCTCTATTATTCAGGTGGACTTGAAGGAAGGACAAGGAAGGTACGGCTTGAAGGGGAGGGTTTCTTTGATATAAGCGAGGATGCTGCACATCCTTTTGTCGTAGAGGCATACGGTATGGACGTCACTGTGCTCGGTACTGAGTTCACTGTGTCCGCATATAATCCGGACCGGATAACAGCATATCTGCAGGAAGGTTCCATCAGGGCTTCCGGGCCTGGCCTTGAAGATGGTGTGGTGCTCAAGCCAGACCAGTCTATCACATTTGACAGGGGAGCCTCAAGGTATTACCGTAGCCAGATAAAGTCAATAAACCATACTGCATGGATCGGAGAACGTCTCGTATTCAGCAATACTTCAGTCGCGGACATCTGCGAGACGCTGTGCCATTGGTACAATGTAGATATCACCTGTGATGATGCTGCATTTGCATCGGCAACAAAACTATCTTTTACAGTGCGCCAGGAACCGCTTCCGGAAATATTGGGAGCGATAGGGCACCTTGCCAGGGTTACATATACTGTAGACGGGGCAGGAAATATAACGATAACACCATTATTTAACTAATACTAACCAATATGCAAAGAGGAAAATTTATTCTTCTGGGCATCACATTATTGTGCATGCTCTGCGGAAGTTCTGCCATGCATGCTCAGCCGTCCGGCCCGAAGGTCACTCTGAACATGCAGGATGCTACTGTCCGCGATGTCCTGAAAAGCATAGAGAAAAGCACTGACTATGCCTTTTTCTACAATGATGCCGATTTCAATGCTGCAGCACGTGTCTCCGTAAAGGTTGACAACGAGTCTGTCGAATCTGTGGTTTCCAGGATTCTGCCAGGATTCGGATGCCGTTTTGACAATAAGAAGATTATACTTGTCAAGACATTTGCAGGAAAGCAAAGTCAGAAAGAAGGTACTCCAGAGCCAGGCTATGAGATATCTGGACTTATCCTTGATACGGATGGGGTACCGCTTGCCGGTGCGTCCGCGATACTGCGCTACAAGGGAAAGCTTTATGGCGATGTTGCCGGCCTTGACGGTAAGTTCAGGCTTGTGCTCCCGGGTATTCCGGCAGAAAACACATCCATTTCATTCTCCTTTGTCGGATTTGCTGATGAGACAATGCCTATAGGAAACCGTGCATATTTCGAAGTTGTGCTGAAAGATGATTCACAGCTGCTTTCGGAATCTGTCGTTGTCGGATATGGGGTCCAGAAAAAGGTGAACCTTACCGGGGCTGTATCCGCAGTCTCTGAGGAAACCCTGAAGGACAGGCCTGTAGCCAATGTGGGACAGGCTCTCCAGGGAGTGATACCTAACCTTAACATTACACAGAACTCCGGACGCCCGGATGCAGGCTCCACATACAACATCCGAGGCAATACATCGCCTAACGGAGGCTCTCCGCTTATACTTGTGGACGGTGTCGAGACTTATCTTGAAAGGATAAACTCCAATGACATAGAGTCGATATCAGTCCTCAAGGATGCCTCTTCTGCAGCCATCTATGGAGCCAGGGGAGCCTTCGGTGTCATTCTCGTAACAACAAAGAGCGGAAAATTCGATGCTGCCCCTAAGGTTTCTGCCAGTGCACGCTTCTCATTCTCGGACAATACTTCAAGCACAGACTATGAGACAAGGGGATATTATTCAGCATATATAGCAGACCTCTTCATGTCTACCAAAGGAGGTGTCCCTTATACAAAATACACTGCGTATGACTACCAGAGGCTATGGGAGCGCAGGAATGACAAGGTCGAGAACCCTGAACGTCCATGGGTAGTTACCGAGATGAGGGACGGAAGGCTTTCGTATGTGTATCTTGCGAATTTCGACTGGTATAACTATATGTTTGACGATTCACGCCCTACACAGGACTATAATGTAAATGTCACCGGAGGTTCCAAGAATGTGTCATACATGGTCAGCGGACGATATACACGCCAGGAGGGTATTTTCCGTACCGGTCCTGACAATTATGACTCGTTCAATGCGAGGGCAAAAGTGGATATCCGCATAAGGCCTTGGCTGAAACTCAGTTCCAATACAAAATTCTTCAACGGTACATATTTCTACCATGGGAACAACTACAGGAGGGCCACGCTCCATGCACTTGCCAGCTTTGTCCCTATGAACCCGGACGGTACTGCCGTGTCACACACGACATTGACCAATTCTTCTTCGCACTATATAATGGACGGCTACAGTGCAATGCTCCTGAAAGGGAAGCAGTGGGGACGTCAGCGTACGACTGAGGTCACAACTTCCTGGGCACTGAAAGCTGACATAACCAGGAAACTCTCGTTCAATGCGGACTTCTCGTACAAATTCGGCTATCTAAGGAAAGAGTACAGGGATGCAACAGTGGAATATTCAATGTATCCGGGAGAGATTCTCCAGGAGTCGTTAAGCTCATACCGTGACCGTCTGAGCGATACTGTCTATGAACAGAACAACTATGTTGCGAATGCCTATATCGCGTATGACAATACATGGAATGATGCGCATCATTTTACAGGGACATTGGGATACAACTATGAGGCACGCCATTACAAGGACCTCTCAGTCAGGAGGAATGACCTGCTTACGGAGGAACTTTCTGATTTCAACATGGCAACCGGGGACATTGATGTCCTGACAGGAGGTATAAGCGAATATACACTGTCCGGACTGTTCTTCCGTCTCACATACGACTACAAGTCACGTTATCTTTTCGAAGTGAACGGCCGTTATGACGGTTCTTCGCGTTTCCTGAAAGGGCACAGGTATGGATTCTTCCCGTCAGTGTCTGCTGCATACCGCATTTCAGAGGAGCCTTTCATGAAGTCTGTGAAGCAAGTTATGAACAATGCCAAGATAAGGCTTTCCTATGGTTCACTCGGCAACCAGAATATCGGCTATTATGACTATTACCAGAGTGTAAATACGAAAGGAAACATGAGCTATAGCTTTGACGGGCAGACTCTTGCCGGGCATGCCGTGGTGGATGACCCGGTCTCCACAGGAACATGGGAGACAGTCGAGACCAAGAATATCGGACTTGACCTGGGTTTCTTCCGGGACAAGCTGACATTCACAGGAGACATGTATATCAGGGATACGAAAGGCATCCTTACGAAAGGAAAGCAGCTCCCGTCCATCTATGGAGCATCGGAGCCTATGGTGAATGCCAATGACATAAGGACAAAAGGCTGGGAAATACAGATAAGCTGGAAGGATTCCTTCATGGTCGGCGGCCACAGGTTTGACTATAATGTCGGCGGCCATCTTGCTGACTACACTGCAAGATATACAAGGGCGGACAACCCGTCAGGAATCATATCTGAGCCGTATGTAGGCAAACAGCTTGGTGAAATATGGGGCTTCCGGGTCGGTGGACTTTTCCAGAGTGATGCCGAGGCTGCTGAATATGCTTCAAGGGTGGACATGTCCCAGGTATGTGAGGACTACTATGTCTCTGTGGGAGACTATGGAAAGGGTGTCCGCGGAGGAGACATGAAATATCTTGACCTTGACGGGGACAATGTCCTGACATTCGGCAGCTCTACCCTCGAGGATTCCGGAGACCGCGAGGTGATAGGAAATTCACAGCCGAGATTCATGTATGGATTCAATGCCGGATTCAACTTCTTCGGATTTGACTTCTCCATCTTCTTCCAGGGGATAGGGCACCAGGACTGGTATCCAGGTTCGGACAACCAGAGGTTCTGGGGACCATATTCAAGGCCTTATACTTCCTTTGTAGGAAAGGATTTCATGGCGGATGTCTGGTCAGAGACCAACAAGGAAGCCTATTTCCCGCGTGCAAGGGGCTATTCTGCACTCAACAAAGGCTCCCTGTACTATACCAATGACAGGTATCTCCAGAATCTGGCCTATCTGCGCCTCAAAAACCTCACTGTAGGATATACTATACCGCAGAAGGCACTCGCAAAGGCCGGTATAAGCAACCTGCGTGTGTATTTCAGCGGTGAGAACCTGTGGTACACCAGCCCTTTGCGCTCAAAATATGTCGACCCTGAATTCCTTGCAGTGGCAAGTGACAAGAATGGAGACACATATTCTTTCTACAAGACATTCTCGTTTGGTGTGACACTTGACTTTTAATTGCAGATGACCGATATGAAAAAGATATACCTTATATCAACAATTGCATGCCTGATGGCAATGGTCTCCTGTGAAGACTTCCTGACAAGGCTTCCCAAGGACAGGCTTACCCCTGAGACCTATTTTACGACAGAGATGGAATGCCAGCTCTATACAAATGAATTCTATACCATCCTTCCTGGAGGAAGCAGCATATATGGTGAGGAGGTGGACTGCATCATCCCTCTCGGACTTTCAAGCGAGGTCATCGGGAACAGGACCGTACCGGCAACTGCCGGCACATGGAACTGGGAGAAACTGCGCGACATAAATTTCTTCCTGGAGCATTCCGGACAATGCAAGGATGAGACCGTAAGGAACAGGTATGTGGGCCTTGCACGCTTCTTCAGGGCATATTTCTATTTCGAGAAAGTCAAGAGATATGGCGATGTCCCATGGGTGGACACCCCTATCGCGGCTGAGGACGAGACCCTTTACAGGGGACGTGATGACAGGAAGACCGTAATGCAGCATGTACTGGAGGATATAGATTTTGCGATTGGCAACCTGCCGTCTGCAAAGAATGTCTATTCAGTAACCAGATGGACTGCCCTCGCCCTGAAGTCCAGGATATTCCTGTTTGAGGGCACATTCCGGAAATACCATGGACTCGGTGACTGGGAAGAATGCCTTGCAGAGGCAGTCTCTGCTGCAGAGACTTTTGTGAAGACGTCTGGCTATACCATATATGCAGAAGGTGTCCAGCCGTACCGTGACCTCTTTGCCTCACTTAAGGCAGAGCAGACTGAAATAATCCTTTCCAGGGCATACGCGGCCAATCTCGGGCTGGTGCATGATGTCAATGGACGTTATACCTCCGTGTCCATGGGCCGTCCGGGAGTTGCAAAGGATGTTGTCAACATGTATCTGATGAAAGACGGGACAAGGTTTACTGACAGGGAGGGGTTCCGTACAATGAACTTTGTCGAGGAGACAAAGGACCGTGACCCGAGACTTGCGCAGACAATCAGGACCCCAGGCTACAAGAGGGTAGGAGGCAGCATCCCGGTAGCACCGGATATGGCAGCCACCATGACAGGATACCAGATTGTGAAATATGTAGGTGAAGTAAAGTATGACTCCTACAATTCCTCAGAAAATGACCTTCCTATATTCAGGACAGCAGAGGTTTTCCTGAACCTTGCAGAGGCAAAGGCTGAGCTTGGCACTCTCACCCAGGCTGATGTGGATGCAACGGTAAACAGGCTCCGCAAACGAGTCGGAATGGCTGAACTCAGCATGGATGAGGCAAACGCCAGTCCGGACCCTTATCTTTCTGACCCTGTTACAGGGTATACAGGAGTGACAGGGCCAAATGCAGGTGTAATACTGGAAATCAGGAGGGAAAGGACAGTTGAACTCATTGCCGAGGGATTCCGCTATTGGGACATCATGAGGTGGAAGGCAGGAAAAAGATTCGAAAGACCTTTCTATGGAATGTATTTCCCCGGAGCAGGCGAATATGACCTTGACGGCAATGGCACTGTGGACTATGTTATATACAGCGGTACAAAGCCTAAGGAACAGGCCGGTATCGTATATGTGTCGCTTAACGAAGCAAATCTTTCTCCAGAAGGATATATAACATGTCACAGTGATATTACAAGGAAATTCGATGAAAGCAAGGACTACCTGTATCCGATCCCTACAAGGGACATCATCCTGACCTCCGGCACAATAAAGCAGAATCCAAACTGGGAGGACGGGCTCAGCTTTGAATAATATGCCATGCGCTAACATATAAAAGATAAAGAGATGAAAAACAATATAAGACTATTCTTGATGGCTGTGCTTGCGGCTGTCTCGTGTGTCAAGGGACCGGACATGCCGATGCAGTCGCTGGCCGTAGACAAGGATGTGCTGGTTGTCCCGTCAATGGGGGCGGACTATGTTGTCAATGTCAGTACAAATACCTCGTGGAAAACGAAGTGCTCTTCTGTAGACTGGGCTGTGGCCTCTGTTGAAGAGGCTGTGGGTACTTCAGACATGGTGGTCACAGTTGCAGCAAACACTGGTGATGAACGTTGCGGAAGCATCTACGTGATGTCTGCAGACAATGAGGTCTCGCGTGAAATAAAGCTTGTACAGGCTGCTGTGAAGTCTGAAGGGGTCATTTCCATAAGCTCGCTTAGGAAAATGGAAAAGCCTGGAGAATCCGTTGTGCTTGATGCTCCTGGCACTATGGCAAGGGGTTTTGTCGTGACAGATGCTGAAAAGGGCAACTGGTTCAGCGGACAGCTTGCCATCGAAGACTCGTTCACCGGCCCTGGGTCAGGGATAAATGTGCTTGCAGATGTTGCAGACGAGGATTTTGCACGTGGAGAGGAAATGGCGCTTGAACTGGACAAGGCCACTTTGGAGAGAAATGATGCCGGTTTCCTGACAATCATTCCGGCGGTCTCTCCTGTGAAGACAGAGAGTACACAGCTGAACGTGAAGCCGCTTGCCATCGGATATCAGGAACTTGCATCCGGAGAGTATGAGTCAATGGCGGTCTATGCTGAGGATTGGCAGGTAATTGAGGAGAGTATCGGTGGAGAATATGGACAGTCACCTCTTTTTGAGAACAAGGACGGCCATAGAATCCGTCTGTCAGTGCTTGAGAATGCATCTTTTGCGCATGGAAGCTATCTTGAAGGGGTTGGAAGCATTGAAGGAATCGCAGGCCCTGCATCAGTGGAGCCGGAACTGTATCCTGCATCACTTTCCGGAATCGCACTTTCTGAGATGAGAATCGGTGTGCAGCCTGGCATAAGGAAACTTCCGTACGTCTTCTCGTTCTACCATAAGGAGCAGACTAACAATACCCCTAAATACATATCATTTACCAAGTTGACATATAATGCAGCTACACAGTTGCTGAGCGGTACATTCGCCACAGACCTGGACAAGACTACCGGGGCATATATGGAAGTCACTGCATACGGCTCGGAAGCAAGCAAGGTCTATGGCCCTAACCTCTGGGCAGAGGCCGGGGCGCATGACAATTTCAATACTTCAGGCTTCGTGTCACTGGACTGCAAGACGACTCCTACAGCAGAGTGCGGTTTCATGCTCAATGTCCCTCTCCAGCTGGATATGCCTCAGGATTTCAATGTCTCATTCGGACTGTCCGCGAACAACAAATATGTCCTTTCCAACTGGATGGTATCATATTCGGCAGACAGGCTGAACTGGTACAAGGCAGGGGATGTTGTCATTGACAAGCCGAAGACCGGAGGAAGCTTCTATCTCTATTTTACTGTACCTGTACATCTGGAGGTGCCTATGTCTGCCGGCTCGACCCTCCACATCAAGCTCACTCCTCAGGGATCTGACGGACCGGACGGTTACAAGGGTGCTGATGGACATGGATCAAGCTGCTATGTCTGCCTGCATTCCGCGATAGTGATATCTGCAGAGTCCGAGGGCAACACTGAAGTTCCTGCTGGGGCAATATATTTTGAACCTTTTGACAAATTGACAGCAGGTCTTGACTATTTCATCGGTGACAGGCTCGGTGGTTTCGCAAACTATTGTGCAGGTGCAATCGGTACATGGACAGAGGAGAAGAAGAACGGGTTGTCCGGCTCATATGTCATGGAGCGTCCTGGCTATGCCCAAATCGGATATGTAAATACGGAAAGGGCATCAAGCAGGTCTGTATATGTGAACAGAACAGGTTCACTTCTTACTCCGGCTTTAGGAAAGGGAGGAGACCTGAATCTGTCGTTCAAGGCCTGTACATACAGGACACCTGCTATCAGGGGCAAGGCTGTTACTACAACTCCGGATGTTGGAAGCCCTGACATTACTTCCGTTGTTGTCGAGATTGTGGGAGGAGGAACAGTCGAAGGCCAGACATCCGTGACTGTGAACGGGCTTCCTGTCTCTGAATTCAAGACGTTCTCCCTGAAGATTACAGGGGCGACAGCCAATACTCAGATAAGATTTACAAGTGCACCGGGTGACAGTCAGTTCTCACGCTGGTTCATCGATGATATACTTGTTACAGAATAAGTTAATTTAAAATTGCCTTTAAAATGAAAAAGATAACATATTTGCTTTGCATCTTTATGCTTTCCTTGGCCGTACCTGGATGCGGCAAGAACCTTGACAATGCTGACTTTATTCCAGAGTTCGTCTATGACGGCTCTGGAGAGGCACCGGAGCCGGAGGAACCAGGTGAGATTGTTCCTGACAAGATAGCGGTGAACCAGCTGAAGGTGATTTCATTCAATGTAAGGGTCGGGACCGGTGACGCCAATACGAAGAATGCATGGGACCTCAGGAAAAAGGCTGTCCCGGCAATCCTGAAAAAGGAAAATCCTACGGTCTTCGGGGTACAGGAGGCCTTGAAGATGCAGATGGACTATCTTAAGGAGCAGCTTCCTGGGTATGATGCTGTCGGAGTCGGACGTGACGATGGAAAAGAAAAAGGTGAGTACATGTCAATCTTCTACAGGAAAGATGTCGTGACATTGGAAAAATCCGGTACCTTCTGGCTGTCACAGACACCGGACAAGCCGTCTAAAGGATGGGAGGCAAACTATTACAGGACTGCAACCTGGGCGATTTTCAGGGTGAATGCCACTGGTGCAAGGTTCTTCTACATGAATACCCATCTTGACCACCAGGCCAAGCTTGCAAGGGAGAATTCGATACTTCTGATCTGCAGCAAGCTTAAGGAACTCAATCCGGAGGGATATCCGGCTGTCCTGACTGCAGATTTCAACTCCAGGACAACGGATGCCATATTCAACCCTCTTAAGGCAGTCATGCTGGATGCCAGGGCAACGGCTCCTGTCACAGATAATCTCGGTACATTCAATGGATGGGGAGCATCTGATTCTGTCATAGACCATATTTTCTACAATGGGCTTGATGTCCTGTCATACAGGACAATACGTGATGTGTATTATGGAATACAGTATGCTTCAGACCATTATCCTATTGCCGGACTGTTTGAATTTACCGATATAGACTGACTTTTGGGCAGGGACGCTTGCATTGCTGTGACTCCCTGCCCTCATACAGACGTTAAAAGGAGACTGTCTATCAAGTCTCCTTTTAACGTCTTTACCCCTGTCAGAAATTTCATTCTGGCAGGGGTAATTTGATTTTTGGAGTCTTTGGGATAGACTCCTCCTTATTCCTTGAAGTGAAAATTATCTTGCACCAAGCTGTGAGTCAACGAAGAATGCTCCCTGCTCACCTGCTTTCTTGAGCTTGTCAACGATTTCTGCTGCAGTAGCCTCTTCCTCTACCTGCTCGCTTACATATTTAAGGAAGAATGTATATGTTGCCTTGTCATTTTCTGCTGCAGCTGCGTCTACAACCTTGTTGATAAGTTCAGATACATGGCACTCATGGCTGTAGACGTGCTCGAAGATTTCTGTAAGGCTTCCCCAGCCTTCCGGAACAACATCTATCATTGCAACTTTTGCCTCTCCGCCACGCTGCATGAGGTAGTGCGCCATGTCAAGTGCATGCTCCCTTTCCTCAGCGGCCTGCTTGTACATCCAATGTGCTGAGCCGTTCCATCCTTCTTTCTCAAGGAAGAATGCCATCTGGAGATAAAGGTTAGAAGACCAGAGCTCAGCTGTTACCTGGTCATTGATGACATTCTGTAAATTTTTGCTAATCATAATATTATATTTTAATTTGTCATGTTCTGACACAAGATATACTTGTGTGCAATATCAGTGCCAAATGAGAACCGTGTCAGTCTCAAGTTATGAACATCCTGCAGCTTTGTCTCCATCATCATATATTGCCCTCGAGGATTACTTTGCCGATGAAAGGAGTCTGGTGGCTGTATGTCATGAAGGCGAGGGAGGGAAGAGGCCTGGTGATTATCAGGTTGGCTGTCTTGCCTTCAGTGATAGAGCCGAGACTGTCGCTGACTCCCATGGCGTATGCTGAGTTCAGGGTGCAGGCATTGAATGCCTGTTCCGGAGTCAGACGCATCCTGATGCATCCGAGTGCCATCACAAACCTCATGTCGCCGCTTGGTGAGGAACCTGGGTTGTAGTCTGAGGCAAGCGCGACAGGAAGCCCGGCATCGATATATCCTTTGGCGTTCCCGTATGGCAGCCCGAGGAAGAATGAGCATCCTGGAAGCATGGTAGGCATTGTCCGGCTGTCTTTCAGCACCTCCATCTCTGCTTCTGTTGTGCGCTCAAGATGGTCGACTGAAAGTGCCCCATGCTCAACACCAACCTGGACACCCCCTGACACATCAAGCTCATTTGCATGTATTTTGGGGATGATTCCATATTCTGCAGCCTTTTCAAGGATCCTGGAGGTCTGTTCAACAGTGAAGAACCCTTTGTCGCAGAAGACATCTACGTAGTCTGCCAGTCCCTCTGCAGCAACAGCAGGAAGCATTTCACTGCATATATGCTGCACATATTCTTCCTGTCTACCTGCATATTCCCGTCCTACTGCATGTGCCCCGAGGAATGTGGCCTTGACTGCCAATGGTGATGTCTCCTTTATGCGCCTGATGACACGAAGCATCTTCAGTTCGTCCTCTGTGCGCAGGCCATAGCCGCTCTTTATCTCCACTGCTCCTGTGCCTTTGGCCATGATTTCGCGCACCCTCTCCATTGACTGACGGTACAGCTCATCCTCTGATGTACTGTGGAGCAGGTCTGCCGAGTTCAGGATTCCTCCTCCACGCTCTGCAATCTCCTCGTATGACAGGCCTGCAATCTTGTCACGGTATTCACCGTCCCTGCATCCGGCATAGACGAGGTGGGTGTGCGAATCGCAGAAGCAGGGCATTGCCCATCCGCCTTCTGCATCTATTATGCGGAATTGCTCCTGCCTTCCATTGCTGTTTTTCCCGTACCTGTCCGATGACTGGTCTTCCTGGGGCCCCGTGGCGAGTCCTGTTGCTGTACAGTGCCATTCATGGAAAGCCTCAGGACCATCTTCTGTTACGGAGGGACAGTCTGCCATGCTTCCGAATGATGCAATTCTGCCGTCCTCGATGACAATGTAGCCGTTGTCGATGCTTCCAACCTCATCCATTTCATGGCCTTCCTTTTTCAGGATGCCTGCAGGAAGGATTCCTATGATTTTGCCTATGTTCTTTATAATTGTTTTCATTATGCCATGTCTTGTTGCAAGGAGGGTGGCCCGAATTTCAGCCACCCTCTGCCGTTTCTTCTAAAAAAGTCCCTTTGGGGTAGCCTTTAGCGTATAAACTTTATTGCTGCCTCAATATGCGGATGCATATAGGTGTCATCATCAATGAACGGCACTGTCTTGCGGAATGCAGCATGGATTTTCTCGATTGTCCATGAAGAACGTAGCGGACGGCGGAACTCCAGTGCCTGTGCTGCATTGAACAGTTCTATGGCGAGTACACGTTCTGTGTTTTCCACAACCTTGACCAGCTTGGTAGCGGCATTTGCACCCATGCTGACATGGTCTTCCTGTCCCTGTGACGACGGAATGGAATCGGCAGATGCCGGCATGCAGAGTCCCTTGCTCTGGCTGACGATTGACGCAGCCGTATATTGTGGAATCATGAATCCGCTGTTAAGCCCCGGTTTTGCCACAAGGAAGGACGGAAGTCCCCTCTGGCCTGCAATCAGTTTGTATATACGTCTTTCAGAGATGTTTGCAAGTTCAGAAAGCGCAATGGTGAGCATGTCCATCGGCAATGCGACAGGCTGTCCGTGGAAATTTCCGGCAGACACTATCATATCTTCATTCGGGAAGACTGTCGGATTGTCAGTCGCGCTGTTTATTTCAATCTCGATTACGGACTTGACATATCTTATTGTATCCTTGGATGCCCCATGCACCTGGGGTATGCAGCGGAATGAGTAAGGGTCCTGCACATGTACTTTCTTCTGCCTGATGATTTCACTTCCGCTTAGGAGTTCCCTGAACCTTGCAGCCGTGTCAATCTGTCCCTGGTGCGGACGTACTTCATGGACCTGTGGACAGAACGGCTCAATGCGGCCGTCGTATGCCTCCAATGACATTGCTCCTATCTTGTCTGCCCAGTCCGATAGCCTTTCTGCCTGGATAAGCGACCAGACTGCATGCGCGCCCATGAACTGAGTCCCGTTGAGAAGGGCAAGACCTTCCTTGGACTGTAGCTTTACCGGCTCCCATCCCATTTCATCCCAGAGTTCTGGCACCTGGCGGCATGCTCCATTGTATTCAACTTCTCCAGCTCCTATGACCGGCAGGCTCATGTGTGCCAGCGGGGCAAGATCTCCTGAGACCCCGAGCGAACCCTGCTGGTAGACAACAGGGAGAATGTCGTTGTTGAACATGTCTATAAGCCTCTGTACTGTAGCAGGCTGCACTCCGGAATGCCCGTATGAGAGCGACTGTATCTTGAGGAGAAGCATTATCTTTACTATCTCCGGGCGTACTTTCTCTCCCGTCCCGCAGGCATGTGACATTACAAGGTTATGCTGCAGCTGTGACAGGTCTTCTGCCGGAATGGTGATGTTGCACAGCGAGCCGAATCCTGTTGTAACTCCATATACAGGCCTGCCAATGTCCTCCATCTTGGTGTCAAGGTATCTTCTGCATTTTACGATTGCCTTTTCTGCCTCTTTCCCAAGTTCCAGCTTCTCTCCGTTGCGGATTATTTCATGGATTCTCCCGATGGTAAGATGCCTGTTGGATATTGTGTGTGTCATGTGCAAAATGTATTCAATTGATTGTTAGTTATATATAACATTACGGGTACACCATATACGGTACCCGTAAATGTGCAATTCTGTGGTTTATAGGCTGTTGCATTTTGCAGCCTCACGTACCGTTGTGTCGTCTGCAAAATTCGGGAGGGTGACGCGAAGGCCTGGGGTGCGTTCCATTTCGCGCCTTATGGCGTTTACAGCCCCTTCGTTGCGTGCCCAGCTGCGCCTTGCGATACCGTTGTTGACATCCCATAGCAGCATCTCTTCAATATGCCTGTCAGAGTCTGCGCTGCCGTCTATCACCATGCCGAATCCTCCGTTCATGACTTCTCCCCAGCCTACTCCGCCGCCGTTGTGGATGGATACCCATGTTGCACCGCGGAAGCCGTCTCCGATTACATTCTGTACGGCCATATCGGCTGTAAATGCGGAGCCGTCATAGATGTTTGAAGTCTCGCGGAAAGGTGAATCTGTTCCGGACACGTCATGGTGGTCACGTCCGAGCACTATCGGTGCGGTAATTTCACCGTTGCGTATTGCCTCGTTGAATGCAAGCGCAATCTTGGTTCGTCCTTCGCAGTCAGCATATAGGATACGTGCCTGTGAACCGACAACCAGATTGTTCTTTGCAGCTTCTTCTATCCAGCGGATATTGTCGTTCATCTGTCCCTGGATTTCTTCAGGTGAGTCCTGTACAATCTCCTTCAGCACCTTGACAGCAAGTGCGTCGGTCTTTGCAAGGTCTTCAGGATTCTGTGACATGCAGACCCATCTGAACGGTCCGAAGCCGTAGTCGAAGAACAGGGGACCCATGATGTCCTGGACGTATGAAGGGTAGCGGAACTTTCCGTCCTCTGCCATTACGTCTGCTCCGGAGCGTGAGGCTTCAAGCAGGAATGCGTTGCCATAGTCAAAGAAATACATCCCCCTGTCTGCAAGCCTGTTAATTGCAGCGGCGTGCCTGCGGAGCGATGCCTTTACGCATTCACGGAATTTTTCAGGCTCCTCTGCCATCATCTTCTGTGACTCCTCATAGCTGTATCCGGCAGGGTAATATCCGCCGGCCCACGGGTTGTGGAGTGATGTCTGGTCCGAACCGAGGTTGACTTCGATGCCTTCATCTGCAAGCCTTTCCCAGAGGTTGACTACATTTCCCTGGTATGCAAGCGATACGGCCTCCTTGTCTGCGCATGCCTTCCTGATTCGCGGTATGAGTTCATCGAGGTTTTCGTGTATCTCGTCAACCCAGCCCTGCTCATGTCTCTTGCGTGCAGCGAGGGGATTGATTTCTGCAATTACACTGACAACTCCGGATATGACTCCAGCCTTGGGCTGTGCACCTGACATTCCGCCAAGTCCTGCAGTCACAAACAGCATTCCTCCCATGTTCTCCTTCGTTGCAGGTATGCCTTTGGCCTGCAGCTGCTTGCGTGCGGCGTTCATTACAGTGATTGTGGTCCCGTGCACAATTCCCTGAGGGCCGATATACATATATGAACCGGCTGTCATCTGTCCATACTGTGAGACTCCGAGGGCATTGAAACGCTCCCAGTCGTCCTGGCTTGAGTAGTTCGGGATTACCATTCCGTTGGTTACGATTACCCTTGGCGCATCCTTGTGGCTCGGGAAAAGTCCGAGTGGATGCCCAGAGTACATGACAAGGGTCTGTTCGTCTGTCATTTCTGCAAGATACTGCATTGTGAGGCGGTACTGCGCCCAGTTCTGGAATATCGCGCCGTTGCCTCCATATATTATAAGCTCATGCGGATGCTGTGCCACACGCGGGTCTAGATTGTTCTGTATCATTCCCATGATTGCGGCTGCCTGCCTTGATTTTGCAGGGTATTCTTCAATAGGACGTGCATACATCTCATATCCGGGACGGAAACGGTACATATAGATGCGCCCGTAGTCCTGCAGTTCCTTGGCAAACTCCCCTGCAAGGACCTTGTGGTGCTTTGCCGGGAAGTATCTGAGGGCATTCTTGATTGCGAGAATCTTCTCCTCGTGGCTGAGGATGTCCTTTCTCTTTGGTGCATGGTTTATATTGCAGTCATATCCTTTTGGTTCCGGCAGGTTTTCAGGTATCCCTGCCAATATTTCTTCCTTGAAAGTCATCGGTTGCTGTTTTAATTCTGTTGTGCTGTCTATCTGGTTTTCCATGGGAATGCGTCAGGCAATGTCGGCTTTCTGCTGTTCCTATATCCTGGAGCTGACAGTTTCCAGGATTTCCTTCTCCATGGCAATGGCTTCCTTTTCAATGCTTTCTGCCTCTGAAAGAAGTTCCTGTGCCTTTTCTCGGTCCTTCAGTCCGGCAGCGTTGATTCTTACGTTAAGGTGTGCTCCACGTACTGCGGCTGTCGCTGCCAATGCTCCCACACCGGCATCGGATACTGAGTTAGGATTGCCCTCGGCAGCCATTTTACTGAGCAGGGCGTAGCATCCAGACGCTGCCTTCATTGTCTTGAGAGGAACTTCTGTCGCATACAGGGTTGCCGCCTCCAGTGCCTCCTCGCGGGCCTTTTTCTCCTCGTCCGATCCTTTCGGCATCCCGATGGCTGCCATTATACGGTTGAATGCGGCGGTGTCCTCATCCACAAGGGAAAGAAGCTCTTTCATTGATGCCTGTCCCTGTTCTGCCCATCCTGAGAATTCTTTCCAGCGGCTGTCCCATCCCGGCTTGTGTGCCGAAAGGTTTGCAACCATTGTCCCGAGTGCGGCCCCGAGTGCTCCCATATATGCTGAAATTGAACCGCCGCCAGGTGCAGGTGACTCAGATGCCGTCTCATTTGCAAAACCCTTGCATGTCATCCTGACAAGCCTTTCCCTGGCTGTAGCCTCCTTCTCATCCTCAATGAGGTATTCAATTACCTTTTCCTTTGGATTGAATGGCTTCAGGTCGTCCAGGCCCATTGACTTGACTGCAATCCTGATGATTTCATCCTCAGAGATTCCTGTTGAACGCTCCTGCTTCTCAAGGAAATATCTTCCGGCCTCAATAAGCGTCCTCTTCGGTACAAGTCCGACAATCTCAGTGCCGGTCACCCTAAGTCCGCGTGCCTGTGCTGCCCTGCAGACTTCGTCAAAGGCTACATGAAGAGGCGTCGTGTTTATGTCTGTTATGTTCATTGAGACCTGTGCGATGCCATATTCGTCTATGAACCAGCCGATGGCCTTGCAGCCTTTCAGGGTTCCAGGAATCATCACTGTTTTTCCGTTTTCGTCCTTTACAACCTTGCCTGTGATAGGGTTGCCCTCCCTTTTCGGACGGCCTTTCTCGCGGACGTCGAATGCCACTGCATTTGCCCTTCTCGTTGATGTGGTGTTGAGGTTGAAGTTCACTGCAATAAGGAAATCCCTTGCACCTACATTGCTCGCTCCGGATATTGCAGCCTTTTCTGTAAAGGTCCCGGGACCGAAGTCAGGACGTCTTTCAGGGTCTGCAATCTTTTCAGGCAGTGCCTCGTATTCACCGCTTCGGCAGACTGCAAGATTCTTCCTTTCTGGCTTGTATGCGGATGCCTCATAGCAGTAGCACGGAATCCCCAGTTCACAAAAAATGCGCTCAGCCAGCTTTCTTGCCAGTTCAGCGCATTCCTGAAGCGTGATTCCGGATATAGGTATGAGCGGAAGCACATCTGTCGCACCGGAGCGTGGATGGGCACCATGGTGATGCCGCATGTCAATAAGTTCACCTGCGCATTTTACCCCTTGGAATGCGGCCTCGACAACAGCCTCAGGGCTGCCGACAAATGTGACTACTGTACGGTTGGTGGCCTCGCCCGGGTCTACATTGAGGATCTTGACACCAGGATTGGCACAGCCGGCAGCCTGTCCTCCCTTGTCTATTGCATCTACGATGGCCTCTATTGTTTCAGTGTTGCGTCCCTCGCTGAAGTTGGGTACGCATTCTATTATCCTTTCCATAAAATGGTTATTCCTTATGTTTTGGTTTATCTTCAGGGCAGCTTGATGCAGCCAGGAGCCAAAGTTAGGCATTTTTTCCAGAATATGGTCTCTTCTGGCTATGTATGTTTTTTCATGCCCTTTTGTCCCGATGCTACAGCAAAAGCCGGTATTTTCTGTCCCGGGGATCAGGAAAATACCGGCTTGCGATGTATGTTTAGGAATAGCCTATCGCATTATCGCCCTAAGCTCTCTCCATGGGACGGTTATATTGACTGTCCCTGATGAGTAGGGGGCGACGTCATATGGATTGTATATATAGGTAATGCCGTCTGCCCCTACCGAGAAGTTCCCGTTTGGCTCAATCTTGTCTACAAACAGGACAAGGTCATCCGGATTCCCATATCCGTCACTTGCATGGTCTGTCAGCATGGCAGACAGCTTTTCCGTGTATCCGTCTGCAAATATGTCTCCTTCTGTCATGATTTTTCCGGATTTTGAGTCAAAGGTGTATGCTGTTGTGGTTGTCATTCCATGTGCACCTCCAGTGTATGAATACTTCCTGACAGCGTATGATACCATATTTCTGTATTGCCCGGTGAAGTGCCCGTCTATGTCATATTGCCAGTCAAGGCTGGCCGGAATCTCACCTGTTTCACTGTAGAACTCCTCTGCGAGCGGGACATTTGTTTCCCTATATTCCTTCAGAAGGTCATTGAAATACATGTCTGCCCCGTCCTCAATGTCAAGCCCTGCATATTTTTCGCCCAGTACGGCTTTCTTTATCCGGCATGTGACATCTTTCATCCCTTCTGCGCTGAATCCGCTTTCAGGATATTCTGCATTGATATTCAGGCTGACGGTATTGCTGCTGCCTTCGGACAGCTTTCCCGTGAATGCACCGGAGTATGATGAAGTTGTGACTTTCCCTGATGTACATCCTGCCAATATGGCTAAGGAGCATGCTGCTGTAAGTAATGTCGTTTTCATGATATTCTGTATTTAAAACCACGGCCCCGACATTCTAAAAGCATGCCAGCGGGGCATGCGATGCTGTGTCCATGTCTCAAATAATTTATCGCAAATTTTGATAAATTGCGATAAATTGCGATATTGCGCAAAAAAAATTGGGAATATGATAGAAAATCCTCCATATGTCAATGACGATTTTCCTTCAAGGGAACTTCTTCAGCTATTGAATAATGTCGATGTATTAAGGAACATTGTTAAAATCAATGATGAGTACCTGTACTGGAACGATGTGAAGTATCGTGCGCAGCCGTTGGGGATATCCAAAGGAGATTTATGGTCTCTGGTAAAGTATACGCGATTGGGTACTGATATGAAAATTGATGGTTTTGACGGCATCCATTTTTCATTGTCAAATTCAATGCAACGCCGTTGCCATGAATTTGATATGAACTTTGGTGGTTCGTGGGGGACTTCAAAGGTCTTTCCTGAAGATAAGACAACCCAGGAATTATATCTTGTGAGTTCGATTATGGAGGAGGCGATTGCATCCAGCCAGATGGAGGGGGCTGCCACAACGCGTGAAGTGGCGAAAGAAATGCTTAGGAAAAGAATCAGCCCCCGTGACAAAGGCCAGAGGATGATTGCAAATAATTACAATACAATTAATTTTATAAGGGATCATTCTAAAGAAGATTTGACACTGGCCCTTATCATGCAGGTGCATTCCCTGATGACAGAAGGTGCCTTGGACGTAGAAGATGCTGCTGGCCGTTTCCGTATGCCGGGAGAAAAGATTGTTGTAGGAGACGGTATCACAGGAGAAACGGTGCATACTCCACCTCCTGCGGAGTGCCTGCCGGATTTTATAGGGCAATTATGTACTTTCTTTAATGATAAATCTCCGGCAGTTTTTATACATCCTATTATAAGAGGTATCATAATACATTTCTTGATAGGATATTATCATCCGTTTGCGGACGGTAATGGAAGGACTGCACGTGCCTTGTTCTACTGGCACATGATGAAGAATGACTATTGGCTGGTACAGTATCTGTCAATTTCCAGGATTATCAGAGGTTCAAAGAAAGCATATGAGAAAGCTTTTCTTTTTGCTGAGCATGACTCCAATGACATTGGCTATTTTATCCAATATCATCTGGATGTCTTGGATAAGTCTTTCGAAGAGCTGAAGAAGTATCTGATACGCAAGCATAATGAAAAAAAGAAATCTGAGAGACTTCTTCATCTTGGGAACATTACGTTACGGCAAGCTGAAATATTGAACAGATTTATTGATAATCCGGATGGAATAGTTACGTCTGTTGATATAATGAACCGTTTTGGAGTAAGTCCGGGGACTGCCAAGTCGGATTTGAGAGATTTGACGGAAAAGGGTTATCTTTCAGAAATATCTCTTAATGGACGAACAAAGGGGTATATTATCGCAAATTTTGACAAATTGCGATAAATTGTCATAGTGCGGTACAAAGGCATGCTGGTTCGTGCCGTTTGTGAATTTAGTACACCTTTCGGGCAGGATAGTGTACTTTTTTGCGTATGGGGTATACTAAATTTGCGGTTGAAAATGGCCGGATATAGAGATGTCCGGAACCATATTGGGAAATTAACCGCATAAAAGACATGAAAAAGTACCTATCTGCAATTGCATCTGCACTGATGATGCTTTCAACTGTAGCCAGGGCACAGACAGTAGAACCGTTTGCCGACGGTGACAGGGCCGTATTCCTCGGTGACAGCATAACTGACGATGGCCATTACCATTCATATATATGGCTATACTACATGACACGCTTCCCCTATATGGATTTGACAGTCCTGAATTCCGGGATTGGTGGCGATACTGCTGCCCACATGTACAAGAGGCTTGACGGTGACGTGTTCAGCAAACGCCCGACTGTTCTGATGGTAACGTTCGGCATGAATGACACAGGGTATTTTGAGTATCTCGGGGAAAATGCAGAGGCATTCGGGGAAAACCGCTACAGGGAAGCCATAGGCAATTTCAGCAAGATGGAAGAACGTCTGAAACGTCTTGACGGTGTGCGTGTCGTGATGATTGGAGGAAGCCCATACGATGAGGGGGCAAAATTTGACAACACCCCGTTCCCCGGAAAGAATGCAGTGATTCAGCGTATCATTGAATATCAACGGCAGGCGGCAAAGAGGAATGGCTGGGAGTTCATTGATTTCAATGCTCCTTTGCTTGAGGTCTGCAGCAGGATGCAGCAGGTGGACTCCTCCTTTACAATCAGCCGGGGAGACAGGATACATCCGGACAATGACGGGCACATGGTGATGGCATATCTGTATCTTAAGGCGCAGGGCTTTGCCGGTCAAAAGGTTGCGGATATTGAGGTTGATGTGTCAAGGAAGGCAGTGCTGAAAGAGGAGAATTGCCATATCTCAGGGCTTCGCGCAAGCAGCAGGGAGGTCTCTTTTGACTATCTCGCGGAGTCCTTGCCATATCCTCTGGATACGATTCCTAACGGCTTCGGGACCAAACGCCCGCAGGCAGCTGCCTGCAGCCTTGTGCCGTTCATGGAGGAGATGAACCAGGAGAGCCTGGCAGTAAAAGGGCTTAATGGAGACTATACCTTATATATAGATGATATATGCCTTGGTATATTCAGTGCAGCGGAACTCGAGGCCGGAATCAACCTTGCAGCAATTCCTTTCACCCCACAATACAGGCAGGCCCTTGCGGTCATGCATCTAAACGAATACCGTTGGGCAATAGAGAGGGATTTCCGCGACTATGCCTGGATGCAATACGGATTTTTCCAGGAAAGAGGACTTTTAGATGCCAATGACGAGCATGCTGTGAAGGTGCTTGAAGCCGAGAAGAACAATGATATATGGCTGCAGATACAGAGGAATACATGGTCAAGGATGATGCATGACAGCGTCAGGGAGGCCAGGCAAAAGGAAATGGAATTGCTTACAGAAAAAATCTACAGTATCAACAAACCGGTGGTGCATAGGATAAGTCTCAGGAAAAAGCAGTTAATATCTTCAATGGAAGCTTTATGATGACAGATTCCTGTGCCGTTGAAGCTTAGATTTCTTATTTGATAAACTTAAAATCCAGATAATGAAGAATATGTTGATGTACCGTATTGCTGCAGTACTGTCATGTCTCTGCTGCTTTTGTGGAATATCTCTGCCAGACTCGGTAGCCCAGGAAAACGCCTGGTTCGTGGACGGGTTCCATGGCGGGGTGTATGGACATTATCCGATGTCCTTTACAAGATATATGGCGGACCAGCTGGATGAGCATCCTGACTGGAAGATTTCACTTGAAATAGAGCCGGAGACATGGGACACCGTCAAGGTGCATACACCGGCAGACTACAGGAGATTTGCAGAACTGACGAAGACGGACAGGATTGAATTCACCAATCCTGCATACGCGCAGGCCTATTTCTACAATGTGTCAGGTGAAAGCATAATCCGGCACATGCACTATGGAATGCGAAAGATACGCAGCCATTTCCCATGGGTGCAGTTCACAACCTATTCTGTTGAGGAACCATGCTTCACAAGCTGCTTGCCGCAGATCCTTGCCCAGTTCGGCTATAGATATGCTGTACTGAAATGTCCTGACACCTGCTGGGGAGGATATACATCGGCATTTGGAGGTGAGACAGTGAACTGGACCGGTCCTGACGGGACATCAATTCCCGCAGTTCCGAGGCATGGATGTGAAGAACTCGTGAAGGGGACAGTTTGGCAGACAATGTCGTATGACAACAGTACCGGATACCTTGATGCCTGCCGCAAGGCTGGTTTCAGGAATCCTGCAGGAATGTGTTTCCAGGATGCAGGATGGACTTTCGGGCCATGGATAGGTGATCCGGCAAAGAATGGTTCCATATATACGACATGGAGTGAATATTTCTCGCGGACTCAGCCTCAGAAACCGCAGCAGGACTGGCATTTCACCCAGGAGGACGTGCTTGTCAGCCTGATGTGGGGCAGCCAGGTGATGCAGAGGATTGGCCGGCAGGTGCGGCATTCGGAAAATAACCTTGCCGGAACAGAGAAACTTGGGGCGATAGCCGGTATATCAAATGGGTGGAGATGCGATTCAAGGCAGATGGATGAGGCATGGAGAACATTGATGCTTTCCCAGCATCACGATTCATGGATTGTCCCATACAACAACCTGGACAGCAACGGTACATGGGCTGACAATATTGCTTTATGGACCGCTTCATCGGACAGGATATGTGCCAATCTCAGGAAAGAGGCCGAGGCCTCCTGGTGCAAAGACGGTAAGGCCAGGGCCGGTGTGCGCTATGCAAGGGTTTTCAATACATCGGGATTTGACCGCATGGAAGTCGTGAAAGTCAAGGTTGATGGATTCGGAGGATGCGATGTACGGGATGCGGAAGGCAAGGCAGTGGACTCCTGGTATGACAGGGGGACATCCATGCTGTCATTCATGGCAGATGTCCCTGCATTCGGGTATGCCACCTACAGGATAAGGAACGCATCTGCTAAACAGTCAGGCAGACAGGATGGCAATGGCGTTTCATGGACAGGTTACCTGGCAGGAGGAATTGGGCACAGTGAAGCCGACAGTTCTGGCGGTACAGCAGAAATGGCAGGTATGGCTGTCGCTGAAAACGGAATGTACAGGATTGTGTTTGACCAGTCACGCGGCGGTGTCATAGCAAGCCTTGTATCCAAGGCGCAGGGAGACAGGGAGTATGTGGATTCCGGCAGCATATACGGGCTCGGGGAGATAAGGGGATATTTCCATGATGATTCACAATGGCATTCTTCGGCGGATTCTCCTGCAAAGGTTACAGTCACAAGGCCGACTCCTTTTGAGACCTTGGCCGTTGTCATGGGAGAGATAGACGGGACTCCTTTTACCCAGACGGTTACATTGAGGGAGGGCGACAGGAAGATAGGCTTCTCGCTTAAGATTGACTGGAGGACGGATAGGGGAATAGGTGCCTTTGCCCAGAGTGATGCATACGATAATCCGCACAGGGCGTTCTATGAGGACTATATGAAGCTTAATGTGATGTTCCCGGTGGCCCTTGAGGATGCAGAACTATACAAAAATGCCCCTTTTGATGTGCTCAAGTCAAGGAACGAGGATACTTTCTACAGTACATGGGACAGTATAAAGCACAATATAATCCTTAACTGGGTAGATATTTCTGAAAAGGCCGGCCCATCTGGACTGGCTCTCCTGTCTGACCATACGACTTCATATTCTTTCGGAAAGGATTTCCCTCTTGGGCTGACAGCGTCGTTCTCCGGGAATGGACTCTGGGGCAGGGACTATCCAATAACAGGGCCGACAGAAATGGATTTTGCCCTTGTGCCGCATGACGGGCTTTGGGATGAAGCAGGGATATGCAATGAAAGCAATGCCTGGAATGAGCCTCTCGAAGTGGCTCTATATGATGACATGATGCTGGAGGACAGGTCTTTCATTGACTTGAAGGACAGCGGATATGAATTGTCAGCCGCATATTCTGATGATGCAGGGCTGGTGCTGAGGCTGTTCAATTCGTCAGGAGACGGCAGGCCATGTACAATAGATTTAGGATTTGAGGCTGCGCAGGTCAAGGAGGTTGACCTGAACGGGAATATAGTTCGCTCCCCGGAATTCCGGCGTGGGAACGGCTTGACAGAAGTTGACATACAGATGCCGAGATTTGGTTTGAAGACATTGCTGGTCAACGGAATATCCAGACCGAAGCAATCCGTGGGAAAAGATTATGCCTCGTACGTGAATCCGTTTATCGGAGCATGCACGAGCGCGGATGCGGCAGGAGTGTACCATGGCCTTGGAAAGACATTTCCAGGTGCAACGACACCTTTCGGAATGGTGCAGGTAAGCCCGAATACAGTGACAGGGGGCGACAATGGCTCGGGCTACAGCTATGAGATGAAGACACTTGAGGGATTTGCCTTTACGCAGATGAGCGGTGTCGGCTGGAACGGTGACCTGGGCAACTTCCTCGTGATGCCGGCAACCGGACCACTGTGTACTGTCGCAGGAAAGGATGACGGAAGCATCTCCGGCTACAGGTCGCATTATGACAAGAATACAGAATATGCAGAAGCGGGATATTACAGGGTTCATCTGACAGACTATGACATTGTAGCGGAATGTACAGCGACACCCCGTTGCGGTGCCATAAGGATGACTTTCCCGGAATCGGGGCAGTCGCGTATCCAGATTGACCTGGCAAGGCGTGTCGGAGGGACATCTGAGTCGCAATATGTCAAGGTCGTTGATGACAGGACAATTGCAGGATGGATGAAATGCACACCTGAGACTGGAGGATGGGGTGACGGTGAGGGGCATGCAGACTATACTGTCTATTTCTATGCGCAGTTCAGCAGGCCTATGACAGGCTATGGGTTCTGGAGTGCGGATATACCGGAGGAATGGTCGCGCAAAAATGACGATGTCGTCTCGCAAAGGTATATCGAAAGGGTCCGTGATGCCGAAATCATACGCGGAGCCAATGAAATGCAGGGACGGCATCTTGGATTTTTTACGGAATTCCCTACATCAGACGGTGAAGAGGTGACCTTGAAGGCCGGAATCTCATTCGTAGATATGGACGGGGCCAGGAACAACTTTATGGAAGAGATTGAGGGCAAGTCATTTGACAGGATAAGAAAAGATGCACGCCGCCTCTGGAACAGAGAGCTCGGAAAAATTTCCGTATCAGGAGACACTGAGGATGAGAAGACTGTATTCTATACCTCGATGTACCATTCAATGATTGACCCGCGCATCTTCACTGACGTGGACGGACGCTATGCCGGAGGTGACAGGAAAATCCACAATACAGGAGGACAGTTTACAAAGAGGACAATCTTTTCAGGGTGGGATGTGTTCAGAAGCCAGATGCCTTTGCAGACAATCATCAATCCCCAGCTGACTGATGACCTTCTCAATTCGCTCATTACGCTTGCAGACCAGAGCGGAAAGGAGTATTTCGAACGCTGGGAACTGCTTAACTCATATTCCGGATGTATGCTCGGGAACCCGGCCCTTTCGGTGCTTGCCGATGCTTATGTGAAGGGAATCCGTGGCTATGACATCGGGAAGGCATACCGGTATGCCGTGAATACAACAGAGAAATTCGGCAATTTCCCTATTGGCTATACTCCTGGAGGACTCAGCATCTCGCATACACTTGAATATGCCTATTTTGACTGGTGCCTTTCTGTGCTGGCCGGACAGCTCGGGCATGTTGAGGACGAAAGGCGTTTTGCATTGCAGGCCCAGGCCTACCGCAATGTCTTTGACGCGGAAAAGGGATGGTTCCGTCCGAAAAATGAAGACGGTACATGGGCAGACTGGCCTGAAAATGCACGTCTTAAAGAATGGTACGGGTGCATCGAGTGCAATCCTTTCCAGCAGGGATGGTTTGTGCCTCATGATGTGGACGGAATGACCGGGCTTATGGGAGGACGGGATGCCGTGCTCAATGAACTTGACAGCCTTTTCATGAAGACACCGCGGCATATGCTGTGGAATGAATATTACAACCATGCCAATGAGCCTGTGCATTTTGTTCCGTTCCTTTTCAACAGGCTCGGACAGCCATGGAAGACACAGAAATGGACACGCTTCATATGTGACAATGCATATTTCAATGATGTCCTTGGACTTATCGGCAATGAAGATGCAGGGCAGATGTCTGCCTGGTATATCCTTGCGGCCTCCGGACTGCACCCGTCCTGCCCTGGCAGCACAAGGATGGAAATCACCAGCCCTGTGTTTGACCGTATAGAATTCAATCTTGACAGGAAATATGCAAAAGGGAGGAAATTCACCGTCATAGCCCATGGCAATAGCCCGGAGAACATCTATATCTCCAGGGCAGTCCTGAACGGGCGTGAACTTGACGACATGTCCATTGACTATAATGACATCATGTCCGGCGGGGTTCTGGAACTCCATATGGATTCACGGCCTTGCCGAAATGACAATACCTTAAAAACAACTAATAACTAATCTCAAATGAACAGTAAATTGTTATCAGGAATCATGAAGCTGGCGGCCATGGTGCTGGCGGCATTCATGTCCCTTGCCGCAGCATCTGCACAGGATGTGACGGTAACGGTATCAGGGCGAGTTTCTGATGAAGACGGGAATCCTGTGCCTGGGGTCGTGGTAATGGCTTCAGGGGGCAAGGAGGCTACCACGACTGACCTTGACGGAAGATGGTCATTGTCGTTCCCATCTTCTGTAAAGAGCCTTGGTTTCTCATGCCTCGGCATGGAGACACTTGATGTCAGCATCTCCGGGAGAAGTGTAATTGATGTGGTGATGCGCTCTGAGGCTATAGGCCTTGACGAGGCTGTGGCTGTCGGATACGGAACCATGATCAAGAGGGAACTATCTTCATCGGTCGCTTCTGTCAAGAGTGATGTACTGACAGAGAGGGCATCTGCATTCAATGTCATGCAGAGCCTTGCAGGAAAGGTGGCCGGGGTCCGCAATGTGTCTTTCTCCGGAAGACCTGGCGGAAAATCCTCATTGAGAATCCGTGGAATGGGCTCAATCAATGCAGGAAGCGACCCGATCTATGTAATGGACGGGGTTGTGGATGTTGACCCCTCGCTTGTGAATCCGTCAGACATCGAGAGCATAGATGTCCTGAAAGATGCAGCAGCAACGGCAATGTACGGCGCCAAGGGAGCAAACGGCGTTGTCATCATCACGACCAAGGCGGGAAATTCCTCAAAAGGCTCTGTCACGTATGACGGGAAGGTCGGTGTCAGCACCATGGCCAGGAAGCTCAATCTGCTTAACGCCGATGAATATATGGAAATCCAGAAGCGTGCATACGCCTATAGCGGTAACACCATGCCTCATCTTACGACTCCGATGGAGAACCTCTTCTGGTATGCAAAGGATGCCGCCGGCAATTATATGTATGATCCGGACGGTCTTCTGATGGCCTCCCCGAAATATGATACTGACTGGCAGAAGGTAATGACACAGAATGCAGTGGTGAATGACCACACGCTGTCATTCTCCGCGGGAACTGAGAAGACAAAGATATATGCCAGCCTCGCATACCAGTATATGAACGGTCTGTTGAGATATACATATTCCAACCGTTTTTCCGGCAATATCAATGTCAAGTCACAGATTACAGACTGGCTTGACATACAGGCTGTCGCGACAGGAGGCTCATATTCTGCGAACAACGGGGACAATGAGAACGGCATGAACCAGGGCGCGTTGAGGAACATGATAGAGATGCCTCCGATTGTTCCTGTGCAATATGAGGACGGCACATACGGGCGCAAGCAGGACTATCCCCTCGGGGAGGACGGCGAGAACCCGTTGCGGCTTATGCAGGAAATGAAGAACATCTCGAAGACAGACTTCCTTGTAATGAGCCTGCAGGCCAACCTGAAGCTGTACAAGGACCTTACATTGACGATAAAGGGTGACTGGCAGTCCAGCAACAGCAAGAATACGGGATGGGCGAAGAAAGGCCTTGTGGACTACACCGAGAACAATGGCGGATATGCCACAATCAGCAATTCTGACTCAAGGAGGATTGCCAATGAGGACTATCTTTCGTGGACTCCGGCATTTTTCAATGGCAGGCTGCGCTCCTCATTCGTGCTTGGAGCCAGCTGGTACTGGTACCACACAGAAAGTTCAGTGACAGGTGCCGAGCAGTTCTTCGACGATTCTTTCGGATATTATAACCTCGGCGCAGGGGAAGTCTATCAGCAGCCGGGATCGTCCATGGACGAGAATACCATGAACTCATATTATTTCAGGATGAACCATACCTTCCTGAACCGCTATATGCTCGGATTCACATTCCGTGCTGACGGAGCATCCAATTTCGGCGCAAACAACAAATACGGCTATTTCCCGTCAGTATCGGCAGGATGGCTCATTTCAGATGAACCGTTCTTTGCACCGGCCCGCAGATATGTCGGAAACCTCAAGCTGAGGGCCAGCTACGGAACTGTCGGAAATGCATCTATACCTAATTACAGGACAATATCACAGTATGCAAACGGCAATACAATTTTTGCCAACAGCCTGAATGCATACGTTGTCCTGTCCAACCTCGGCAACTCTGACCTTAAATGGGAAACTTCCCGCCAGCTCAATGTCGGGTTGGACTTCAGCCTTGCAAAAGATCGGGTAGAGGTTGTGCTCGACTGGTACAACAAGACAACCACAGACCTTCTTTTCCAGAAACAGGTTCCATATACTACGGGCTATGCAACTTCATGGACTAATCTCGGAAAAATCAGGAACACCGGATTTGAGATTACCATATCATCTCACAACATTGACCGGAAGAACTTCACATGGGACACTGACCTTGTCTTCTCTACCAACAAAATCATTGTTGTGGACATAAATGGTGAGACGATTGACCTTGGCAACAACACAAGGGCTGTCGAGGGAATGCCATGGGGCTCATATTTCGTGCTGAACCGGCTCGGGACATGGGGACTTGACGAGGTCGAGGAGGCATCAAGATATGGGAAGAAGCCGGGAGACATCAAGTATGAGGATGTCAACCATGACTATGTGATAGACGACAAGGACCGCAAATACATGGGCAGCGGTCTCCCTAAAGGCGAAATCTCGTTTGTGAACACATTCACGTTCCACGGGTTTACATTCATGCTCGACCTTGCTGCACAGTATGGAGCTACAATCATGAACATTACCGGTACCATGATGGAGAACCGTCAACTGTATGCCAATTCACCGAAGTCTGTCCTTGACGCATGGATGCCGGAGAACCAGAACTCCATGATTGCTGCTGTACGCCGCCCGTCAGACACATGGTTCGGCGAGAACGAGAAGGATTCAAGGATGCTGTATAAAGGCGATTTCATAAGGATAAGAAACATAATGCTTTCGTATGACTTCAAGCATTCAGTCCTGAAAAGGACAAAGTTCGTCAAAGGCCTGAACCTTGGCGTCATTGTGGAGAACCCTTATGTGTTCACCTCATATCCTGGATATGACCCGGAGGTCGGTGCCTTTGCAAATACAAATACTGGCCAGGGAATCGACTTCTACTCATATCCGCGCCCGATGACAATATCAGGAAACCTCAGGATTACATTCTAAAAACTGACAAAAATGAAGAAGCATATAATAACAGCATTGCTGGCATTGGCTGGTGCAGTTTCCTGTACGGGATTTCTTACGGAAAACCCGAAGACTTTCCTGTCACCAGACAATTATTTCAAGTCACAGGAACAGATGCAGGCAGCGGTAAATGGACTGTATACATTTGTGGATGACATATTTGACGGAGATGTCGAAGTCGGGACACACCGGTTCATTTTCCTGGAATATATGACAGGATACGGAAGACGCCCACGTGTCGCGACATCAATCTACCTTACCCAGGCCAATCTTCTGACAGTTACGGAAGAGAACTGGAATCTTGAGGGATTATGGCAAAGCTGGTATGCAGCCATAGAGAACTGTAATTATACCATAGCCGGTATCGAGGCCGCAACCGTATCGGTCCCGGAACTGCAGAAAAACCTGTTTCTTGGCGAAGCATACAGCCTGAGGGCATATTATTATTTCAACCTTGTGCGTCTCTGGGAGAGTGTCCCGCTTAAGACGTCACCGACAACTGACCTGTCCAGTGTCGAGATCCCGCTGAGTACTGCAGGACAGGTCTATGCCCAGATTGAGGCAGACCTTGTGAAGGCGGATGAACTGATGAAAGATGCCTCATGGGCACGTGCAGACGGCCATATCGGCAAAGGCGCAGTGAAGGCCCTGATGTCAAAGGTCTATCTGACAATGGCCGGATATCCGCTATGCCTCGGCAAGGACTATTATGAAAAGGCGTATGACGCTGCACATGATGTCTATGCTTCAGGTGCTTTCCGTCTTTTTGATTCGTACTCCGGTCTCCGTGACGAGACGAATGAAAACAGCGGGGAGATCCTGTGGTCCATCCAGCGTGAACCGGACCGCGCCGGATCACCTGTGCACAATGACATGCTGCCTTACCCCGCCCAGACGGAACTTTCTGCCAATGCTGCATACGGCGGTGCGCTTGCACCTACCGTGGAATTCCTTAATTCATACGCAGAAGGTGACATGCGTCTCGACTCGGGAGGATATTATTATTCAGAGCATCCGAGCCTTGACGGCTCAAAGACATTGGAACTTGGCGATACCTATATATATAAATGGTGGGATGCCAATGCCGCCTCTACAGGAAA
Organism: Bacteroidales bacterium; assembly: GCA_023667095.1. Taxonomy (GTDB): domain Bacteria; phylum Bacteroidota; class Bacteroidia; order Bacteroidales; family UBA932; genus Cryptobacteroides. The sequence goes on from JAMPAT010000016.1 coordinate 31,291, forward strand.
GTCCGGGCTTGACTATCCTTTGATAAGGTATGCAGACGTACTTCTTGCGATGGCCGAGGCAAAGGCCTGTGCTGACGGAGGTGCAACTTCGGATAAGGATGCGGTTGAGGCATACAGCCTTGTGCGCAAAAGGGCAATGCCTGCCGAGATGAAGCCTTCCGCTGTCACATTTGACATGGTTTACAAGGAACGGCTGTGGGAATTGTGCTTCGAGACACAGACATGGTTTGACATGCTGCGTACGCGCAAGGCCCTGGATGTCCAGACAGGCAATGTCGTTGACCTGATTGGCTACCGTACACCAGGCCATGAGGCTGTCTTTGCCGAAAAGGACCTTGTCTTCCCTTATCCTTTGCGTGAGAGCAGGCTGAATCCTAACCTGAAAAGATAGGGACATGAAAATGCGTATCGGAATATTTCTCCTTGGCTGTCTTGTTATGACGGAAGCTGCCTCATGCGATGACGGAAGGCATGTAAAGGAAAATATTTTTGAAAATATCGGGAACGCCGATATCGCTGTGAATTTCACTGTGAATGCAGACTCTGTCTTCCTTGGATGGACTGTCCTGAAAGATGCTGTCCATGACGGTTTCCTTGTCACTGATGCTGCCGGGAAAAACTCCCTGCGCCTTCCAGGAGATGCCCATGGATGTGTACTGACCCATATTCCATACAACAGGCCTGTCAATGTAAGTGTCTTGATGCTTGACTCAGACAAGGAGGTGGGCCGGAGCGATGTGACGGTCTTTACAGATGGGACAGACCGTGCAATGGCTTCTGTGCTGATTCCTGACCATGGCAGTGTGACCGGAGGCGACGGTATGTACTCCATTGCGCTTCCGGACGGCAGGAGCATTTTCCTTATGGGGGATTCATATCTCGGCACCGTGACAAACGGGACAAGGCCACAGGGGACTCACATGTACCGGAATACGTATTTTGTATATGACGGATCCTCAGTCAGGGCAATTGCTGACGGGAATGGACCTGACACCTCTGCTGCAGTGCCCGAAGGACAGCCGTTTGAGACAAAATGGTATTGGCCGGGCCATGGATTCGTTGTAGGGGACAGGCTGTTCATATTCCAGGAGCTGATGTACCAGGGTGCAGAAGGGGCATGGGGCTTCAGATATGAGACGACACATACCCTTGAATACAGCCTTCCTGACATTTCACTTGTCAAGGACAGCCGTATCCCTTTCCATGGCTCCGCTGACATACATTATGGTGCGGCGGCACTCAATGACGGGGAATGGCTTTATATATATGCCCAGGTGGACATCGAAAATGACCTTGCCCCTGTGACTGAGGTACATCTCGCACGCACAACAGTGGACAGGATATATACTGACTGGGAATATTATACCGGTGCTGGCTGGAGTGCTGATCCTGCATTGGCGAAGCCGCTTGAGGGTGTAGCATCCGTGCCGGTCTCTTCGCAGTTCAATGTGTTCAGGCTCAGGGATAAATATGTCCTCTTTACCTCGGACAAGACTTTCGGCAGCGGCAAGGTATATTCATTCGTCTCAGATGCTCCATGGGGACCATGGCGCGGGCGCAGACTGCTGTATGAGGTTCCTACGTTGAAGTCCGGATGGTTCCCATACAATGCGATGGCGCATCCCCAGTTTGAAAAGGACGGGATGATACTGATGTCGTACAATGTCAATACGGATACTTTTTCTGAACAGTTCTCCAATGTGGAAAGCTACAGGCCGAGGTTCGTGTGGATTGAGATTGACTCGATACTTGAATAATTCCTTGCCCGATTTGACAAAGATGTTTTTTGAAAGATAAAATGATAAATGATTGCAATGAAAAATAGAATTTTGCTTTTGGCTGCGGCAGTCTGCCTTGCCTTTTCTGCCTGCAGGCCGGTTTCAAACCAGATGGATCCAGGCATGCCGTCTGACGGTGACATTGTCTATACTTTGCGCCAGGTCCTGGAATATGACCCTGTAAATGTAAACGGGATAGACGTATGCCCATATTTTGATTTCTTCAGTACACTGCGTTTCACAATCCAGGTTAGGGACGGAAAGATGTCGTACCTGCAATATACGGACGGTGACATCCCTTTCTCACCGTTCAGCTTTGGCACAGGTGACGGATTTGTTGAATGCCGCCTGGACATGGATGTGCTGCCGTATGCCCTGAAGCTGGTGGAGACAGGGGAGACTGTCGCATATTTCAGGAACGGTGAATTCTATATACCGTTCCAGCTTGACTGCAAGGACCTGAGCTATGAATACCGTTTCAGGGAAATCGGGAAATAGCTATATATGGAGATACATTAAATTATCATGATATGAAGATTATGGATATATACAGAAATCACAAGGCAGCGGTTCTTACTGTGGCTGCCGTGGCAATGCTCGTATTCAGCTGCATGACCATCGAGGACATAATATTCCCGGAAAATCCGCAGGTTGACAGTGAAATAGAGGTAAGCGTAAAGATACGTCTTGTGACAGAGACTGATGACAATGCGCATCTTGTCTTTGGCGTGCTTGCCCCAAAGTCGTGGCATCTTGCCGACAATGCTGTCCTTTCCTACACTACCTCAGGCTATGCCGCACAGGGCTTTCCGGAGGTGGTTGATGAGGCTCTCAGCCTTGTCAGTCCGTCTGAGATTGAGCCGTCTACACAGATGCCGTGGTCAATGGCCCACCAGAGCATCTTGGGACTGATGGATAATTTTGGTGACGTTGAATGGACCGTCTTCAAGTCTTCTACGTCATTCACCATAAATGACAATGTGAGCAAGGAGCCGATAGATGCTGTGGTGAAGATAAAGCTCAAGACGGGCCCGGACAATATCCGTTTCAATATGGGATTCCATTTCTGTGGAGACCATTACGGAATGAAGGATGACGGAGAAAGCCGCTATAAGCGCAATGAAAAGAGCAAGGTGATGGAAGTTACCGGAGGTGAAGGCCCTGTTGATGACTATACGAAGGTGAAGCTGGTGTCCACAACTCCTGCGACATTCCGTTATGGGGATATCTTTGCTGTGAATTTTCAGTCGGAAGTGGATGGGAATGAGACTGCGCTCAAAGGTTTTGAACAGGTGTACCTATGCGGTGAAGCGACTCTCGCAGACGGTTCAAGGGTGTCCGTGACAACGGCTTCTGCAAAGAACCTTATGGATATGACCGGCCCGGTATCATATCGGAAATATATCTGGCCGCGCGATTTCTTCGGTTTGCCGGGGGATGCTGTGATTGCGGAGATGTCCGTCTGGTTCATAGATAAGGACAGTACTGTCAAGGTAGATGACTCAGGGGCTGCATTCGTAATCTCCCAAAGTGCAGAGTAGGGGAGCTTGAATGGAACTGGATTTGGCGGGGCTGCAATTGTAATTTGTAATGTCAGGAAAGAAGTGCAATTAAGATTACATAAGTTATTGGAAATTGGAAAATTATGATTATATTTGCAGCCCCAAATTATGGGGTAAGAAACATAAATTAAAGATTTACAATTATTTATGCCTACAATTCAACAATTAGTTCGCAAAGGACGCGAGGTGATAGTCGAGAAGAGCAAATCACGCGCGTTGGATGCTTGCCCTCAGAGAAGGGGCGTATGCGTTCGTGTGTACACTACCACACCTAAGAAACCTAACTCAGCAATGCGTAAGGTTGCCCGTGTACGTCTTACCAACTCTAAAGAGGTCAACGCGTACATACCGGGCGAAGGACACAACCTCCAGGAGCACTCAATCGTGCTTGTAAGGGGCGGCCGTGTAAAGGACCTTCCTGGTGTACGTTACCACATCCTTAGGGGAGCTTTGGATACTGCAGGTGTAGAGGGAAGGACACAGTCCCGTTCACTCTATGGCGCAAAACGTCCAAAAGCTGGAAAGAAGCCAGCCTCTAAGAAGTAATTTTATCTATTTTACACCTTTTTAATTTTCTACAAAAATGAGAAAATCGAAGCCTAAGAAGAGGATTCTACTTCCTGATCCTAAGTTTCACGATGCAATGGTAACACGCTTCGTGAACAATCTTATGTTGCAGGGAAAGAAGAGTATCGCGTATTCTATTTTTTACGATGCCATTGACATGGTAGGCGAGAAGATGAAAGATTCTGACAAGGCTCCTCTCGATATTTGGAGGAAAGCTATCGAGAATGTGACACCTCAGCTTGAGGTTAAGAGCCGCAGGATCGGTGGAGCTAACTTCCAGGTGCCTACAGAGGTGCGTCCGGAAAGAAAAGTCTCACTCGCCATGAAGAATATGATAATCTTCGCCCGCAAGCGTTCCGGCCACTCTATGGCAGAAAAGCTCTGTGCTGAGATCATCGCAGCATATAACTGCGAAGGTGCAGCCTACAAGAGAAAAGAAGACATGCACAGAATGGCAGAGGCCAACAAGGCATTTGCACACTTCCGTTTCTAATCCCCAATTGATCAACGAAAATGGCAAGAGATCTTAAATTCACCAGAAACATCGGTATCATGGCCCACATCGATGCCGGAAAGACAACAACCTCAGAGCGTATCCTTTTCTATACGGGTAAGACCCATAAGATCGGCGAGGTTCATGAGGGTGCTGCCACAATGGACTGGATGGTTCAGGAGCAGGAGCGCGGTATCACAATTACTTCCGCTGCTACAACTGCCTTCTGGCACTACAAGGGGGATACTTATCAGATTAACTTGATTGACACTCCGGGCCACGTTGACTTCACCGTTGAGGTGGAGCGTTCACTCCGTGTCCTTGACGGTACTGTCGCTACTTTCTGTGCGGTAGGACGTGTACAGCCTCAGTCTGAGACCGTTTGGCGTCAGGCTGACAAATATGGAGTGCCAAAGATTGCCTACATCAACAAGATGGACCGTGTCGGAGCTGACTTCCTCGCAGTTGTTGAGGAGATCAAGGAGAAGCTCGGCGCAAGGGCAGTTCCTATCTGTCTTCCAATCGGGGCAGAGGACAAGTTCCAGGGTATCGTTGACCTCATCGCAAACAAGGCGATGATCTACGATGGCTCAGAAAATCTTGTAAACTATACACTTGCTGACGTTCCTGCCGAAATGGCTGATGAAGTTGCAATGTGGAGGGAGAAACTCGTAGAGGCAGCAGCTGAATACGATGAGAGCCTTATGGAGAAATTCTTTGAGGATCCTGATTCCATCTCAGAGGATGAACTTATCGCTGCCCTCAGAAAGGCTACAATTGACATGTCAATCGTGCCTGCATGCTGCGGCTCTTCATTCAAGAACAAAGGTGTCCAGTTCCTTCTTGACGCTGTTATGCGTTATCTTCCGTCTCCGCTTGATGTCCCTCCTACAAAGGGTATTGACCCAAGGACAGGTGACGAGGTAGAGCGCAAACCGGATGCAAAGGAGCCTTTCTGCGCACTCGTATTCAAGATTGCAACAGATCCGTTCGTGGGACGTCTCGCATTCTTGAGGGCATATTCTGGCCGTCTTGATGCCGGCTCATACGTCCTCAATACCCGTTCTGACAAGAAGGAGCGTGTAGCAAGGCTTTACCAGATGCACTCCAACAAGCAGAATCCTATCGAGTTTGTAGAGGCAGGAGACATCTGTGCAGCTGTCGGATTCAAGGACCTCCGCACTGGAGATACTATCTGTGTCGAGACAGCTCCTGTTACACTTGAGTCTATGGAGTTCCCGGATCCGGTTATCGGACTTGCGGTTGAGCCTAAGACCCAGAAGGATCTTGACAAGCTCGGTATCGCACTTGCGAAACTTGCAGAGGAGGACCCTACATTTACAGTGAAGACTGACCACGAGACCGGTCAGACTGTCATCAGCGGTATGGGTGAGCTTCACCTTGACATCATTGTTGACCGTCTCCGCCGTGAGTTCAACGTGGACATCAACCAGGGTGCGCCCCAGGTTAATTACAAGGAGGCAATTACCCAGACTGTACAGCACCGTGAGGTCTTCAAGAAGCAGACCGGTGGACGTGGTAAGTTCGCTGATATTATTGTCGAGATCGGACCTGCTGACGAGGGAGTCACTGGACTTCAGTTCGTTGACGAGGTCAAAGGTGGTAACATTCCTAAGGAGTTCATCCCGTCTGTCGAGAAAGGCTTCAAGTCTGCGATGGTAAACGGTGTACTTGCAGGATATGAGGTTCCATCACTTAAGGTTGTCCTTAAGGACGGTTCATTCCATCCAGTCGATTCAGACCAGCTTTCATTCGAGATCTGTGCACGTCAGGCATTCCGTCATGCATGCCCTAAGGCTAAGCCGGTTCTTCTTGAGCCTATCATGAACCTTGAGGTTGTGACACCGGAAGACTACATGGGAGATATCGTAGGTGACCTTAACCGCCGCAGGGGACAGATCAACGCGATGGATTCAACAACAGGTGCGCGTATTGTAAAGGCATTCGTTCCGCTCGCAGAGCAGTTCGGATATGTAACCATCCTCAGGACAATCTCTTCTGGACGTGCGACAAGTACTATGTCATTCGACCACTATTCAGAGGTTCCTGCTAACCTTGCAAAAGAGGTTATCGAGAAGAGCGGTTACAAGAATACCGACGAGGACGAATAGTATTTAATCAAGTAATTACGGATATTATGAGCCAGAAAATAAGAATAAAACTCAAATCATTCGATCACATGCTGGTTGACAAGTCAGCAAAGAAGATCGTTGATACAGTGACTCCTACCGGTGCTCGCGTGAATGGTCCTATTCCGCTTCCTACTGACAAGAAGATTTTCACTGTAAACCGCTCAACTTTCGTCAACAAGAAGTCCCGTGAGCAGTTCGAACTCAATTCTTACTGCCGTCTCCTTGACATCTACGAGTCTACTCAGAAGACTGTCGATGCCCTCATGAAGATGGAGCTTCCTTCAGGTGTTGAAGTTGAAATCAAAGTCTGATCGCATTTTTTTGCATGATGACGCCCTTAGATATCATCTAATGTTTTGTCATTAGCAAAAAAGTTACTATATTTGCAGAGTTGTCAATAGCGACACACTGCCAGAGGCAACTCTGCAAATTAAAGTTTGGTCCTATAGCTCAGTTGGTTAGTAGCACCTGACTCATAATCAGGGGGTCACAGGTTCAAGCCCTGTTGGGACCACGAACAATGCTCATCCGTCGGATGGGCTTTTTTCGTGTATAACTCTATACTCTATTACATAGCTCCTTATGTATGTAATTTTGTCTCAATAGCAAGTCCATGTATTAAAAATGGTGAAATGAATTTTAATGCCTGTTATTAATAAATTTTCTATATTTGCAAAGATGTGATAAAAATGATTATGATATGGCAACTTATACGATAACGATAAACGAAAGGACAAAGGCAGGCAGAGGACTTGTTAACTATCTTCGGTCACTCGGGGTTATTGAAGAACCGAATGCTACGACTTTAAAGGCCATGGAAGATGTGGAAAATGGTAATGTTACAGTTTATAAGACCTTTGAAGAATACCTCGAATCTGTCAAATAATGAGAGCTATTTCTGTAACTGGCCAATATCGGAAAGACCTTGAAAAGGCTAAAAGAGACATCTTCCGATGGATGAACTTAATACTGTCATTTTCCAGTTGGCCAGTGACATACCCTTGCCAAAGGAAAAGAAAGACCATCCACTTAAAGGCAAGTATATTGGCTATCGGGAATGCCATATTAAGCCTGATTGGCTTCTTATATATAAGAAGATAGATGACAAAGAACTTCAAGTGCTGTCTTTAACTCGTACAGGAACACATTCGGATCTCTTTTAGAAAGACTTCCATATTATCAGCTTGGCAGTCCTGTTTTTCTTCACTTGCCATTTGATAAATGGAGAAATATAAGTACATTTATAGGTACTAATTTTATACAATGATGAAACTATTCCGTATTGTTGTCCACATATCTGCACTTGTGTTTTTCCTGACACTTCCTGTCATCCCATCAATCTCTCAGAATTACAGGTTTACATCTCTCAATGCTTCCAGCTATGGCTTGTCCAACAATAGTGTCAAGTGCATGCTGAAAGATAGCCGTGGAGTTGTCTGGGTCGGGACACATAAAGGCCTTAACCGCTATAACATGAACGGTTTCAAATCCTATGACAGGCACGACATAGGAAGTATGTCGGATTTTATAAACTGTCTTGTGGAAGATATCCATGGCAATATACTCATCGGGACAGACGACGGCATAGTCATATACGACTATATGATGGACTGTTTTACAAGACCGGATAATTACGGAATCCTGTCTGACAGAGTCTATACATTCTGTCCTGACCCTGCAGGAAGAATATGGATAGGGGCGCGTACTTCAGGACTGTTTTGCTATGAGCCAGATGCCCGCGTACTGACCAGGCTGGATGTCGGGACATCTTCTGGAGCAGTTGCCAAGGATATCTATAGAATAGCGTCAGACCGTGCTGGTGGATTATACCTTGCAATGTACTGTGATGACTTGTACCGTATGAATCCTGGGGCAGATTCTCCGGTGCTGTCTCCTGTCTGTCCGGATGGCTATTTTGAAAAGGATGATATAGAAGGGATTGTTGCCGGAGGCACCGTTTCTGAGGAACTCTATGTGGCAAGCAAGGAGCATGGACTGTGCAGGGTCGGTACTGAAGATGGTAAGGCTGCTGTCCTGTGCTCGGCAGATGTGGCAGCCAGGCCCACTGGACTGACTCTTGACGGAAGGTATCTGTGGATGATGACAACATCCGGTCTGATCAGGTATGACATAAATGAGAAATCACATTCTATCCTTAAATACAGCCAGGAAGACAGGTTTTCCCTTTCCGAGAACCATGTTACTGTCCTTTTGCCTGTAGACAAGGAAAGCATCTGGGTCGGTACGGCCCACAGCGGAGTCAATTATCATAGTGTCGCTCAGGATGTCTTCAAGAAATATTACAGGACAGATGACGGAATGTCGCTTGAAGGCTGCCGTATAAGTGATGCTGTGCAAGGAGAGGATGGCGTTGTGTGGATTGCGACAGGCAGTGCCGGAGTTCTTGAATTTGACGTGAAAAATGGAAACCTCAAGAGGTATAAGGTTTCTGACCTGATACCTGATGACGTAAATGCGTTGTGTATCGCAGGCAACTGCCTTTGGGTCGGATATAATAACGGTATATGCAGGATTGATATCCGTGGGGGGGGGGATAGCTAAACACTATTCTCATTTTATGGAGGTCAACTCGTATGTTGACAACAGGGTTCTCGATCTGTTTGTCGCTTCGGACGGGACATTATATGCCGGAACATCCATCGGGGCGATGCGCTATGATGTTGATTCTGATTCTTTTGTCAAGATATCATGTTTTGGGGACAGGGCCATCGAGCAGCTGGCAGAAGATGGATACGGAACAATATGGGCAGCTACCTATAGTTCAGGAATACTGGCGTATGACTGTAAAAAGGACGACATAATAGGGCACTGGTGCGTCAAGGGAGGTACAGGCAGGGTACCTGAGATGGTCTCCTATATTACGCTTGACTATATGGGGCACGTCTTTGGAGCCGGTTTCAGTGCCGGTTTCTACCGGTATGACAGCCTGCGTGGAGATTTTGACATATTTGACATGTCGGTATTGCCTGGATTGCCTTCGGACAGATATTTTGCTGCATGCCCTGACGCAGCCGGTAACCTTTGGCTTTCTTCCGACAAAGGACTTGTGCGCTATAATGGTGAAAATTCAACTGTCAAGAACTTTACCCTCCATTCCGGCCTGCTTGACTATGAATTCGGCAAGGCCGCATTGCGTCTCAAGGACGGAAATCTTCTTTTTGGCTCGGCTGATGGATTCATCGTGTTTAATCCCAATGATTTGTCACGGCTCGATAACATGGCAGGAGATGTCATCATACATGATTTTAATGTCGGAGGTGAGTCTGTCTCACCTGGGAAAGGAGGTATAATTGAAAAAAACATCAATGTAGCTGATCTTATAAGGCTTAAGGCTACATCCAATTCTTTTGGATTCAGGTTTTCAATGCCTGTGACAGAAATAGTAAGGTCTGTCAATATCTATTGTCTTCTTGACGGTTATGACAGCGGTTGGCGCAATGTCTCAGCAGAGTCGGAAATCCAATATTATAATGTTCCTCCCGGGAAATATATTCTTCGTGTATGCACGATGAATTCAGCTGGAGAGATGCTTCCGGCACACCATGCAGTAGATATAGAGATTCTCCCGTCTTTCAGGCAGTCATGGCAGGGGATTTTTCTTATAATGCTGATTGTCCTGGCCTTTGCCTGCGTGACTTTTGCCATAATCTATTATATGCAGGAGAGGAAGCACAGGATCAGGCAGGAGAAAATTGAAAAGGAAAAGGAAATCAGGAACCTGCATGAGAAGATGACATTCTTTTCCAATATAGTCCATGAGATAAAGACTCCTGTTACCCTGATAAAGATCCCTCTGCAGAACCTTATGGAAAATCAGAATAGTCCGGAGGTGAATGAGGAACTTTCTGTCATCTACAACAGTACTGACTATCTTGACAAGCTTGTCAAGGAACTGCTTGACTTCATCAGGGCGGAAAAACATGGCTATGTGCTTGACTATACAGAATTTGACATGGTGGAGCGAATCAATTTTGCCTGTTTCAACTTCTCTGAGCTGGCTCGAAGCCGGAATATCGCCGTAAAGTTTAATTCCGGAAAGGACCGCTTCAATATCCGTGCTGACGAAAAGGCTGTTGACAAGATTATAAACAATCTGCTGCACAATGCTGTCAAATATGCCGGTTCCTATATAAATATAGATTTGTCGGTGGCCGGAGAAAATGTTGTCGTTAAAATATCAAATGACGGAGAACTTATTCCGGAGTCCATGCGTGAGGAGATATTCAAGCCTTTTATCCGGCTTGGCAAGGACAATTCGCCCTATTCACAGAGTTTCGGTATCGGACTTGCCTTTGCGAGCACCCTTGCTACCCTGCATCGTGGCAGCCTTGCCATCGAGGATTCGGAAACAACCACTTTTGTGCTGACGATACCTTTGACGGATGAGTATGTCGCTGGAGTGGAGAAAAGTCATGATGAGGCAGGACAAGTCCGGATTATGCCGGACAGGTCCACAATTCTTCTTGTTGAAGACAATTATGAGCTGCAGACATATCTGGGACGTAAGCTCAAGGCGGAATACAATGTGATTGTCTCTTCTTCCGGAGAAGAGGCCCTGACATTGATGAAAAAGTACAGTATAGACCTTCTTATTACTGACATTGGTCTGCAGGGAATGAGCGGAGTTGAACTTTGCCATAGGATAAGTTCCGATTCGGAGACCTCCTATGTCCCGGTCATAGTGCTTTCTGCCATAACTTCGGTGGACACCAAGATACAATGTATGGAAAGCGGTGTCTCCATGTATATAGAAAAGCCGTTCACACTTGAATATCTAATGGCTTGCATCAGGGGAGAGCTAAACAAGAGAAAACAGATGAAGACCATGTTGATGGACAATCCGGTAATGAACCTGAAGGCGTTCAATCTTGTGGACAGGGATGAAGATTTCCTCAAGAAACTGGAAGAGGTGATGGCTGCCAATATCTCAAATGCGGATTTCGGCGTTCCGGAACTGGAAAAGGCATTGTTCATGAGCCGAAGCTCATTGACACGCAAAATCCATGGCCTTCTTGACCAGACACCTGTTGAATATATAAGACACCGGAGACTGGCTGTGGCTGCAAAGATGCTCCGTGACTCTAACTGCAGGAAGAGCGAAGTATGCTATGCCGTAGGCTTCCGGTCCCCGTCCTATTTCTCAAAGTGCTTTAGGGAAGTATATGGAAAGAATCCTGCAGAATATGCCAAAGAACAGGCTGCAGGGCAGGTTTAGCAAAAAATCGTCAAAAAATATCACACTTTAATCTTGTTGCCGGGGGCTGTGATGAGATGTTTTTCCAATAATATACATTTGCGGTTATTGTTAGATACTAAGACAGATGATAACCAGAACAAAAACTCTTTTTTCGGCCATCGGTGTTCTATTGGCGGCCGGATTGTCTGCCCAGAACGGGCCTGTTAAAATGTGGCAGGGAGAAGAAATCCTCCCGACATATAGGGTAAATGCTCCTGAAAAAGCACCTTTGTTTGAGCGGGATTTCGCTTATCAGCGTGCAAAACGTGGAGTCTATCCGTATGCTATGAATGATAATCCAGCAAATGTAAAGGTTGATTCGGCCCACCGCGCCATTTATCTTGAGAATGACTACCTGAAGGTCTGTGTGCTTCCGGACATAGGAGGCCGTCTGTTCTATGCCACAGACAAGACCAACGGGTATGAGATATTCTATCGTCAGCATGTCATCAAGCCGGCAAATGTCGGAATGCTCGGGGCATGGATCAGCGGTGGTGTAGAATGGAATGTATTCCATCATCACCGTGCGACAAGCCAGTATCCTATAGACTGGAAGATGGTGGACAACCAGGACGGAAGCAAGACCGTCTGGGTAGGGGAGGTTGAGAACCGCCACCGCATGAGCTGGGCCATAGGGCTTACCCTGTACCCGGACAAATCATATATAGAAGTTACGGGAAGGTTTTTCAACACTTCACAGGACAGGAATTCAATGCTTCACTGGAATAATGTAGCCACGCACGCCAACGAGGATTATCAGATAGTCTTCCCGGAAAATACTGCGTATGGTACATTCCATCACAAGAACAGTTTCTTGCGCTGGCCTGTTCCAGATGCTGGATATTGTGGCAATCCGGACTATGCAGGGAAAGATATAAGCTATTGGAAGAATCTTCCTGCGCTTACAGGAGGCTCCGTTTTTGTGTATGACCTTCAGGATGATTTTGTCGGTGGGTATGACTATGGCAAAGGAGCAGGGACTATGCTTGTGGGCAATCACCATATCAATAAAGGCGGCAAGTTCTGGACATGGGGACACATGAACTACGGACATGCCTGGGATTGTGTAACGTTGACTGATGACGATGGCCCGTATGTGGAGCTGATGACCGGGGCGTATTCAGATAACCAGCCTGACTATTGCTGGATAAATCCGCACGAAACCAAGGAATTTACAGCATGGTGGTATGGCATCCGTGATCTTGACCATGTAAACCGGGGAAACAAGGAGGCTACTGTCAATATGGATATTGACCCTTCCGGCAAGGTTCATGTCGCTGCAAACGTGACAAGTGTACGCAGGAACGCCGTTGTAAAGGTGACTGGCCAGAATGGCAAGACCCTGTACACCAGGACTGTGACCATATCTCCGGACAGGCCTTTCGCAGATGATTTCGTGGCTGATGCAGATGAGGTTGCTTCTCCGGAAAAGGTGAATATGACCCTTTATGCGGCTGACGGTGAGGAACTGATCAGTTATCATCCATACGTGATAGACAGGACGGAGCCTATGCCGGAGCCAGTTGTCCCTGTCAATCCTGATCCAAAGGGCATAGACAATATCGAGGAACTGTATTATATCGGAATGAGGAATCTTCAGTTCCACCAGGCACATGTGGACCCGTACGAGTATTTCAGGGAGGTACTCCGCAGAGACCCGAAAGATGTGAGGTGCAATACCCAGATGGGTATAATGTACCGTCAGGCAGGTGACTATGAGTCTGCCAAGAAACATCTGCGCACTGCAATCAGGCGTCAGACTGCAAGCTATACAAGGCCGGAAGACGGTGAAAGCATGTACAACCTTGGCCTTGTCCTTAAAGACGAGGGATTGTATGATGCTGCTACAGATACTCTCTACAGGGCAGCCTGGGACTATGAATATGCTTCTGCAGCCTATTATCAGCTTGCCCAGATTTCATCTGTCCTTGGGATGCCGGTACAGGCTATGAAAGAAGTGGATATGTCCATTGCATATAATGGAATGAATATAGATGCCAAGAACCTCAAGACCACTCTTCTCCGCAAGGCCGGCAGGACAGCAGAGGCGAAAAGCCTTGCCACCGAGGTCTCTGGATTTGACCCGCTAAATTATTACGCTGCGCGTGAGAGGGTTCTTCTTGGTGCTGCTGGAGAGGCTGAACTTGCAAATCTGCTTAGGGGAGTAGGAGAATCGTATGTCGAGCTTGCGCTTTACTATATGAACAACGGCTTTGCTGATGATGCACGGGATGTCCTGCTTGCTTTTGAAAAGACAGCTTCATATCCGACAGCGGAATACTATCTCGGCTATCTTGCGCACAGGGCAGGAGACAGGACTCTTGCAGCACAGTGGTTCTCCAAGGCAGAGCAAGGCCTTACGGATTATGTATATCCGTTCCGCCAGGAGACTGTAAAGGTTTATGAAACAGCCCTTGAATATATGCCTGGCAGTGCTGTGACATGGTATTATTTAGGTAATCTGCAATACCATAGACAACAGCAGAAGGCCTTTGAGGCATGGATGAAAGCGGTTGAAATCGCTCCTGACTTCGCTATGGCATTGCGCAATCTCGGCTGGTATTGGCGTTTCAAGGATGAAGGCAAGGAATGCAAGGACAGGGCTGACTATGACAAGGCCATAGACTTTTACCGTCGTGCCATAGCTTCGGACAAGGAAAACAATGCACTGTTTCTGACAGAGTGTGATGAAATCATGGAGTATATAAATGCACCTCTGCGCGAACGCTATGGGCTGTTTGACAGCAAGGCTGATCTATATGACAGACGATATGATTCAGAAATCCGCGCAATCCGCCAGATGATGCTTGCCGGTGAGTATGAGAGTGTCATGGAACCGCTTCTTACCCATTATTATCCGAGGAGGGAGCATGTTGAAGACCTTCATGACATCTATGTGGATGCCTGTCTGCTCTGCGGCCTGAAGCAATGGAAAAACGGATATGCCGACAAGGCTCTTGAGTATATGTTGATGATGGATGAATATCCTGATAACCATGGATATGCACATCTTGAATATTATGCCCGTGACGCACAGGTGTGGTATAACATCGGCCTGGCATACGAAAAAAACGGGAATATGGACAAGGCCATGGAGTATTACCGCAAGGCTGCTGATGTTGAAATCCGTCCTGCAGATGCAAGGTTCAATTACGAGAAAGGTCTTGCCATGAGAAAAATCAATCCTAAGGCCGATGTAAGAAAGCTCTATAAAGAGACCGTCCAGGCAGGAAAGGGCCAGATTACTGACTATTTCAACACGTTCTTTGAAAGCTTTGACCGAGGACCGTTCGAGCAGGATATCAACACTACCGCCTACCTTACCCAGGCCATGGGATACAAGGCACTCGGGCGTGAACGTAAAGCTAAGAGATTCTTCCGCAAGGCTCTCAATGAACGCAACGACAACCTTTGGGCGAACTGGTATATGGGAAACATTGAAGATTAATACAGATATGAAAAGACAGATACTGACAATATTAGCCGTTTTGGCGTGCTGCTGTTGTGCCCCGAAGGGTGGACAGTGGACAAAGGAAGAGGCCAATGCCTGGTATGACTCACAAGAATGGCCTGTAGGGTGCAATTATGTCCCGTCATACGCTATCAATCAATATGAATTCTGGCAGGAAGAGACATTCAACCCAGAGATAATCGACAAGGAGCTCTCTGTTGCAGAAAGTATAGGCTTCAATGCTGTAAGAATCTATCTCCATGAAGGTCTGTGGTATGCCGACCGTTACGGTTTCAAGAAGAGGATTGAACAGTTCCTTGGAATTGCGGACAGCCACGGGATCAAGTGCATTGTCACTTTCTTTACCAATGGAGGTAACCATGACAAGGAATTTACCCTTGGACCGCAGCCTGAGGCAATCCCGGGGACACATAATTCAAACTGGATTCCGAGTCCGGGGAAAAAAGTCATTGACAATCCTGACGAGTGGCCACGCCTTAAGGAATACGTGCAGGATATACTCCGCACATTCTCTGACGATGGACGAATCCTCTACTGGTGTCTCTGCAATGAACCTGAAAATATGAAAGGCGGATGCGATGTCGCGGAGTTTATGCCGGAAGTCTATAGATGGGCATGGGAGGTGCGCCCTGGCCAGCCGCTCACATCACCTGTATGGCAGCGTCCTGGTAAAGGCGGCACCCAGACCAAGCTTGACCTTGTGGCTTTTGTCTGCACAAATTCTGATATAATCACGTTCCACTGCTATTCAAAGCCTGTTGAGGTGGAAAACTATATCGCAATGCTGTCAAGATTCGGCAGACCGATGATATGCCAGGAATATCTTGCCAGGAATTACGGGAATACATTTGAGACCGTGATGCCGATACTGAAAAATGCCCGTGTCGGAGCCATCAACTGGGGCCTGGTCAACAACAAATGCCATTTCCATTATCCGTGGGGGCATAAGGCCGGCGATCCGGAACCTGAAATCTGGTTCCATGACATTTTCCGCTCCGACTATACCCCATACGATGAGGCGGAAATCGATTTCATAAAATCAATGACTGCAGAAAAATAACACTATTAACACTAAATGATATGAACCATAAGTTTTTCAGAATGGGGTGGGTGCTCAGTGCCGTCCTGGCGTTGATGCTCACATCTGTTCCTGTATCAGCACAGAAAGTGCTGGAGCGGTGTACCGTTATCGTGACTGATTCAGACGGCGAA
The DNA here is from genome assembly GCA_023667095.1 of Bacteroidales bacterium. Lineage (GTDB taxonomy): Bacteria > Bacteroidota > Bacteroidia > Bacteroidales > UBA932 > Cryptobacteroides. Next base: position 47,785 of record JAMPAT010000016.1, read on the forward strand.
CCTTTACCAGGAGCCGCAGTCTCGATGAAAGGGACAACAAAGGGCTGGAACACAGATGCAGACGGTAAGTGTGAAATTGTTTCAATACCTGCAGATGCTGTCCTTAATGTGATGTTCCTCGGTATGAAGGATGCTGAAATAAGTGTCAACTCACGCAAGGAAATCAAGGTAAGGCTTGAGACAGCCGGATTTGAGATGGATGAACTTGTAGTTGTAGGATACGGTACAATGCGCAAAAAGGACTTGTCTGGAGCTATTACATCTGTAAAGGGTGAGACTATCAACGAGTATTCATCGATGTCTGTTGCCAATGCCTTGCAGGGACGTGTCGCCGGAGTTGAAATCACCCAGAGCAACGGTGCACCTGGTGCAAGTATGCAGGTGCGTATCCGTGGTGCAAATTCCATCAAGGGCAGCAACGATCCTCTTTGGATTATTGATGGATTTGCCGGGGATATCAACATGATAAACAACTCGGACATTGAGTCTGTAGAGGTCTTGAAAGATGCTTCCGCTACTGCGATATATGGTTCAAGGGGAGCCAATGGAGTCATTATCATTACGACCAAGACACCTTCGGAAGGACGTGCACGTGTGGAATATAATGGAAGCGTGGGTGTACAGATGCTTTCGAAAAAGCTTGATGTCCTTGACGGGAACGGCTATATGGAGTATTTGAACATGAAGAGCATTGCGCAGGGCAAGGACCCCCTATATACGGAAGAGCAGATTGCGGAGAATGTCTACAACACCAACTGGCAGGACCTTGTCTTCAAGCCGGCCGTGACTACAGACCATTCCGTGAATGTGTCCGGAGGGACAAAGAAACTGCGTGCCACTGCAGGATTGAGCTATTTCGACCAGGATGGAATTGTCATAAACAGCGGATATGAACGATTCTCAGCCAGGGCAAAGGTCAATTTCGACTTGTCCAGATATGTGTCGGTTAATGCCGGCATAATATATACGAGAGCCAACCACAGGCAGATGACATCCCAGGGTATGGACTCGGTCATCCATACCACACTTTCCGCTTCTCCTCTTGCATCTCCTAAATATGATGACGGCTCATGGAATGACTTTGCCACCCAGCCGGCAGGCTCTGTGAACCCTTTGGCCTATCAGCATGAAATCTCAAGGAAATATCATTCAGACAGGATTGTGGCCAATGGAGGCGTTACAATCCGTCCTGTAGAGGGGCTTTCCATTGCCCTTACGGCGAATATGCTCAGCAGCCGTGGGCAGACAGATTATCTGAAAAGATTGAGTTATCCCAATTCAAAAGGGGCGGCTTCTGTCTCAACTTCCGCCAATACCCAGATAACAAGCAACAACATCATCTCGTACAACCGTTTCTTCGGCAAGCATCACATTGATTTCATGGCCGGCATGACATACGAGCAGAGTGTTTCCACAACAATGAATTCCGGAACGGCAGAGGGCTTTATAAGTGATGTCGTGGAGACGTATGACCTTGATGCCGCAGATATCAAAGGCCTTCCGTCTTCAAGCTATTCCGACTGGAGGCTCATTTCATTTCTTGGCAGATTGAACTATGGCTATGACAACCGTTATCTGCTTACAGTAAACTTCCGTTCCGATGGCTCTTCACGTTACAGCAAGGGCAACAAATGGGGATATTTCCCATCTGCAGCGGCTGCATGGAGAATTTCCCAGGAGTCATTTATGGAGGACGCGTCCTGGATATCTGAGCTTAAGCTGAGGGTTGGATATGGAGTTACCGGCAGTACGGCCATTTCCCCTTATTCAACCCAGAATACATTCGAATCAACAAATGTGGTATTCGGGAACACGACCACTGTAGCATATTCTCCACTTGCTACCTATCTCGGAGGGCTGCGCTGGGAATCCACTGCACAGACCAATGTCGGAGTTGATTTTGGCATATTCGGGGACAGACTGAAATTTACAGCGGACTATTATTACAAGAGGACATATAACCTGCTCAATGACGTAGAACTTCCAGGCTCGTCAGGATATACCACAGCTTTGAGGAACATCGGCTCCATATCGAACACAGGTGTTGAACTTCAGCTCGATGCCAGAATCATTGACAAGGCATTCAAGTGGGATCTCGGTGTGAATTTTTCCCTTAACAGAAGCAAGATTCTTTCCCTTGCAGACCATGCCGACATATATGGAAGCAAGGTGTCCAATACCCTTGTCAGTGACCAGCTGAATATTATGCGCGAGGGGGAGCAGATGTATCTTTTCTACGGCTATGTCGAGGACGGCTATGACGAGAAAGGAAATATTGTCTATAAGGATTTTGACGGCAGCGGTGATATAACAGTCGAGGACAAGAGGGTCATAGGAAACCCTAATCCTGATTTCCTGCTGAACTTCAACCTGAATTTCAGCTACAAGGGATTCAGCCTTGGTGCATTCTTCCAGGGATCTTTCGGCAATGACATCTATTCAATGACGGCAGGCAACCTCCTGTACAACTACAACAATAATTTCAATACACTCAAGGATGTTGCAGAAAATCACTGGACTCCGGAGAATCCGGATGCCAAATATCCGGCTCTTCTCTCCAACCTGAACCTCAAGATGTCAGACAGGTTTGTTTATGACGGTACATATCTCAGACTCAAGAACCTGGAGCTTGCATATGATGTCCCTTGCGGAAAAGGACGTTTTATCAGCAGGGCAAGGGTTTATGTCAGTGGACAGAACCTCTTTACCATAACAAGCTACCCGATGTGGAATCCGGATGTGAACTCATACGGAGGAGGAAATTCACTTCGTCAGGGTGTCGACCTGTATTGCTATCCTGTAGCAAGGACCGTGACCCTCGGATGCCGTATTACCTTTTAATCGTGAATTTGAATATGAAAAAGTTTTTATACAATATATTGCTGGCCATTGCTGCCGGGGCGGCTACTGTCTCATGCGGCGACTGGGGAATGCTTGAAGAACATCCTAAAAAGGTGGACGGCAGTACCTATATGTCCAATGCGACTGAATTGCAGAGTGTTGTGAACTCCATCTATGCCCAGTATGAGAGAGATGCACTTTGGGGACGCTATCTTTCAGTCCTTCCGGAAGCACTTTCGGATTATGCGTATGGAAGGGGAAACTATAATACATCCTTCACGACTGGCTTGACAAGTGGAGGTGTAGGCTTTGCAAAAGATACATGGGCAGTCCTGTACCGTACCATACGTTTTGCAAACGAGATTATCTGTGCGATTCCTGACGCGGAGCTGTCAAAAAGTGAGTATAATGCCATTTCCGGGGAAGTCCGTTTCCTCAGGGCGTTGAGCTATGCGACATTGGCGAAATATTACGGTGGAGTACCTCTGCTTGATGAAACCAATTATACCACCCTGTATCGTCCACGCTCAACAGAGGCAGAAATATGGAACTATGTCCGCGCTGAAAGCGAGGAGGCGGCCAAGATGCTTGCAAAAAGTGTAACTGCTGGACATCCAAGCCGATATTCTGCCCTGATGCTCTGCGCAGAAGCGAAAATTTATCTTAAAGACTGGACTTCTGCGGCAGATGACCTTCAGGAAATAGTAAATTCCAGGAGATATTCACTTGTCAGGATTTCGTCACCGGACGATTTTGAGAAGGTTTTCGGTGTGGATGCAGCTTCGTCTGAGGAACTCTTTTATATCAAATATAACAGGGATGTCAACTGTAAATTCGTGTGGATGTATCTATGTCAGCCTAATCCTGTCTATGCTACAGGTGCGCTCGGAGTGTATACGGATTATGTAAATAATGCCAATATACGCGAATGGATTGCCGAGACAGGTGACTATCGTCATCAATATGACCTGTTTGAGCCTAAGACCAACGGAGCATTGAACACACAGACAAAGACAGGAATGATATGCCTGAAATACAGGGACTATGTGAATTCTTCCAGTGCTGCAAATGATTTCCCTCTATACAGATATACGGACGTGCTGCTCGCTCTTGCAGAGGCTATCTGTATGCGTGACGGAGCACCGGATGCCGATGCAATGGAATGTATCAACCAGATCCACAGGAGGGCATACGGCATGGACCCTAAGACATCACAGCCGAATGATTACCAGCTTTCGGACTATTCATCCAAAGATGCCTTTATGGAGCTTGTAATGAAAGAGCACGGAAGAGAGACAATCTTTGAGGCCAAGAGATATACTTATCTCAAACGTCTTGACCGCCTTGCTGAATGTGCTCTTGCGTCCGGACGCATAAAGGAGCTGTCCGAAGTTGGGGATGCTGCATATTGGTGGCCAATAGCCTCAGACGAGTTCAACTATAACCCGTACATGGATCCGTCTGTGGACCAGAACCCGGGCTATTGATCAGGAAACGAGTTTAAAATCAGGAAATCATGAAAAAAAATCTATATAGTACATTGATTTTGGCGGCATTGTCAGCTGTCTCTTGCGAGAAAGTCTATGACGGCCCATGCAACCCTAAGCCGAAACCTGAGGTTGAGGAAGAACCGGCAATGACTGACATTACATCCATCTACAGTCTCAACCGTAAGGAAGGATTCGTCAATTCCCATCACAGCGACTGGAAGTATAGCTTTATCGAAACTGACTTCAGAAGCACTTACAGGTTTGTTGATCCGGTTCTTACAGCAAAGCTTGCCTATTATCCACGTATCAAACAGCTCGCAAACGGGGGATATATGCTATCTTATCAGCAAAACAACTCAGCCCATGATGTATATTATGGCCTGAGCTATGATTTCAAGAACTGGGACTTCAAGGACAGGCATCTGTTTGAAAAGGTGCCTTTTAAAGAAATCGATGCCAATTGTCCTCTGCCTGAGACTTCGAAAATCCTCTATTCATCTGCTGACTATATGGTACTTGCAGACGGTGATATCCTTGCATTTGCTGCCTATCGTTTCAACCCAAGCTACACTCAGCATACTGACTGGTGTGGAATCATGATTCGCAGGTCTACGGACAACGGCAAGACCTGGAGCACACCACGCAGGATTTTCCAGGGCAGTGCCTGCTGGGAGCCTTCCGGTCTGCAGCTTGAAAGCGGTGAAATACATATCTATTACACCCGTGCCAATCCATCCATAGGAGATTCCGGAACGGCCTTGCTGCGCTCTACAGACAATGGAGAGACATGGGAAGATGTCGGGTATGTGATACGCCAGGCTGCCGGAACTGGAACTGACGGGGTGACACCGATTTATACCGACCAGATGCCTGTGGCAATACGGCTCAATGAGACTGGCCGTATTGCAATTGCCCTGGAGTCGCGTTTCGGACGCACTGCTACAGCTGAGGACAAATATCACATCTCAATGGCCTGGTGTGATGACAACTGGGCATCAGGAGGATTGACCGGGAGCCAGGTGGGACCTGCAGACAGGGCAAACAATATCTTCCTCAATGAGGCGGCACCTTATCTTGTGCAGTTCCCGAGCGGTGAGACCGTGCTTTCCACAGGAATAAACAAGGTGCATAACATCAGGATGGGAAATGCCCGTGCAGACCAGTTTAGCTCACCGTATCCTGTATGTGCCGGTCCTGGCGTATGGGGCAGCATAGATGTGGCTGATTCCCACGTACTTCTGTCGGCATTCAACTACAGGGCAACTGACAATGCTGACACTTACGGAATTGAAATCCGCCGTCATATCCTTAACCACCGTATCAACGCTTCGGAGTTCACTCCTGCAATGACAGGCAGCAGTACCCATTGGGAAAATGTGGACGATGCCCTTTTCATAGGAAGCGAAATGTACACCCAGACAGTGTTCAGGTTCGCCTACGATGAGGAGAATATATATTGTCTTGTCGAACGTTCCGATGAAAGCCTTACTGCCGAAGATGGCATGACACTTATGTTCCAGAGCGGAAACACTACCGGTTCTCCACTGATACTTGAGATTACCTCTTCTCCTGACAAGGGAACAATGCTCTGCAATAATTCACAGGTGAAATTCAGGCCTAATGTCCTCGGAGAATATGACGGTATAGCAGATGATGAAGGTGTTGTGATTGAGATAGCCATACCTAAATCTCTTGTCAATATAGTCAATGACAGGCTGCTGTTCAATGCTGTCGTGAAAGATGCAGACGGACAGGATACTTTCACAGGTCTTGACGCGACAAACTACAACCGGTGGATTCCTATCGTGTTCAAGGCTGCAGAGCAGCCTAAGCCACTTCCAGTGGACGGGAATTATGAAGGCCCTTCATGGGAGGAAAATGATAATGCTCTAAATCCTTGGTAAGAAGCTGCTTCCTAAAATGAGTAAATTTAAGACAACTTCGAAAATATGACAGTTATGAAAAAGATAATATTTGCAATTTCAATACTTTCCCTTTTCGCCTGTACTAAAGAAATCCAGACGGGAAAAATTGAGGGGAATGATGTGGCTTCTACGGATTCCAGGACGATTGTAGCGGAAGTACTTTCCACAAGGACTTCGCTTGACGGTGATGGCGTCGTGCTGTGGCAGGCCGGGGACAAGATACGTGTTTACGGATCTTCCAATGCAGACGGGGCAGTGTATGTGACTGAGTCAGAGGGTATCAACAGGGCCACATTTGAAGCGGAGGGTACAGCTGTGGAAGATGCGCTGCGGTATGCCGTATATCCTGCTGATGCAGCTGCTTCAGTTGATGTGAATGAGGGTACAGCAGTAATTGACTTCTCTGCCCTTGCACAGCAGGAATGGTCGTCTGTACTTGACGAGACAGCACATGTGTCCGCTCTCCCGCTTGTTACAAAGTCTGAGTCTGACAAATTCGTCTTCCTGAACACATGCGGTGGAATTAAGGTGAAAATAGCTCCATTCTCAGCAGCCGGTGTGACACTTTCCTGTCTTGAGGTCAGGTCAAAGGGACAGTTTTCCATGGCCGGGACATCTTCGGTGGACCTGGCTACAGGTCAGGTGTCAATAGCAGCAGACGGCAATGCCGATAAGGTTAAAGTGGATTTCGGAGATGGGCTAAGCCTGATTGCCGGGAGTGAAACAGAAGTCATGGTATTCCTGCCTTCTGGCAAATACACAGGTGGTTTCGAGTTTGTGTTTACAGACAAAAGCGGTGCAAGATATATCATGGAAACCCGCGATGATGCAGAACTTGATATTCTTCCCGGCAAAGTCTGCCCGTTGGAGGCTCTTAGCCTGACCGTATGGTATGGCAAGGCAAACTGCTATGTTTCATCAAAGGCGGAAACCCTTGAGATTGATGTCACTCCATACTATGACTTCGGCTCTTCATACGCTTATTCGGGAAAAGTTGTCTCAAGTGCTGAGGGGAAGGCTGTTCTGCCTGCTTCTGCTGCGATTCTATGGCAATTCACACATCCTTCAAGTGGCTCTGATGTTGTTTCTTCAGCAGCAATTGAGGACGGAAAACTAAAAGTCACGACTACCGGTGTTAAGGGCAATGCCCTCGTGGCAGTCAAAAATGCCGATGGCCAGACAGTGTGGTCTTTCCATATCTGGTGCTCAGAGGTGAATGATTTGCCTTGTCAGAATGAGGACATGGGCTTATTTGAAATGATGGACAGAAACCTTGGGGCAACTTCAACAGTCCTGAAAGACCAGGCATCATACGGCAATTTCTACCAGTGGGGAAGAAAAGACCCTATGCCCCGTGAGATAGGGCTTGCACGCCCGTCATCAGGAGATAAATATAAAAATCCTTACAATCTTGTGAAATCCGAACCGCGCAATGAGACAAATGGTACTGTGGCATGGGCTACAGCCAATCCGGAAGTGCGCATTACAGGTAAGCCTGGATGGCTGGCAGGAGAGATGCCGCAGCTATGGAGGAACGACTACAAGACCATCTTCGATCCATGTCCTGATGGATACAGGGTCTCTGACGGGAAATGTTTCAAGAGCAATGGCTGGAAAGTCAACAAGTCCGAGTGCGACAGCAACTACGGTTACACATTCTCTACAGGTGCCGGTGCTGCAACTACTTTTGCCACTATAGGCTATCTGCTTGGTACGGAAGACAATACTCAATATCTGGAGTATAGGGCGAGGTACTGGCTGAGCAATGACCTGTCCGACCAGGCCGTGTTCAACTACAATAATGCTAAAGTGGACGTGTCTGCATATCCGATAGCAAGCACTGATTCCTATGCCGACGGCTATGGTGTAAGGTGCGTTAAAATCAAGTGATGATGAACCGCTTGCAGATTGCTTTATATTTGACCGTGGCAGCTTGTTCACTTATGGCGACAGGTTGCTGCGGCAGTCATCTCAGTACGGTGTCGGAACTTGGTGAGATTCCAGGTGCTCCTGCTTCCCATGTCGGCCTGGAGCAATATAGCCGGCTTCAGCCTGTCTTCGTGCAGACCATAGGGAAAGATGTACTCAGTATGGAGAAGACCGCAATCTATCCGCGTATCAAGAAGATGTCGGACGGCCGCTTTCTGATGATCTGTCAGGAGGGGAGGATAGCATCCAGGATTTTCTGGTATGTCAGTGACAATCTCCGTGACTGGAAATGCTGCGGTGAACTGTTCTCTCCATATCCGGTGGAGACTTCCTTGGGAGAGGACACACGCTGTTTCACAACTGCCGATGCCGTGGTGCTTGATAACGGTGATATTCTCGTTGTGTGTTCATACCGGGCTGCAAAAGGATATAAAAACAGAGTTGACTGCGGACTTATGATGAAACGCAGCTCCGACAATGCCTTGACCTGGACTGACGGGGAAGTGATATTTGAGGGAACCAACTGGGAACCCTTCCTGCTTCAGCTGCCAGATGGCCGAGTGCAATGCTATTTCACCGATAACAATCCTATTACACGCAATTCCGGCACTTCTGTCATGGTATCTGACGACATGGGAGCTACATGGGGAAAGCATTACAGGTGTTCACGTCAGTTCAAATATTTTGACAAAGGAGAGAATATCTACACTGACCAGATGCCTTCATTCAGTGTGCTTTCTTACGGAAAGACAATCTTCGGCTTTCTGGAGGCAAGGCTCGAACCTGACGGCCCGCAGGGCAAGAGCAGATTCTTGATGTCGCTCGTATATAACGACGGGCTTGACTGGGAGGATATTGGGGAAGATTCTGAAGGCCCGGCAAGACGTGAAACGAATATATTGGATGGCTGTGCCGGATATACGGCAGTGTTTCCGTCAGGGGAGACCCTTATATCATCTAATATCCATCAGCTTTTCAGCATGAAGGTCGGCAATGCCGATGCAACTGTCTTCAACGGACGCAGCTGGGTGGAAGACTGGTATCAGCCTTTTCCTGAGAAAGGATACTGGGGCTCGACTGAGGTCGTCTGTCCTCATAAAGTGGTAGGGGCTATGCACTGCGAAGACGGAATCCAGATGGGGCTTTTCTACCTCAATCATGCCATAGAGGCATCTGCACGCAAGATTAGGCTGGACGGGCGCAACGCTGACTGGAAAGGGGTTGACGATGCCTTGTTCATAGGTGGAGACATGTGCTCCTGTGTATTCCGGGCAGCAGAATCAGACGGACGGCTATACATGCTTGCAGAATGTGTCTGTGGAGATGAAAATCCTGCCATTGTGCTGAATTTCAGTTCTGCCTGTGGCATTATGGAAATCGTTCTCACAAGGAACGGCAAGGTCTCGGGCTCTGATGCTGTGGAAGTTGCCGTCCGCAACGCGGAAACTGCCTGTGGCGATAAAGGCTTCGCCGCTGAACTTTCATTGCCTCTTGACTTGTTTGACGGGGAAAACATGGTGATGTTCAATGCCGGACTTGTTGAGGATGGTATTCTTGAGTCAGGAACTGTCAAGGGCGGTACAGTACATGGCTTCACATTCGCTGATGCGGACAATGCCGCAACCTGGCTGCCGATTATTTTAAACCACTCTGCTATGGCAGAGTAAAATTGTTAGTATTCTTATGCGATTGAACAGGGATATTAAAAAGATTATCTTGCCTTTAGCTGCTGCGACTGCAGTTCCTGTGCCGTGTGGTGCAGGTGTTCATGACGGAAGCTGCCCTTATGATGACGGAAATGCCCGTAAAGGGAGCAGGCCGAATATAATATTTATTTTTGCCGATGACCTTGGAGGAAAAGAACTTGGCTGCTGCGGGAATGTATTCAATGAGACTCCGGTTCTTGACAGCATGGCCAATCTCGGCGTATCTTTCTGCAACGGATATGCTTCTGCTCCGATTTCTTCGCCGTCACGTGCAGGGCTTCTTTCCGGCCAATATCCGGCAAGGAACGGAATTATGGATTTTATCAAGCCAAAGTCTTTGATCCATCTGGACACTTCTCTTGTTACCTTGCCAAAGGTTCTGTCTTCCAACGGTTACCATACATGTATCATAGGCAAGCTCCATTTGAGCGGCTATATTGACAATGGAGCACCGCTTCAGTGCAGACCGGAGGACTATGGCTTTGACGAAGTCATAATGACTGCTGACAGAAGTATCGGGAACGGCACTTATTTTTATCCTTATGACCACATAGATGGCCTTGACCTGGAACCGAGGCTGGAAGGGGAGCGCGAGTTCCTTGTGGACAGGATGAACCTGGAGGCTGTTGATTTTATCGACCGCAACACTGACAGGCCGTTTTTCCTGTATCTGAGCCATTATGCGGTGCACTCCCTTGTACATGGCGAACCTGGGCTTGTAGACCATTTCAGGAGTAAGCCAGGGTGTGGCCACAGTGCTCCATCTAAGCAGAATCCGGAAAACGACCCATACAAAAAATGGCCTGCAGACTACAAGGCAAACTACAACAACCCCCATCAGGCTGCTCAGCTGAAGGTTATGGACGAGGGGGTCGGGATGATTGTCGACAGATTGGAGAAGCTTGGAATGTTGGAGAATACAATAATCATATTCACCAGCGACAACGGAGGCTCCAATGCCGTTACTGACAACGGTATACTGCGCGACGGGAAGGGCTCTCTATATGAGGGTGGAATCCGTGAGCCTGTGATTGTGTGGCAGAAAGGCAGAATCGAGGGCGGGAAAATTCTTGAAACTCCGATGTTCAATTGTGATTTCTATCCGACAATATGTGAATTGACAGGGACACCGCTTCCTGAGAATTATGTCCTTGATGGAGTTAGCCTTGTGCGTCCTTTAACAGGTGGCAAGGAAATCCACGGAAGACCTCTTTTCTGGCATTTCAATACACAGGAACGCAAGACGGGCGGGCGCAACTCATCGTCTGTACTTCTTGATGACTGGAAACTCGTGCGCTTCCATGACACTGGAGTGGATGAACTTTATAACATCAGAAAGGATGAGGGTGAGACCATCAATCTCATAGATGTCGAGAAAAGGCAGGCCCGTAAACTGATTAAGCTTCTTGACGAGTGGGATGAGCAGTTTGTGCTCCCGACATTGAAGCCTTATGTCAGGAAATCGGACTATGGCAGACTGGCTTCCGGAGAACAGGCTCACCTTTACCGTATCAGCAATTCGCATGGGGCTTCGATGGAAGTCACCGATTATGGATGTCGGATTGTAAGCATCAATATGCCAGACAATAAGGGCATTGTAGGGGATGTCGTGGTCGGGTACCTGGACCTTGATTCCTTCGAAAATGGAGACAGGTTCATCGGTCCGGTCATAGGACGCTATGGCAACCGCATTGACCATGCCTCGTTTTCCCTTGATGGTGTCTTGTATGAACTTGACGCGAATGAAGTCCTTGCCGGGGAAAAGGTGCAGTGCCATGGCGGAACTGACGGCTTTGACCGATATGTCTGGGATGCAGAGATGATAACAGAAAAGGAACGTGCAGGAGTACGTTTCCATCGTGTCAGTCCGGATGGGGAACAGGGATATCCCGGTAATTTGGATACCTATGTGACTTATTGGCTTACAGAAGACAATACGGTAAAATTGGAATATTCAGCGACAACGGACGAACCTACTGTAGTGAATCTGTCCAACCATACATATTTCAACCTCAGCGGAGGACGTGGCGGCAATGTGATGTCCCATCTGCTTACAGTGCAGGCTGACAGCTGTGTGCAGAACAATCTGCACTATTGCCCTGATTTAGTGCTGCCTGTAGAGGGGAGCCCGTTCGATTTCCGCGAGCCGCACAGGATGGACTACAGGATTGATATGCCGAACCGTCATCTGGAAATAATGAAAGGAATGTCTGCCTGCTGGGTTCTTCGAGACTATGACGGCAGCATGAGAGAGGCTGCCAACCTTTATGACGGGCAGACCGGAAGAGGAATAAAAGTCTATACGACGGAGCCTGCCCTGCTGACTTACACGGGACGCGGATTCAGCGAGGAAAAATATCCAGACGGCAAATACGGACCTATCGGGCAGTTCGGAGGAATGCTGCTTGAAACCATCCATTTCCCGGATTCTCCGAACCAGCCGCGGTTTCCGAGTACGGTGTTGCGGCCTGGAGAAAAATATTATTCAACAACGGAATTTCATTTCTATGTGAAATGATTGTTTTAAAACTTATTGTACCACAACTTTTAAACTGTCTCGGAATTATTGACTGAAACAGTTTTTCAAATTACACTATTACTATGTTAGTTAAAAAATCATTGAAATGGCTGCTTGTTCCCCTGATGTTTTTGGGAGCAGTCTCATGTTCGGCAAAACCGGAACCCGGACCTGGGGAGGATACAGGTAATGGACCGGAATGTTTATCTTTTGATATTGAGAGGGTTGACTCTCTCAACAGAGTTTGCAACTATGCCTTGTCCGTATCTTACGGGGATGACGGCTCAATGGAAATCGCTCTTTTGCGCGATGGAGAGACTATATCTGTCTCTTCCGATGATTTGGAAGCTGGCCTTAAGGTTGAGGATAAAGGGCGTTATCTGCTGTTCTCTATGCCAGGCAAGGGAGAAACTGTGCTCGGAAGCGACATTCAGATGACATACAATCCTCCATTGCGTACACTGGAATCAGGCGGAACCTTGAATATCCTGTGCATAGGAAACAGCCTTACAGCAGATACCGTGGAACATCTTCCGAGAATGCTCAAAAGCATGGGTATCGGCAATGTCAATATTGATGTCGTATATCATGGCGGTTGGTCTTTGCTCAATCACTGGACAAATTTCAAGGATATAAAATGCTCGCGCTATGTCTATGAGGCAGGCAAGGATGACTGGACAGAGTTTGACCCGAATGCCTTGGACGACTGCGGTGCAGACATTCTTTCTTTGAGGGAATATGATGTGGTTACTTTTCAGGACGACACCCGTACCAATTGCGTGGGATGGTCTGCTGAGGCGAAGGCAGCTTTTCTTGAACTGGTTGACTATGTCCATCATTCGCAGCCGTCACATCGTCCGAGCATAGTATATTTTGCTCCGCATTGCCCTGCAGCCAAGCTTTACGGTTCCAAGAACGCGATTCTTTGGGAAGTGTTTGACGGTGACCAGAAAGAATGTTATGAGGCATTCTCTTCTCAAATCAGGACTGTGTTGTCTGAAACACCGGTAGACCTGTTCTTCTCAAACGCTACTGCTGTGCAGAACCTCCGTACATCCACCCTCAATGACAGTCATCCGCTTGACCTTAGCCGTGACGGAACGCACTCGGACTATGGCGTTACACGGTTTTGTGAGTCCGTCATGTTTTTCCAGTCCATACTCAAGCCTTGCCTAGGAGTGGATATCGCTTCCTGCAATTATGCTTACGACAAGAGCGAATCAACTCCTGGAAAATGTGCGACACCGGTAGATGATTTTACTCGTCCTGTTGCTGTCGAGGCTGCATTGAATGCCATTGAAGAACCTTTCTCAATAACGAGAATGTCTCCGGAAAAGCTTCCTATTGAGGGACTTGTGAATTATGTGCTGACTTTCTGTGAGTATCCGATGACACTCAATGCAGAGAATGGCGGTGAATGCAGGCTCAGGAATGCAGGAAGCCCAGTAGGACTTGACTGGACAATAAAAGGTGAGGCACCGACCGGAGTCTTCAAAATCATTGACGGGTCATCCAGCGGACGTCTGAAAATAGGCAACAATTCTGATATTATAGATCCGTTTATTCTCCAGACGGATGGACTTGCCGGGAAGAAAATCTCAAAGGTGTCCATCTGGATGTCAAGCGGTGTCTCATCAAAACTGTCCAAGGTGTCAATAGATATAGGTGATACAGAATGTCTTGCAGAGACTGAAGTCGCATTGAGCGTTACCAGTACAAAGAAAACCGGTTTTGAATATACCGCAGATTGCAGCAAATCCACAGGTGGCGAAGTCAAGATAACTGTGCGCTCCACTGCCGCATTCTATATTTACAAGGTCTATATAGATTACGAATAGGTACATTCGCTGAATTTACTCTGTTCTTAGGACAATTGGCTTCTTTCTGAAAACTGGATGAGGTTGACCTGAAAATTATATTTAGGTCAACCTCACATTTATTTACTGATAATTACATTTTAGAATTTTGCCTTTGCTTTTAACATACTAAAGCTTGGCAAGTATTTCTGCTGCAAGACCTGTAATATCTTGAATATCTGATATTGACAAGCCTTTGTTCTTCATGGTTTTTGCGATTTCAAGATTACGCTTTGCTTCACCTTTCTTCTCTCCTTCCGCCAGTCCTTCCTCGCGTCCTTCCAGCCTGCTGTATTCGATCTGGTTCAATATGTCCTGCTGTGTAGTCATGTCGTATGCGTAATTAAGAATTTCATCGGCGGTAAAGCTATCCGTTTTCGTAGAATTATGCAACATGGCGAACATCTCGTCATCATCTTTCTCGGGGATGTCGTCAAGATTTGTCATGTTGTGCAGATAATAGCAGAACCGTTCGAGCTTTGTCCCCTCGCGGGCCTGTTCCTTGGTCACTTTCGGCAGCTCCAGCATGATGATTTTCAGGCGGTCGGTCAGGTATTCACCAGGATTGTCAACATCAACAAGCATGTACTTGTACATGAACTTATTGTCATGCCCGACGGAACTGTCCTTATGATATATAAAGTTCATCAGTGCAATGACATATACCGGCCTGTAGTCGAAGCTGCGGTGTCCCTTCCCGAGCTGCTGGAGGATTGCAAAGGACGAGTAGTACAGCAGCCTGTTGCCGAAATACATGTCGTTTGCACGCTGCACCTCCACAATGAACCTGCTCCCGTCACCGGAGACGCATTCCACGTCAATGCGGACATCGGCTTTCTCTGCGAATGGGTTTACATGCTCTGTCTGTGTGTACTCAATAGACTGGATGTCGTGCTCGGGGAGGATTTCCCTAAGCAGCAGGAACAGCATGCGTTTCCACTTTTCGTTACCAAAGGCTCTCTTAAACCTCGTGAGCGTCCCGGCAAACTGCCCAGTGGGCATTTGCAGCGAGCAGTCGACGGCAGTCGAACTCCATCATCAAATCAGCAAACTTCGGCAGCCTGATTTCCCCTGATTCGATTGCCCTCCTGATCCTCTGTCTCTCCTCCTCGTCCGGCCTTCTTCCGAAAACCGGGACGTTCACTTTCCTGTAATTCTCCATAAACATCACTCTTTGCTTGTCATATTGCCCCATACCAGATGCCTCACCATAAAAAACAAACACTTATCTGTGCCATCTGTTCATCAAAACATGACGGTCATCAATGCCAATGCTGCGGGCAAAACGATCCTGCCACATATACCATTTCCTTTTCTATCGGAATCGTCCACCTGCCGGGACTTTCTGCAAATCTCCGGCAACTTATCCGTGTTCGCAAAAAGGTATACGGATAACTTTCAGAATCGCCCTTGCAGGTGTCTGAAGTGGAGTTTTTTATGACGCAAATCATGGATTTTGGCACCAAAATTTCCTGTGCTTCCGCCTTAAGGGCAAACAATTTTCTGATTCACAGAAGAATATGCAGGAGCAGGAAAATTATCCGTTTTTTCTTCAGCACGAAAGCAATTGAAAAAAATCAAAACTTTTTCATGTCACCGGCATAAACATATCAGTGGTCTTTCATCATGAATGTACAATCAACTGAAATTCAGGATGGATTTACAGAAGCTTATAAGGACTTGTCGCGTTCCTGATTGGCAGCAAACTTTCTATATTTGAATTTGCAACATCTATCTGCCCGGTACCATTCAATTCCCCAAAACAATAATCCGGAAAGTACGCGGCTGCACCATGCCATGGGCTATCCCTGCATGGAGGAGTAAAATTCAGATGATATGTTTTTCGGCCGTTTGGCACAGCGAAAAATCACACATAACTGACCGTCAGCAAATTATAAAAACCGAACGTGCCAAACAGCAAGATTTTTTTACCGTTGGGCACGCGACAAAACTGCATCTCGCTGATTAACAGCATATTGCGAATCGGCATTGTGCCAAACAGAATGTTTTGCGGCCGTTGGGCACAGCGAAAAATCACACATGATTGACCGTCAGCAAGTTATAAAAACCGAACGTGCCAAACAGCAAGATTTTTTTTACCGTTGGGCACGCAATAAAACTGCATCTTGCTGATTAACAGCATATTGCAAATCAGTGTTGTGCCAAACAGGATGTTTTTCGGCCGTTGGGCACAGCGAAAAATCACACATGACTGACCGTCAGCAAGTTATAAAAACCGAACGTGCCAAACAGCAAGATTTTTTTACTGTTGGGCACGCGACAAAACTGCATCTCACTGATTAACAGCATATTGCAAATCAGTGTTGTGCCAAACAGGATGTTTTTCGGCC
>JAMPAT010000016.1:64500-84517 GCA_023667095.1 Bacteroidales bacterium
CA
Source organism: Bacteroidales bacterium (assembly GCA_023667095.1). Taxonomy (GTDB): domain Bacteria; phylum Bacteroidota; class Bacteroidia; order Bacteroidales; family UBA932; genus Cryptobacteroides. The sequence continues at coordinate 64,503 of JAMPAT010000016.1, forward strand.
CACATGACTGACCGTCAGCAAGTTATAAAAACCGAACGTGCCAAACAGCAAGACTTTTTTACCGTTGGGCACGCGACAAAACTGCATCTCGCTGATTAACAGTATATTGCAAATCAGCATTGTGCCAAACAGAATGTTTTTCGGCCGTTGGGCACAGCGAAAAATCACACATAGCTTATCATCAATAAGTTATAAAAACCGAACGTGCCAAACAGCAAGACTTTTTTACCGTTGGGCACGCAACAAAACTGCATCTTGCTGATTAACAGTATATTGCAAATCAGTATTGTGCCAAACAGAATGTTTTTCGGCCGTTGGGCACAGAGAAAAATCACACATGACTGACCGTCAATAAGTTATAAAAACCGAGCGTGCCAAACAGCAAGATTTTTTTGCCGTTGGGCACGCAACAAAACTGCATCTTACTGATTAACAATATATTGCCAATTAACGTTGTGCCCAACGGAACGTTTCTCCGGCAACGGGCCACGCGTTGCGAACCGGCATGATTCCCAACCTGAACCAGAGACAAATCCTCGCACTTCAGAAACGAAGGGCCTCATTCACAAAACAACGGCCAATAGGCCTTGAAGCTATACCGGACAGTCAGGCAGCTCGCATTTTACATTGTATACCTGCATCAAAACAAAATCGCGACACAGGAACGGTCTCCTATCGCGTTGTGGACTCGGAAGACCAGTGGAAACCATCCATATTCTTGACTGGGGAAGTCCTGTGTATCCGGAAAATCCAAATTCAAAATTAGCCTCATTGGATTTGTCTAAAGTTTCTGATCCTGTGGCTGTCTGTCGTTTGCTGGAATTTCTTGGTGGGAGAATAAGATGTTCATAAGTACTTGTCGTACAGTAGTTCCTGAGGTTGTCATGGGTTGGAATGGCCTCGGGAGCTACTTCTGTAAAATCCCTTCACTGTCCCTCCTGTGATTTCCGGTATTCCTTTGGAGAGCATTTGTAGACTGCAGCAAATTCACGGTAGAAATATGACTTGTTGTTGAAGCCTGAACTGTACATTATTTCCTGTACTGTCATGCCGGTTGTCCTGAGCAGCATGGCCGCCTTGTTGAGCTTCACAGTCCTGATGAACTCAACTGGAGTCATCGAAGCCAGTTCCTTGACCTTCCTGTACATCTGTGTGCGGCTTATGCCCATTTCGCGGCAGAGCCAGTCCAGCGAAAGCTCTTCATCTGAAATCTTCTCCTCTATCGTCTGCGTGAGCTTTACTATGAAATCCTTGTCTGATGCGTCAACAATATTCCCCTGGTACACATCAGTGGACGACAGGGCAGAATTATACCATTCCTTCAGTACGGACCTGTTTTTCAGGACCTGCTTGACAACGGCAATAAGATGCCTTGTCGAGAACGGCTTTGGAATAAACACTTCGCTTCCAAGCTCGTATGTCTCGGCTTCAGTGTCCATGTCACTTCTGAATGCAAGGAAAATTACCGGGATTGACTTTGTCACCTCATTGTCCTTGACATATTTAAGAAGTTCTGCTCCATTCATCCCAGGCATGTTCAGGTCTGTTATTATCAGGTCTGGACGGATTTGCCTGAGGTGCTCAATCGCCTCTATGCCGTTTCCTGCCTGGACTATCCTGTAGCTTTCTCCAAGGATGTCTGCTACAAGCTCTCTCATGCCATTGTCATCGTCTACAATCATGATTGTCTCTGCAATATCCTTTGCTTCACTTCCGCTGTCCACCTTTTCCGGTAATATTTCCCCATGGTTTACAGGATTATGTGCATATTCAAGTCCGGTCATTGGCAGCGGCCCTGATATCATACTTGAATCGCCTTCCGGGAGACTAAGCCTGAATGTTGCTGACTTTCCAGGTACACTTGATACAGTGATGTCCCCTCCAAGCATCTTGACAAGGCTGTAGACCAGGGCCATTCCGATTCCGTTGCGTATTACGTTTCCCTTGCTTGCCTGTGACTCATAGTTGTCCAGGATTACAAACCGGTCAAATACCTTGTCAAGATTTTCTGGCCGGATGCCTTTCCCGGAATTGGTTATTGCAAAATATATCTGTCCTCCTTCCTTACCTGTGGAAATCTGTATCTCACCTCCCGCTGGAGTGTATTTATACGCATTGGAAATAAGGTTGTAGAGTATCTTCTCGACAGCGTTCCTGTCGCAGACCATAGGGAGTCCGGATGACGGTATATTTCTTTTGAGGGCTATATGCTGCTCTTCATTTATCTCTGAGAAATTGTCCAGTATGCCGTCTGTGATTTCGGCAATGTCGATATTGCTGTAGACCGGTTTGATATTGTCAGTGTCAATGCGCCTGAAATCAATCAGTTCCTGTATCAGCCTCCTCATACGTTCTGCATTGCTGTAGATTATCCTGTGATATTTGTTGACTTTTTGCGGGAAATTGTATTTCCCCATTGCCATCTGCTCAATGGGGCCGATTATGAGTGTAAGCGGTGTCATGAATTCGTGCGCAATGTTTGTGAAGAAGCTTAGCTTTGCCTCGTATGTGTCCACCAGCTTCTTCTTTTTCAGGCTTTCTATTTCAAGCGCATGCCTCTGCCTTACCCTTTCGTTGAAAAACATTGCAATAAGGTAGGTGAGTGCGATTAAAGCCAGGATATACAGTATGTTTGCGGCAATGGTATTCCACCATGGCCGCATGATGCGTATCGATATGTCAGCAGTCTCCCCGTTCCATACCTTGTCTCCGTTTGTGCATTTTACCTTGAAAGTATATTTGCCAGGAGGGACGTTTGTGAATGACGCAACACCGGAACCGGTATATACCCAGCCGGTGTTGAAGCCTTCCAGCATATAGGCATATTCACATTTGCTGTTGTCGATGAATTCTATTGCCGAGAAACGTATGTCAAAGAAGTTCTCGTCATGCCTTAATGTCAGGTCTTCACTGAAAGGCTGTGGCGCATTCCCCATTATCTTTATTCCGCTGAATACAATACGTGGCATATACGGCCTCCTGTGTATCTCATCTGGATTGAACATGTTATATCCGTCGACACCTCCAAAATAGACTGTATTGCCGTCTATGAGACATGCCCCGTCTGCGTATTCATTGTTCTGCAGGGCATCATCGTTGCTGTAGTTGATAAAGCTCTTTTCCCCAGGATTGAAGACAGACAGCCCTCCGCTTGTACTTATCCACAGCTTTCCGGAGCTGTCTTCAGCTATACCGTGCGTGCTGTTGTTCCCAAGTCCGTCCACGTCAGTGTAAGATGCGAATGTACATGTCCTGCCATTGCAGGAAATCATCCTGTCAAGGCCATAGCTTGTTCCGACCCAGAGAGTGGAATCCCTGCTGAAGAACAGCGAAGAGACATCATTGCTGCTTATGCTTCCAGCCTCAGTGGAGACTGTTGAGTGTGTAAATGTCCCGGTCCTGATGTCAAGGCGGTCAAGTCCCCCTCCCTTGGTCCCGACCCATAGCACATCAGGGCTTTCAAGGAGCAGGGGGAATACTATATTGCTGTTGATTGAACCATGTCTTTCCTTGCTGTTGGCATAGCGCAGGCTTTCTGCAATATGATATTTTCCCCCATGGTATTCAAGTCTGAGCCTGATTAGCCCGCATCCGTATGTCCCTATCCACAGGTATCCGTTGGAGTCGTCCCTTTTGATGTCATAGACTTCATTGAAAAGGCAGTTGTCATCTGGAAGTATCCTGGAGATTTCTCCTGTCTTCAGGGAAAGGACATTAAGGCCATATTCTCCAGTACCGATGAAGACATCATCGTTGTAGCCTCTTTCAAATGCATACACAGAATTGTCTGCAAGGCCATTGCTCCTGTCATATCTGCCAATGAGCCTGTCTGATTCCATCACAAATATTCCATTGCCCTTTGTCCCGACAAATAGCCTGTCCCCGTCCTTGAAGAATGACCTTACAGGTGCCTTGCCCGACTTGAACATTACTGCACTTGAGACCTTGCCCATGTTGAATGCATCGTCATATATTGCCCAAAGCCCCTGTCCGTCTGTCCCGGCCCATAAGATGTCCTGTGTGCCATAGTGCAGGGCAAAGATGTTGACGTCTTCCAGGGCGGAGATCATATTGCAATGGCCGTTTTCCAGGTTCAGGCGCATTACCCCGAAATCATAGAATGCAATTATTATTTCGTTTTCTGAAACTTCTGTTACTGCCCGGACTTCACCTTTGTACGGGAGGGCAAAGGCTTCTGCTCCGCCGGATTTATCCCGGTATAGGCTGTCCCTGGATACAAGAAACAATGATGAATTGCTCTTGAACGATGCAGACAGCCTCGTTCCTGGAAGATAGCCGGCATTGGCTGCAATCTCAATCTCGCCGGATTCCCGGAACCTGTACCTGACTTCCGATGCCGAGCCGCTCTGTGAAATTATGATTAGCCTGTCCTTTCCGATGCAATGTATGTTCGCTACATCAGAGGTGTTCATGTCCGGTATGTTGAATGGCTCCATCCTGTCCGTTGCCTCGTTGTAGTATGCCAGCCCCCATCCGTATGCAGAGCAGAATATTTGTCGTGAATCTGATATTGACAGGTCGAAGGTCTTGTCCTTTGCCGGATTCTTGTGCTCGTATCCAAGGTAGAATCGCCTTATCCTGTCCTGGCGTAAGTCTATCCTGTTGACACCATTGTCTGTCGTGACCCAGACTATTCCTTTCTTCTGCTCATCTATGCTTCGTATTATATTGCTTGATAACGTATTATTGTCAGCCGGATTGGACTTCCATATCTTAAATTCGCTGGAGTTGTAGGAATTGAGCCCTTCCCATGTGCCTATCCATACGATTCCTGTAGAATCCTGGCAGATACATGTGACGCTGTTGTTGGACAGGCCGTCCTTGTTGGAAAGGACATAGTGAGCCTCCTTTTTCCCTCCTGCAGCAGAAAAAGTAGAAATTATGAGGCAGAGAAGTATTCCGGTGGCCTTTTGCATATGTGGTGGCCTAAATCTTCATGTCACCGGCTGCTACCCAGCCGAGTTTTTTCATTATCAGATGTATGCAGAGGCTGATAATGGCCGGGGCAATAAAATGCAGGCATAGTATCTTTATGACGAGAGGGCCCGCTGCGGCTCCTGCTTCTGTCATGGTCGCGTATGTGGCAAGAGGGCCGACAAGTCCGGCTGTTCCCATGCCTGCCCCGAGGGCGTTGTTGGTCATCTGCAGCCAGACAGTGGAGACCGGGCCGAGTATTGCTGATGTCAGGGTGGGGGCAAGCCAGATTATTGGTTTTCTTGCAATGTTGCCAATCTGGAGCATTGAGGTTCCAAGCCCCTGTGACAAAAGTCCGCCAACGCCATTGTCCGAATAGCTTATGACAGCAAATCCTATCATCTGTGCACAGCATCCGGCAGTCGCTGCGCCTGCTGCAAGGCCGTCCAGGCCGAGCATCACGCATATTGCCACAGAGCTGATAGGGAGAGTAAGGGCGCAGCCCACGAGCACAGACACCGTCAGGCCCATCATGAACGGGCTGAGCATTGTTGCCCTGTTGATAAGTGCCCCGAGGCTCAGCATCATGTCGTTGATGGGGGAGCAGCACCATTTGGCGAAAAGCCCTCCGGCAACAATTGTCACAAGAGGTGTCACGATTATGTCTACCGGGGTCTTCTTTGAGACACGCTCGCCGAGTTCTGCACCTATGATTACTGCGAGATAGGCTCCCACAGGACCTCCGAACTGGTAGCCTAATGCACCTGTTATTGCGGACGAGATCACTACCAGAGGTGCACATTTCATCCCAAGGGCAATGGCAAGGCCGATACATGCACCGACAAGCGGTGAAGATGCAGACAGGGCTTCCGCAATGAATACGAGGAAATCCATGCCCGGAATCTTCGCGATCTGTCCTATTATAAGCCCGAGTATAAGTGAACAGAAAAGTCCCATGGCCATGTGGCCGAGGGCATCTACTATATATTTCCTGAAAAATCTTTCCATACTGCCTTGAAACCTTCTATGGTTGTGCTTATAAATTCTTTTATGACTTTTGACGGGAAGAGGGATATCATCCCGATGCTCCTGCTGATATGGTACATGAATGAGCCTGCCTTTCTGAAAAGGTAGACTTTGCTTCTTTTTCTGCGGAAGCATTCGCGTTCATGTCCGAAATTGCCTTCTTTCAGGATGCGTTCCAGGACTTTTCCGGATTTATTCCTGTATATTGGATTATAGAAAGGGAACTCTTCCTCCGGAAGCCCGAGCCAGTCTACTGCGATACACCCGAACACCTGCCATGGGACGGTCAGCTCCAGCTTCCCAAGCAGCCCCTGCAGATATCCAGTGTCAATTTTTCCGTTGCGTGAGTGCAGGAACATTGTCCAGTCGCAAACCTGCCTGAGCCCGATTCCTCCTGCCATGAAATGATGCCACAGGTGGCTGAATATATAGAATGCATTGAAATTGTCTGCCGGGGTCATGACCATTGTTCCCCCGAAGTCGACCGGTACTGTCCCTTTTGTGAGTCCTTCTTCGGAATATCTCCTGTAGATGGCGTCCAGCTTCGATGAAGTGGTCTCTACACCGCTGAACCTGTGGATTTCCACAGAGACGATCCCGAATTTCAGGGATGTGTGCTTGGGGGTCTCTGAAATTTCACTGTCTGCCGATGTGGACATCGGGAGCAGCGTCTCTATGGCCTTTGTGTAATTCTCTTCACCGACCCACAGGTCGATGTCCCCGCATTGTCTCAGTTCAGGATATGGCCAGTTCCTTGCAAGAGCCTGCCCCTTAAGGAGGACAGGCTCGATTCCAGCGGTGCGAAGCTCTGAAACTACATGCACGAGACATCTGTTGAATGTGCTGTGGATGGCGCAGTTCCTTATTATGAATGACTTTATTTTGCCCTGATAGTCTGCCGGCAATTCCGATACGGCTGTCGGCTCGTCAAGGATGGCCTGCCCGACGGACCCAGCAACGGCCTGTGCCCTGGCTATACGGAATACGTCTTCCCATCTGCAGCCGTCTTTCATGCTGATAGGCTCGCTGCCGCCCCACAGACCTTTGCGCAGCGTCTGCAGGAAAACTTTTTCTGCGCTGTCCATATTATTCTGCTATCCCTGCATTTTTCCAGGCTTTGCACAGGCTTTCTGCGTCTGCACCGGCCCTTTCCATATCAATGCCGTATTCCCTGACAAGCAGCTCTGCCATGATTTCCTTGTCAAATTCTTTTCCGGAAAGATTTTCCCAGAGGAATGCTGCTGTGGCATTCAGCGAAATCATCTTGTTGAAGTTGATGTTTTCCATCCCTTCTGCTGTCACGATGTTTTCTCCGCACATTTTCCGGAGAACGAATCCTTTTTTTATTTTCATTTCATTGTAAGTTTGTCTGTATAGTCACTGGAGCCTGTTCCCGTCTTTACGGGAGGGCTTCCTTCCGGCAGCCGGCAGCTGCTGAAGCGGTTCCTGCCGGACCAGCCTTCTCCACAGGGCGAGAGGCCATCTCCGTATGGGCCTGAGGACATTCCATATCCATGAACTTGCTTTCCATCTCCAGCTGCAGCAGGAAAGTGTCTCTCCATTGCGTATCCTCCCTGTCATAAGTCCTATGATGCTGTCCGTATGGGCCGTTTCTGTCCCCTTGACATTGCCGTCCCCCATCAGGACAATCCTGTCTCCATCACGTTGCAGAATCCTGTGGATCACATATTTGCCTCGTATATCCTGCACAAGTGCGACTTTGCCTCTTTTTATGTCAGATTCAGTCCATGGCCCGAGCATGATGCTGTCCCTTTTGTGGATTATGAAAGGATTCATGCTGTAGCCTTTGGCCATGATTGTGACATGGTGGCCTCCGGAAATCTGTTTCCTGATTTCCTCCATTATTGTTTCCTGGTCCTTTATTATGGTGGTGTTCATGCTTTTGGGTTTCCTCAGGCTGTCGCAAGGACAAAATTACGGAAATATTTCTTACCTTTGAAAGGTTGTTGGCATTAATTCGTGTTTTGCATTGCATGCGTCTGCTATGAAAAATGAATATCGATATACGGTGGCCGGGCATTCCTTTGCCGTGGCGTTTCCTTACGGACTTGAGCCGTCTCCGAACTATGGGCCTTTCTGTGACGGACTATTCAGCGGTTCCGGCGGCAGTTCCAGCGGCAATTCAGGTGACGGCCCAGACGGTGTTTCCAGCGGCAGTGAGAATGGGCTGCTGTTCCGCCTGGAAGTTGTCCTGGCGGATAGCCTTGATGATGTACCGCATGGCAATGTGAAGGAACTTCTGAATGATGAGGCACCATATTTCTGGATATTTGAGGACTTCCCTGAAGGGCAGCTCAGCTTCGGCTTCTCATGCAGCAAGTTACGCCCTGACTGCATCCTGCGGCATTCTGGGGATTATTCGGCAGCTACAGTATATGTCGGAGGCAGTGATGCCGGAGAACTGGTACGTTTTGCGGTGGACAATTCACTGATGCTCCTGTACACTTTCTGTACTTCTCCATATGATACTTTGATGGTCCATGCTTCCGTAGCCGGCTCTTCAAGCGGGGGGGGCTATATGTTCCTGGGACGCAGCGGTACCGGCAAGAGCACGCATAGCAGGCTTTGGCTGAAGAATATAGCAGGCACTTTTCTCCTGAACGATGACAATCCCGTTGTACGTGTTGAGGAGGGGAATGTGAATGTGTATGGAAGTCCGTGGAGCGGAAAGACACCATGCTACAGGAATATGGTTCTTCCGCTTAAGGCCGTGGTGAGGTTGTCACAGGCACCTCATAACCGTATAGAGAGGCTGTCCCCGGTCAATGCATACGCGGCCCTGTTCCCGTCATGTTCATGTATGAGATGGGATTCCGTGGCTATGTCAAATCTGCATTCTACGCTTGAGAAAGTTGTCTCCAGTGTGCCTTCCTGGCATCTGGAGTGTCTTCCTGATGATGATGCGGCCATGGTGTGCCGGAATGCCGTAATGCAGGACAGCCGGCCATGAGATATCTGAGGTGGATTGCCGGGACTGCACGTCCTTATGCACTGCCGCTTCTGGCAGTGGCGATTTCGTATGCGCTCCTTACATGCTGCTCAATAGGGTTTGTATATGTGAGCAAGAGGCTTGTGGATACGGCTACTGCCATATTTGCAGGATGTGATGTTGCCCATGGGCTGCTGTTCTGGGCTGTTGCCATGGTTCTTGTCATCCTGATGCGTACAGTGCTGAATGCATTGAAGAGCTATCTGTCCTCCCGGACTGAAATCCGTATGAGGAATGCCTTGAGGGGACGTCTGTTTGACATATTTCTGCATGTACATGCAAGTGGTGCCGAGATTCCCCATTCCGGAGATACTGTGAGCCGTCTCCAGGATGATGTCAAGAACGTTTCCGGAGCATTGGCGGTCTCGCTGCCTAACCTGCTTGGCATTGTTCTTCAGTTCCTTGCGGCATTTTGCTTCCTGATGTATCTCGACATCCGGCTTGCACTTGTCATTGTGGTTGTTGTACCGGTCGGTGCCGTTGCCGGAAAGCTTGTCATGAGGCGTATAAGGAATCTGACACATAGCATCAGGCGCAGCGATTCGCGGGTCCAGTCACATCTCCAGGAAAGTGTCCAGCATCTGGCACTTCTGCAGTCCATGGAATATGTGCCGGACAGTTCCGGTACCCTTGATAGCCTCCAGGGTGAACTGTATGGCAATGAGATACGCCGGACACGCTTTAGCGTGATTTCAAGGATATTGGTCTCTGCCGCATTCTCCGCAGGACATGCAATCGCTTTCCTGTGGGGCGTATGGGGTATCAGCACAGGTAGTGTCACGTATGGAATGATGACAGCATTTCTGCAGCTTGTGGGGCAGATTCAGCGGCCTGTCGTTGAACTTGGAAACCGGATGCCGGCCATTGTTTCGTCCATTGCATCCATTGACCGGATAATGGAGATTGAGGCACTCCCTGTTGAAAATGTTGAGAATCCTTTGCTTGTCGATGGGATTGCCGGAGTACGGCTGAAAAACATTTCCTTTGCATATCCTGGCTCTGACAGTGATGTCTTTAGCGGCTTTTCACATGATTTCAGGCCTGGCAGCCGGACGGCGGTTGTCGGACCTACAGGTGTCGGGAAGAGTACGTTGATACGCCTTCTGCTCTCTTTCCTTACGCCGCGTGACGGCTCCATTGAGATTTATTCCTCCAGTTCAGATGCTGTGTTCCAGATGTCTGCGCAGACGAGGTGCAACCTTGTCTATGTCCCGCAGGGTAATAGCCTTTTCAGTGGAACGATAAGGGATAATCTGCTTATGGGAAACCCTGTGGCTACAGATGAACAGCTCAATGCTGCTCTGCGCATGGCAGCTGCAGACTTCGTCTTCGGCCTGCCCGCCGGACTCGGCACTCCGTGCCGCGAGTCCGGCGTGGGCCTGTCCGAGGGACAGGCCCAGCGCATCGCCATCGCGCGTGCCCTTCTGCGCCCAGGCTCTGTGCTCCTTCTTGATGAATTCAGTTCAGCCCTTGATCCGCAGACGGAGGAAACCCTGCTTGAGAGGTTGACCTCTGGCCTGCCGGACCGCACCATGATTTTCATTACCCACCGCGAAAAGGTCATCAGCTATTGTGACCATGTCATTTCACTTTCCTGACATTATATATGTCGTGCCTATTGGCTGTCTGAGGCCATTCCCCCTAATAAATTCAAGCCGAATTTACTATTGTTTTTGCGCCAAATTACTGAATTTGCAAATAAATGTTGCTATATTTGCCATGTAAACGATTAAGATATGGAAGGTTATAGACATAGAATAATGGACGACCTGCTGACGAAGAAACTGCAAGCAAAAGGTGCGGTGCTTATAGAAGGGCCAAAGTGGTGTGGAAAAACAACGACGGCAGAGGAGGTTGCTGCAAGCAAGGTGCTGTTGGCAAGGACAGATGTAAAGGAACATTTCAAGAGTCTTCTGGAAATTGACATGGACGTGGCTTTGTCCGGTAATGCACCGATGTTGATAGATGAGTGGCAAACCGTCCCAAAACTGTGGGATGCAGTACGATACACCGTTGATCAGCGTCGTAAGATGGGACAGTTTGTCCTGACTGGTTCTGCCGTTCCTGACAAGAAAGCGGAGGAAGAAAGGGAACATTCTGGCACAGGGCGGTTTGCATGGCTTACAATGCGCCCTATGACATTGTTCGAATCCGGGGAATCGAACGGAAGCGTAAGCCTTGGTGAACTGTTTACGGGTCCGGAAAAGATATTGGAGAGGAATGAGTTGAAATTACAGGACATAGCTTTTCTGATTTGTCGCGGAGGGTGGCCGATGGCCGTAGGGCTTCCTGAGGAGGCGGCTTTGGAACAGGCTTTCGATTATTACGATGCGGTAACAAAGGAGGATGTTACGAAGGTGGATGGTGTTAAACGGGCTTCGGAAAGGGTACAACGCCTGATGCGGGCATACGCGCGTCATCAGGGGACACAAGTGTCGGTTGCCACCTTGCGCGAGGACTTGAAGAACAACGAAATCACAACACTTGATGAAAATACAATAATATCCTATCTCGAAGCCTTGAGGAAAATTTTCGTGGTGGAAGACATGCCGGCATGGAATCCTAATCTCCGCTCTAAGACTGCCATCCGCACTTCCGATACACGGTATTTTGTTGACCCGTCGATTGCAACAGCTGCGTTGGGGCTTGGACCGGCAGACCTGCTGAATGACTTGAACACGATGGGCTTTTTCTTCGAGGCCATGTGTGTGAGGGATTTGCGGGTATTTGCCGAGGCTTTGAACGGCAAGGTTTATCATTACCGTGACAAGAGTGGCCTGGAATGCGATGCGGTAATACATCTGCGTAACGGGCAATATGGGTTGATAGAGATAAAGCTCGGCGGACAGTCTTTGATAAACGAAGGTGCTTCGACACTTAATGCGCTTGCGGCACAAATTGATACTTCACGTATGAAAGCTCCTGCATTCAAGATGATTCTTACTGCCACGGGAGAATACGCATACTGCAAGCCGGATGATGGCATATATGTCGTTCCTGTCGGCTGTCTGAAACCATAGACTCCTTACACATTGCCGCCCCGAACGTATGACAAGCGAAAGGGAATGGCTGCAATTATTACATTCGTATCTGTCAGGGAGACAGCAACACCTTATGTCAAATAAATTCAACTCCAGTTTTGTGCATTTCAACCCCTGTCTTGTGCATTTCATGGAAATAGATTTCCATATTATTGGTTGAAATTCTACATTTACTGATGAAATAGCTCTGCTGAATGAAGAATGGCTTCGCTTTATGTGTATGTGCGTAAAGCAAATATGTAAATTGAAGAATGTCGCTGACTTCAGATGGAACAGTGTGAATAGATATGAAGTTTAAAACTAATTGAATATGAAAAACATAATAGATAGATGCCCTGCCGATGTTTGGCCAGGTGTTCGCTGAGTACAAGGCATATCTCCTCAAGAAGAACAGCACTCCTACAGCAGGCCTTAAGGCCGGGTGTTGCGGTGCATTCAAGAATGATTCCGGCAATGCATTCAACATGGCCGCCGAGCTGGAGCCTAACATCGGATGGTCATGGGCATTCAATCCAAAGGTCGGCCTCAGCCTTTCGCTCGGTGTGCCTGTATTCATGTTCAAGGAAATGGACGGTAGCACAAGTGCCAAGGCAATGCCGAAGATTTCAATCGGCATAGAATTCTGAATCAGATGCTTGCTCTGTTGGTCAAAAATAGTAAATTTACAATTTAGCTGATTTGCATAACCCATAAAGATATGAAACGATATCTATTTTCAGTGGTTCTTTTATTCTTTTTCTTTTCTTGTGCTCAGTTTATGGACTTTAAAATATCGCATTATGAAATTTTATGTCACCATTTTGTCTATTATGATTTTATTCGCTTCCTGCAAAGGTGAAGGAGATCCCCGTGACATATATTATATGAATATTGTCAATAATACACAGCAGGACATTGCTGTGAAAATCAAGGATATGTCCCCTTCGCCTCAGGAGGGGTTTCCGGAAGGGTATACAATAACAATAAAATCAGGTGATACATTTAAATGCTACACAGAAGGAGACGGGTTTGATATATTGGACGCGGAAGTTATATTTGATGGCGAGATCGAGGTCATCCATAATAATATGATACAAAAAGATCCAAAAGGATTCAAGAACATGTGCAGGAGAGAAAACTGGGAAACCGATGTTATAAGGAAATCGCGTTCCGGAAGAAAATCCGGTGGCCTGATTATCTATAAATTTACTTTTGAACCGGAGGATTATGAGTATGCGTTGACCCTGAAGGACAAATAGTGTTGGCAAAAACATAAATTTACTGTTTTTGATTTATAAACATTTAATTATTAGTTGAATATATGAAACAATATTTATTTTCACTGGTTCTGTCGTTAGTTTTCCTTGCATCATGCAAAAGAACCGGAGAACCCTATGATGTCTATTATATGGATATTGTAAATGATACACAGCATGAAATAGAAGTGACAATCGAGAGTATGCGCCCTCTATCCCAGAATGGATACCCGGAAGGGTATACCATAGCAATAAGGCCAGGTGACACATTCAAATATTATGATGGAGGTGAAGAATCTTATATATTTGATATATTTGAAGCAGAAGTCGTTTTTGACGGTAAGCTGAAAGTCATCCATGATAATGAGGTACAAGAAGAACCAGAAGGATTCAGGAATATGTGCAGAAGAGAGAACTGGGATGCCTGCGTCATAAAGGAACGGCAGTCAGGAAAAGGTCGGGGAGGTATCTACAGCTATACTTTTACTTTTGAATCAGTGGATTACGAATATGCTTTGTCATTGACGGGCAAATAAGTTTCAATCAGCATAGAATTCTGATGGGTACAGGGGATTCACATATCGGCAGGAGCATGTGGAGCAGCGAACTTAAGCTGCCCCATGCCTACCATGCCGGACTTCTTCTCGCAGCCATATCGGTCAATGTACTGATATGGCTTTTGCTGAATTATAGGGTCAGTGCCCTTGTTGAGGACATCGGTCTCATATATTTCTGGCTGGATCTGGTGCAGATTGCCGTTGAGACAATTTTCCTGGTGGAGGTCTCGTTGCTGTATTTCAGATGGGCTTTCCGGAAATTTCTCGGAGAGAGGCGGAACTCGACAGGCTTGCCATGCAGACTGATCCGCATTTTGTATTCAATAGTTTCAGCACATTGTCAGAATTGATAGAAGTCAATAAGGAATCAGCAGAATCGTATCTTCAGCTTCTTGCTGAACTGTACCGGTATGTAATCCACAACATGGAGAATCACACTTCCTTTGTTCATGACGAGGTCGCTTTTGCAGAATCATATATCAATATCTTGAGTTTCAACCTTGACGGAATCGAATGTGAAATAGATGACAGGCTGAGGCATTCGAAAAATGGGAGAGGAAAATGGAACCGATGTCTGCAGCAATGATGCAGTCCATTGTGTCCCAGATAAATAACCGCGGGCCAATCTGGCGGAGGCGTCTTCTGGTTGAATCCGGTGGATACGATACGGTTGCTGTTGTCACAGACGTAGCATATATCGTAAGTGAATTTGGCAGTACGACCGTACATCTCAAGGATGGCACCGCCGGTACATGCGGCATCAGTATAGAGGAATTGAACCGTCAGCTTGATCCGGAAATGTTCCAGCGCATTTCGAGAAGCCATATAGTGTCATTGGAGCAGGTCTCTACGCTGAGGGTCATTGAAGGCGGACGCCTGGAGCTGGCACTAAGGTCTCAACCCGGTACTACCTTGACAGTGACGCGTTCCCATGCTGCTGAACTCTGGGAGAAACTTGACCGTTAGGGTTGGGCGGTACAGTATCTTCTCCATGCCGCACGTACCCCAAAGGTGCTGTTTTCGGTGCTGTTGAATATGAAGGGAATGCTGACATGGCAGCGTAAAAAATCCGGAGCATCGATGTGTAGGCAATTCAACTGCCTGCAAGCCGATGCTCCGGAAATCTGTTGTGACGAATCAAAAGTTTATTTGAAAACACCTTTGGCCTGTCAAGGGCTTAGTCATTGTTGAGCTGCACTATGTCAGTGCGCCCCATCTCGCTTTCTCCAAGAAGGTGCTCACAGAAATAGTCAGCCATTCTCCAGAAGAAATACTCGTTCATGTCCCCGAAGCCATGCCTCTGACCTGGCAGAAGCAGCATGTCGAAACGTTTGTTGGCACGTATCAGGGCATTTACGACCCTTATTGTATTGGCAGGATGCACATTGTTGTCAATGTCACCGTGGACAAGGAGCAGATGCCCTTTCAGTCTGCCTGCGATTTCCGGATTTGTGTCGATCTGGTAGACAAATGTGGTGTCTCCCTTTTCTGTAACCTTTTCGAGGATGCCATGGTGCTGCTCGCTCCACCACCTGTTGTAGATACGGTTGTCATGGTTGCCTGCACAGGATACTGCAACTGAATAAAAATCAGGGTATTGAAGAATCGCAGCTGTCGACATGAATCCTCCGCCGGAATGCCCATGTATCCCGACCCTTGTCCCGTCTATCCAAGGATATTTTGCTGCAAGCCTCTGGACAGCAGTCTTCTGGTCTTCAAGGCCATAGTCGCGGAGATTGCCGTAGCCATAGTTGTGATACCATTTCGAGCGGTTCGGATGTCCTCCACGGTTGCCGACTGTAATCACGATGAACCCGAGCTGTGCAAGCCTGTCTGTGCGCGTCATGCCCCTGCTCCATGAGATGTTGTTGGCTTCCACCTGCGGCCCAGGATATACATATTCTATTATCGGATAGGTCTTTGTCGAATCAAAGTCAAACGGTTTGTAGATTGCTCCATACAGGTCTGTGATTCCGTCTGCAGCCTTGACCGTGAACCTTTCCGGGAATTTATATCCTGCTTCAAAGAGTTTTGAGAGGTCTGCCTTCTCAAGTTCGCATACCATCTTCCCGGTTACTGCATTGACAAGGCATGAGGCAGGTGCAGCATCAACCCTTGAATAGTTGCATACAACATATCTTGCATCGTCCGGAGTATCGGCATTTACATCCATGTCTTCCATGTCAAGCTGCCTGATGCCTGTCCCGTCAAGGCCGGCACGGAAAGTGTGCATCTGGTAAGGATTCTCATCCTTGTTGTAGCCGCATGCGCTGAACAGCACATAGCCATCTTTCTCATTGACCCCGAGAATCTCCTCCACATGGAATGCTCCCTCCACAAGTGGTCTGACAAGATTTCCTTCATTGTCATACAGATACAGGTTGGCCCATCCGTTCCTTTCAGACCAGTGGATTATCTGCTTTCCGCCACGTATGAGCTTGAGCGGCCTGTTTTCCACGTATGTGTTCATCCTTTCTGAGATTATGGTGCGGGTAGAGTCGCTGTCCATGTCAATCCTGCAGATATCCATCCTTTTGAGGTCACGGCTCTGGCGCACAATATAGAAACCATTCTCGTCTCCAAGCCATTTGTAGCCCCAGAAATCCTTGTATGCGTCTTTCTGCGAATATTCTGCATAGGACAGTTCTGTCGCCTGGTCCTTGAATGCATTTATTTTTACCGTCCGGCTATTTTGGGATGCGATGTCGAATATATACAGGCTTTCTTTCGGTGCTGGTTCCCCTGGCATCTGATATTTATAGGTCTCGAGAGTCGGGCGCGGGTTGCTGAGTGAATTGATTACCCATAGCTCCTTGAGCCCGCGCATGTCATATCTCATTGTAGCAAAATGTCTTGAATCAGGAGACCATACTAGCTCGCGTACAAATTTGCGCTTGGTGGTATCGGTCTCTGTGTTGCCCATATAGCTGTCTGAACCGTATCCGAATCCCTTGATTCCATCAGTTGTGAGCCTGTGCTCTATGATAGTGCTGTCCTTTTCGTCCTTTGCAGCCTTTCTAAGGCTGGTCGAGTCCATATAGAACAGGTTGTCATTCTTCATATATACGCCATACAGCCCGTCAGGGGATACATTTGCCCAGGATGGATATATCTTTTCCTTTTTGGGGCAAGCCTTAAGTTTCCTTGAAGCAAGGTCATATTCGAAATGGAATATCTTCTTGTTCCCGTCCTCCTTCTGCAGAGTGCTGTCCTTTTCCTCCACTGTGCTGCGGATGTCAAATGTGAAAACCTTGTCATCCACAAGCCTGAGGTTTTCCATAGGCAGATGCCTTGCCTCAAACGGGTCACGTACAATGCCGGTAATTTCCATCGCAAGCTTCTCCATGTCGAAGATTTCCTGCTTCTTTCCGGTTGCCGGATCTACAATATAATATTGTGTCCCTTCCGGAGTCTGCCACTTGTACCAGAACCTGTCGCTGTCCCTGAACCAGTTCGGAGAGACATTTGTCGAGAATACCATCTGCGAGATCCTGTTCTGCGAAAACCTTTCCGCAAGCTCGTAGTTCGGCTTCTGTGCCGCCACAGATATACATGCAGCAAGCATTGCCATGATGATTGAAGTCCGTTTCATAAATATGTGTATGTTAATTGTTTTCTGTAATCCTATGGCAAGGCCATGGAAAAGTGTCCGCGCCTATTTCAGTATCCTCCTGCATTCAAGCAGCCTTGGAGTATTTTCATAATAGTCTTCAGCCTCAGGGTCAAGTGAACTTATCCTGACATATTGTGAGGAATGTATGAATCTTCCTCCGCCGATATAGATGCCTACGTGCGTAATCCCGTGCGTGCCGTCTTCCCGGACCCTGCCGAAGAACAGCAGGTCCCCCTTTCTGAAATGTTCTGTGACAGGCGACTTGCCTGCATTGCCGGTACGCCATTCCACTTCCACAGGGCTGCCTTCCCTTGCCTGCTGTGAGGCATTCCTCGGCAGGCCTGTGCTGTTCATCATGAACACGTGGCGGACAAATCCGCTGCAGTCAACTCCGTTTGGAGATGCCCCTCCCCAGAGATATGGCACACCTATGAATTTATATGCCTCATCAATTATGTCTTCAGGGCCTGCATGCCGCGAGGCTGTCCACTGCGAATAGACTACGACGTCTCTTTTCCTGACATATCCCTTTGTCCCGTCCGGCAGGAGTACAGTTGAAAACCCTTTTACATTCCTGCCTCCAATGCGCAGCAGGTCGCCCTCTACAATGTCGCATATCTTCCCATGGCTGTCAGACGGTTCCGGATATACAGTGCTATGCCATGCTGTGCATATATATTTAGGCGACTCGATATATTCCCGGATCTTCTCCGGAGACATCTCTACAAGACCGAGGTCAGTGCACCATGCCGTGTATGGCTCCGGCGTTACAACCTGTCTCCAGTATCCATTCTCTCCAATGATTTCTACTGTTGTCCCCATGAGTGCCTGTGTCCCCAGTTCTGCTGTGTAGTCCGGGGCCTCGCGCAGGAAATTGACAGACAGGTTGACGACAGCATACCTTTTGCCATGGATGTCTCCATCATTCTGTATCATGGATTCGGGGAGCGGCTGCTGTGCGGCAGCAATGGCAGAATATGCAATTGCTGCCGCGGCCAGGAAAATCTTTATTGTATAATTGGATTTTTTCATTGTAAAATCTTATGGAATTAGTCAGCAGGAATTATGATAATCCTGCAAATTTAGTAAATTCGCGCCTTGCAAAGCAATACTGATTCCTGTTTTTGGGGCAATCCGGTATTGCTGTCTGCATGATTTACACAAAGAAGCAGCTCAGCACTTGCGTAATAGCCATATTGGGAGACATGGAATGTCTGCTTTAGGGAGATATAAATTTTAGTGAAGTGACAATGGAATTTTCAGACGGAAGGCGATATAATTCATTTGTAGGCTATTTCAGGAAAAGATATGGTGAACGTCTGCAGAAGATTGTGATAGACGCCGGGTTCACATGTCCAAACCGCGACGGACGTGTCGGGCGCGGAGGCTGCACATATTGCGACAATGCCGCATTTCATCCCAACTACAGCACGGCAGGCAAACCTATCCATGGCCAGATAGACGAAGGTATAGAATTCCATAGGGTCCGCTACCGCAATGCCGCCCATTATCTTGCATATTTCCAGTCATATTCGAACACATACGCACCTCTTGACCGTCTGAAGGCATTGTATGGGGAAGCCCTGTCGCATCCTTCCATTGTCGGAATCGTAATCGGGACGCGCCCGGACTGTGTTGACGCCTGGAAGCTTGACTATCTTGCATCACTGGCATCAGGAGACGTCCTTGGAGGATGGTCACGTGATATCTCAGGTACAGTCAGGACAAGGCCAGTCGTGATTTTAGAGTACGGAATTGAGTCATGCTACGACAGTACATTGGCCCGTATCAACAGGGGACATGACTTCGCCACAGTGCGTAATGCAGTGCAGATGACTGCAGAGCGCGGGATTGACATGGGGGCGCATTTTATCCTCGGACTGCCTGGCGAGAGCCGCGGGATGATGCTGGAGGAATGCCTGATGATAAACGAGCTGCCTATACTTTCCGCCAAGTTCCACCAGCTCCAGATCGTCAAGGGGACTGCAATGGAGCGGGAATATGCTTCCAGGCCCCAGGATTTCGAACGGTTCACCCTTGACGGATATATAGATTTCTTTGTCGATATGCTGGAACGTCTGCGCCCTGACCTGTTCATAGAGAGGTTTGCCGGAGAGGTCCCGCCAAGATTCGTCAATGAGACCCCTTGGGGGCTTATACGCAACGCCGAGCTTCTGCACCTGCTTGAGAGAAGGCTTGAAGAACGTAATACCTGGCAGGGACGATGCCTGCTGCAGCTGTGAAAATCCCCGCCGGATTAAAAAATACTGTCTAAATAGCCTCTCTCTGGCAGACCTTTTGCCAATATGCGCCCCAGTGATACGGGAAGCATGTTCCCGGCACCACAGATTTATATTCATAGCCGTACTGACCTCGAAAGAAGTGTCCGTGCGGCTATGACTTTTTATCAACATCAAATGATTTTAGAGGCTATGTGTAAGAAACTTTTTCTTCCCGCAGTCCTTACAGCATTAAGCTGCCTGCACTGCCTCGGCCAGGTGAACATGAATGTCGCTTCACCTTCGGCAACTGACTTCGTCAAGTACGAACGTGTCCCTGTAAGCTATTTCAACGGTCTTCCGACAATCGAGATTCCGC
>JAMPAT010000017.1 GCA_023667095.1 Bacteroidales bacterium
GTATATTCTGCAAAAGTCATCTGCCATACAGAAAATTTCAGTAATTTTGTCATCGATGATCATCATAGCGATTGTTTTTGTAGTTTTGATGTGTCTGCTTATTCAAATATACAAAAACGTTTGCTATTTTACTAATATACAATTAATTATATTTAAACGATTTCGCCGAATTGACGTTATATATGATAAAAGGGTTGCCATTCCTGCCGTAAGTAAAGTTGTGAAAAGTGGTATATAAATCAAAACAGTTTCCTATATTTGCAAGTTGTTTTGGAAACAAGAATATACTATCAATAAAATTTAGAACAGTTTATAGAAGTCGTCTGAATTTTATTTGGACAGCTTCTGAATACTTCACAGATTATGGAAGAACTGAACAAAGAGGTCAACGAGACCAGGAACCTCAATTTCCTTGAGGAGATTATCGAGGCTGATTTAGCCTCAGGCAAGTACAGTAGCATAATGACGCGTTTCCCGCCGGAGCCTAACGGCTACCTGCATATCGGGCACGCCAAGAGCATCTGCCTGAATTTCGGTCTCGCCCAGAAATATGGAGGAAAGACCAACCTCCGCTTCGATGATACAAACCCTGTGAAGGAAGACACCGAATATGTCGACTCAATCAAGGAGGACATCAACTGGCTCGGCTTCCAGTGGGCAGACGAGAAATACGCCTCAGACTATTTCGAGCAGCTCTATGAATGGGCGGAGGAGCTTATAAGGAAAGGCCTCGCGTATGTCGATGACCAGACACAGGAGGAGATCCGCGAAGGAAGGGGGACAGTGCAGACTCCCGGAAAGGAGAGTCCGTACCGCAATCGCAGCGTCGAGGAGAACCTTCAGATCTTCCGTGACATGAGGGCAGGCAAATATGCTGACGGTGAGAAGGTGCTCCGTGCCAAGATTGACATGGCGCATCCTAATATGATGTTCCGTGACCCGATCATGTACCGCATTATCCATGCACATCATCACCGTACAGGTGACAAATGGTGCATCTACCCGATGTATGACTATACCCACGGCCAGTGCGACTCAATAGAAAACATTACGCACTCAATCTGTACACTTGAATTTGATGTGCACAGGCCTCTGTATGACTGGTTTATTGAGCAGCTTGGAATCTTCCCTTCGCACCAGTATGAGTTTGCAAGGCTCAACCTTACATATACAGTGATGAGCAAGAGAAAGCTCCTTGAGCTTGTGAAGAACAATTTCGTAAGCGGATGGGATGATCCACGTATGCCGACCATCTGTGGAATACGCCGCCGTGGATATACTCCTGAGGCAATCAGGATGTTTGCCGAGAAGGTGGGTGTTGCCAAGAGGGAGCAGCTGATTGACCTGCAGCTTATGGAATGGTGCGTCCGTCAGGACCTGAATGAACGTTCAAACCGCTATATGGTAGTGCAGGACCCTGTCAAGGTTACTATAACCAACTGGGAGAAAGGCAAGGTGGAGTGGTTTGATGCACCGCTTAATCCTGCTGATCCGGAGGGACCGTCACGCAAGGTGCCTTTCACAGGTGAAGTCTATATCGAGAGAAATGACTTCATGGAGGAGCCGCCTAAGAAATATTTCCGTCTCAAACCGGATGGTGAGGTACGTCTGAAATATACCTACATCATCAAGTGCGAGGAGGTGGTGAAGGATGCAGATGGCAATGTCGTTGAAATCAAATGTACCTATGACCCAGCTTCGAAGCCGGGAGCAGGGGAGTGGCGTTCTGTAAAGGGGACAATCCATTGGGTGTCAACTGAGCATGCAAAGGAAATCGAATGCCGTCTCTATGACAAGCTCTTTACTGAACCTAAGATGGGTGATATACCTGAGGGACAGGACTACAAGTCTTACCTTAATCCGGATTCGCTTGTCATCGGCAAAGGATATGCAGAGCCGGCCCTCCTTGAGGACAACAGCGGAATCGCAGTGCAGTTCGAGCGTGTGGGATATTTCTTCAAGGATCCGGACAGCACACCGGAGCATTTCGTCTTCAACAAGACAACTGCATTGAAGGACTCTTTCAAGTTCTGATATGGAACTTCAGGAATAAGTGACGGTCTCCGGAAAGGTTAATCTTTCCGGAGACCGCTCTTTATATGCACTGCTGTCTTCGTTCCCAATATGCCTCTATCTCCTCCAGAGTCTTGCCTGTAGTCTCCGGAACGGCTTTCCAGATAATCAGGATATATGGGATGCACATTATCGCAAACATGAAGAATGTGCCTGCAGGTGTCAGGTTTTCAAGGAACCATGGAGTCAGCTGCCCGATAAGGTAGGTGCCTGCCCACAGTGACAGGCCCGCAATCGACATCGCCCTTCCCCTGACATTGTTCGGGTACATTTCTGAAAGCAGGACGAACACGACTGCACTGATCGATATGGCGCAGCAGAATACATAGAAAAGGAAGAATGCAAGCAGGAAGCCGTTCCCGAGCCCCCATGACTGGCCAAAGGCAAAATACAGCCCTATCATGACGAGAGATATTATCATTCCGGATACTCCCCAGTAAATCAGCTTCTTCCTGCCTACACGGTCGATGATGAAAACCGCAATGACGGTTGTGAGCATATTTACGGTGCCGACCAGGACCTGTGAGAACATGGAGTCTCCGCTTGAAAGTCCTGCCTGCGAGAATATTTCCGGCCCATAATAAAGTACTGCATTCACACCCATGAACTGTCCGAGAATTGCGATTGCAGAACCGATGATGACTGCCTTCATTATACCTGGCTTCAGCAATGCTGACCATTCAGAGCGGGTCTCACCGGCAATGGATGCCTTGGTGCTCTCCATCTGAGCCTCCACCTCTGTACTGTCATTGTAGATTCTCATGAGTGTTGCAGCAGCACTGCCACAGTCTCCCTTTACAGTCAGCCATCTTGGACTTTCCGGGATGAAGAATATTGTGAAGAAGAACAGCAGTGCAGGGAATGTCTCGGAGCCGAGCATTCCTCTCCACATCTCGTCGGACAGGAGAAGCCTGGCGGTGGCAGATGTGTATGATGTACCCTGGGCCGCGTCCAGTATCCAGAAATTGACGAGGTAGGCGACGAGGAATCCGACTGTGATTGCGAGCTGGTAGAGTGAAACCATCATACCTCTCCTTTCTGCAGGAGATACTTCTGAAATGTATATCGGTGAAACAATCGAGACAATCCCGATGCCTATTCCTCCGATGATCCTGTAGGCTACAAGTTGTGTGAATCCGCTGCATACAGCACATCCTATTGCTGAAATGCTGAACAGGGATGCAGAGATAAGCATAGTCTTTTTCCTCCCGATTGCATCGCTCAGTGTGCCTGCTGCCGCAACACCGATTATGGAACCGATGAGTGCGCACCCTACGTACCAGCCCTGTTGCATCGTGTCAAGCCCGAACTGTCTGGCGACGCTTCCTATGGTGCCGGATATCACAGCTGTGTCATATCCGAAAAGTATCCCTCCGATTGCAGCGACTGCTGCAAGGAACATTGCATATCTTGAATTGCTCTTTGTCATTTGCAGTATTGATTTTTTAGTCCTTGTGTCTTGTGGTCAGACGTTTGCAAAAGTAATATCTTTTATTAATTGTATACATATTTTGTAAAATTTTATTTATTTTCCGGATGTATTGGAAATTTTATTTATTAATATGCCTTTCTTTTCCGGCTGTGGCGTATATTGTTATGTGCGTTGCTGTTATTTGTGCCGTTGATTCAGTATGTCAGCCTTGTCACTGCCTGGTATGCTATGGCTGCTGTTTTGTTGATGAAATCTTCTTGTGTGGGATGATTTCGGATCTCTGTCCCAGGTTGGTACAGATTGCGACCAACCTGCTACGTCAAAGTGCCTCTCAGCTCATATATCAGCAGTGCAGGTTGGCACTGGTTATCACCAACCTGCGCACGCTAGAATACCTCCCGTGGTGTATTGGTCCAACTCTGGTCATGTCATTTTCAAGTCAGTAAGCTCAATGCTCCTGCATAAAAATCTGCTGGTGTACTGTGCATCTTGGCCATGTTGCGCCAACCTGCTACGTCAAAGTGCCTCTCAGCTCATATATCACATATCAGTGGCGCAGGTTGGCACTAATTACGACCAACCTGCACCGATGATGAACATCTCGCATCATATGTTGCATGCCGGAACCTTTTGAGACCAACCTGACATAGATACACCGGCACCCGCAATTCATGCATTGCCGTAAGCCTGCTCAGACGTAGGCCTGCTCAGATGAATTGCCGGCACCGGTGCTATGATCACATCCGGTCCACTCACGCGGCTTCCTGCCTTTGCCTCTCTGTTATAGATATTTCAGCACGATGCCTTCCATAATCCTGTAGGCATCCTTGTTCGGATGGACGTTGTCCGGAGCGTATTCCTTCGGCAGGCCGTTGCTGCTGTCCTTCAGGGCGGAGTGATAGTCTACGTATGGAATCTTTGCTGATTTTGCATATTCCCTGATCATGGCATTCAGCTCAATTATCTTTTCTGACGGATTGCCTACTGCCGGTCTCCAGCCGAAAGAGGTGCTTGGAAGGACCGAACACAGGATTGGCTTGATTTTGTTTGCCTTGGCAAGTTCGCACATTGAGATGATGTTTCCGAGGATGTTTTTCATCTCTATGTAGCCGTTGTTCAGGGCAAGGTCGTTTGTCCCGGCCATGATCACAACATATTTCGGGTGCAGCTCTATTACATCGGGGCGGAATCTCACAAGCATTTCCGAGGTTGTCTGCCCTGATATTCCGCGGCATGCGAAATTATTGTCAGTGAAGAAGCTGCCATCCCTGTCGTCCCAGTTGTCCGTAATGGAATCCCCCATGAATACGGCTTTTGGGGTGACCTGTACTTCTGCGTTGGCCTTTGCATACCTTCCGAATTTTGCCCAGTCATGGTTCTGGGCGTCCATTTCCGCTGCACATACAATGATTGTCACTGCTGCTGCGATTAGATGTATTCCTTTCATTGCTATGGTTGTTTTAATTTTATCTGCAATAGCTTTTGCCTCGCATGGTAAAGCAGGCTTTCGCCAGCACTCTGCCTGTCCGTTTCTGCTGTTTCCGCCCTGCATCGCCAGTCGCTCTTTCTCTGCATGGACCTGGATGGCTATGCAATCGGCAGATTCCTGCAATAGGCGGGAGACTTATTCAAAAATGCCCATAAAAATATTGATAATTCTTATGAACGACAAATATATTTTATCTCACGGATTTATATTGTACATTTGCGCCTGCTAAACTATAGTTGGAATAGGATGCTAAGGAAATTTCAGAAAAGATATCGCGCAAGGAAGCTGTCAATCAAGACAAAGCTGACCCTCGGGCTTGGCTCCATTGCTGCCATGCTTCTCTTGTCCAGTATAATATCCGTCCTTGAATACAGGAGGATGAGCAACTATGTGGCTGACCTTGTTGCAGCCAATATCAAGAGTATCGAAGTGGCCCAGAAGCTCGCTTCCGGAAGTGATGAATATAACCTCAAGATTCTTGCTGCCATTGGGGACGAGGCCTCCGGACGGCTCCCGGACTTTGACCGGCAGGCGTTCTTTGACCAGTGTGACAGCCTCAGGATGTCATTGGGAAACTCCAAGGAAGTTACACCTATGGCTGATTCCGTACTGTATTCCTTTACTGCCTATATGCTTACTTCCATGGAACTTGAAAAGGTCATGCTTTCTGATTTCATTGATTCGAGGGACTGGTATTTCGGGAGGCTGCAACCAAGCTACAACCGTCTCAGGTCAGATATTGAGAAGCTTACCAATGTGGCATACAATGACCTGCAGGAGAATTCCCTGACATTCCAGGACAGCTTCTACAGGAGCATAATCCCTGGGGTAGTGTCTGTAGGGGCTGGGCTGATACTTGTCCTGCTGCTGTATTTCTTTATTACTGTATATTATGCAGATCCCCTGTACAGGATGCTTACAGCCCTCAAGAACTATGGGCTGACCGGGGTACGGTACAACTGCACATTTGACGGCAAGGACGAACTCTCTGCGCTGAATGCGGAGATTGCGGATGTGGTGGATGAAAATGTCGAGCTGAAGAGGCGCAACAAGATTCTCCGTGAGAGGGTCGCGGGAACATCGGTGGAGGAATAGCGGATGAACCTTAAGGTCATATCATTGAATGTAGGAAGGGCATTGCTGGTAAGTGCCCTCTTCATGTTCCTGTCCATGCTTGTGTCCATATTGAACGGCATGGATTCGTCATTCGGGCCATTGTCCATAAGCTTTATCATCACGTTCATATTCGGTGCATTCCCGTTTATATTCGTACGCCATTCTTCATCGATTTCCATAAAGGACGGCTTTCTTATCGTTGTCCTGTCATGGATGTTTTCGTTCATTTTCGGAATGTTGCCGTATGTCCTGTGGGGAGGGGAGTTCTCATTGGTGAATGCCTGGTTTGAGAGCGTGTCGGGCTTTACAACTACAGGCTCAACTATCCTTGACAATGTCGAGGGGCTTCCTAAGGGACTGATGTTCTGGAGATCTTCCACACATTTTATCGGCGGTCTGGGAGTTGTGGTCTTTATGCTGCTTGTACTTCCGTCTGCAAGTCCTTTCCGCTTGAGACTGACGAATATAGAGCTGTCATCACTCTCCCGTGAAGGATATCGCTACCGTTCTACAAGGACGGTATATGTGATTGTTTCCGTCTATATAGGAATCTTCCTCCTGTCTGCTGTAAGCCTGATGCTTGCCGGAATGTCGCCTTTCGATGCCGTGAACCATGCATTCAGTGTCGTGTCGACAGGCGGATTCAGCACAAGGAACATGTCGGTGTCGTATTACGGCTCGATGACCATAAATATCATAATAACATTCTTCATGCTGCTCTCCTCTCTGCACTATGGCCTTATATTCACGACTGTAGTTACAAGGTCATGGCGTCCTGTGGCAAAGAATCCTGTCGTGAAGTATTATTTCGGGTCTCTCATTGTGATGTCATTCCTCATCATGCTTTCCCTTAAGGTACGTGGCGGATACGACAGCTGGGGCCGTGCAGCCGTGGATTCCTTCTTCCAGGTCTGCAGCTACTTGACTACCACGGGATTCGGAATGTCGGATAATTCCCGATGGCCGTTCATGGCAGGGATTGTCCTGCTTTTTGCCTCCCTGCAGTGCGGCTGTTCCGGATCCACCTCGGGAGGACTTAAGGCAGACAGGATATATATCGCCTTCAAGACCCTTGTACGCCAGATGCGTTCATCTCTGCATCCTACGGCGGTGTCAAAGGTCAAGGTCGGCGGACATTATATAGGTGACAGCGAAGCCCTGCCTATACTTCTCTACATTGTGCTTTACTGTACAATCATAGTTATAGGCATATTCCTGCTGATGCTCTGCGGAGTTGATGTCATGGATGCCATTTCAGGTGCTGTGTCCTCGATGGGCAATGTCGGTCCAGGCCTTGGGAATCTGGGCGCGTTGGGGACATACGCTTCACAGCCTGCAGCTGCCAAGTTTATATATACCCTCGGGATGATTCTCGGACGTCTTGAGATATATCCGGTGTTCATGATGTTTGTACTGATGTTCAGGAGGGAGAAATAGCCATGGGAAGGAGTGAGTTCTTGTACAGCGGCTTCGTGTCCCGCCTGAAATATGAGCCTACGCCATGCCAGGATTCCCTGCTGCATTCTGTGGCAGACTTCATTTGTGGCGATGATTCAGACATAATGGTTGTCAATGGCTATGCCGGAACAGGAAAGACAACGGCCATTGCGGCTGTAATCAATACATTGCGTGAATACAGGACTCCATGTATCCTTCTTGCACCAACTGGACGTGCAGCAAAGGTGCTTTCAGGATATGCAGGAGGTCAGGCCTATACTATACACAAGCATATATACAGGCAGAAGGCTGTCAGCGGAGACGGTTTCGGGGAGTTCTCCCTCGGGCCGAACAAGGCAAGGGATGCCCTTTTCATTGTGGATGAGGTGTCGCTGATAGGAATCGATGCCGGCCAGCAGTCCACCTCGCTTTTCGGCTCCGGCAATCTTCTGGAGGACCTGATAAGGTTTGTCCGTTCAGGGATTGACTGCCGTCTGATACTTATAGGCGACTCTGCCCAGCTGCCTCCGGTAGGCCTTGACTGCAGCCCGGCATTGTCACGTGACTATATGGCGATGGCAGGCGGTGTCGTCTATGTTGACCTTGTTACTGTAGTCCGCCAGCAGAAAGAGTCGGGAATCCTGTATAATGCGACCCTTCTGAGGAACATGATAGAGGGCTGTGAAGAGCCGGGGACTTCCGGGGAGGGACTTGATTTCCTGGCAGGGGAGATTGAGCTGAAATTCAGGACAGAAGGTTTCGATGATGTGGAGAGGATAGACGGGGGAGACCTGATTGAGAAGATTTCTGATGCATATTCACGCTATGGGGAGGACGAGACAATTGTCCTGTGCCGTTCCAACAGACGTGCAAACAAATACAATGCGGGAATACGTTCCGCCGTGCAGTTCAAGGAGGACCGGCTTGTGAGGGATGACAAGCTGATGATAGTGAAGAACTGCTACCAGTTTGTCGGGAAACTTGATGGAATGGACTATATCGCCAATGGTGACATCGCAAAGCTTATAAGGATTTCCGGATATGAGGACCGCTACGGGCTTCATTTTGCAGAGGCGCGCATAGCATTTCCTGACTATGATGACCAGGAGATTGTTGCGAAGGTCATTCTCGATACCCTTGAATCAGAGAGTGCATCGTTGACCTACGAACAGCAGAATGCACTCTATCAAGGTGTAAATGAGGATTATTCGCATATCACATCGAAGAAGAAACGCTATGAGGCTGTGCGTGAGGACCATTACTACAATGCCCTGCAGCTGAAATATGCCAATGCCATCACCGGGCACAAGTCTCAGGGCGGACAGTGGAAATGCGTCTTCATCGACAATCCGCTCTGGCAGGAGGAACTTGCGGCTGATGACCTGAAATGGCTCTATACTGCCATCACGCGTGGAGTTGAAAAGGTGTATTTTGTGAATTTCAAAGACAGGTATTTTGAATAAAAAGGTTTTGTTATGAAATACGGAAAATTGTTTTGTACTATGGCTGCAGCAGCGGTTTCTCTCATCTCCGCCAATGCGGCATCTGACGGGGATACAGGTTTCAACAAGGTGCCGGTGGCCTGGAAATGGCTGAATTCCAGGGATGTCATTTTCAGCTATGACGGGACATATTGCGACAGCACTGCGTTTGTCTTCGATGCTTCACGCAGGAAGACTCGCACAGGGGTATCTGCCCCTGCGAAATATGCTGACTTCCCGGTGAACCCGGAGTGGGCGGTGAACATGACATATTCACCGGATTCGACGAAGATCGCATTTACAAGGGACAATGACCTTTATGTCATCGACATTGCCACAGAAAATGAGACCCGTCTTACATTTGACGGTACAGACCTGATAATGAACGGATATGCCTCGTGGGTCTACTATGAGGAAATTCTCGGACGTCCGTCAAGATACCGTGCCTTCTGGTGGTCGCCGGACGGAAAAAAGATAGGATTCTACAGGTTCGACAATACTATGGTGCCTTTGTTTCCCATATATTCTCCGTTCGGACAGGATGGAAGCCTTAACAATACACGTTATCCGAAGGCAGGGGAGACCAATCCTGCTGTAAGGATAGGCATCATAGACCTTGACGGGGTCCAGCCTGTCCCGGGATGTGCAGATGCCATGACAAAGGGGACGATAACATGGGCTGATTTTGATGAGAATGAGGACCAGTATTTCGGGATTCCGTTCTGGAGTGCGGACAGCAGGGAATTCTTTATTGCCCGTATGCCGCGTATCCAGAATACCCTTGACCTGTATGCAGTCTCCGCTGCGGACGGCTCAAAAAGGCATGTCTACCATGAGGATTACAAGACATGGCTGGACTGGATTGACGGTGTGGTATTTACGGATGATGGCCTGTATATGGCCCGCAGCTTTGAGACAGGATGGGAACAGATATATTTCCTGCCATACGACGGCTCCGGTGTGCGCAGACTTACAGACGGTACTAACTGGGGGATATCCATTGTCCGTGTGGACGGGAAGAAAGGCGATGTCTATTTTACGGCAAAACGTGACTCCCAGGTGCGTCCTGCCCTGTATAAGGTTGACCGGAAAGGGATTGTGACCGCCCTTACTGACCCTGTATATTATGTGCAGGGTGTAAAGTTCTCACCGGACGGGAAATATTTTGCAGCAGCTGTCTCAAATGGACAGACTCCAACAAAAGTCATTGTAAGTGAAACTGCAAGACAGAATTACGGTTCGTCTGCACCATCGGTTTCCGGAAGCCGGGCAGGGAGCATGGAGTCCTCAAGATGGATGACTGTGGCAGCGGATATGGCAGGGGGACAGTTCAATCCTTCTTCATACGCTCTTCCGCAGATAGTTACAATGAAGACAGATGACGGCTTCGAACTGTATGCCCAGATTACATATCCTGCAGATTTCGATGCCTCTAGGAAATATCCTGTGCATGTTGACATCTATGGCGGTCCGAACACTCCTCTGGTGCATGACAGGTGGATGACGCCGAATGAAAGTAACCAGTGGTGGTCTGAAAACGGCATTATCCAGGTAGTTGCGGACTGCCGTGCCGCAGGACATAACGGCCGTGCAGGTACCGACATGGTCTACCGCAACCTCACAGAGTGGCCTGTGCGTGACTTTATCTCATGGGCTGGATGGCTGAAGTCGCTGCCGTATGTTGACGGAGAGAAAATAGGTGTCGAGGGCTTTTCCTTCGGAGGGACAATGACTTCCATGCTCCTGTTCCGGGCTCCGGAAAGCTACCATTACGGTATTGCCGGAGGCGGTGTCTATGACTGGGCACTCTATGATTCGCATTATACAGAACGTTTCATGGAGACACCGCAGTCAAATCCTGAGGGCTACAAGGCCGCATGTGCCTTGGAATATGTATCCGGATATCCTGTAACTTATTCTGCTTCAGCTGGCTCGGTCTGCTGTGATGGCGAGGGGACAGGTGACAGCAGCTGTGGATGTGCCGTTGAACCTGTCATGCTGAAGATTACGCATGGGACAGGTGATGACAATGTGCATTTCCAGAATACGCTGCAGCTGATAGATGTCCTTCACAGGGAAGGCAAGAAATTCGACTTCATGATATATCCTGACGGCATGCATGGCTACAGGGGATATCAGGGAGAGCATTTCAGGGATGCCAACCGTGAATTCTGGCTGCGCTATCTGAAACGTTAGGATATTCAATGCGGATTTTATCTGGAGTTCATACCCTTCTGCAGGCTATGAGCCAGTTCTGTGACGCTGCCTTCAGGCCGAAAATGTGATATTCGTCAGAGGACCCGACCCCAAGTTTCCTGCGCAGCACTTCGCTTGTCATAGGGATGTTTCTGGCGGTCACTTCTGCCTGGGGAAACTCCTTGGCAAATTCCTTTATTGAACGCTTGTCAAGCGGTGCTGCCCTGAGGATACGGAATGACTTGAACAGCCCCTGCAATTCATTCTTTTGCATATCTGCCGGGATACAAAAGGATGGCCTGTCCAATGCGCTGCTCTCCGATGTACTGTCTGATGTGCCGCAGGAGACCATGGATTCCCAGGCAGTGGCGGATGCAATGAAATAATGGGTGGAACTGTCCATCTGCACAAGCCCGAACCTTTGGCAAAGCAGCTTGAAAGGTGCAGCTTTCATCAGTGCCTTGTCCGGTTCAAGGAGCAGCTGACCGGCCTGCAGCCCGGTTTGTGGCTTGTCTGTGATGCCGTCCTTGGGTCCCATTCCTTGATGACAAGGTCCTTTTTGGGGATTTCCTGCCAATGTCAGCATGGTGTCTCTCCCTGCATATCTGCCTCCGGCGGCAGCCTCTTTGCTTCGGGTGAAGCTGAAACGTGTCCCGTTGCAATTGGCTGTGATTGTGCATTCTCCATGGTGCTCCCTGTCAAGGACAACCATAAGCTCCTTGCATTCACCTTTGACGGATACAACTTCCAGCAGCCTGCATTGCGGACCGAGCCTTTTCAGCACCATGTCGATGTCTGCCATAGGTGAAAGCTTCACGACAACAAAACGTGACAGCCCGAGCAGCTCTTCTTTCAGTGTGAGGATATCCGGCTGGCAGTCTTCTATCAGAAATACCTTTTTGCCCTCACCGTCCCTCCGTGCAGGGTCAAGGAATATTACATCTGGGGAGAAGCTTCCAAGTAGCTGGCCGGGTGTCGCTGACATCGGGTCATCAGACGGTTCAGGTACAACCATCCTGTTGCTGACGGTTATGTTGCCTGCACCGAGCACCTTGAAATTATGCCGTGCGGCATCTGCGAGTTCTGGATTCATCTCGTTGTAGAGCACTTTCCCTGCAATTCCTGAAAAGGCAAATGTGTCGACGCCCAGTCCTCCTGTCAGGTCTGCTATATCCGGTCTGCTGCCCATTCTTGCGTTTCCTGGCATTCCTGTTCCATTCCATGGCCCTTCTTGCGCATTTCCTGGCTCTTCTGCTGGGAAAAGGCTCCGTATCAGCTCTGCCTTGTATCTTGCGCTTTCCTCTGACGAACATTGTTCAGCAGAAAGCCTGCGCGGATATATCAGCGATGGCTCTCCATAGAATGACGGGACCTTTCCCCTGAGCTTCCTCCTGGAAAGTATCGTGTTGACTGCAAGTGTCATGTCGATGCCAGGATATTTCTCCCTGTTCAGGAGAAGCCTGTCCGTGTCATCATTTTCGTGCTTTAGGATAAATTCTGCAAATCCATTCATTCCCGATGTCCCCAATAATCTGATTTCCATTGATGTGCCGGACAGCAGTCCAGACATGGCAAAGATATGCATTTTATTTAGCAAAAATCCCGGATAACTGTCAAAACGGATGTCAAAATTCTCAAACTGTCATCAAATGTATGGTATTCAGATAATATTTTATAAATTTGAAAGATTTTGTATCGCTCTGCTGCTTTGTACCCGATGGCGGGCAGCAGGATGACAATGCTGATGCCTATGTCGTGCCGAATCTGTCCAGGTGCCGGGCGGGGAGGGCTCCGGAGCGGGAGAGTGATATCAGTATTGGCTTGATATGGAGGAACTTTAGTTTAAAACAAATATATTTATTGATATGGAAAAAGATTTCAGACAGGTAGCCCAGAGCTGGCTTGACGGCAACTATGACCACGAAACAAAGTGCAAGGTCCGTGAACTCATGAACGACCTTGCAGCATTGGAGGATGCATTCTACCGCAACCTTGAGTTCGGAACAGGAGGACTGCGCGGAGTGATGGGAGTAGGAACCAACAGGATGAACAAATACACAGTCGGCATGGCGACACAGGGGCTTGCCAACTACATCAAGAAGAATGTCCCTGGAGAGCACAGTGTCTGCATCTCGTTTGACAGCCGCAACAACAGCAAGGAGTTCGCAAAGATTGCTGCAGATGTGCTTTCTGCCAACGGAATCCATGTCTATCTCTATGACAATCTCCGCCCGATTCCTGAGCTGAGCTATGCCGTAAGGAGCAAGAAGGCAACTGCAGGAGTCATGATTACAGCTTCGCACAACCCTAAGGAATATAACGGATACAAGGTATTCTGGAGCGACGGGGCACAGATTATCGCACCTGTCGACAAGGATATCGTAGCAGAGGTGAATGCTATTTCAGATCCTTCAATGGTGAAATTCGAGCCAAAGGATGAATGCGGCGGAATCGAGATGATGGGCGCAGAGATGGATGAGGCATATCTCAACGATGTCCTTACGCTCATGCTTTCCCCAGAGGCATGTGCAAAGCACAAGGACCTGAAGATTGTCTATACTCCTCTCCATGGCTCAGGAGTCCATATCGTTCCTGCAATCCTGAAAAGGCTTGGCTTCGAGAACATTTTCCATGTTCCTGAGCAGGATGTCAATGACGGGAATTTCCCTACTGTCAAGTCACCGAACCCGGAAGAGTCTTCAGCACTTGAAATGGCGATTGCCGTTGCTGACAGGGAGGGCGCGGACGTTGTCCTTGCAACAGACCCGGATGCAGACCGTGTCGGAATAGCAGTGCGTGACAATGACGGCAAGATGGTCCTCTTCAACGGCAACCAGACAGGTGCAATGCTTACCTATTATATATTGACAAGATGGGCTGAGCTTGGGAAGCTTGACAGCACCAAATATGTTGTCAAGACAATCGTGACGACAGAGCTTATCCGTGCCATTGCAGACAAGTTCGGCGTTAAGGTATATAATGTGCTCACCGGATTCAAATATATTGCAGACATAGTACGCCGCAATGAGGGCAAGGGCGAATTCATCTGCGGAGGCGAGGAAAGCTATGGATTCAATGTCGGCCAGTTTGTACGCGACAAGGATGCCCCTATCGCATGTGCAATGGTAGCCGAGTGCGCAGCATGGGCGGCAGAGCAGGGCAAGACCCTTTACCAGCTTATGCAGGATATCTATGCAGAGTTCGGATATTATAGGGAATCCCTGACCTCACTTGTGCGCAAAGGCAAATCCGGAGCGGAGGAGATAGCTGCAATCATGGTTGATATGCGCAACAACCCTCCTAAGGAACTTGCCGGCTCGCCTGTGGTCAAGGTAATAGACTACAACAAGCCGGAGGAGACAGGGCTCCCTAAGTCCAATGTCCTGCAGTTCTTCAATGAGGCCGGGGATGTGGTGTCTGTACGCCCTTCAGGGACAGAGCCTAAGATAAAGTTCTATTTCGGTGCACATGGTGCTGATGCAGATGCGAAGATCGAGGCTCTCCGTGCGCAGTTCGTGAAATAGTTTGCCTATATAGGGAATGGCTGCAATGCCGCAGCCGTTCCCTTTTATTATAAACCACATAGTAGAATCAATCTTATGGAAAGGACATTAGTAATTTTGAAGCCATGTACACTTCAGCGCGGACTGGTCGGTGAGGTTATATCACGTTTTGAGAAACGTGGACTTAGGCTGGTCGCAATGAAGATGAAGCAGCTGACCCCGGAAATCCTTGAAGTGCATTATGCACACCTCAAGGACAAGCCGTTTTTCCCTTGGCTGCTTGACGGCATGATGGCTGCCCCTGTAATCCTCTGCTGCTGGGAGGGGGTTGAGGCTGTGAGGGTCGTGCGTGAAATGGCCGGTACCACAAATGCCCGCAAGGCAGCCCCAGGCACAATCAGGGGGGACTATTCCCTCAGCGGACAGGAGAATATCGTGCATACATCAGATTCATTGGAGAATGCTGCAATTGAGCTGGAGCGTTTCTTTGTTCCGGAGGATTATTGCGAATATCCTTCTCCGCTGAACCAGTATCTCTATGCGCCGGATGAAGTGTAGCCGGCTGCCCTTTCCTATTGAGATATAGATATTCTTTGCCGTTCGCGACTGTAGCATCATTGCCCCATGTGGCTGAGTCGCAGTGTTTGCTATGTCTTTGGGAAGGAACATGGGATGCAAAATATAAACTGCTGTATATTAGCGTGTTATATAAGGGCGGGTGCTCAATTTGGAACACCCGCCCTTGCGTAAATTGATGTATATGAATTATTTGTGTTTTGCACTTCATCGGCAGAAGTGCCTGCTCGCGTCTTGCGCTGGTCTATAGCTTTGACTGGAAACGGTCTACGTCAATGATGAACCTTTCATGCAGCCCTTCGCCGATCAGTCCCTTTTCGTTATATGCGGCAACCTTGAAAGTCAATTTCCTGCGGTCTATGTCAATCAGTTCACATTCAGCACGTACAGTCATCCCTACAGGTGTTGAGCTTATATGGGATACATTTACATGCGTACCTACAGTTTCCTGTCCATCTTCAAGATAAGGCTTTACACATGTCCTGCATGTCCTTTCCATCAGCGCAATCATCATCGGTGTAGAGAACACCTTTACCGTCCCGCTGCCTATATGGCTGGCTGTCAATTCTTCTGTGACAACCTGGTCTATACTGTTCTTCAGTCCTGTCTTTAGCATAATATAAGTTTTTATAATCCATATATGGTCGCAGCAGTGCTGCGGGACCGGCACAATACAATTTTCAAGCCGTAATCCTAAAAGGCCGGTGCATTCTGCTGATTTTCCGCATGGAGTGAGTCATAATGTGCCCCGTCTACCGGTTCAAGCCATTCATTTGACGGTTCAGGACCGGTAGGGACACTGTATGCGATATGCTGGAACCAGCTGTCTGCAGCTGCTCCATGCCAATGCTTCACACCTTCAGGGATGCAGACAACATCTCCTGGTTTGAGACAGCGTGCCGGCTGCCCCCATTCCTGGTACCATCCGAAGCCGCCTACACAGATCAATGTCTGCACACAGTTGTGGTGGATATGCCAGTTGTTCCTGCATCCTGGCTCGAATGTGACATTCGACGGTGCACCGGGGCCTTCGGCCAAAGGCGCAAGATAGCTCTCTCCTGTAAAATATTTTCCGTACGGATTTACTTCTCCCTTAGGGAAAACCATATTCTCGACAGGCCTGCCCTTGAATCTCTCCCCGTAGATGTCTGAAACCTTTTCGCCATAGACCTCTGCAATTGCACTGGCAGCCCTGTATGCCTCAGATTCTCCGACAGATGCGGCAAGGTTGAGCGGAATAGACTTTATCTCGTTATCTCCAAGTCCCATGTTCTGTGCTCCGCGTATATGCGACATCAGCTGCGGCTCTGCACCTTTGAGTGCGCTGAGCGCACTGACAGTCACCAGTTCGCGCTCCTGGAATGAGAGGTTGTCCCTTGCGAATATGTCTCCGAACAGATGTGCCTTCAGATAATAGTCCGTGGCAGGGGCAAATGTATAGTCAAACGGCCTGCCGCTTACCTTTGTCTGGATTTCGGTTCCTGACGCAAGTGCATCGAATCCTGCCGGGACAGGGGAGGCATCCACACCTTCCGGAGTGGCCTGGCCCTTTGCTTCCCGTGCTGCAATTACCCTCTGCAGGGCATTCAGCCCGTTGAGGCTGCGTGGGAATCCTGTGTATGCATACAGATGTGACAGTGCTTCCTTTATCTGGCTGACTGTAAGGCCATTGTCGAATCCGTTGCCAATGGCTGTCTCTAACTTCACAATGTCGCCCTTTGCCTCAAGGCAGGCGATGGTAGATAGGCTCTGCTGCTGTGGTGTAAGGATGTTTTCCATGTTCTGTGCATTTAGTATGCAGCCCAATGTCATTGTGGCCGCAATCATCATATATTTTTTCATAAAGAGATTTTTACTGATGCAAAGATACTATGGCATATCGTGATACGGCATATCAGAATTACTGAAATCCTTACCAGTTTTACAGTCCTATACCGGAAATAACATATTGAAGATGGGTACAAGTATCGCTGTCATGAGTCCCATCAGGGCGATGGCAAGTCCGCTGACAGCCCCTTCCACTGCACTGCTTTCTATTGCCCGTGATGTCCCGAGGCCATGTGCCGCACATCCCATTGCAAGTCCTTTGGCGACAGGTGTCTTGACATGCAGGATTTTCAGTACAATTGGCCCGAAGACGGCACCGATGAATCCGCAGAGTACGACTGAGACTGCTGTCAATGAGACGTTGCCGCCAAGTATTGCACTAAGGTCCATTGCGATAGGTGTCGTGACGGATTTAGGCTCCAGTGACCTTACGAATATTTCATTCAGCCCGAACAGGCGGCAAAGTGCATAGACGCTTCCGATTCCCGTGATGCTTCCTGCAGATACGGATACCATTATCGATGCCATATTCCTGCGTATGGTCTCAATGTGGTCATAGAGCAGAAGCCCGAGGGCAACTACGCTCGGGCCGAGCAGGAATTCTATCATCCTGTTGGATTCCATATAGAATGAGCATGGGATGTCAAGTGCATTCAGGACAGCGATAATCACAGGTATACATATAAGGAAAGGGTGAAGCAGCGACAGCCCTGACCTGTTCTTGACCCATACTCCAAAGAGATATGACCCGATGGTCAATGTAAGCATCATCGGGACGTTCGTGAATATTTCCCTAACCATTTTTCCTATCCCTCCTATGCCTGTCAATGAACCTTATGAAGCAGTCCTCTGTCCAGCCTGTCACGGCAAGGACGCATACTGTCGAGATGAATATAACGCCAAGCCATCCTACGATGTTTGCACTGATGATGCCCCATTGCTCCATTATGCCTATTGATGCCGGTATGAAGAATATTGTCATGTTCTTTGTGAGGAAATCTGCCACTGTCCTGATGTCTTCAGGCTTTACGATCCTTGCGACAAGGGCAATGAACAGAAGTACCATCCCGCATACGCTCCCGGGGATGAAATGGCCCAGGAGCCACGAGCATATATTGCCCAGCACAAGGAAGAGCAATATGATGAAAATGCCTTTTACTATGTTCATGTCAAGTCCGTTTTCTGTTTTCGGGCGGCAAATATATTCTATTTTTCCTTATTTTGTATATTTGCCGGTAAATTTGACCGAAGGGCGAATTAGAGAATAGAAACAGAAAAGGCAAATCTTCCACAAGAAAGATTGCATTCTGATCGGAATATCCGAATATGAACTTGAAAAACTCTATCCCGAAAAGATTGAAGGCACAATGCCGTCTATCAAAGAGATAGAAGCTAAATTATATGGTCAGACAAATTGCTGGATTATGGAAATGTCAAGAAAAATACGGCCGATGCTTCTGGCGATAGCTTCAATAATTGTGATGCCGTCGTGCATAATAGACAGGATACCGTCAGACGCTGCAGATCTTCAGCCGGGAGACCGCGTCCCGGAATTCGCTATAACGCTTTCAGACGGCAGTACCTTGACAGATGAAATGCTCGCAGGGAAACCGTCCGTCATTGCATTCTTCCATACCGGATGCGGTGACTGCCGTGAGGAACTGCCTGTGCTCCAGCATTTCTACAGGGACTATGGCAAAGATGTGAATGTCATCTGCATCAGCCGTGCGGAGGATGGAGCCTCCGTCTCATCATATTGGGCCGCCCATGGCCTGACCATCCCGTATTCCGCCCAGGATGACGCATCGCTGTATTACCGTTTCGCAAAGAATGTCATCCCGCGTGTCTATGTGGTGGACCGTAGCCTTGTCATCCGGAAGATATTTACAGATGACCCCGTTGCCTCATATGGGGAGCTTGTTGAGGCGGTTTCCATGGAAGAATGAATCGCGGTGCGGAAGAGGCTCGGTGTGTAGATTGTGAAGACCCTGCTCCTCTGCAACCGGCAGCAGATACGGTTCAATCTATTTGTGGCCAGGGAAGACAAACTTTTCAGTACAAGGAATTTCGGACATGCGTTGGGGATATCCAGTGTGTCTTTTGCTTCTGCAGAGAAACTTTATGACATGCTGGGAACTCCTGTCGGAGGGGCTTCCATAAAGTATGGTCATGCTACTCGTCCAATCCATCGGCAGTTGAAAATCTTGCAGTCGTTATTTCTGTGATTGGTTCGCCTTTTTCGTTGATTCCATATGCTAAAATGACATAGGCCGTTCCTGGCTTTAAATAAGAAAATGTATTGACATACTTGGAAGTGAATATATTGTTGGCATGATTGTTCCAGTAATCTTCATTGTTGTAAAGCAAGATTAGCCTGATGAGTTGATAGATATTTTCATATTGCTGCTCAAGCACTGATTCTTCAATTATATAAACATAAGACTTGATGTTCTTGTTTGAAGGCTCAATGCTTATTGTCAGTGCATTGCTTTGAATAATTGTCCCCTCAATTGTATATTTGCATTTTTCAGTCGGGGTAAATACTGGAGTGTGAAATAAACTGCGTGTCACCCCTGTGGTTACAGTACCATCGGGTTCAAGACCGAATATGCTCAAATAGTAATCGGTGTCAATGTCAAGATAATCAGAGCTTATCTCACTCTTGCCGTTCTTAAGCACTCCACGAAGATATTCTTCAGTTGTCTGATGGTTGACAACAGCTTCCCCTTCTATAATTTGAAGTGCATGGTCAATGAATTTATCATCTGTATTCCATTGCTCTTCAACAAATTCTTTTTTATCAAGACACATATAATATGAATGGCTTTCACCGTCCAAGGTAGGATTCACATGCACAGAAACACTGTGCCAATCCAGAGTGGTATATTCAATAGCAAACTGCTGCTCTACTGTCCCATGCCCTTTATCAGTGTCGCATGAGACAATGGCTATAATTAATACTGTCAGGAAGACTTGCTGGGTGAATATGTTTTTCATAAGAATCCATTTATACAGAATGTGACTAAGCTTTAACATAGTAAATATATATAAATTAAAGGCAATTTATGTGTTATTTTCCGATTCTGCAAGAAAATGCATGATGAGAATCCAACAATCGGCATTCTGCTTGGTACAAGTAAAAACGCTACTGTAGTAAAGATGACCTTGACGGAAAAGAATACAGCAATACTTGCAAGCGAATATCATCTATATCTTCCGCCTCAGGAACAGCTGATAGGCGAAGTAGACAGCGTAAGGCAGGCAATGGCAGGTAAAATTGAATCCTATGTACCTGACCAGGAAACATAAGGTATTCCAATTGATTGCAGCATTTGTTGAGAAATTCAAGGGTGTCGGGGGAGAACTATAATATGAACTCCGCTGCCGGGCATTCCAGGAATATCTCCGCACCAGTCATAGGATGCCGGAAAGTTATTGATTCGGCATGGAGGTACATCCTGCGGCAGTAGCGGCCGCCATACAGGAGGTCGCCGGCAATTGGGCAGCCAAGGCCTGAGGGATGAGATGCGTGTACCCTGATCTGGTGGGTGCGGCCTGTGTGGGGGCTGAACCTTATTAGAGCCAGTCCTCTGTCTTCATCTGTGGAAAGCACTTCATATCCTGTAACGGCAGGTTTGCCGTAGGTGTAGTCCACAATCTGGCGCGGACGGTCATCTATGTCCGGGCGCATCGGGAGGTCTATTGTGCCTCTGTCCCCTTTCTTTAGATTGCAGGCTTTCACCTGGTCAATCTCTTCCGGATTGACAGGTTGCGGTTTATCCGGATTTTCGACAATGGCCAGATATGTCTTGCTGATTTCCCTGTTCTCGAACTGTCTCTGCAATTCTTTCTGTACTCTTAAGGTCTTGGCTACGAGTATAATCCCAGATGTGTCCATGTCGAGCCGGTGGACAGAATACGCCGGTTGCGGGAGCCTCTCCAGAAGAGAAATCTGGCCGTCCTTTCCTGGGACGCAGAGCATTCCCGCTGGTTTTGCAACAGCAAGCATATATTCATCCTCCCAGATTATTTCAGGAATCCAGCTGTCGTCAAATCCGTATGGATTGTCCACATTGAACCCTTTCAGCATCCATCTCAGGAGAGGACCGCATTTGCTGCTGCATGAAGGATAGAATTCACCGCATTTCCGGCTTCCATGGCTGTGACCTTGACATATATCATGCTGCAGACCGCCTGTTCCGGTACAGCAGGCATTGGCTTCTGGCTTATCTGCGCCGTCTGTGCTGTCTGCTTCGGCCATTCCTGCGCCCTCAATGACGTGGTATTCATACCAGAACTCTCCCATGGCGACAGGAGTAAGCCCATGTGCAAACGCATATTGCAGCAGTTTCGGCGCAGCACATTCTCCAGTCCCTCCTGGAGGTACCAGCCCGTATCCTGCAAATATATCCAGTATCGATTTCTTTTCGCCAAGGGCGTTGAGCACTTCATATCTGGAGAAAATCCACTTCTGTAGATTGTCGGACATGGATTTGCGCTGCAGCTTAAGTGCCTGTACAGATGCAGAGCCGTTTCCTTCCGTCTCAACGGCAGAGGCGATCTGCCTGTTCAGCCCGCTGATTCTTGCCTCTTCTGTCTTGAAATGCCCCTCCGGGTCAAGAAGGTCAAAGACAGGTGGTACAAATCCCTCAATCATGTTCGTTCCTCCTGCAAGTCCGGAGAATGCTGCAATGTAGCCATAATGCTTATGCCCGTCTGCGCAGTCCTGGGAATGACCATCAGGCACGGCTTCCAGAGGATGTACATATTCAGGATAAGGCATTGCTGAAAGCTTCTCGTCTGCCGTTCCAATTCCGGAGCAACTCTCCCATGACACAACCAGGATGCCGAGCATCTTTCCCTCGCCGAAGGCTTTGCGCAGCCTTTCAGAAGAGTCAATCATGTCTATTACCTCACCGGCTGCCTTTCTGACTTCTGCCGAAGGCGCATATCTGAACGGATATGTAAATCTTGATTTCTGCATCCTTGCATAGATTGCTATGATTCATGGTCGGATATGATGAGCAGCCTGTCTCCTTCCTGCAGCTTCGCCTGTCCGTTTGGCACAATAAACTTGTCATCCCGTTTTATCATCATCACAAGCATTCCTTCCGGCAATTTCAGCTTTGCAAGTGTGTCTCCGTGTGTCAGTGACTCTTTTGTCAATGTGATTTCAGCCAGCTTGCCGGCCTCTTCCGGCACTTCGATCCCGAACATGTCATTCTCTTCCGTAGCCGGTGCATTCAGTTTCAGCAAAGATGCTGTGGATGTTATAGTGCTTCCCTGCAGTACAAGTGAAAGCAGGGTTATGAAGAAG
This sequence comes from Bacteroidales bacterium, assembly GCA_023667095.1. GTDB lineage: Bacteria > Bacteroidota > Bacteroidia > Bacteroidales > UBA932 > Cryptobacteroides. The sequence continues at coordinate 22,448 of JAMPAT010000017.1, forward strand.
ACTATGTTGAATATCTGGTCGGAGCCCTCGATGCCTTCCACTACAGGATATGTAGCAAATATTATAGGTACGGCACCCCTTAGGCCAACCCATGATATGAATGCCCTGGACCGCAGGTTTATATTCCTGAAAGGCAGCAGCGTAAGGAATACGCTTGCCGGCCTTGCCACGAGCATCATGAATGCACCTATAAGGAGTGCCATAGGCGCGAATTTCATCATTTCATGCGGCTCGACCAGCAGGCCGAGGGTAAGGAACATCCCTATCTGCATCAGCCATGTCATGCCGTCCATGAAGGAAGATATCTCTTTTCTGTTGGCTATCTTGTGGTTACCTATTATTATACCTGCGATATATACTGCCAGATATCCGTTGCCGTGAAGGAATCCTGTCACGGAGTATGTGAAGAACACAATGCTCATGAGCATGATGGCGTACAGTGGGGTGTTGCGCAGATTTACCCTGTTGATTATCCATACGGTGGCATATCCCATGACGGCACCTGTGGCGGAACCGGAGACAAACTGCATCAGAAGTGTAATCAGGGCATCTGCAACAATGCTCCATGTGTCCATGTCGGCTGAACCTGGGCCGCTCAGCTGGCCGGCAACCTGTATCAGGACAATGGTGAGTATATATGCCATCGGGTCGTTGCTTCCGCTCTCCAGTTCCAATGTCGGCTTAAGGTTGTATTTAAGGTTTATGTTCTTGCCCCTTAGTAGGTTGAATACTGCTGCAGAGTCTGTAGATGACATTGTGGCTGCCAGGAGGAAGCATGTCACAACCGGCAATGACAACGGGAACTTTTCCCAGCCTGAAAGCAGGTATATGAATCCTCCGGTCAATGCCGTTGTCAAGATTACACCTATTGTCGAGAGAGCAAGTCCTGGTGCAAGTATAGGCTTGATTTCCTTTATCTTGGTCTCAAGTCCTCCTGTAAACAGAATGATGCACAGTGCTGCGATGCCGACAAACTGTGCCTGCCTTGCATTGCTGAACTCCAGCCCGAGACCGTCGCTCCCGAACAGCATTCCTGCAAGCAGGAAGAGCAGGAGGGTAGGCAGCCCGAACCGGTAGCCGGCCTTGCTGATGAGAATGCTTGTGAATATAAGTATCGAACCTACAAACAGCAGGTTCTCCGAGGTGAAATACATCATTTTTTCTATTCCTTTGTTGTCTGTTCCATGTCTCCAGTTTTGTCTGCCCAATCTCTCCGTCCACAAATCGGCCTCAAAACGTGGCTGACCCTTGCGAAAAAGACACCTTGGCCACGTTGGGCCTGCTAAATGTGGCTGAATCAAAAAATCTGTCCATCAATGTATTGGCGGCACCATTGCTGGAGACCGCATCCATCGCACTTGGGCTTGCGTGCAGTACAGACATATCTTCCGTGCAGGATGAGCCAATGGTGTGCAAGCGGACGAAGCTCCGGGGAAATGTTACCTGTCAGGTCTTTCTCTACGGCCTCCACTGTGCTCCCGTCTGACAGCCCAATCCTGCGTGAAACCCTGAATACATGGGTGTCGACAGCAATGACTGGCTTGTTGTATACGACAGAGGCAATTACATTGGCCGTCTTTCTCCCGACTCCAGGCAGCTTCACAAGCAGATCCGGGTCAGACGGAACTTCGCCGGCGAACTCGCCAAGCAAAGTCCGCGCCATTCCTATCAGGTTTTTCGCCTTGTTGTTCGGAAATGTTATTGACTTTATCAGATCATATACCTCATCGAATGATGCTGATGCGAGATCTTCCGGTCCGGGGAAACGCCTGAATATCTCAGGAGTGTGCATGTTTACCCTGCGGTCAGTACATTGTGCGGAAAGTATTACCGCTATAAGAAGATGAAATGTCGAGTCGTAGTGAAGTTCTGTCTCTGCAACAGGCATGTTGTCTGAAAACCATCTGATTATGCCTGCATATCTGTCCTGTGTCTCCATTTGTAATGTATGTTATTCTGTCACCTCGGTACATCTCTCATCGCGGCATACCATCATCCTGCCCTTGTACTGGCTGCAGATGTTCATGTTGTGCGTGACCATGACGATTGCCGTACCCTGCTCCCTGTTGATGCCGGTGAGAAGCTGCATGATTCCGTCCGCAGTCTCCGGGTCAAGGTTTCCTGTCGGTTCGTCCGCAATAATCACCTCCGGGGAATTGAGCAGGGATCTTGCGATTGCAATCCTCTGCTGCTCACCGCCGGACAGCTGGTGCGGCATCTTGTGCGCCTTGTGTGACATCTTCACTGATTCAAGCACCTCCCTGATCCTCCTGGACATCGCGGCCTTGTCCTTCCAGCCGGTTGCCTTCAGCACAAATTCAAGGTTTTCCTCGACACTTCTGTCCATGAGCAGCTGGAAATCCTGGAACACTACACCCATTTTTCTCCTCAGGAATGGTATCTCTTTCTCCTTTATGCCGTCCAGCCTGAATCCGCAGACGTGGCCCTCTCCGTTGCGCAGGCTGTTTTCCGCTATCGCAGTCCTTATTATCGAGGTCTTTCCTGTACCGACTTTCCCGACTATATAGACAAAGTCGCCAGGGTACACATCCATGTCCAGGCCATATATCACGGTGCTCTCACCGTTCATTATGTCAGCGTTCCTGAAAGAGATTACAGGTGCTTTTTCTTCCATATCCATGCTTTTTACCGTTATCGGGATGCCCCAAAAGCGGATTTCAGTTTGCCATAAGCCGTTTCCCTTGAAAAACTGATCCTTCTTTCCGGTGATCAGTGCCGCATTTGGTGCTCTAAATTCACCATAAAGATACAAATATACTGAAAAATGGCTAAATTTGTAAAAAATTATGCGATGATGAGATTTAAATCCGTTATGGCTGCCTTTTTTGTGCTTGTCATGGCTTCAGGGATATGCGCTACGGCCCAGGACCGCCCAGGTGAGAGGGTGGACGATGCCGCAGCCATTGACATGAAACTTGCGATGAGCCTGTATGGCAGGGGAATGTATGAACGCGCAGAGGCAATGTTTGCCTCCATGGCAATGGAAAATGACGACTGCATGGCCGAAGGATACCGTGTGCTCTGTGCGGAGAAGCTCGGCCGCAAGGGTTATGAGGCTATGCTGGACAGCTATGCCGTGAAATACCCGTATTCGGCCCTGATTCCACAGCTACGTTTCCAGCATGCGCTGAACCTCTTTGACCAGGGCATGTTCCACGAGGCAGGCAATGAACTTGAGGCATTGTCACGCAGGCAGCTTTACCGCAAGCAGATTACAGAATTCCTTTTCAAGAAGGCGTACTGCGACTTTGAATGCGGGAACTTTACAAGGGCATATTCCCGTTTCAAGGAAGTTGTGGTCCGCCCTGCTTCGGACTATACGGCACCGTCACAGTACACACTTGGATATATCTGCTATGTGAATGAAAATTTCACAGAGGCGGAGAAATGGTTCTCGGAGTCGGTGAAGGATGGACGTTTCACTGATATCTCAAGCTATTATATCCTGGAGTGCCGGTTTATGCAGAAAGACTACAGCTATGTGGCCGACAAAGGTCCCGATATGATAAAATGTGTCCCTGACGACCGCAGACCGCAGCTTGCAAGGCTGATTTCCGAGTCGTTCCTTGTCCTTGGCAATCCGGATGAAGCCCGCAGCTACTATGAAATGAATGAGGTCTCCGGCAGGCCAAAGAGCCGCTCCGACTATTTCTATGCCGGGTCTGTGCTCTATGCGGTCAAGGACTGGAAAGGTGCTGCCGATAATTTCTCGTCAATGGAGGACAGGACAGACAGCCTCGGGCAGATTGCAAACTATGAACTTGCGTTCAGCTATATCCAGCTAAAGAACAAGGTCGCAGCCATGGGGGCATTCAAGGCAGCTTCTGAAGTGGGGTATGATTCTGTAATAGAGGAGGATGCACATTATAACTATGCGAAGCTTGCATTCGATCTCAACAATGACATGACCGGATTCGACAGCTACATTGCAAAATATTCAGACAGGAAGAGGGGGGACCGTATATATGCATACGTGGCTATGAGTGCGTTGCGGAGCCGTGACTATGCCGCTGCTGTGGATGCATACGACAAGATTGATGAACTGGATGATGATATGGTGAACAACTATATGAAAGCCAACTATCTCCGTGCTGACCAGCTTGTCTCCGACGGTTCATGGAGAGCCGCCATACCTTGCCTCAAGGCAGCTGCCTACTATTCAGACAAACGCGGCATGTTCAACCAGCTGTCCCGTTTCTGGCTGGCCGAGTCCTATTACCGTGACGGCCAGTATGACAATGCGATGAATGTGCTCCGTGACCTGTACAATACCGCTGCCCTCTATGGAATGGAGGAATCGTATCTCATCCTATATAATATGGCATTCTGCAATTTCGCCCAGGAAAACTACAGGAATGCGGAAAAATGGTTTACCGAATACCTCGCCACACCGTCACAGACGTACCGCAAGGAGGCACTTGTGCGTATAGGGGACTGCTGGTTCATGCAGAGGAACTACAGCCGTGCACTTGAATCATATACAGTGGCGGCAGATGCATACAATGACATAAATGAAATCTATCCTTATTACCAGGCTGCCCTTTCACAGGGACTTCTTGGCAATAATGCAAAGAAAATCGTGATACTTGCACCTGTCGCAGGTGCGGACCCGTCAGCGGATTTCTATCCGGAGGCTACATACGAGCTGGGACGTGCCTACGCCCGCGCCGGTGATTCTGCAAAGGCTGAGGCAAGTTTCAAAAGGCTGATAGACAATTCTCGGGATACGACATATATTGCAATGTCACTTATCGAACTTGGTACATTGGCAAGAAATGCCGGAAAGACTGAACAGGCAATGGGATATTACAAAAGTGTTGTCCAGGGAATGCCAGTCTCCGAGTATGCCGAGGACGCACTTGCAGCGATAGAGTCAATCTACCAGTCCCAAAACGATCCGGAGGGCTATCTTGCATACATTGATGGCATCGGGAAGTCTTCGGTGAAGACGGATGCCGAGAAGGAACAGATGATATTCAATGCCGCCGAACAGATTTTCCTTTCCGGGAACTGGCAGAAGGCACTCGTGTCCCTCCAGTCATATATTGACCGCTATCCGGAAGGGGCAAATCTCATGCAGGCAAAATTCTATATCGCGGAATCATACCGCGCATCCGGTGACAGGGAGAAGGCATGTGACTACTATTCTGTGGTAATGAAAGGTGGAGAAGGCTCTTTCCGTGAACTCGCCACATTGCATTATGCCGAACTTTCATACCGTCTACAGAAGTTTGATGACGCCTTTGAAGGATATTCTGCACTTTCTGCAACTGCTGAAATCGAGGGCAACAGATATGTGGCTTTGCTCGGAATGATGCGTTCTGCATACAATGCCCGCCGCTATGCAGATGCTGTGGCAAATGCAGTCCTTGTGGCCGAAGACCGGAGGACTGAAAAGGCAGTGAAGACAGAGGCTGTATATATGGAAGCCAAGTCGCTGCTCGCAATGAGCCGCAGGGATGAGGCGATGGACAAGATAGCCTCCCTGGCATCCGACCCGTCAACTGTCTATGGCGCAGAGGCTGCATACCTGCTTATCCAGGACTGCTACGACAGGGGAGCATTCGATGAGGTAGAGAACCGTGTGTATGCGTTCTCTGACGCCGGGACACCTTGGCAGTATTGGCTTGCGAAGTCGTTCATAGTCCTTGGAGATGCGTTCGCGGACCAGGGAGAACTGGAGCAGGCCAAGGCTACATTTGAAAGCATACTTGACGGGTACAGGCCTGAAAAGGAGGATGATGTCAAGGACAATGTGGAATTCAGGATAAGGAGGCTGGCCGAGATTACAGCCGGACAGAACTAATTGGGAATAATCATGAAGAAATCGATATATTTGACGGCGGCTTTGCCTGTATTGCTGATGTGCGGAAGCCAGGAAGCCTTTTCGCAGAATCTTGACCCTACTGTCGAGGTGTCAAGGGCCTATGTGGCCAAGAAGATGGAAGTGAACAAGTCTTCCATAAAGATGGCTGTTCCAGACTCAGTGATGAAATTTGACCTTGACTTTGACTACTCTGTCAATGACAATCCGTACCGCGGCTCGTACGAGTTCCGTCCGTACGTCCTGGACATGAGGCCAGAGTCGCAGGTTCTTGACGGAAATACATTTTTCCTGCGTGCCGGAGCCGGCTATTCGCTTCACCCGACCCTTGACCTCGTGTATTCGCCACGGTTCAGTAAGGTGCCTTTCACTATGAGCATATATGGGACGCACAGGTCCTATGTGGGTAAGTACCGTGGGGTGTCATCATGGGAGGAGTATCGCCTTGTCCCTGAAATCTATCTTCCGGAATGTCCTTTGAAGCGTGACAGGACATCTTCCTATTCAGGATATAACTCATATACTTCTGCCGGGGTGAACGGCCGTACAGACTGGAAGACTGGTTTCTTCTCTTTTGACGTGGGGTATGTCGGGTATGCGGACAAGGATACTATGCGTACACGTGGATATGATGCAGTGAAGGCTGATTTCCGTGTCGCTGCCAACAGGACTGACGACAGATATTTTTTCTATGACGTTGCCCTTAGCTACCAGTTCGGTGAGGACAAGATAAAATTGGCTGACAAGCCGCTTTATCATGATGGTTATGGCGGCATAAATGGTGGCTATGGCCTGAATCAATATGTCGGAGAGCATGATTTTTCGCTCAAGGCTACACTCGGACCTGTATTTACGCAGAAGCAGAGGGTGCTCATGGATGTTGTTGCCGATGTGGCATCGTATGGAGGTTCACTGTCTGCCGTTGCCGGAAAATTTAGTTTTACGCCTAAATATCAGCTTTTTACAGGAAGATGGAAATTTGACCTGGGAGTAAAGGTCTCTGTCCTGTTCGGTGAAGATAAGCTCGGGACAAGCATTAATGCTACGCGTGGACAGTTCGTCTATCCTGACGTTGAAATAGGCTTCGATGCCATAAAGGGGCACATGAACATCTATCTCAAGGCCGATGGGGGCGAGGATATCAACCGCTATTCGGACATGATTGCAAGGAACTGGCATTTCTCGCAGTTCTACAGCACCTCATGCTTTGACTACCTCGGCAAGCCTACACCTCTTCTTGACAATACTGTCGAGCGAGTCAAGGCTGTGCTCGGTTTCAGGGGCAGTATCTCTTCTAAATTTTCATACGACCTCAGGGGAGGGTATGCGAACTACAAGAATCTTGCATGTGATGCTGCCGTGTTATGTCCTTACGAATATATCATGGATGAGTGGGGCAAGCCTTCCATTGGCCAGCCATTGTCGGCGGGATGTATCAGATATTCAAAATGCAACTATTATTTCGCGGCCTTTGACATGAAGTGGAACTCCCAGGATGTAACTGCTGACATGTCCTTGAAATATTGCGCGACAGACCTTGAGAAGAGGCAGTCGCAGGCAATCAGTCCATCTCCGCTGACAATTGATGCAAATGTAGTCTATAACTGGAAAAGGAGGATATATGCCGGTGTGCATTGCAATGCTGCCCTTAGGCGTACAGGAACATATTATTCAGTACTGTCAAAAAGGAATGTCATTACCAGGGTCCCGGGCTACGCCGACCTCGGTGTGTCCCTTGAATACAAGGTAAACAGAAAGTTTTCGGTATGGCTCTATGGCGGTAACCTGCTGGACATGACCATACAGCGTGTGCCTATGTATGCGGAGGGAGGCATAAGCGCGACTGCCGGAATCACACTTAGCCTGTAGCAGGCGGAATGGGGTTGCGGTGCCAGAATACGTGTAGAATACGGCATAAAAATTTCGGTATGTTAGGATAAATTACTAAATTTGTCCGTTTGCAATTAACAAGAATTATATGAGCGAAAACGAAGTGAAAAACGCCGCGGACAATCAGTATTCCGCGAATAGTATCCAGGTGCTTGAAGGACTTGAGGCGGTCAGGAAGAGGCCTTCGATGTATATCGGAGATGTCGGCGAGAGGGGATTGCATCACCTTGTATATGAGGTCGTTGACAATAGTATTGATGAAGCTCTTGCCGGATATTGTTCCCACATTGAGGTTATTATCAATGAAGACAACTCCATTACAGTAAAGGATAACGGACGAGGTATCCCTACGGGGATGCACGAGAAGGAGCACCGTTCTGCCCTTGAGGTTGTGCTGACTGTACTTCATGCAGGAGGTAAGTTCAGCAAGGACAGCTACAAGGTCTCAGGAGGTCTCCATGGAGTCGGTGTCTCCTGTGTGAATGCGCTGTCTGACTACCTTAAGGCTGAAATCCACCGTGAGGGGAAGGTATTCGTACAGGAATATTCAAAAGGAAAGCCTACGACTGCAGTCGAGGTTACCGGTGATGCAGAAGATACAGGTACAATCGTCACCTTTCATCCGGATGCAGAGATATTTACTGTTACAACTACATATAAATATGATACCCTGGCTGCCCGTCTGCGTGAGCTTGCATACCTCAATAAAGGTATCAGCCTCAGCCTTACAGACAAGAGGGAGCTTATCAAGGACCTTGATGAAGACGGGAATGAGATTGAGAAATACAGGGGGGAGGTCTTCTATTCAAAGGATGGCCTGAAGGAGTTCGTCGACTATCTCGATGCAGGTGCAGAGAAACTTATTGAGACACCTATCTGCCTTGAGACAGACAAGACCATACCTATCGAGGTAGCTCTCCAGTACAACACCGGATTCAGCGAGAAGATATATTCTTACGTAAACAATATCAACACAATAGAGGGCGGTACACACCTCCAGGGATTCAAGATGGGACTGACAAGGACCCTCAAGAACTATGCGGACAGGAACGGAATGCTTGCCAAGTTGAAATTCGAGCTTGCGGCTGATGATTTCCGCGAGGGATTGACTGCAGTCGTGTCCGTAAAGGTCGCAGAACCTCAGTTCGAGGGACAGACCAAGACCAAGCTTGGAAACGGCGAGGTTGTGTCTGCTGTGTCACAGGCTACAGCTGCTGCGCTTGAAGCATATCTGGAGGAGAACCCTAAGGAGGCCAAGTCTATCGTTGACAAGGTAATCCTTGCTGCAACAGCCCGCCATGCTGCCCGCAAGGCGCGTGAAATGGTGCAGCGCAAGACTGTGATGTCCGGTGCCGGAATGCCTGGAAAGTTGGCTGACTGCTCCGAGAGGGATCCGGAAAGGTGTGAGATCTTTCTTGTCGAGGGAGACTCCGCAGGCGGTACTGCAAAGCAGGGACGTGACCGTTTCACCCAGGCAATCCTGCCTCTGAGGGGTAAAATCCTGAATGTGGAGAAAGCCATGGACCACAGGGTGTTTGAAAGTGAGGAGATCCGCAACATATATACAGCCCTTGGCGTGACTGTAGGCACGGAGGAGGACAGCAAGGCTCTCAACCTTTCAAAGCTCCGCTACCACAAGGTCATAATCATGACCGATGCCGATGTCGACGGCAGCCATATCGCAACACTTATCCTGACATTCTTCTTCCGCTATATGCTTGACCTTATCCGCAACGGGTATGTCTATCTTGCTACTCCGCCTCTCTACCTTGTGAAGAAAGGAAAGGAGGAAGTCTACTGCTGGACAGAGGAACAGCGAAAGGAGGCGACACTGCAGCTCGGAAAAGGAACGGACAAGGGTGTCACAGTGCAGAGGTACAAAGGTCTTGGAGAGATGAGCGATGAGCAGCTCTGGAGCACTACAATGGACCCTAGCCGACGTCTGCTCCGCCAGATTACGATTGACAATGCTGCTGAGGCAGAGCGTACATTCTCCATGCTTATGGGAGATGATGTGCCGCCACGCCGTGAATTCATCGAGCAGAATGCGCATTACGCAAATATTGATGCCTAATTTAAAATGAGTTATATTCCTCACCTGTGTCTGGAGCCGTTCCTTTCAAGGTGGGGAATCTAAATATGACAGTGTAATAAAATCTAAATAAAACAGCTATGGATATTTTTGACAGAATAGCAAGGGACTCAGGCGGTCCTATCGGACAGTATTTTGAGCAGGCTTTCGGCTATTATATGTATCCCCGTCTTGAAGGGGAACTCGGGCCTCACATGATATTCAACGGCAAGCCGGTACTTAACTGGAGCCTTAACAACTATCTTGGACTTGCAAACCATCCTGAGGTCCGCAAGGCTGATGCACAGGGTGCTGCAGACTGGGGACTTGCATATCCTATGGGGGCCAGGATGATGTCCGGACATACACGCTACCATGAGAAGCTTGAGAAGATTTTCGCTGAGTTCGAGAAGAAGGAGGATGCTTTCCTCTACAACTTCGGCTACCAGGGAATCGTGTCGACAATCGATGCGCTGACAACGCGCCATGATGTGATTGTCTATGATGCAGAGTGCCATGCCTGCCTGCTTGACGGTATCCGTCTGCATGTGGGAAGCAAATACAAATACCGCCACAATGACATAGCAGACTGCGACAAGGTGCTCGGAAGGGCATGCGAGGAGGCTGCGAAGAACGGAGGCGGTGTGCTCCTGATTACAGAGGGCGTGTATGGAATGACAGGTGCGCTCGGCAAGCTCGATGAAATCTGCGCACTCAAGAAGAAGCACAATTTCAGGATCATGATCGATGATGCACATGGATTCGGGCTTCTCGGAGAGCACGGACGCGGAACATCCGAGCATTTCAATGTGATGGATGAGATTGACCTCTATATCGGAGCATTTGCAAAGAGCATGGCCTCAATCGGAGGATTTGTTGCAGGACCTAAGAAGATCATCAACTATCTCCGTGCGAACATGCGCTCGCAGATGTATGCGAAGTCACTTCCTATGCCGCTTGTGATAGGAAACATCAAGAGGATGGAGATTATTGACTCACCTGAGGGTGACGAGTTGCGTGCAAAATGCTGGAAGATTACACATGCAATCCAGAAAGGATTCACAGACCTCGGGCTCAATATCGGAGAGGCTGAGGCATGTGTCACTCCGGTACATATCCCAGGTACACCGGCACAGGCTACAAAGATGGCCAAGGATCTCCGCGAGAACTATGGAGTGTTCTGCTCTATCGTGGTGTATCCTGTGATACCTAAGGGTATGGTCATCTTCAGGATTGTCAGCACTGCAGTCCATACAATGGAGGATGTAGAGTACACGTTGAAGGCGTTTGCGGACATCAAGAAGAAGCTTGATGCAGGCGAATATGACGGAGACGAGATTGCTGCAATGACAATAGAATAATCCTATTATGGTCACATTCAAGGACAAAGTTGTAGTCATAACAGGAGCCAGCTCAGGTATTGGGTTGGCTTCTGCCAAATTATTCGCATCCCTCGGGGCCAGGCTAGCGCTTGCGGCACGTTCCATTGAAAAACTGGAGGCTGAGGCTGGCAGGATGCCCGGGGCTGAAAACATATTGTGTGTCAAGGCTGATGTCTCAGTAGAGGAGGACTGCCGCAGCCTTATAGAAAAGACTGTGGAGAAATTCGGACGTATTGATGTACTTGTCAACAATGCCGGACTTTCCATGAGGGCACTTTTCAGGGATCTTGACCTCAGCGTCATAAAGACACTGATGGATGTGAATTTCTGGGGTACCGTGTATTGTACAAAATATGCACTCCCTTATCTGCTTGAGGCAAAAGGTTCTGTAGTGGGGGTCATATCCATCGCCGGATATGCAGGGCTTCCTGGAAGGACTGGCTATTCCTCATCCAAATATGCGATAAGGGGTTTCCTGGACACTTTGCGTATTGAACATCTGTATGACGGTCTCCATGTGATGGTGTTTGCCCCTGGCTTCACTGCCTCGAACGTGCGTAATGCCGCACTGACCGCAGATGGTTCGCAGCAGGGCAGGACGCCACGTGACGAGGGCAAGATGATGACCGCGGAGAAGGTGGCGGAATATATGGTGAAAGGTATAGTGAAGCGCAAGCGTGAAATGATACTTACGCCGATAGGCAAGGCCACAGTGTTGCTCAACAAACTCTTCCCGAAGCTTACAGACAGGCTTGAGTTCAGCTATATGGCCAAGGAGCCTGACAGCCCGTTCAAGAAAAAGTAACTGCCATGAACAATATTGCCGGACTCCCGCGTAGCTATAAGGTATATATCCCATTGGTGATATTCTTTGTATCCCTGCTCCTTCTGATGCCAAGGAGCGGGAACTTCAAGTATGACTACAGGAAAGGTTCTCCATGGATGTATGAGACATTGATTGCCCAGTTTGATTTTCCTATCCTCAAGACAGCATCTCAGCTCCAGCAGGAGAGGAATACTGCCGGTTCAGGTGTCATACCTTATTATAAATATTCAGAAGATGTAGTTGCAGAAAGGCTCAGGGCCGTGGATGCCACCAATCTTGGTGAATATTCCTCCCTCAGGCCGGGAATCCGGAAAATCATGTCAGGAATATATGCAAAGGGTGTTATCTCGGAGATTGACGGGGCGTCCGGAGATACACAGGTCATATATATCCAGAGGGACAAGCGTGCGATGAAATACCCTGTCTCGGAGACGTACCAGGTGCCGGAAGCGCGTGCAAAGATGCTTTCAGAGCTGAGGAAACTTGCCCCTAAATATGATGTGGACTCAATCTGCAGGTATAGCGGCATATATGATATGATAGTCCCGAACCTTGAATTTGACCAGCAGACTACAGAACTGGTACATGACGAGGCTGTCAACTATATCTCACCTACTTCCGGAGTTGTCAATGCAGGCCGGCTGATTGTTTCCAACGGCGAGATTATCACAGCTGAGATTGAGCAGCTGCTTGACTCGTACAAGGCTGAGTATGACAGAAGTTTCGGGTATAATGGACCGAGGTTTCTGCTTTGGGGAGGCAATGCTCTTTTGGCTTTCCTGCTTGTTGCCCTGCTATTCTTTACGATATATTATTCGAATCCGCTTATATTCAATGATTTCAATCGTTACTGCTATGTGGTGATGATTGTCTTTATCGCGGCTCTGGTCACTTTCCTTGTCGAAAGGACAGGGCACCAGAGGATTTATCTGATACCGTTCTCGCTTATCGCGCTTTACCTTGTGGCGTTCTTCAAGTGGAAGGTCGTGTATCCGGTATATATAGTCTCGTTGCTGCCTTTGCTGATATTTGCGCATAACGGAATCGAGCTTTTCGTCATGTATCTCGTGGCAGGTGTAGTGTCGATATTCTCGTTCCGTATTTTCAACAAGGGCTGGCAGCAGTTCGTCACGGCTGTCTTTGTATATATATCGCTGCTTGTCACATTCTCTACATTCCGTCTCATTGAGGGAATGGAAGGGTTCAACGACTATCAGCCTGTATTCTATATGGGCCTCGGTTCCCTGTTTTCTGTCGCAGGATATCCTCTGATATATCTTTTCGAAAGGATCTTTGCGCTGGTCTCGAATTCGCGCCTTATCGAGCTGAGCGACACCAACAACAAGGTCCTGCGCGAGCTGGCGCACAAGGCTCCAGGGACATTCCAGCATTCACTCCAGGTGATGAACATGGCAGATGCGGCTGCACGCGCGATATATGCGAATGTGCCTCTGGTACGCTGCGGTGCACTTTACCATGACATCGGAAAGACCATGAATCCACTGTGCTTCATCGAGAATGAGACTGCCGGTACACATTACCACGAGGGACTGACTCCATTGGAAAGTGCACGTGACATAATCAAGCATGTACCTGACGGATACGCAATTGCCGAGAAGGCCGGGCTGCCGGATGTAATCAAGGACTTCATCATCACACATCACGGCACGACCTGCACTGCATTCTTCTACAATAAATATATGCAGGCGGAAGGTGACCATTCGCAGGCTGATGAGTTCTACTACAAGGGACGCAAGCCTTCTACAAAGGAACAGATAATACTGATGCTGTGCGATACGCTGGAGGCGGCTTCGCGGTCGCTCAAGGATTTCTCAAAGGAAAGCATCTCAGACCTTGTGGAGCGTATATTCCGTTCCAAGATGCAGGACGGGCAGTTTGAGGATTCAGACATATCGCTCAAAGAGCTTAATATCCTTAAAAGGGTGCTCAAGGAGTATCTGCAGCAGGTCCACCATGCAAGGGTTGCATATCCCAAAAGAATGCCTTCCTCTAGATAACTGTCTGAAATATATTGGATTATATCCTATATAACTTGGGAGGTTGCTATTTCCCGCGGAAATGCTTATATTTGCAGGCTTTTCGCGGGGCTTTGCGGTAGCTCCGCAACAGATGAAAAAATAATAAAACTGATATATCATGGAAATATTGAAAAACGCGATTGATGACCTCAATCTTGAGCTGACCCTTTCTATTGTAAAGGAAGACTATGCTGACAAAAAGAAGAAAAAACTCAGCGACTACAGGAAAAAGGCTGAAATCAAGGGATTCCGTAAAGGAATGGTCCCTATGTCACTCATTGAGAAGATGTATGGACAGTCTGCCCTCGTGGATTCAGTAAATGACATCATTTCAGAGTCACTGAACAACTATATCAATGAAAACAGTCTCCGTGTTGTCGGAGAACCTCTTCCAAGCGAGGACCAGCCACAGGTTGACTGGACAGACGGCAATGACTTCACATTCAAGTTCGACATTGCAATGAATCCTGAGATTGCACTTGAACTTTCAAAGGATGACAAGATCCCTTACTATCAGATTTCAGTCAGCGAGGCTGCAAAGGATGAGATGAAGGAAAACCTTCTCAGGCAGTATGGCTCCCTTGAGGACGGCGAGGCTGCAAAGGAGGATGACTTCATCATAGTTGACTTCGAACAGGGCGAGACAAAGGTAGAGGGTACATACGTTTCACTCCGCAGTGTAGCTGAGCCTGCAAGGGCTTCATTCATCGGGCTGAAGGCAGGTGACTCTATCGATGTGAATGTAAATGAGGCTTTCACAAATGAGACTGACAGGGCTTCTATGCTCAAGGTAAGCAAGGAGGAGCTTGCAGACCTTGACCCTATGTTCAAGATGACTGTCAAGAACGTGAAGACTTTCGTCTCTGCTGCAATGACACAGGAGAACTTCGACAAGATCTTCGGTGAGGGTGTAGTGAAGAGCGAGGAGGAGTTTGATGCAAAGGTGGCAGAAAGGCTTGCAGCCGAGTATGCACAGGAGTCTGACTTTCGTTTTTCAAAGGATGCAAAGGAATATCTTGTCAACAAGGCAAATGTTTCAGTTGCAGAGAAATTCCTCAAGAGGTGGATCTTTGTTGCAAATGACGGCAAGTACACAATGGAAGACATCGAGAAAGAGTGGGATCTCTTCATCGCTGACTACAAATGGCAGCTTGTAAGGGGCTTCCTCATGCAGAAATACGGGGTCAAGGTTGACGAGGCTGACATGCTTGCAAGTGCAAAGGGATTTGCTGCATACCAGTTTGCAATGTATGGCATGAACAATGTCCCTGAGGAGCAGCTCGAGTCTTTCGCAAAGAACCTCCTTTCACAGGAGGAGCAGGGCAGGAGGATTCTCGACCAGGTGGAGAACGAGAAGACTTTTGCTGCTGTACGCGAGGTCGTGTCACTTGCCAATGAGCAGGTTACAGTAGAGCAGTTCCGCGAGCTGAAATAAATTTTAAACTGAAAATTTATCCGGGAATCTGCCATGAAGTCTTTTCAGGGCCGGTTCCCGGATTTTTACAATATTCTTGTCATTATGGAAAAAGAATTCGATAAGTTTGCCCGTTCGGAGTATGGTGTCAGTTCTATGACAATGCACCGCTACAGGTCTGCATATGATGCATATATCAATCCTACAATAATTGAGGAAAGGAAGCTCAATGTGGCTTCAATGGATGTGTTCAGCCGTCTTATGATGGACAGGATCATATTTCTCGGTGTCCCGATTGATGATGATGTAGCGAATATAATACAGGCACAGCTCCTTTTCCTGGCTTCATCGGATGCTTCAGCTGACATATCCATATATCTTAACTCCCCTGGAGGCTCCGTGTCTGCAGGCCTTGGAATCTATGATACTATGCAGCTTGTTGAGCCGGATGTTGCAACAATATGTACAGGAATGGCAGCCTCGATGGGTGCTGTACTGCTTTGTGCCGGTACCGCAGGCAAACGTTCTGCATTGCCGCATTCGAGGGTGATGATACATCAGCCGCTCGGCGGAGCGCAGGGGCAGGCTTCTGACATAGAGATTGTTGCAAGGGAGATTCTCAAGACGAGGAATGAACTGTATTCAATCATTTCGGAGCATACAGGAAAGACTGTTGAGCAGATTGCCGCAGACAGCGACAGGGATTACTGGATGACTTCCCTGGAGGCTAAGGAGTACGGGATGATTGACGAGATTCTCGGGAAGAGGAAGAAATAGCCGATTCAGCACATTCCTAAAAAATGAATGAAATGTCGAAAAAAGGAGACTTCAGGAAGTCATGCAATGACTGACGGGCCCCGGCGAGGGGCGGTCGGGGTGGCGCTCCCCCGGGAGCTGTCTGCCTTGCAGACTGAGGGGTTGACGGTGCAGTATTCTTCTTGAGTAAACGAAGTTAGCTGCACATTCCTAAAAAATGAATGAAATGTCGAAAAAAGGTAAAGAAGAAGAATACTGCATATTCTGCGGCCGTACAGAGGGCGAAGTCCCTCTCCTGCGCGGCATAGATGCATGTATCTGCGCAGATTGTGTACAGAGATGCAATGATTATCTCCGTGAGGCCGGTGTCCTGGAGGCCCCGAAACACGGTAAGATAGACAAGCTTCTCAAACCCAAGGAAATACATGAAAGCCTTGACCAGTATGTAATTGGTCAGGACAGGGCGAAGAAACTCCTGTCAGTTGCTGTCTACAACCATTACAAAAGGATAAACCACAATATAGAAAGGAAAGATGACGATCTGGACATAGAGAAGTCAAATATCCTTATGGTTGGTCCTACTGGTACAGGAAAAACACTGATAGCAAAGACTATAGCAAAACTTCTCAATGTGCCTTTCACAATAGTCGATGCGACAGTCCTTACAGAGGCCGGATATGTCGGTGAAGACGTGGAAAGCATTCTGTCAAGGCTTCTCCAGGAGGCGGACTATGATGTCGAGCTTGCAGAAAGGGGAATCGTCTTCATTGATGAAATAGACAAGATTGCCCGCAAAAGTGACAACCCCTCAATTACACGTGATGTATCAGGGGAGGGAGTACAGCAGGCTATGCTTAAACTTCTTGAAGGAAGCATCGTGAATGTCCCGCCAAAGGGAGGAAGGAAGCATCCGGAGCAGGAGTTTGTGAAGGTAAACACGCAGAATATCCTTTTCATCTGCGGCGGCGCATTCGAGGGAATCGAGCGCAGGATTGCCCAAAGGCTGAATACCCAGGTCATCGGTTTCGGCTCCGACAACAGGAAGCGTGTAGACAAGGAGAATCTTTTGCAATATGTGGAGGCTGCTGACCTGAGGGCGTATGGACTTATTCCTGAGATAATCGGCCGTCTGCCTGTGATAACTTATCTTGACCACCTTGACAAGCCGGCACTTCTGCGTATCCTGACAGAACCGAAGAATGCAATCATGCGCCAGTATGAACGGATGTTTGAGCTTGACGGGATAAAGCTTAAGGTCGGGGAAGGTGTCCTTGACCTGATTGTAGACACGGCCATCGAGAACAAGCTCGGTGCACGCGGTCTCCGCTCCATCTGTGAGAGGATAATGACAGATGCAATGTATGAGGCGCCATCGTCAAGCAAGAAGACTTTCAACCTCACATTGGACTATGCAAAGAAACGGCTTCAGGAGAATATGGAATAGTCTTCTGGGGAATGTATATATCGTATTGATGGTGACAGCTGAAACTTGGCTGCCACCATTTTTATTTTATGGCGTATTGATAACAACGGTCTACAGCTCTATGCCAAGCATTATCTTCATCAGGTCATGTAAACCGTATCCCTTGTCGTGTTCCCTTGAGTGTGTATGAGGCAGGTTTGCCTCAGGAGTTGCTTTGCAAAGTTGATTGAAAAGTTTGTGTCTCATATCAAATTTACTGCATCTCTAATGCGGCCGGACGGGGAAACGAGTTCAGCAGAGACGCATTATTTCGTACGGACGGGCAAGGTCAATGTGGTACATGCTGGTTTCATCTGCGTTGCATTATCTAGTGCATTTCCTTCAGCGTGAGCATCACAACGGTTTATGCGATATTTCGATGAGGGTGGTGCAGGTTGGTATGTTTCTCGACCAACCTGTGACGTCATCCCTCTTCCTGCTGCATATATTGCATTCTGTGGGTTCAGGTTGGTCATCTACCATACCAACCTGGCACGTTTTTCCGGGAAACGGGAGATAGAACGGAATGGAGAAGATGCCATGGCACCGGCAGGATGGTGATCTGCCTGTATAATGTCAAGACAGAATGTAATGTCAAGACAGAAGTGCAACATTATGTGGATATTTATTGACATTCCATTGAAAGAATGTACATTTGCACAAAATTCTGATATATGAAAAGAAGAAAGAAACTTAGAATCACCGAGGCGGACTTTCTTCTTGCAAACCGCAGGGCAGCGAGGCAGGAGGAAATCGAGACGCACGGACGCCAGGTCCAGATGAGGACAATGCCGCACAAATCAAGGAAGGTCTATGACCGCAACAGACTCAAGAGGGCTGTCATCAAGGGCGATGACGGCTCTTATTGTTTTTTGTAGCCGGGTGCAGAGAACCCCCTTTGGAAGAATGTTATATTATCCTTGTAATAATCAATATTTTCTCTATATTTGCAGACAGAAAGTGCAAAACTTTTTAGACAGATAAATATTTGAAAACATAACAGTTTTCTTATTGCCGTACTCTAGAAATCGCCAAAATTACTCAGCAGTCGCAGGCAATAAGGAGCCGCACCCGTATAAGGTGCGGACTTTCCTTATGCGATTGCAGGTGTTTGGCGATACCTTAGAGTGCAGACGGGGAGTCCGCACTTTTTTGTTTTACTTGCAAGGGGTCATCATTATGAAAAAATATTCATTTGTCATCGTCTCACTGATATTGGGGATTCTGTTCCTTAAATTGTCGCATAACTACTCTGACAGGTTTTCCGATATTAAGAAGTCCTATGGAGACAATACTTCCATCAATCTTGTAAAAGATGTTGATGTAAAGAAAATAAGCACAGTCTTGTTTGACAATAATTATATGCAGGACAAGCAGGATGCTGATTTTCTTGCAGAACAATTGGCAGGGAAACTTAAATCTGGACAGGTTCTGTCAGAATTGTCGGATCTTAATAAACGTGCATGGCAGCTGCCTTGTACTGTGATTGATACTTGTAAAAGTGCGGAATTAAGGAAAAAGTTGTATCAGTCTCAGGTGGCATTGGGACTGGATGAGGAATTTAAAGGAATTGCTGTCGGAGAGTTGGAATCCTATGCTCGTCTTAATGAAAAACATGACGGAAAAATAGAGGTATATGTTAATGCTGAAGATGATAAGGCAAACATTAACACCGAGGATGATAAGGCTAACTTTCTGAAGAAGATAACTAAAAAAGATAAGAAATGCTGTGTGGGTACAGTCGTCCGTCTGTCAATGCATGACCTTGACAGCCTTTCCGGCAGCCCGGAGCGCAGGACAATCTGCTATCTGAAGACAGACGGGAATGGCAAGGCCATATTTGAAGGACTGGATCCAGCATTGTCATATAGCGTATTGCCAATCCGTAAAGGGTATGAATATGGAGTATCCAAAGGAACCTTGTCTGGAAGTCTTTCAAGAAGCAGCAAGAATAACTCCCTTTCATTCTCCTTTACAGAAATGGAGCATAGGATCAGGCTTTTTGATACAGCCACTTTGAGACAGATCAAGGAAGACAAGGCAATGACAGTACGGTCTCCCGAAAAATTCAAAAGCATATTGACAATATCCCTTGCAATGTTCTTTATTGCGTGGTGGGGACTGTATCTGTCCGGTATTTTCAGGCGCAGAAGGCTGGATGCCGGAATTATGTCTTCAATCATGCTGCTTACCGGAATCTGCCTGATGACGATGTTTTCCATAAATGATCCTTTGACTGATAGACTGTTGGGAATAGAAATGGCTCAGGGCATTGTATTCGGGATTATAGCTGTTTCCTTGCTTTGTAATGTTGATTTTATCGGATTCTATCAGAATAGATTGCCAGTAGGGTTTGATATACCTTTGGAGTGCATGAAATGGATATTCAGGCCTTTCCGGGAAAAAGTTGCGTATTTGACTGAAATCCTGACCAGGAAAACAGCGAATGGATTTTATAAGTTATTTGCTGTCTTGGTTATACTTGTCTGCACGCCTTTTCTTGTCCTGGATCTTTTCCGTATGACAAGGTTAAATGGATTTGTGGACAGGTTATGCAGCAGATTGCCTAAAGGGACAGGATATCTATTGATAGCTATATTTCTGACAGTCTCCCTGTTCTTGTTTGGCAATGAAGTCGGAGGCATGAAGGTCAACCTTAACCTGCTCGGCCTGAAATTCCAGCCAAGTGAAATTGCCAAATATCTTGTCGTGATTTTCATGGCAGCTTTCTTTACAGCCAATGCTGACAGTATTGTGAAGTACTCTGAAAAAGGAAATGCAGGATTGTTTGGAGCAAAATTGAAGATGCTGGCGGCAATGATTGTTGGCCTTGGGATGATGATGCTTCTTTATCTTGCTCTTGGGGATATGGGGCCTGCGCTTATCCTGGCTTTCACTTTCATAATATTATATTCTATAGTCAAGTCAAAGGTAGATATAGAAGGGCTTGATGACAGCCGTCAGCTGGTAAGGCTTCTGACATGTGACCTGGCTATGCTGCTTTATGGTGCAATATCATTTATTGCCTGTCTTTATGTCGGGAATCTTGCCGGAAGCATGGGAGCATTCTGCATAGGATGGTTTGCAGTCTGGATTATTTTCGGGATATGCAGGAAACAGATTTTTGAGTCTGCAATCATGTTCAACCTTATCATTGCTGCATTTCTGTTTGCAGGAAATATCCTTGGGCATATCCCGCAGCTGGAAAGTACGGCAGAACGACTGGAAAGCAGGAATGAAATGTGCTCAAACACCTGGGGAATACTTCCTGTAGACGGAAATACGGCGGACGCAGGGGAGAACACACAGGTTGCGGAAGGCTTGTGGGGGCTTGCTTCCGGTGGACTGTCAGGACAGGGACTGGGGAACGGGGCTCCATATTATATTCCGGCATATCACACCGACATGATACTTGAGAGCATAGGGGAACAGATGGGATTTATCGGGATATCTATGATTCTACTGGCATTGGCTGTGCTTTTGAGAAGGACCATGTTGGCGGGTTACAGGACGTCCCATCCATTCCCTTTTTACCTTTGTACAGGAATTGCCATAGTGACTGCTGTACAGTTTATTGTAATATCGTTGGGAAGCCTCGGCATAATACCTTTGACAGGTGTAACTGTGCCGTTCCTGAGCTATGGCAGGGTCAGCATGATTCTTAATTTGGCGGCCTTTGGAATAATCTTGTCTATATCCAGGGATGATAGAAGGCTTTCCGTGAATGAGAATAAAGTTATCACTGACCTTATAAGGCGCAATATCGGGCAATATAATTATTCTGTCTCGATATTGAGCTGGATGTACTGCATCTTGGCAGTCCTGATATGTGGCACTTTCTTCTATTGGCAGTTCATTGCCAGGGACAGGACATTGATAAGGCCTGTCTATGTCAATAATTCGAGCGGTGTGCCTGTAATAGAATACAATCCGCGCATTTCCCAGCTGACAAGGAAGATGTATGCCGGTGACATATATGACCGTAACGGTGTGCTGCTGGCAACCAGTGACCGTTCCAGGCTTGCAAAGGATAAGAAAACATATTCAGGACAAGGGCTTGAATGTGATACATTGAAGCGTCAGCGCAGATATTATCCTTTCGGGGAACATCTGTACTTTATGCTTGGTGACTACAATTCGATGCTCTTCTTTTCTTCAAGTGACAAAAGTCCCCGGGGATATATGGCTGAGGCCAGGCACCTGTCTGAATTACGTGGCTATGACAATATATTGCGTGATTCAGAGGGGAAGCCAGTCCGGGTGGATTTGTCTTCAAATAGCTATAGACCGGAAAAATATTTCTCTTCAGATTATGAATTTTTCCAGAAAGGAGTACAGCTGAGGGATCATTCTGCGCTTATTCCATATCTCAAGGCCGGTGTCAACAGTGACAAGGTAAGGCGTCTGAACGGGAGGAATACGAGACTACTTGAACGGGAGACTGTCAAGCCTCAGGATATCCAGCTTACAATAGATGCCTGCCTGCAGACAAAGTTACAGCAAAACATGAAAGCACATATGAGTAAGAAAGATTATTCCGGAATGGAATGGAACAAGGTCAGGGCTTCTGTCGTTGTACTTGATGCAAGGAATGGAGACCTTCTTGCATCTGCGAATTATCCTTTACCGGATTATGATGTACTGAAGACGTCTCCTGATGTGTATTCCGATTACCGGAAAGGGGCTGATTGGAAAGCCTATACTGATATGGATCTGGGGCTTGTCTATCCTACAGCACCTGGTTCTACAGCAAAGGTCATGTCTTCATTGGCAGCTTTTCGAAAAGATGAGAGGCTCGCTTCCAAGAAGAAATACTATATCTATGAGGAGGAAAAGATATACGGTAATGAACCATCTGGAAGATATCTGGATATGAAAGATGCGTTAAGGTATTCGTCGAACTGTTACTTTATCAATCTTGTCAATGATATGTCACTCTATGATGAACTTGCCTATATCTATGGCAATGCAGGAGTCAATGTCAACGGAGCTGCTCCATATATATTTGAGTATAGTTTGCCATCTGAAGACTGGAACCGGCGGGTGACATCACAGCAAGGGCCTTGTGTCAGTGCTTATGAAAAATATATAAAAAGCGGTGTAAAGGAAAAAATGAATGACAAAAAACCTGCTGCATGGTCATGGGCCTGGGGACAGAATGGAGTAGACGCAACTCCTGCTGCCATGGCACGTATTGTCTCCGTTGCCGCAAATTGCGGTAAGATGCCGAAGACAAGATATCTTCTCCAGGATGAAAAAGATGATGTCGACTATGTTGACAGGGTGAGTGCGGAGCTGCTTAATGAATATTTAAAATTTACTGCGCAGAATCACGATAAGTTTACATCTGCAAAAGGATTTCATGGAGATAGAGTCGGAGGTAAGACCGGTACTTCTGAGAGATACTTTGACAGAAGTGAAAATAATAAAAGAAATGACGGATGGTATATCTGTTTTATAGAGAACGCCAAAATTTCAAAAGTGATCGGCCAGAAGACAGAACTGGACGATTCTCCTCTTGCAGTTGCTGTCCGTATGGAGAGGCTCCCGGGAAAAAACGGGTCAGGACGTGCACGGCAGTTGACAAAGGAAGTTGTCTGGACATCATTGGATACATTGGGCTATATAAATAAATTATGAGAAATCTATGTCTATTGATTGCCGTGATTGTATTCCCGGCTGTGGCCATTGCCCAGAACTATGATTCCTACCTTCAGGAGGCAAAGGAGCATCTGGAGCAGGGGAATGTGGAGAGTGCAAAGAAGTCATATCAGGTGTACCGGAGACTGACGGATAAGACAGATGCCATGTTTGAGGAATTGCTAAAAGAATATGGGCAGAATACGCTGTGGATGAGGTACTGCCGCATTTTTGACTTGAATGACAGTACCTTCATGGCTGTCCAGGCACTTGACATGACTTCGGTTTCCCATTATCAGGATGCAAAGATAAAGGCGGAATCGTCAAGGCTTGGAGGATTTGATGACTGGAGACTTTCAGACCAGGGAGAAATGACTTGTATAATGTCGAATTTGCCATCAGATGAACAAAACGCTCCTTTTTATTGGATTGCATCCTGTTACAGAAGTGCATCAGCAAGCCAGACTGTAATTATAAACGGCCGGATTGAACCGATTTCTGAATCATTCAATGAAGAGATATATAAAGTGCTGGATAAATGTACAGGAGTAAAAGACGTATATGGCCGTTCTGTCAAAACTAAGAATGGAGTTGTTGTGAGTGATACTGAATTCGGTGATAAGGCATATTGTGCATGGTATTTCATTGTAAGGACATTCCCTAAAAATGACAAACAATTTTAATCAGATTCATTATGGCTTTTCTGGAAGAATATACATTGCTTGACGAATTGGGGCAGGGTGGATATGCAACTGTCTATAAGGTTCGTCACAATAAGTTGGGGTATATACGCGCGGTCCGTGTCCTTAATGCAATAATTGCACATGGCGAATCAGACAGGACATATCAGAAGTTCCTTGAGGAATGCCGTCTTCTGCTGCGTCTCGGAAACGGTAACCATCCAAACATTGTACATGTCTACCAGCCTCTCCTGAAGGCACAGCGTGCAATTGTGGAGATGGACTTTGTTGATGGGAAGGACCTGTACCATTACCTTGAAGACAAGTCGTCATTTGTGGAGATTGGCGATGTGATGAAGTTTTTGATGGATATTGGCAGTGCATTGGCATACTGTCATCACGACATCTATAGGTTCTGCATGGATAAGGAAGAAGATGATTTGCAGGATGACCCTGATGATGGTACAAAGGTATTGCTTGATGAAAAGAAGCGTGCCGGGCTAATCGCAAAGTACCGTGTCATCCACAATGATATACATTCGGGAAATATTATCCGCCGTGAGGACGGCAGCTATGTCTTGTTGGATTTTGGACTTGCAATAGAAGGGGACAGTGTAGTCAGAAGCAGCAGACGTAAAAATGGAGCACCTGAATTCAAGGCTCCTGAGAAATGGGACAATGACAGTATATTGACAACTCAGTCAGATATATACAGTTTCGGTATCGTCCTGTATGAGTTCCTGGCGGGGCGTGTCCCGTTTATGTTTGACAAGAAGAATTCAAATCCCGTTGAGGCTGAATATCTGCTTGGGAAAGCTCATAAGGAACAGGCTCCTGAACCTGTGTATAGCTTGAGGAAGCAGGCCTTTGAACGCTCACATCCAGGAGAGACATACGTGAAGGACTATCCTGATTGGCTCGAGTCCCTTATCATGAAATGCCTTTCAAAGAATATGGAAGACAGGTTCACGAGCGGAAAGGAATTGTTCTCGTACATTAAGGGGCATATCAATGAGGATACCGCTACAGAAGAACTTGCTGCGCTGAAAAAGGAAAATGCAGACCTTGTCAGCCAGCTGAAGCAGATAAGCATTATGAACATTGTCGAATCCCGTTCAAAAGATGCATGGGAAAACCTGCTTACAGACCTCCAGGGCCAGCTGCGTGAATCCATAGCAGAGAAAGAGGGCCTGTACAATAGGATACAGGTGTTGCAGACCCGTATAGAACAGTCAGAAAAGGAACTTGCAGCAGCAAGGGCGGACAGGAAACCGTCATTTTACAGTCCGATATGGAAAATCATGTCGGTGCTGATGCTTGTTGCCGCACTGGTGCTCGGATATCTGTATGGTTCAAACGTTGGAACAGAAAGGCCTCCTGCCTCTTTTGTATCAGACAGTACAATAGTCAACAGTGATGATGTGCGTGAGAGATATAAGGAACTGATTTCCCAAAAAGAAAAGAGGGTTATGGAGCAGGAAAAGCAGATACAGTCGCTTAACCGTCAGATTGCAGAGCTGAAGCAGAATAATCAGGCTGGAGTCGACCAAAGTATCATTGATGAAAAGGACAGGACAATATCTGAACTAAAGTCAGAAGTAGGCAAGCTTCAGTCTTCTGTAGGCAGTCTGCAAAGGCAGATTGCAGCAAAGGACAAAGAAATATCTGTGTTGAAAGATGTATATAAATAATAGCCATGGGAAAAAATATATTTGAAAGAATTGCCGGTTGGATAAATGGTCAGGAAGATAATGGGCTTGCGGAAAAAACCGGGCAGCCGGTGGCTGCAAAGGCAGACATGGATGAAAGCAGCAAGTCTGTGAAAGGTGAGTCGAATGCAATCGAAAAAAGGGAAAATCTGATAAAGTCAGTTAAAGATACATTGAATGCAAACTACAGGGGACAGAAATGCAGCTTTGAAGATAAGGTCCTGTCTGTCTGCATTATGGACAACCTGTTCTATGATTCTCTGGATAAGGATGATTTTGAGAGGCAGTTGCAGACAGTGGTATATGATGAACTTGGGTATGCCTTTGCAAAGGTGGAAACCATATCCGGACCGTTGCATGAAGATGAATCATATTCAAAGGTTTCTGACAGTGTATTCCTGCAGGTCAATCCGGTAAAGAAGGCATTAGTCGTCAGGAAAGCCATTATAATGCCTGTTGAAGGATGTGGCTCAACAGTCAGTGAAAGCTATGTCCTTGATTCGGAGGAGATTTCTGGAAATCCTGGAGCGAGGTACAATATAGGTGCTGGAAAGCATCCTATGATGGCTGACAGCAGTCATCGTAAAAACTACATTGCAATTGATGATGATCCGTTTTCTCCTGATTTTGCCAAGAACAGGTATGTCAGCCGCTCGCATGCATATATCACATATGGGGAAAATGCTGGCTTTATGCTTCATGCGGAACTGGGAGGAACACGCCTGGCCGGCAAACGGACACATATCTACAGGGATTCAGAGAAGATAGAACTGGACAACACACTGATTTCCGAGCCATTGAGGGATGGAGACTATATTGTCCTGAGCAAATATGTTCACCTCCTATTTAAAGAAATGTAGTAACAGGAATATATCAACATGGCAAATTTTATAAAAAAGGCTCTTGAATTGTTCAAGGGCGAAGACGGCAAGGCAAGTGTAGAAGAAAACAATGTCCTTACAAACAAGATTCTTTTGAAGGAACTTGTGTCACATTTCAGGACAATGCTGGAAAAGGAATCTGTGGGACATAGGATGCTTTACCCTATGTCGTTCAATATCCTTATGGAGTCTGAGGACTATAATGACAGGATTCAGTCCCTTCCGTTTGTTCTCCCTGAGGTCGTAGCTGCATTTTATGGCATAATTGACAGTATGAAGGGTGAATTCCCGAATTATGAACCGCCTGCGAAGTATTGGTTTTTTCAATTTTCTTCATGCAGCCAAGGAAATGCAGTTCTTGCCAATTCTGCCCCTATTGTTCGTAAAGGGCATATTGCAACAGTTTCTACGCTGATGACATTCGATATCAGGGAAGCCCGCAATACGTTTGCGGAAAGCAATACAAGGGTTTCTATCAAATTGGATGATTCCAATGTAATGAATGATGTGAATGTAAATCAGGAAGCTATCAAGACTCTGGATATAATTGGAAACAATATTTTTACCTATAATTTTGATAAGAGCCTGAGCTGTGATTCGTCACGTATCAAGGATTCGTCAAATATGGCAGAAGTCACCGGACTTGCAGTGCTGTCTTATTCGCGTGGCGGGAAGAATTATCATTTTACTATGAAAGACAATCTGATACATATTTCAGGCAAGAACGAGAAACGTACTGGACGTTCATTCTTCATTCTTGAAACTGTAGATGTCAAAGATTCTCATGTACAGATTAAATATGTCCCGGAGGAAAAGAAATTCCAGATTGCCGCCTTTGGCCTGGTGCGGTTGAATGGACGTAAATTGACAGAGAGCAGCGGTGCTCCTCAATGGCATAGCCTTGCAAATAATTCGAGCATCTTTATAAATGATGAGATCAGTGTCAAATTTGAGATCAAATGAGTATGGAAAGCATAAAGTTCTGTGGCAATACTGACCTTGGCAAGGTCCGCACAAACAATGAGGATGCATACATCGTACAGAATATATGGGATGAGAATCATGTCCTGGCTGTTGCCATTGACGGTGTCGGGGGATATGAAGGTGGTGAAGTCGCATCCGGTATGGCAAAGAAATATATTGTAGAATATCTTGAGAATTATTCAAATGGAGAACGGATTGAACTGTTGAAACAGGCTGTGGTCTATGCCAATAACAATATATTTTCTGCGCGTAGGGAACTTCACCAGTATTCGAGCATGAGCTGTGTCCTGACAGCAATAATTGTGGATGTCACCGGCAGGTGTGTACATATGGCGCATGTAGGTGATACGCGTCTTTATCAATATTCAGACGATGAACTTGTGAAACTGTCACATGACCATTCGCTTGTCGGGTATCGGGAAGAGATCGGTGAATTGACGGAAGATGAGGCGATGCACCATCCGCAGAGGAATGTCATTGGGCGAGATGTCGGGTCAACATACCTGGATGGCAATGTGGGTGAATATGTTGAGACAGCAACATTTCCGCTTCTGCCAAAATCTGACCTGCTCCTTTGTTCTGACGGATTGTGCGATATGCTTAAATCTGTGGAGATAAAGTCTGTGCTTGAGACGAAATGTACGGTTGAGGAAAAGGTTGGCCAGTTGATTGCCGCTGCAAATGAAGCAGGCGGAAAGGATAATGTCACTGTTGTTCTGGTCGAAGTAGATATGGATTTGGAGGCTGATGAACCTCTTGTTGAAGACGGCAATGGGCATGAAGAGGAGAATATGCCTGATAATATCTCTGAAGATATGGCAGTTGACAAGGGTACATCCTTGAATTGGAAGATTAGTAAAAAATATTGGCGTCCTTGGATATTGGCTGCTGTCGTCGCATTTGCCATGTTCGTTGTGGGATTCATGTCAGGAATGTATGCTGAACGTAATGGAGTGCTCCACAAAGCATCTGACAATGTTCCGGAGTCCATGGACTGCTGTCGTGATTCTGTAATTCTCAGATTGCAGAAAGATACAATGGTGCTGCACCGTCAGATTGCAGAGAGGGATTCGGTAATCAATGTTTTGAAAGTGGCTTTGGATAATAACTAAATTACTTAATATGAATAAATTATTGACTTTGCTTTTTGCGCTGTTGCTGTCTGTTGGAACAGCTGAGGTGTATTCTCAGGATTATGGTTCCTATCTGCAGACGGCTAAGGAGCATTTTGATGCCGGACGTTATGAATCTGCACAGAAGGCGTTGGCTGTATACTGTAAACTGACTGGAAAGGCTGAGACGGAATTTGAGCAGAAGATATGCATTTGTATTGAGTATGTCCGTCTTGCTGAGCAGGCGGAGAAGGAACAGAAGTATAAGGAGGCTATTGACTGGTATAATAAGGTCGTCCAGATTAATCCGAACGACAATGGTATCACTTCTGAAATCAGTAGGCTTACGGCTTTGAATAAATCATCAAGTCCAATATTACAGGCTACTTCTCCATCTGTAGAAGTAAAAGAAGTGCAGAAACATCATGTAAGGAAAAATATATTTAAACCTCAGAGGGGCGGCTTTAGTATGATGCTGCTTAGTTCATTTGAACGTAAGGGACCTTTGGGAATGGGAATATATTTTAACAGGTCATATTTTCAGTTTGGACTTGATTTTGTGCTTTCCAATGAATTTGCTGATGCAAGCGGAATAGATACAGATAAGATATATTTATCATCAGAACAGGAACTTATCTCCGAAAAGTTCTTTTTGATTGATGAATCTGAAATACTTGCGAAAGATGGGAGATTATGGAAAGTGGAAAGTAATTATGTCTATCCACGTGCACAGTTGACAGTATCTCCTGGAATTAATCTCAAATATCTGTCTGTCAATTGTGGATTGGGTGTATTCCTATGTGAGGATTTAAATATGACTCACTATCTGATACAGACTGATGGCATGAATGAATATATGGCTTCAATGAAGGTTAAGCCATACTTTCTTGTCAGACCGACCATTATTGGGTATATTCCAATAGGACGTAATCATAATGGGATGTCTGTTAGTCTTGGATATAATATTGTACCAGGGGCAAAGCCTATGAATGGCTTTCTTTTCGGTATAGGATTCTTTATCTAAAATGAAATTACTTAAACTGATATACTACCCCGTAATTCTGCTGCTGATAGTATTGTCAGCAATGGAACTGTGGCCTGCATTGGGGTATGCATTCGAAAACCTTGATGGCTACAGGTGGTTCGGGGCTGGTATTTTGGGGTATTTCCTGCTTCGTCTATTGCCGTTGTGGAGAAAGAACGAGGATATAATTGAGACTTTTACGCATGAATTTACACACATGCTTGTAGGCATGATGTTTTTTCACAAGATTCATGGTATTTCTGCTGAGGACAGGAATGGCGGTGCCGTGATCCATAGCGGACGTCTTGGGAATATTTTTATTGCACTGTCTCCATATTGTTTCCCGGTATTTACATATTTCCTTATGGCTCTCGGAATGCTTGGTGCAGCAAAGCAGATGTATGTCTTTGACTTGCTGATTGGTTTGTCTGCTGCTTTCCATACCGGATGTTTTGCAAGGCAGACACGGTTATACCAGACTGACATACAGGGCCAGGGATATGTGAGGTCTTTTCTGTTTCTTGCATTTTTCTGGATGTTCAATCTGACCGTGATTCTTCTTGATGTCCGTAAAGGTCTTTGGGAGGCTGTCTTATATATCTTCCAGCATTATTGGTCAGATGCTGTTGCGTTGTGGAATATGGTATTCTGAAAATTAACGGAGATGCCGATAGCCGATAAGTGGAGGCGAAATTTAATTTATGTTTTATGATTAGATTGAGTCAGTTGGAGTCAGTTAGGGATGCGATTCTGATGAGTATCCAGTCTGATAAGATTGGAGATGAGATGATGAACCTTCCATATTACCGTATGGATCCTTGTCCAACATGTGAAGGTACTTGTTCAGGTACATGTGATGATTCATGTTCTGGACAGTGCTCAGGATGTGGCAATAATGGGTGATATTGTCTAAATGCTATGTGATGTGGTGGAGGATAAGTATATACCTTCCTCCACCATATTTGATAAAAATTAGGTATGATGAAGTACTCCAGTAGATATATTTGCATTACAACAAATGTAATGTGTAATTTGAATTGTGTATATTGTTATGAAGATAAGACAAGTAAGAAAACATTTGATCTAAATGCTTCTAAAGCTAAATTAGCTGAATATTTGTCAGAGAAAACTGAAACTGGGACATTGATTGATTTACATGGAGGTGAACCGTTGATTGTCTTTTCTAAGATTAAGGAATTGTGCGAATGGTTGTGGACGCAAGATTTTCCAGAAGAGTTTAAAGTCTTTTGTACATCAAATGGAACATTGGTACATGGTAAAGTTCAGGAATGGCTTTGGGAACATAAGGATAAATTTACTTTAGGTCTAAGTTTAGATGGACATCGTCAGATGCATAATGCCAATAGATCAAATTCTTTTGACTTGATTGATCTGGACTTCTTTTTAAGGACTTGGCCTTATCAAGGAGTGAAAATGACAATAAGTCCACATACAATAAATACTTTGGCTGAAGGTGTTATATTTCTTCATGAAAGAGGTTTTGTAGATATCCGTGTCAATCTTGCTGAAATGGTAGATTGGAATAAAGAGAGTTATTTGGAGATTTATCGTCGTGAACTTGGTAAGCTAGGAGAATATTATCTTGAGCATCCTGGTTTAAGTCCATGCTCATTATTTAAAGTTCCTTTCTTTAGGATAGTGAATGATATGAAGAATGAAAAATGGTGTGGGGCAGGATCTATGCATGCACGTGATATTAGTGGTGATAAAGAATATCCATGTCATTTGTTCTTTGAATCAGTGTGTGGAAAGGAGAAGTCTGAAAAAAGTTTTGAAATAGATTTTAATAATCCAGATAATCTTGTCTCAGAAGAATGTAAAGATTGCGCATTCCTACCTATTTGTCCGACTTGTTATGGCGCAAATTATATATCAAGAGGAAATATTGCTTATCGTGATATGAGTATTTGCCGGTTGCATAAGGTGAGGTTTGTGGAAGTTTGCAAATATGAGTATTCCAGAATTGTTTCCAATAAAACAGAATTGTCAGATGTGAATAATGACGAAAAGTACCGGAGAGTCTATACTTTGGATGCAATCAAAAAATTATTGCCGTCATTAAGGGAACTTGATTCATCAATATAGATATGGTTATAAAGATAAAAAAGAGCATAGGGGATAATTATATAGATACTTATCAAAATTTTTTTGATAATAAGGAGTTCCGATATTTGTTTTGGGGACACAAGCCTATCAATATAAGCGAGTGGTTGGAGTCAAATAAAGATGTGTATGAAAGATATTATGTATATGTAGTTAAAAAGTCTCATTTGGAGCAGGAAAGTTATGTGGGATTCTTTCATATTAGACCTATCCCAGAAAATGTAAAACTTATGGTGGCTCCAGATGCACATGTAAGTATTAGTGGTGGCCTTAATCCTCAATTATTCAATATTGGTATAGGTATATATTCTTGCGTGGCAATGATAGATTATTATTTTAAAAAGAATCCAGATAAGATAATATATGCCAGCACATTTTCCTATAATATGCGCTCTTTAAAGATGTTAATGGGAATAGGGTTTATTAAGCTAGATTGTACGCTATATGATAAGAATCATGTGATTCTTACTAAAACAGATTTTTATAATAGCAGTATTACAAAATATACTATAAATAGAGTAAATGTATTTGTGATAAGTGAGTAAATTATTTGCTACTCAATAGATTAAAGCAAGATTAAATATCTATGAATATGACTGAAATTTCCATTGCAGTCTGTGGAGACTGTTCAAATTTGTTCTACTGTGCCGAGGATGGCAAATGCTATTCATTTGGTGCTTTGACGGGACTGGTTTCCGGGATAGAACGTATTTCGTCTGTATTGCGTTCAATGGAGCCTGCAGAGGCTGTTGGAAGTTACATATCCTATAGAGATTTCATTTGTGACAATAAAGAACTGCTGTCTGGAGCGAAACAGGTGTATATCCTTCATGACGGTACAGCGGAGTCTGTTGCTGAGGCATTGCGGGTTGGTGTGCGTCACAATTACAGGGTACATCATATCGCATGTCTTGCCGTCCTGGGATATGTGTCTTTTATAGGGTGCAATGACGGCACGAATAGAATAGTGGATATAGGTGACTATACATGCAGGTATATTTGTGTGGATGGGGTTGTTGAGTTATTGTCAATATCATCACAGCCTGGCATATCTGCATTTTCTTTTGACATCCGAAGATTTTCTGTCTATGGCACTACAGTATTGGCTGGCATTCGTGGCGGGTATATACGTGATATCCTGCTTTTGTGTCTGAACGGATATGGGATAAGTGCCGCATGTGAACTTGAAGGTAGAGTGAGGGATTGGACGCAATTGATTGGCAAGGACTGCCCTATTCCTGCACGGAAGTCTGAAGTGTTGACTTGTGAGGGATACGATTTGTTTCTGTATATCAGTGAAAAGAAAATAAGTCTTGCTGAATATCTGGAAAAAAATGTATCTTCGGCCAAAGTTACTGCAGATGTAGATGCCGGAGGTAAAGCTAAAATTTACATTGAAACAGATTCCGGATGTACGGACCTGTATATTAGTGATTTATTAAAATGAACGATTAAGCCGAGAGCATAGGAAAACACAGTTTTACTCTGCCGGGGCGAGTGATTGTAAGCAAAGTTTAAAATAGGAATTGCCTATGTGTAATGTCTTTAAGCAAATAATTCCATTTGTGATGTCTGCCGTGCTTGTCAGCTGCAGCGGAGATTATTCCTTAACATTGGTGGATGAGTCGGAACCGTATGAGTATGATGGGGTAATTGTTGTCAGATCCCATTGGACAAGCAGAGGGAAAGAGGATGTCTATATATATGACAAAGTTACGGGAGTGCAAAATGATTATCTTGAAATCTACGATAGTGATGGCAGGATTAAATGCCAGGCTGGCTTTGCAAGTGAATGCATCCCGTCTGTCGCCAATTCTGTTAATTATGTCTATGAGGGTGATGTGCTGAGAGGTTTCCTGTATGGCTTCAGGGAGGACAGCAATGCTATGGATATTGAGGAAAAACTTCATGATGTGTATGATACAGAGGGATATCTGTACGTATTGCATAAATTTCTACGGAAGCACAGAGACTGTATGGAACAATATTTCCTACGTTACGATGAAAATGGGGAAATAGTAGAGGTATATGACCCTGTCTCACATAGGCTTCTGCTGGCTCCTGAAGGGTATCATATTGAGGCTCATGTGAATAAAAATTCAGAATTTTGGAACAGTGATATATCTGGAGGAGCTGTTTTACTTGATTTTATTATACGGCCTGCATGTAAAGATCTGAGTTCAGGGTACAGTATTGCACGTTATCTGGGCTATAGGAAGCAGATGATTGAAACCTATTCCGGTAACGCCTCCCTGAAACGCCGTGAACTATATGGCAAGGACAGCAATCTTCTTCTTTCCCAGGAAATTTTTGCAGATAAAGATGGGAATATAACTGTAGAACAGATCAATAATCAGACAGGGATCAGGATTATTTATACCTTTGCAGGGAGATTCCTTGAAAAACGTGAGACTGTAAGCCAATATGGTACTGTACTTCAACGTGATACATATTCCGGAATGCCGAAGGAGAAAATAATGTACTCTACCGAAAAATATAATTATTCAAAAGGTCTTCTGGAGAAAGCCGGTACACCTTCTGCTGTTCCGTATGGGGAATATCTGTCATACGGTTTCGAAGAGATAAATTCAAATATGGATGCCGCAATCTGGGATGAGTGGGATTGCTTGCTGCCACGGGACAGATGGCCTGTCCTTGAATTTCCGGTAGAGGATGATATATTGAATATAATCTGAATAAATTATGGAAACAGGAAAGATGAAGACGGGAATCTCAATTGAAGATACTCTGAAAATTGCAATCGAAGCGCATCGCGGGCAGACCGACCTCGATGGAAAGCCTGTCATCCTGCATCCGCTTGCAGTCGGGCTTATGGGCAGGAACGGGATTGAAATCAAGGCAGGGTTTCTCCATGATGTTGCAGAAGACTCAGACATTACACTTGGTGCTATGGAGGAAATGGGGGTTGACAGTGAAGTGATTTCCGTTTTGAGGCTTTTGACACATGATAAATCCTCCCTTGATTATTACGGATATGTAGACAGGATTATACATTCAGGAAATACAGCTGCCATAAATGTAAAGCTGAACGACTTGAGGCATAATATCCAACGTGGCAGGGAATCGTACCGCAAGGCTTTGGAGGAAAAGGATGAAGCCATGATGAAAAAGCTGGAAAGGATAAATGCCAAGCATTTGAAAGCATTGGAATTGTTTGAAAGACAAGGCTTTTACTGGTGAAAACATATGATAACTGTCAGAATATGAAAACCAAAATTTGTAATCTATTGATAATTGTCTCTCTTGTGGGTGTATGCATATCTATTGGATATGGATTTTATGTCCATAGGTATGCCGTCCATCACTGGGATGAACTGAATGAACATTTGACTGTGGTCAAGTATAGTGACGGCAGGTTAGGAATCAGGAACAATGAGACAGGTAAAGTGGTGGGATGTTTCGATGAAATAAAGTCACAGTACTGTGGACAGGATGCCTGTTCATTTGTTGTCGTAAGGGATAATTTGCGTGGCTATGTATCCGCTGTTACCGGTGAAGTGATATTTGAGCCCCAATTCCTCTATGCATGGGTGGATGATGGGGAAAGTAACCTGGCTGCATGTGTTGATACAGAACATAGGCTTGGTTTTGTCAATGTAAGGACAAAGGAGACCACAATACCTTTTCAATACGATTTTAATGACAGGAGCTTTGTTTCTTATATGGGGCCGGTCCTGGATTTTGTGTTCAGCAATGGGCTTTGTATAGTTCCGGGTGCAGAGGGGAAAATAGGCCTTATAGACGTGTATGGCAATTCAGTCTTGCCGATACAGTATGAGGATATCATAAACTGGAGGGATATTGATACCCCTGAAATAATCCTTAAACGTAAGGCTGATGATGGAATGGGATTCCTTTATGGGGTCTGTGACAGGGACTTTAATCTGCTTGTTCCGTTTGAATTCAATTGCTTTACGAAAGTTTGGGATTATGACAGCCAGGGAGAAGTCCATCTGTATGGATATATCGTATCCAAAGCTGGAAAATATGGCCTGCTGGATTCGGCATTTAATGAACAGCTGCCGCTGAAATATGATTATATGGCTGTTACTGAACATGGTTCATATATAGCCTCCATGGATGGTAAATATGGAGTACTGGATAACAATCTTAAAATTATAGTGCCGTTTGAATATGAATTCATATATGAAGAAGATTCTTCTGAAGGCTATGTGGCTGAGAAAAACTATACTTCCAGACTATTTGACAAGACGGGAAATTTAATTAATGATTTCTATGTCAAGAACAGATATACGTATGACGTTGAATTGTGTGATTATGTTGCCATGAAGAGCCTGGAGGCTATACCGGAACCTTTTGGCGGTGGCGCATCTGCGTATGTCAAGTACGATTTCCACGGCAGTTGCGGTGTGGTGACAGGTACAAGGAGAGTCGTGATTCCTGCAAAATATGAGAATATAGAATATCTTGGACATGGCAACTTTGCATGTACAGTTGATGGCAATGTTTTTCTTGTTCACGATGACAAATAAAAATTTTATTGACATGGATGACGAAAAGACAATGACGGAAAAGGCGGTAACGGAAGAGAAATCAAAATGGGACCAGATAGGTGAGATGCCATTGAAAGATGCCGTGAAGTTCTGCTGGAAATATATTCTTGACATGAAGCTGGAGACTGTCGGAATATGTGCATTCTCACTTATTTTATTGACAGGAATGGGATTTTTGCTCTATTATGGCCTGGTACCTGTGTGTAAACTTATATGGCACTGTATTTCGATGACTATAGGGATGCATGAATATGCATATCAGTATACCTTGTTTGACAGTGACTTGCTGTGCACTGTCCCGTTGGCTATCTTGATTGCGTCACTTGTCGGCTACTGTAGCCGGAAGCACAGGTTACTGAATACGATATGCTATTTTATTTTGCTGCAGGCCACTTTGGAGATTTGGGACTATCTACATCTTGAAATGCCTGGTTTCAGTGGAGTTCCTGGTGGTGTATGTTTTGCGATAATGTTTATTGTAATACCTTTGCTGCGATATATTGATAGCGATACGGAGTGACGTAATTACAGCTGTAATGGATTAAATTTGTAGAAAGATGGAATGCATGAAGTTCGGTGGAAAAACAGACGTAGGCAAGGTCCGCACAAATAATGAGGATGCCTTCATCGCACAGAATATATGGGATGAGAATCACATCCTGGCTGTTGCCATTGACGGTGTCGGGGGATATGAAGGTGGTGAAGTCGCATCTGGGATGGCAAAGAAATATATTGTCGAATATCTCGGGAACTATTCAGATGGAGAACGGCTTGAACTGTTGAAGCAAGCTGTTATCTATGCCAATAACAATATCTTTTCAGCCAGAAGGAATCTTCCGCAATATTCTGGTATGTGCTGTGTGCTTACGGCAATCCTTGTTGATCTCACCGGCCGGTGTGTGCATATGGCTCATGTCGGTGACACACGTCTTTACCAATATGCTGACGGTGAACTTGTGAAACTGTCACATGGCCATTCGCTTGTCGGCTATAGGGAGGAAATAGGTGAATTGACAGAAGATGAGGCTATGCATCATACGCATAGAAATGTCATAGAACGAAGTATCGGCTCCTCATATCTTGATTGGGAACATTGTGACTATGTAGAAATAGCGACCTTTCCACTTAAACCACAATCCTTTCTTATGTTGTGCTCTGACGGCTTGTCTGATATGCTTAAGTCGTGTCAAATCAAGTCTGTGCTTGAGCAGAAATGTACAGTTGAGGAAACGGTTGAACGGTTGATTGCCGCAGCCAATGATGCAGGAGGAAAGGATAATGTAACTGTCGTTTTGGTTGAGCTCAGTAGTGCCTGTTAGTTTCCTCGTTTCCCTTTGGAAGTTGATGCCCCGTCCTGCCTGAATCTATGTGACGGCAGGATGGAAGTATGTTACAGTGCCTCCACAAACCATGGCAGTTCTGGTATAGGAGGATTGTCAGTGAGATATTCATTGAACATCTTGTCCATTCTTATATCCTCTTCTCTGTCTTCTTCTGTTTTTTCGAATAGAAACAGGAGATTTATCCTTATTTCTTCGGGAAGAACGTCATTTGATGAATTGAGGCTTCTCCATATTTTTTCTGTGGAGAATATTTGTTGCACTTGTTCAAGTATTGCTATCATATCGCCTGCCATTTTTTCATTTC
The DNA here is from genome assembly GCA_023667095.1 of Bacteroidales bacterium. Lineage (GTDB taxonomy): Bacteria > Bacteroidota > Bacteroidia > Bacteroidales > UBA932 > Cryptobacteroides. The sequence goes on from JAMPAT010000017.1 coordinate 60,469, forward strand.
CATTGTCTCCAATGGTGAAGTGGCACAGGACGTACATGGCTTCCTGTGCAGGAAGTACTTCCTTTATTGCTGCCCGTATACTGTCAATGCAATTGCTGAATGTGCCTTGACATGAGATCGCGTATCTGAATGTCCCGTTTTCTCTCAATCGCTGCAAGTCTCTGTAGTCCTGCAGGAGCAACTGTTTCTGCAGGAAAATGTCTTCTGCCATTTTTTCAATGCTCCAGCGGTCTGTAATGATGGTCGTTTTCATAATCATTGTTTTAGAATATCCGTTGTTCTGTCTATCTTTTGTACGTATGTGCTGAATGGCTCACCTACTGTCTTTTGCAATGCAGCCTCATAAAGTGCGGAAAGGCTTACAAGACCTCCTGATTTATGTGCCAGTTCACCATCTATTCCTACATCGAATCTTAGTTCTCCGGACATTTGATTGTATCTGTCAAGTTTTCCGTGACAATGTCCATGAAGCATGATGGATCCAAGGTTCCTGTTGTTCCAGTCAAGCATCGGGTAATGGCACAGTGTAAGGAGCATGGTCTCTTGCAGTTCCGGAAAGTTGGCCGGCTTGATGCTGATGTCCAGTATTTGTGCGACCTTTTCAAAATGTTCCTTATGGGCCTTTACAGAATGGTCATGGTTGCCTGTGATGAGGAATTTGACTCCTGGCAGCTTTTCAAGCAGTTTCCTTGCTTCGCCACTTCTGTAAAAAGTAAGGTCTCCAATTATATATACAATGTCTTTCTTGCAGATTTGTGAACACCAGAGCTCCATCAGCCATTCGTCATGTTTTGATATGTCCAGGTCGGTTGAATATGGACGCGATGGGACATGCTGCAATATGTTTTTGTGTCCGAAATGTAGATCTGCTGTGAAAAATATGTTGTTCATGCTGATTTTTTGCAAATATACATTTAAAAAATTCAAGTAGCATCTATAGCCTCCTGACCACTTCCTCGAATTCGTCCTTGGAGCATTTCGCGTTGTTGCGCAGGCGTGTCCTGTAGGTGTAGACTGTGGCAGGGGAGCATTTGAGGAATGTGGCTATCTTGCCGCTCTGGGTTATGCCGATACGCATGGCGGCCAGTATACGCAACTCAGTTGTGAGGACATTTTCCTGAGGCTGTGACAATTGGCAATCATCCTTAAGGAGTCTGTTTACCTTTCTGACGAAATCAGGGTAGATACCGAGGAATATCTCGTCGAAGATTCTGTAGAACCTGTCATACTCCGCGTACATTTCCTCCGGCGATTTCAGCTGTTTCATCATTGCGTCTACCCCTTCATTCTTGGCTGTCTGCCTTAGTTTGCTGCGTATGTCCCCAATCCGCTCCAGATATTCGATTGACAGGGACATATACCGGAATACGTAGCTGTCCTTTATCAGGTTTGAATCCTGCAGGGCCCTGTTGCTTGCCTGAAGCATCCTGTTGGCTTTCCTTGAATTTCGGAGCATTATGCACAGTATTATGCTCATGATTCCTATTATCCCTGACAGAGTCAATATGATTGCGTATATCATGTTCCTTTCCTGCCTTGCAGCATCTTCCATCACAAGATGTGCCTGGCTGGAGTTGAATATCCTTGAACTTATATTGCCTTCAATTATGTCTGTCATGTTCTGGTTGATGTATCTCTGTGCCTTTTCAAGCATCCCTTCTTCATAGCACATCATTGCAAGGTCATATAGCGACAGGTAGTTCCTGTCCGGAGTCTTGAAATCATATTCTGCAGCCATGGCAAGCCACATCATTGCCTTTTCCCTGTCTCCGGTGTCTCCATAGATTGCAGCAAGGTTGTACGAGATGGAAGCTAATGTATGGTAGTCTGTCTGTGTGCTGTGCAGGTAATGGAATATTGCAATTGCATTTTCTGTCTCTCCTGTTTCCCTAAGATGTTGGGCCTTGTATCTCATACCCTCCATTGAGTCAGGGAATATGGATATGTACCTTGAACGTAGCCTGTCCAGCCTGTCAGAATACTCTGCCTTTTCCTTGTCAGGGATATTGAGCCTTGACAGATTATAATATACGGATATCCCGGTAGCAAGATACTCTTTCAGCACTTCTGGCATGTAAATGACACTGGTGTCTGCAGAACTGAACTTCCTGTATGCTGTCCATATGTCGCACATCGTCAGGCGCATACGTACTTCGGCAAGGCCTGTAAGGCATTTTTCCCTGTCTGTTGACGCATATTCCTGCATAAGCCTGAGATATCTTGATGATGAGTCTGACTGCCAGTGCATGTATGCCATATGCATGCTGTCCGCCATTTCCCAGAGTGAGTCTTTTCCTGCCTTTTCAAATCTTTCCCTCAACAGGCCTGTCTGTTCCATGAATGCATTTCTCCAGACATGGCTGCTGTCTATTGTCCTGTCCAATGATTCCAGTGCGTCCTTTGTCGCATTTCCTGTACATGATGTGACAGTCAGGATTGCAGCTGTAAGTAATAATATGTAGCGTCTTGACATATTCTCCTGTTTTCTCGTTGTCTTTATGCCTGTCCTGGCGGGCCAGTCTCAGTATCCGTTTCACAAATGCGTTACATAGTTAACGAAAATATGGATTCATTCCAAATCTGCCAGTCCCCGAAGCAGTGCAGGGTGTCTATATTGACGTCTGAAAAATCTTGACTGGAGGCTTATAGATGATAAAATCAATCGTTGTTCTACACACCTCTATTGCCTTTTTTGAAAGATTTATATGAATTTTACTCTATATTCATTAAAAATCTTTGTGCCGGGCCTTGCAAGAGTGGTAACTTTGCAGAAAAGTATTGGACCTGTCATGTTTTTCAACCATTGGTGCAATGCTGGATATTTTGTTATATGAAAAGGTTAAAGCAACTTGTGTGTGCCCTGGTTTCCGGAATCATGTTTTCCGGCTGTGGCACTGATGCTGCCTCGCAGGCAGAAAAAGTGATTGAAAGGACATTCGGAAAAATGCCCGGAAATGTACGGATTGTTGTAAATGGTTCTCCGGATTCTACAGACACATACACATTGTCGGTATCCGGTGGAGTCCTTACTGTGTCAGGAAACAGTACTGTCTCCGTATGCAAGGGATTCCATGACTATATCCTGGAGAACGGATACGGAGTGGCGACATGGACAGGCAACCGCCTGGAACTTCCGGAAGAGCTTCCTGATATGGAAATTGTCAGGAAAGTATCTCCATTCAAGGGACATCTGTACCAGAATGTGTGCACATTCGGATACACTTCCCCTTTCTGGGGATGGAAGGAATGGGAGCGCGAAATAGACTGGATGGCACTGCATGGCTTTGACATGCCGCTTGCCCCGATAGCAGGGGAGGCGATACTGGCACGGGTGTGGAAGGAAATCGGGCTTTCCCAGGAGGAGATCGATGCCTATTTTACCGGGCCTGCACATTTCCCGTGGATGAGGATGGGAAACATGACTGCTGTTGACGGTGGTATGTCCCAGGAGTGGCATCGGCAGCAGATAGAGCTGCAGCACAGGATAAACGACCGTATGCTTGCATTGGGGATGACTCCTGTGTACCAGGGATTTGCCGGTTTTGTGCCAAAGGCCGTGAAGGAGCATTGGCCGGAAGTGGACATGATGACGACAAAATGGTCCGGACATGAGAGTTATATGCTTTCTCCTGTGGATTCACTTTTCAGTGTCATCGGTACTGCGTTCATACGTGAATGGGAGAAGGAGTTCGGCAAGGGAAAATATTATCTCATAGACAGTTTCAATGAACTGGACATACCGTTTGGCGAGAAAGGCTCAAAGGAGCGTCATGACAAGCTGAAATATTATGGGGAGACAATCTACAGGACATTGGCAGATGCCAATCCTGATGCCGTATGGGTAATGCAGGGATGGATGTTCGGATATCAGAGGGATATCTGGGACCCGGAGAGCGTGGAGGCCCTTTTGAGCGGAGCACCGGATGACAGGCTTATGATTATTGACCTTGCCGTTGACTTCAATAATTATGTATGGAAGAACGGAAACAGCTGGGATAACCTGAATGGATTCTATGGCAAGCCATGGATATGGAGTACCGTTCCCAATTTTGGCGGACGTACTGCACTGAAAGGCCCGCTTGACTTTTATCTTAACGGACACCTTGAGGCATTGAAATCCGCTTCCAGGGGACGGCTTACCGGTTTCGGAACGTCTCCTGAAGGTGTGGAAAGCAATGAAATTCTGTATGAACTGATTTCTGCTGCGGGATGGAGCAGCGAGGAGATTGACATTGAGGCATTCCTTGATTCCTACAGCAAGGCGAGATATGGATGTCCGGACAAGGCATTCACGGAGTTCTGGAGTGAACTTAGGCAGTCTGTGTATTGCAATTTCACAAATAATGCGCGTTTCCTCTGGCAGCAGAGGCCTGCATACCACCGTGGCGAGACAATGAATATCAATGAGCATTATTTCAATGGCATAGAATCCTTCATGTCTGTTGCGGACAAATACAGTGACAACGAACTGTATGTAGCTGATGCTGTACAGTATGCGGCTCTTTATGCAGCCGCCAAGGCGGACTATGTGCTGAAAGCTGCGAACTGGGCCATCGTGGCCGGTGACATGGAGAAGGCTGCTGCACTCAAGGATTTGTTGGTTATGATGTTGCGTGATATTGACCGTCTCCTGGAGTCTCATCCTGTGCTGAGGCTGCAGAGATGGCTGGATATGTCGGCTGCAATAGCTACAAGCCATCAGGAGGAGGAGCAGTTTGCCAAGGAGGTGAAGCGTCTGGTATCCACATGGTCAGGCCCGAATCTGAAAGATTATTCAGCGAGGGTATGGTCAGGATTGATCCGTGACTATTATATTCCACGTATGGACCTTTATTTTACAGAGGCTATCCGTGGTGGATATGCTGACCTTATAAGCCTGGACAACAGCTTCCATTATGGTACAGGATACGGTACTCCTGTGGACTGGTGTCCGGAAGGGGAAAGCCTGCTGTCTGATGCACAGCCTTTTGCAGACCATCTTGCCGCGGCATGTGAAATGGTAGACAGGTATTCTGCAATTGTCTATGGGGAACGTGAGGCTTCCATCCCGGATGGGAAAGGAGGAAGAATTCAGAAGTGGAATATCTATGCTCCTGATTCTGAGGTCGGGTTCTGGTGCCCTCAGGATTTTGAAGGCAAGTCGCGTAAAAGACTTTATATGACAATAATGGCTGACGACTATGCCGATATGAATGGTCTGGAATTCAGCAATATGAGGGGGGAGCATGTCAAGATTGCGAAAGTTGAGTTCAAGTCCGGCCCGAACTGGCTTGGGACAGAGATTGTGAAATCTGTAGCTCCAGGGGCAGATGGACGTCTGAGAGTGCCTCACAAGGGGCCTGGCTCTACAGCAGGCATGGAAAGGGAGGTTGCTGTCTATGTCACTTTGGAGGGCGGTCCGCAGAGCTGGGGCATGATTTCTCTGTATTAGCTGTCATTAGGCTGCCTGGCAAGTCTGTTTAACTGTATTTATCCCTGTCAGAATTCAACTCTGTGAATACTGCAGTATCGGCAGGTCGCCTTAAATCTCCATGGAGTATATGCTCGGGGATTTTCCGGTGACTTGCCTGAATACACGGCTGAAATTGCCCGGGGTGCTGAAGCCGGTTTCGTATGCAATTTCCTTCATGGACTTTCCGCCATCTGCCGCAAGCTCTATTGCACGCATTACGCGTGCCTGGTTTACATATCTGCTGAAATGTATGCCGGACTGATGCAGCATACGGCTTAAAGTCCTTGCTGAAAGGCCATGCTTTCTGGCAACATCTTCCATTTTCAGGTTATCACAGGAATGTGTATCAATATATTCCAGGACTGGGCAGAGCCTTGTGTCTTCGGGGATGATTCTGGAGCTGAGCTGGAATCTTTCCTCTCCAGGACTTGTCAGGGGCAGCAGGTTCAAGAAGCCTGTAGCGAATCTGTAGATGGCTTCATGGCTGTCATCTGAGATTATGGGACCATGGTCTGCAATGAATTTTATGTTTTCGGCAATCATCTTGTCTGTAATCCTGATTGAGCAGTCTCTCATTTCCTTGTTCTGCCGGAGAACCTTATTGCTGATGTAGAAGATGACAAGGGAGACCTGCCTGTTGTTGCTTGACATGCGGTGCACTGTATGTGGCGGTATCCATGCAATATGTTTTTCCGGAATGAAATATCTTGCTCCGGATGTCTGCAGGTGCAATGTTCCCGACAGGGTATAGATGAACTGGAATTTGCTGTGTGAATGGTTCTCGAAATAGATGTCTTCCAATCCTGTCTTCTTGACATGTATCTTGTCATCGCCTGATTTCTCTACCAGTGCCATGTATTCTTCCTGTTCCTTTGTCATCCTGTGGCGTAAATTGATAATATTATTGCGTAATATGCAAAATATCTGCAAATATAAATACTTAATTTTGTCCACGCAAACCAGGTCGCTTTCATTGTGCTGGTGATAGCGTCCACATGGTCAGCATAGGTTAAAGTAGTGTGAATATGGTAAGATTTTTCAATGTCGGGAATGAACTCGTCAGGAGGTATTGTGTATTTGTCATTGCATTGTTTGTCAGCTCTTTGGGAGTAAGTCTCATTACACGTTCAATGCTGGGTACTTCACCTATATCAAGCATTCCTTATGTCCTGAGCATATATTCTAATCTTTCAATGGGTACATATACCTTTATCCTTAATATATTCCTTATTGCAGGGCAGCTGGTTATGCTTGGGAAGGACAGGATAAGGGAGCATGCATTTGACTTGGTAATGCAGATACCTGTATCTGTGCTCTTCGGTGTGTTCATTGACTTTACGATGTTCCTTTTAGATGGATGCATCCCTGAGATGTATTGCCTGAGGCTTGTGTCATTGGTTACCGGATGCCTTGTGCTTGCAACAGGTATCAGCCTTGAGATAATTGCAGATGTTACAATGCTCAGCGGTGAATATTTTGTACAGATTGCCTCAAGACGTTTCCACCATAATTTCGGTACTGTGAAGATTGCCTTCGATGTGTCACTTGTCGTGATTGCTGCATGCTTTTCACTTTTGCTCGGTGGGCATATTTCAGGACTTCGTGAGGGCACTGTTGCCACAGCATTGCTCACTGGGCCGTTTGTACGGCTGATCCGTCCACATCTGGACTGTCTATTAAGGCTTTGTTTGTTCACTGCAGTATGATTATTGTCAAATTATGTATGTTTATGCTTGGCCAAATGTCTAACTTTGTGACATGGTTATATGTATAAAGAATATGGTCTGTCCCCGTTGCGTCTCTACGGTGAGACGCATTGCCGAGGCTTTGGGGCTGCCTGTCGCGAGTGTGAGGCTAGGGGAATGTGAACTTGCCTGTAATGGACTGGATGCAGCGTTGTATGCCTCTTTGGAGCGTGAACTGAGGGAAGAGGGGTTTGAAATCCTTGTCGGCCGTGAGGTGATGATATGCGAAAAAGTGAAAAATGCTCTTATTGAGCTTGTATTCAACAAGCCTGAACTTCTTTCATCTGTTTCAGTCCCGGATTATGTCCAGGAGGCTTCCGGACTTTCCTACAGTACATTGCGTAAATTGTTCATAAGTGTTGAAGGACGTACTGTTGAACAGTATCTTATATCTGTGAAAATAGAGAGGGTAAAGGAGTTTCTGCGTTATGGAGAGAAAACGGTTTCTGAGATAGCGTTTGAACTCGGGTATTCGTCTGCACCGCATTTGAGCACACAATTCAAACAGGTCACGGGAATGTCACCTAAGGAATTCCGCAACTCATGCAATGCCGGCCGTAAATCCATTGACAGCCTATGAATGCGCATTCAGCTTTAATAAGCAGGAATCAGTCTGTCTGGGCAGATGTATTGTATGTAATGGTATTATAAAATATGATGTTCTATGATTGAGGAATATTTGATGCCGTTTGTTTATCTTTTTGTGGAAATGGCTCCCTATCTGATTTTAGGATTTTTTATCGCAGGGCTTCTACATGCCTTTGTACCTCAGAAACTATATCATAAATGGCTTGGCGGCAGTGATGCCAGATCAGTAGTGCTGAGCATTTTGCTTGGTGTGCCTTTGCCCTTGTGCTCGTGTGGGGTGATTCCTGCGGCTGTCGGCATGAGGAAGGCAGGGGCATCAAAAGGTGCTGTTACAGCCTTTCTGATTGCTACCCCGCAGACTGGAGTGGACTCCATTGCTGCGACATATTCCATCTTCGGGCTGCCGTTTGCCGTTATCAGGCCTGTGGTGGCATTGGTGACCGGATTTTTCGGAGGAATCGCAGTGAATGTTTCAGAAAAGATATATGAAAAAGGGAATGCCTGTGTTTCTTCAGGAGAGCGGGATATGGATGTCTGGGGCAAAGGAGATGATGGACCTTCATGTGCCACGTTTTCCGGTAGCAATTTTGCAAGCAAATGTTCATCAGCTCTGAAATACGGTTTCGGAGATATGGTCCAGGATATCGGAAGATGGCTTGTCCTGGGACTTTTGATTGCAGGGATTATAACAGTCTTTGTACCGGATGGTTTCTTTACGTCATATTCCGGCAGCAGGATTCTGAATCTCTTTGTTGTGCTTCTGATTGCCGCTCCGATGTATGTCTGTGCAACAGGCTCGATTCCAATAGCTGCCGCCTTGATGCTTAAAGGCCTCAGTCCTGGGGCTGCCCTGGTGTTCCTGATGGCGGGACCGGCCACAAATGTTGCCTCTATGCTGATACTTGGAAAGACGCTTGGACGGAAACCGTTGATAATATACTTGGCAAGCATCATTTCCGGAGCCCTCATTTTTGGGTTTCTTGTAGACAATCTTCTGCCGGCAGGGTGGTTTACGATTGTTGCCGGCAATTCTTTCAGTCCGTCTTGTTGCCATACGGAAAGCGTTTCAATCCCATGGTGGAAGACAGCATCTGCAATCATCCTTGCCATACTTCTTGTAAGGGCATTGTATATGCGTCTGCATAAAAGTGACACGAAAATCACAAAAAGCAATATTATGAAATATAGAGTAAAAGGAATGGCCTGCAACCATTGCAAAGCGAATGTCGGACGTTGCCTCAGTGCAATGGATGGTGTAGTGTCTGTCAACGTGGATCTCGTTTCCGGGATTGCAGAGGTTGAAGGTATAGCTTCGCCGGAAGCCGTTGTTGCAGCAGTAGAGTCCTTGGGATACGGTTGTGAGATACTGCAGTAATATGTACCGTATGCTTCCATGTATTTAAGTAAATGTGCCGGATATGTTATCTGGGATGTAAGTAACTCTAAAAAATATTTATTTGTGCCGCGGTCTGGCACAGAAGAGGGCTATCTTTGCACCAGTAAAGATAAGTAATATGGAAGTGTCACCTACAGATTTGTTAGTCCAGGCTTTTAAAAAGCTCGATATTGATTTGCTGAAGAAGTCGATTGCCTTGGGCGCAGACATACATTTTCTGCGCTCTCCAGATGATTACGGGCTGTTGGAGGAGGCGATTTATCAGTTCGGATGTGACAATGGGCAGAACTTGGCATATCCTGTGGACGGCATGTCGGAACATCTTGCGGATGATGAAAAGGTTCTGTGTGAATTTATTGATGTGCTGTCGGAAAATGGTTATAACTTCAACAGGATATTTGACGACATGGGGGCAGACTGTGCTGAAAAAGGAACAAGTACCTTTTATGTCGTTACGATATGGGGATGGAGTCCGGTGATAGCCGAAAAGATGCTGCAGAAAGGAATGCGTCCTCATTATACGTCCTATGGAATACCTGATGTAGACGAGATTATATATAAGGCCTGTATGCAAAGTCCTGTTCTGGAGGATTGCCTGCTCAGCATCCTTGATATAGTATATAAATATTGCCCTGAGTGCAGGGCGGAGTCCGATGAGACTTGCCGCTAACGTGTCGTGAAAATCATAAATTGCTTGGAATATTGATTATGAAGACAGACAAAGAATATCCTGCAACGCATTCAATGGCAACTGCATGGTATATAGCTGACGAAGATGGGAATGTCGGCATTATGAATTTCGAGGACAATGGGCCTGTACCGTGGAATATAGAGGAAACTGACATTGAAAATCTTCTTTTCGGTCATGAAGAGGATTACAGGACAAAGGAATATACTCATATTAATCTGACGGACAGCCAGATTGATGACCTTCTTGTTCCGGAGGAAATATCGGAGGATGACATGTTGTTTTGGGAGGGCGTTGTGCAGATTGATTTAAGAAAGGAACGGGAGTTCATGGATCTTGTAGATGGTCATGAAGTCACTATAGAAACCGTTGTGTCCAGGGAACGTGGCTTGTACCATATTGTGAACTATGGGGGCAAGATATCGGATTGCAAAGGGGAGATTTTCCGGAAGATGCTCTCCCAGGATACGATTCTCCGCTTTTTTCATATCAAGAACTTCTTTATAACTGATGACTACGTTGATGGAAAGATAGAATTCAGAAAACATTTTGACTCTGCGCCATATTATATTTATGCCCAGTCATATTGGCCTGAATTTCTTCAGGAACGGCTGAATGTGCCTTCGGAGCCTGTCAAGCTTGACCAATTGCCCAAGGAACTTAGGGACAGGGTGCTGAGTCTGCCTATAAAATTCAGTAATACAGATAAATTGCAGATTGCCCAATATCTGCCTGTCGATATTACCGGGATGAACAGGCCGGCAGTTATGGTAGACGGGGCATCATACGGGCTTGTAAATACGCCTGACGGAAAGGAGGTATATGTGCTGATGGATATGTATCTTCCGGATTTCCATGCCTATTGTCCGAAAAGGAAAGAGTGCGGAAATGATAAGTGCCATAGCCTGTCCTGTAATTGTGGGCATGTCTATATGAAGGCATTTACTCATGAACCGAAGGTAATATGTATATTATCACCGATTGGTCAAATCCCGTATGATGTTGTAATAAAGCGGGATAAAATTACGCGGAACAGCTTGTGTGTGCCTTATGTCCCTGCTTTGCCATACGTAAGGAAGCGCAGGAAGTTTATGTGGTACACAGAGACGGAAGAGGAGTTTGCAAAGCACAACCTGTCGGAACTGCTACGGCTCAGCAAGGGATATATCGAAGAAGTGATAGACCATTACAAGCCAAGGCTTATTGTCCTGTATGAATCTGCAAAAGAAGTGTTCGGCTCCGTCTATGACATCGGCTCCGGGAAGATTTGTATCAGAGGTGAATCGTATCCGTTGATTATTGAGTCAGAACAGGAACAATACCATGAATATATTGAAAGCCTGCTGGAACTTCCTTACCGTGGAGCTGTCCATCCTCTTGTTGTCAGCAAAGAAGATATAGAAAAGCACAGGCCATGATAGAAATCATTTCAATAGACCTTTCCAACTATTGCAGCAAGCAGTGCCGGTTCTGCTATAATCACAGTACAAAGGCAGGGAGCACGTCATGGACTCCAGATGAGGTGATATGCTTTGCCTTGGACTGCATTGAAAATGGCGTAAAGGCAATATCACTCGGAGGTGGGGAACCTTTCGAATATGACGGCATTTTCGATGTTATCGATGCTCTGCAGCCAAAGGCCTATGTCTCGGTGACATCCAATGGCCTTCCATTGAACGACAGGAGAATATGGAGCAGGCTGATGGACAGCAGCCCGGACAAGATCCATATAACACTGCATAATGCGGATGATGCAGATGAAATCCGGCATGTTGCTGATTGTATCAACAGACTTTCTGCCACTGGAATAAAGCCTGGGGTAAATATCCTGGAACGCAAGTCAAATGCAGATGCCTGCCGTGCCGGATATGGGCATTTGTCTGAACTTCTTTCCCCGGATCAGGTTATACTTGTACCGCAGAGGTTCAGTGACACGCCATCTCCGCGTCAGCTCGCATCTGTGGCATGCGGCAAGCCATTCCAAAGCCCGTCCTGCCTCCTTGGATGTTCTCCTCCGGAAAATTTCTGCTCGGTTTCATGGGACAAGAAAGTGAATTTCTGCAGCTTCGCCACCGGAAAGTCCAAACTAAGGACCCTGGATTACCGCGGCCTCCTGGAAGCCCTCCGGAATGTCATGTGGGAGGGGTGTGGGGGATGATTTATAGCAATATCCTTAATTCCTGTTGCTGCACTTGCAGTTCGTACTGCCTTATAAGTTCATCGTAAGACAGAAATTTGACTCTGTATATTGGTTGGGTCAGATCATAGAAAGACTGATAGGTCATTTTCTTGTCATATTCATGTTCCCGTCTGATATCGGCAACAATGTACATACGGGTATTGAAGTCTTGCAGGTCAACAAATTTTAAAAGTGAGTTCTGTATATCTGTCGAATGTTCAATTTCAAAGAAACTATGTGGCATATCCCTTTTGTTGAACCAGATCACATCAATTGTCGAACTTCTGGCTACGATATGATCATATGAGAAATCAGGAATTTTCGGGAGTGTCTTTATATTTCCCAATGTGGTATTCAGGAATTTCCTGTTTTTGTCCTGGTCTGGTATGAACGTTGTCATTTTTTTCATATTTCCAAGATTTACCAGAATTCCCTGATAATATGAATGATTGAAATCAATTACCTCTTTGGAATCTTTATTCTTTTCAGTCTCTATGACGATACCATTGCTCTCGAGATAATGCCTATGGCTTTGCAGTGCATATAGTCCAGGCTTGACGCGATATATTTCAGGAGAATGACGTACAATCCTCCTGATGCTCGCGAATGGTGTCTTTGTTTCCCATTTGCAGTCCTTTATCTGAAATATATTCTGATTTATCTCAGATAATGTTGCTATACCTCCGCATGTTTCCAATACTGCTACAACAGCCTCTCTCTGTGTCATAATGCCAATTCTAAACTGATTATTCCGTCAATGGAATATCCTTCGTCAATAATCCAGGAATTTTCTTTAATTAGCTTGGTCTTGGCTTCTTCAATGTTAGACCCGGACTCAAACCCTTTGTCTTCCAGGCCGTGTCCGTCTATCTCAAGATTGCAGAATGCAGCCTTTGGTTTCTTTGTGACGGTCTGCAATTAAGGGCAGCCATAAAAGAGTGTGGAGTTACAACCTTATATACTTCCCTGTCACACTCGCCGGATTGGCCGCAACTTCCTCAGGAGTCCCGGCCGCGACAATACGCCCGCCATCTGCACCTCCGCCGGGACCGAGGTCAATGATATAGTCGGCATTCCTGATTACGTCCAGGTCGTGCTCAATCACTATTACGGTGGCTCCAGCCTCAATGAGATGACTGAATACATCAAGCAAGGTCTGGACATCAAGAGGATGGAGGCCGATGGTCGGCTCATCGAATACGAATATCGAATCTGACTGTTGGCGTCCCATTTCAGAAGCCAGCTTAAGTCTCTGTGCCTCACCTCCGGAAAGGCTCGGTGTTGCTTCTCCGAGGGTCAGATAGCCAAGCCCGAGGTCACGCAATGTTTCAAGTTTCGGTGCCACACTCTTGAACTCATGGCAAATCTCTATTGCATGTGCCACATCAGCCTCCATGACCCGCGGCAGAGTGAATGTCCTGCCGTCTTTTGCCGTACATGAAATCATGCCAGCCTGTCTTGAATATCGTGAGCCATGGCATTCAGGGCATGGTATATCCACATCCGGAAGAAATTGCACATCAAGGCTTACCGTCCCTGTTCCATCGCATACAGGACAGCGCAAGGAACCAGTGTTATAGGAAAAGTCTCCTGCCTTGTACCCTTGTGCCTTGGCATCTGCCGTGCGTGCGAATATTTTACGAAGTTCATCGTGGATGTTGGCGTATGTCGCTACGGTAGAACGCACATTCGCTCCAATCGGTGTCGAGTCAATGAGCTTTACATGCCCAATTCCTGGAGTCTCCACGCTTATGACATGCTGGGGCAATGGTGTATTCCCGAGGACAGCCTCAAGTGCCGGAACAAGGCTTTCAAGCACCATTGTCGTCTTGCCTGAGCCAGACATTCCGGTTATGACAGTCAGCCTGCCTTTAGGAATGTCAACTTCAAGAGGCCTGACCGTATGGATTTCTGAGGTGGACATATGTATTGTCCCTTCTGCAAACATTTGCTTGCTGTCAATGGCAGGAAGGATGCGTTTGATTGCATCTTCTGCCAAAAACTGCCCTATCCGTGATGCCTTGTTTTTAGTTATATCTTCCACAGTGCCCTCTGCAACGACAGTTCCTCCGGCAGCTCCTGCTCCCGGGCCCATCTCAACTATCCAGTCAGAATGGCCGAGAATCTGCGTGTCATGGTCGACAAGTATGATTGAGTTGCCGTCTGCTGCAAGGTCATCCATCACTCCTGTAAGTCCTGCTATATTTGCAGGATGAAGCCCGATGGACGGCTCGTCAAGGACGTATAGCACCCCTGTAGTGCGGTTTCGGACGACTCTTGCAAGCTGCATCCGCTGGCGTTCTCCTGTGGAAAGTGTGGCGGATGCACGGTCAAGGCTGAGATATCCAAGGCCGAGGTCAAGCAGACGGCGTGATGTGGACAGGAATGATTCGCAGATGCTCTCTGCCATAGGGCGCATATCCTCAGGAAGCGAGTCCGGGATTCCACGCACCCATTCCACACATTCAGTCAGCGTCATTTTGCATACCTCATCCAGCCCGGTTCCCCTTAGCCGTGGTGCACGCGACTCTTCCGAAAGCCTTGTACCGTGGCATTCCGGACAGATATCCTGCCTCAGGAATTTCTCGACACGTTTCATACCCTTCTCGTCAGTTACCTTGGCAAGGGCGTTTTCTACGGTATAGACAGCATTGTAATATGTGAAATCCAGCTCTCCTGCCTGGTTGGAATTCTTTGGCTTGTAGAAGATATGCTTCTTCTCTGCCGGACCGTTGAATACAATGTCACGCTCCTTGGAAGTCAACTGGTTGAACGGCACATCAGTGCGCACACCCATCTCGCGGCATACATCTGTCATAAGCGACCACATCAGGCTGTTCCATGGAGCTACGGCCCCTTCGTCTATAGTCTTGGACTCGTCTGGAACCAAGGTCGAAAGGTCCACGGCCATGACAGTCCCTGTGCCTCCGCATTTTTTGCAGGCTCCTGTACT
This sequence comes from Bacteroidales bacterium, assembly GCA_023667095.1. Classification (GTDB taxonomy): domain Bacteria; phylum Bacteroidota; class Bacteroidia; order Bacteroidales; family UBA932; genus Cryptobacteroides. The sequence continues at coordinate 75,470 of JAMPAT010000017.1, forward strand.
GTTGAAGGAAAGCTCTTCTGCTCCAGGTGCATAGAAATGTTTTCCGCAGCTTTCGCAGACCAGTTCCTTTTCCGCAGCCACATCCAATGTCGGCTTGTGGTAATGTCTGCAATCCGGACAGCGGTGAGATGAAAGACGGGAGAACATGAGCCTCAAGCTGTTGAGAAGTTCTGTTCCTGTTCCGAAAGTGCTTCTGATGCCAGGAACTCCGGGACGCTGGTGCAGGGCGATGGCAGCAGGTACATGCAGTATCTCGTCTACCAGTGCCTTGGGTGCCTGTGTCATACGCCTGCGGGTATAGGTAGACAGTGCTTCAAGATAACGTCTCGATCCCTCGGCATACAGTACTCCGAGTGCGAGCGATGATTTGCCGGAGCCGGACACACCGGCGATTCCGGTAATGCAGTTCAGCGGAATATCCACATTGACATTCTTCAGGTTATGTACACGAGCTCCCCGTATCTTGATGGCTTCAGGTCTCTTTTTCATTTATAAATCCTTTTTCAGGGCGCAAAAATAATAAATTCTGCCGGCCTGCGCGATACAATGTTATATACGGGACCGGTACTCCAGCGGAGTCATGCCGGTAGCTTTCTTGAACATTCTCGTAAAATGCTGTGGATATTGGAAGCCAAGGCTGTATGAAATCTGCGAGATGGAGAACGACGGATTCAGAATCTGCTCCTTTGCCATGTCTATCAGCCTGTTATGGATATGCTCCTGTGCTGTCTTTCCGGTCTCTTTCTTTATCAGGTCACCGAAATAGTTGGCTGAAAGGCAAAGTTTCCCTGCGCACCATTTGACAGACGGAAGGCCTTCCTGCTGTGCCTGTCCGCTGCTGAAATAGTTGTCCAACAGTGTTTCGAAGCGCATGAGAATGTCCTGGTTGACATTCTGGCGCGTTATGAACTGACGTTCATAGAAGCGCAGGCAATAGTCAAGCAGCAGCTCGATATTTGTAGATATAAGCCTACGGCTCAGCCTGTCGATGTCATGTTCCAGTTCAAGGCTGATTTTCTGAAGGCAGTCGACAAATATTTCGCGTTCTTTCTGCGAGAGGTGCAGGGCCTCGTTGTTCTCGTATGAGAAATATGAATATTCCTTGATATGGCTTCCGAGGGATGTCCCCCTTATAAGGTCCGGATGAAAGCACAGTGCCCATCCTTTGGGCTGGAATGTCTCCCCGTTGTCCTCAATGCCGATTACCTGGCCTGGTGCAAGACATACTACAGTGCCTTTCTGGTAGTCGTATTTTTGGCGGCCATATATTATGTCGCCGCACTTGACCTCCTTCAGGAATATTGCATAGAATCCGAATATATGGCGATGGTGTTTCATCCTCTGCGACCTGGACAGGTCAATGACGCTTACCAGCGGGTGCTGTGTCTCAATTCCCAGAAGGTCGTTATACTCCGGAATGCTCTCTATATTCATTATCTTTCTGTCCATATCCTGAAAGCAGTATAAATTTCGTTGGTACTTTGTTCTCAATCGTTTGTTTTGGACTTTGTCCGCAATAGCTCCTTGCCTGGCATATTAAAGGCTGTTGCTGCCTCTGTTCCACGCCGATCGTCACCAATGCAATCATTGATTCTTCTGCAAATGTATCCTTTTTTGCTCTTATATCCCTGATTCTGCAGAAATAATCCGTAATTATGGTAACTGAATCAGTAATATGTCTAATTTGCTGATTGGGGTGATTGAGTATCTTTGCGTTACTGAATGTCTTCTGTTATATTTGCATTTCAGGGGACAATTTTAAGGCAAAAACCCATTAACAAAAAAATATGGCAAAAAATATTCTTATACTTTCCGGAAGTCCGCGCCGTGGCGGAAATTCAGATATTCTCTGTGACCAGTTCATGAAAGGGGCAGCCGAGGCAGGGAACATAGTCGAGAAAATCAATGTCGCATCACAGAAGATAGGCTTCTGCCGCGCGTGCTACTATTGCAGGGACCATAAAGGGGAATGTGTGATAAAGGATGATATGAAGATTGTCCTTGAAAAGATGCTTGCCGCGGATGTGATTGTGATGGCTTCACCTGTGTATTTCTATTCAGTTGATGCCCAGCTAAAGGCTTTGATAGACCGTACAGTAGCCCGCTGGCTGGAATTCAGGGACAAGGAATTCTATTACATAATGACTGCTGCAGAGGATTCTGACGATGTCATGGACTGTACCCTTGAATGTTTCCGCGGCCTTGCCAAATGCTTTGAAGGCTCTGTTGAGAAAGGGGTCATATATGGCAAGGGAGTCTATGAAAAAGGGGAGATCCTGAATCATCCTGCTATGCAGCAGGCCTACGAAATGGGCCTTGGATGCCTTTGACAAGATTATTTATGAATTTATATGTTATGGTGAAGAACAGAATCCCTTTAATCATGTCTTTGCTCTTCTGGATCGGGGGACTGACATACGCAAATGGAAATAATGTATTGAAAAACAATGCTATGAATAAAGAAAAAAAGATACTTGTCGCATTTTTCTCCCATACAGGTGAGAATTATGCCGTAGGCAACATTGAAAAGGGCAATACACACATTGTAGCAGAAATGATAGCTGAATCAACAGGCGGTGACCTGTTTGAAATCGCGCCTGTAAAGGAGTATCCGAAGACTTACAGTGCGTGTGTCGATGTGGCGAAAAAGGAGAAGGAGTCATCGGCCCGTCCTGAGATTGCCGGTGACATATCTGTAGAGGACTATGATATGATATTCATCGGGTATCCGAACTGGTGGGGAGATATGCCGATGCCGGTCTATACTTTTATAGAAAAGCATTCATGGGAAGGCAAGACCGTAGTCCCGTTCTGTACGCATGAAGGCAGCGGGCTTTCAAGGACAGAGAAATATATCGCTGATTCATGCCGTGGTGCATCTGTCGGGAAAGGCCTGGCCATCAAGGGGGAGACGGCGCAGAATTCGCGTGAGCAGGCAAGGAAATCCGTCCTGTCATGGCTTTCCGGTTTTTCTTTTTAATTTATGAAATATAGACAAATTCCATTATGGACAGATTTATAGGTATTGCAATGCTCATGTCCGTGCTTGCAACTGCAGGATGCGGCAATGCACGCAATTCAAAGAAACAAGTTTCATCTGAGGTTCCGGAAGCAGCGGCTCCAGTCGTGTATATGTTCAAGGAAATCTCTTCCGGTAATCTGGTGAAGATATATGAGGCCCTTGGACGTGAGGCAACAGGCAAAGTTGCAGTGAAACTCTCCACTGGCGAGCCAGGAGGACATAATTTCCTGCAGCCGTCATTGATTCAGGAGCTTGTGGAGAGGGTGAATGGCACTATTGTAGAGTGCAATACAGCTTATGGCGGAGGACGTGCCAATACACAGGCTCATTTGAAAGCTGCTGAGGAACATGGCTTTACTTCAATTGCCAATGTGGATATCATGGATGCCGACGGCGAAGTGGAGCTTCCGGTCTGCAGTGGAAAGCATCTGGAGAAGGATATTGTAGGCTCACATTATCTTGACTATGATTTCACTGTGATCCTGTCGCATTTCAAGGGACATGCAATGGGCGGATTCGGCGGAGCTGTCAAGAACATGTCCATCGGGATAGCATCTTCAAACGGAAAGGCATATATCCACTCTGCAGGCAAGCTTACGGATCCGTCCAAGCTTTGGCAGAACCTTCCGGAGCAGGATGATTTCCTGGAATCCATGGCAGAGGCGGCCAAGGCCATTGCAGACCATTGTGGAGATAATATCCTTTATATAAGTGTGGCAAACAATCTTTCTGTTGACTGTGACTGTGATTCAAGTCCGGAAGAGCCGCAGATGGGTGATATCGGCATCCTGGCATCGCTTGATCCGGTTGCATTGGACAAGGCGTGCACAGACCTTGTCCGTTCGTCTGAGGACCACGGAAAGATCCATCTGATAGAACGCATTGATTCACGTCACGGGATGCATACCCTGGACTATGCAGAGTCAATAGGGCTCGGCAGCCAGGAATACAGGCTGGTTGTACTTGACTGATGAGCGTCCTGATACAGGCACGTACAGCATTAACTGTAATCTGGCTGTATAGGGCGTTACAGGCAAGTCCCCGGTAAGGCCTGGGCGAGCAAGATGTTTTGCGTATAGGCATCCATGACCGCCCTGAGGGCTGAATGGCACCGCTTCGTGGGCTGGGAGATGGAACTGATAGTAGCATGTAGTTAGAAGAGCATATCCTCACCCTTTTGCGGGAGGTCAAGGAACTATGTACAGCCGGAGAAGCTTTCCCAATGTCCAAAAAACGTTACGTAGGGAACCCTGCTGATTTGCAATGTATTGTCAGTCAATTGGATGTGATTTTGCTGCGTGCCCAACGGCATGGAAAACTTTCCGTTTGGCACGCTCTGTTTTTGTAACCTGTTGGTATCCAATTATGTGTGATTTGCCACGGTTCCCAATGTGCAGAAAAACGTTACATTGGGAACCAGCCTTATTCGCAATGTCTTGTCAGTCAATTGAATGTGATTTTGCTGCGTGCCCAACTGCATGGAAAACTTGCTGTTTGGCATGCTCCATTTTTGTAACTAATTGGTGGCCAGTAATGTATGATTTACCACGGTTCCCAATGTCCGGAAAAACGTTACATTGGGAACCTTGCTGATTTGCAATGTTCTGTCAGTCAATTAGATGTGATTTTGTCGCGTGTCCAACGGCAGAGGATTATTGTAATGGAATCAGTCTATATGAATATGTCAGCTGAATTTTGCACATCTATGCAATGATAGGATAGCCATGGAGACAACCGTGTTCTTTGCAGACCATTATATTACCAAAAATGGACTGATTTCAGCGACATTACGTATTATACATTCACTCAGTACAGAGCCGGCTTAACCGAAGACCAAGGAAAAACTTAGATTTTCCATACCGGAATATTCTTTAAATCATTGTTTATAATGTAGCATTTGCCTGTTGACCCTACCTCTGACTGTATATAGTATTCTGCATTGTCATTTTCTTTCATATTGTATAACTTTGTAGGCAATGCTGTTTCCTGATGTATCACTGATTGTAACAACGATGATAATTTATCAAGGCGATGCATATCATATGTGCTGATTATTGTAAACGTTTAAAAGGTTGTATATGGAAAGAATCTTGTCATTTCTCCGTGAACTGGAGCAGAATAACAACAAGGAATGGTTTGATAGTCACAAGAAGCAGTACCAGGAAGCGAAAGCAGCATTCAACTCATTTGTAGAGAAACTGATAGATGGTATTTCCGCATTTGATCTGACAATAAGGGGAATAGGGGTCAGTGACTGTACGTACCGTATAAATAAGGACATGAGGTTCTCCCGTGATAAACTTCCATACAAGACACATTTCGGTGCATTCGTTGTCAGGGGAGGCAAGAAATCCGGATATAGCGGATATTATTTCCATATAGGCACATGCAGTTCCGGGGAGACCATGCACATGCTGGCTTCCGGCAACTATTTCACGGAGCCCCGTGTCCTGAAAATACTTCGCGAAGACATCGAGCTTGGCAATGGGGATTTCGATGATATTGTACGCAACAGGGCTGACCATAGGATGGCAATTGATATGGGACAGTCCCTGAAGCGTGTTCCGAAAGAATTTCCTGCAGATTCTCCAAATGCGGAATATCTTAAATTGAAGAACTTCTGCCTTCTGCATAATTTCGATGATGATTTCCTTCTGTCTTCCTGTCTCCTTCCGGAAACCCTTGAAATTTTCCGGAGCACCAGGCCTTTCCTGGACTATATCAACCGTGCAATTGAGTATAGCCGGGAAGAAAATATAGAATTTATCGGATTCTGACGGAACATTGCTGAATACATTGTTTGAGCATAGAAACTGTGTTTCAATCAAGCCGTTCTATTTTGCTGAAGACGGGCATGACAATTATGGTGACATCGTTGCCAATATCTCACGTAATTTCAGCGATATGCGTATGATGCGTGACAGGGTGGTGAATAAAGCCTGTTGCGAACCTTTGCTGCAGAAGGGTGGATGAATAGTTTTTTCTGCTATCTTTACAGCGCATGTAAATAACGTAAATTCGATGAAAACAACTAAAACAGTGTCAATTGCTTAGAGCCTTCTTCC
>JAMPAT010000018.1 GCA_023667095.1 Bacteroidales bacterium
GTCTAATTGCAGCTATCATGTCATGAAATTGCAATGTTCTCTTTAAAAGTGAAACCAAATGATTCCATTATCTTCCCGATAAAAACTTTTTTTGAGAATTTTCAGGGTGATTAAAATCTACTTTTTAATAATTCTCCACATGCCACCTTTGGTTGGACCAACGTGTTCAATTATGGTCTTCAGCTCATCCATGTCGCGTTTAATGGTGCGTTCATTGGCGTCAAGTAATTCGGCAATCTCCTTTATCGTAATTTTGGGATTTTGGTGGATAAGACCAATAATACCATGCTGTCGTTTACGCCTTTTTATCGCCGTCTTTGTCTGTCCTGGCATATCGTCTAACGAGATATTCAGGTCATCATTGTTTAACTCTGTCACATTTTCTTGGGACATTTGGCCGTTTCTTGGGACAGATTTGCGTAGGTAATGGAGAAAATGAATTGTGAACCACTATTAATCTCAACCTTATATCCAGGATAATAAAGCGGAGCATATCGCATAATATTGCGAGTTCCGGAACCCATATCCTCTACCCAAGAAAGTTCGTGAAAAACGCGGACCAAAAGATGAAGTCATTCGAGACATGGCCGGAATAAAGATTTTGCCGGAAATCACTCTCCAGAAGCCCTGTTTGGCAGGATTGTCCATTAATTTGGACTGATAGTACATCTGTGGGATTGGCAGTGTCAATACCTTTGTGGCGTAAAGACAAACTGCATAATGATGACAACTTCAAGACTTTTAAGGTTCGGCTTCCTTTTAACGGTACTGTTTTCAGAACTCTCGTGCCGTCAGACGGTTCAAGGCAATTATCTGTCCTCGCGCGCGCCTTTGGCACAAAGTGCCTTTATCGAACTGCCTGTCGGCTCTGTCAAGGCTGATGGATGGCTCCTGGAAATGCTGTGCAGACAGCGTGACGGGCTGACAGGACATCTTGACGAACTGTATCCTGAAGTTGCCGGAGCACGTAACGGATGGCTCGGAGGTGATGGAGACCAATGGGAGAGAGGCCCATATTGGATAGACGGATTGCTTCCGCTTGCCTATATCCTGGATGATGATATCCTTAAGGCAAAGGTAGAACCGTGGGTTGAATGGATTCTTGCCTCGCAGCAGGAAAACGGACAGTTCGGCCCGTCCACAGACTATCCAAAGGAAGAAGGACTGCAGAGAGACAATTGCGAAGACTGGTGGCCACGTATGGTTGCGTTAAAGATTTTGCAGCAGCATTATTCTGCAACAGGAGACGAAAGGGTCATCGGACTGATGACACGGTATTTTCGTTACCAGCTGGAGGCACTGCCTGAAAAGCCTCTTGACAACTGGACCTTCTGGGCAAGATTCAGGGGTGGCGACAATCTGGCTTCAGTTTATTGGCTCTATAATATCACGGGGGATAAATTCCTTTTGGAACTCGGAGAGTTATTGTATAGGCAGACTGTCCCGTTTACCGAAGATTTTCTTGCACACAATAAGCTTAGAGGTGTAGGGACAATCCACAGTGTCAATCTTGCACAGGGGATGAAGACTCCTGTTGTCTACTGGCAGGCGCATCCTCAGCAAATCTATCTGGATGCAATGGATGCTGCATATGAAGACCTGGATGCTTTTCAGTCCTACCCGACCGGGATGTTTAGCGGAGATGAGGACATTCATGGCAATGATCCGACACAAGGGACTGAACTCTGTACGATAGTGGAATATATGTTTTCTCTTGAGACCATGTATAAAATCACTGGTGATCCCCGTTATGCGGAACGGCTCGAAAAAGTCGCTTACAATGCCTTGCCGGCTCAGACTGATGACAATTATATGGTCCGTCAATATTTCCAGCAGGTAAATCAGATTGCACTTTTTGCCTCGGCCAAGAATTTCGATGTGAACCACGATGGATTGGACGCATGTTTCGGGCTGTTGACAGGTTATCCCTGCTGCACCGCCAATATGCACCAGGGCTGGCCGAAATTCACTTGCAATCTATGGTATGCAACCAATAAAGGTGGCCTGGCTGCCACCCAATATGCTCCTTGCCATGTGGAGGCGTTTGTTGCCGATGGTAAAAAGGTACGTATCAGCGAACACACAAATTACCCGTTCAACGAAAATATTGTGTTTACCATAGACAGCATTGAAAGTCCTGCGGCATTTGAACTGGCACTGAGAATCCCGTCTTGGAGCAGACATACACGTATTTTGGTCAATGGAGAGGAAATCGGATTTGACATAGACGGACGCAGCATGGCATCGCTGCTCCGTCAGTGGAAAGAAGGGGACAGGCTTGAACTGCAGCTTACTGCGACTATAGACTATACACATTGGAAAGAGAATGCCAGAAGCGTTGAACGCGGCCCTCTTGTGTACGCCCTTGCGCTTGATCCTGAAGTTGAGGAAGTGCCTACAGGGGTTGCCACGCAAGGTGAAACTTATCTGAAAGTCAGCTCAAATCAAGCATGGAACTATGCGCTCATAGATAAGCAGGACATGGTGTTCAATGTCAAGGACAATGATTCCTCCTATCCATGGAATATGGAAAATGCTCCAGGAATGATTGAAGCGAGGGCAGTCAAAGTCCCTGTCTGGAAAGAATATAACGGCATGGCGGGCCCTGTTCCGTTCAGCATTATGTATGGTATTGAAACAGAAGGGCCTGTAGAGACCATAAAAATGATTCCATACGGCTGTACAATGCTGAGGATTACAGAATTCCCTGTTGTCGGTGAACACGATGCATTATAAGACATAATTAAAAACCTTTAAAACTAAATTCAAATGAAAACTTTTAATTTTTTTGTTGTGGCCTTTACTGGTTCACTCCTTTGCCTGGGCTCATGCAGCAAGCCGGGAAACGCTACGGATGTAGATGACAATCAGAATCCCCAGCCACCTGTTACAGTGAAGTCACTCGTTCTCGAGGATTTCGAGAATGGAGGGATGCTGGAGTGGACAGGAACAGATGGGGCAAGATTCGAGATTGCTGACAATCCGTCAAAGACAGGCATCAATACATCTGACAAAGTCGGCAAGGTAATCAACTCCGGCGCGATGTGGGAGTTTGCATGGTCAACATATTTTGGCCGTAAAGATTCAGAAGGCGAGTATTTCTATCTGGATTTTTCAAAAAATGGCTATATTGTCAAAATCAGTGTATTCAGTCCCAAGGCTGATTGCCCTGTTTTCCTGAAACTGGAAGGAGATGATGTAGATGCTAAAGAAATAGGAAATGTCAAAACCACTAAGGCCAATGAATGGGAGGTCCTCGAATTTGATTATGAGCCAATGGGGATGGTTGACGGGGCCTACCGCAATTTTGTGATTCTATTCGATGCAGGAGTCGCAGAACAGCCGGGTGACTTCTATTTCGATGACATACAGCTTGTAAAAGAATAATTTTGAAACGACTTGAAACTATATAAAATACTTTGTCACTCTTTGCTGGGGCTTGCTGCACTGCTGTGTTTCCCGACCATCGCGCAATCGTTCGATACGGGGAGCTACGACATAAGGCGGATAGACTCATCATACGGTTTAGGGTATTCATGGGTTTCTTCCATCAGCGGCAGTTCTGACGGATATATATGGTTTTCGACCATCTATGGCACGTACAGGTATGACGGCTATAGCTGTGAACCGTTCCTGTTTACAGCAGACGATGGCACCAATGCAGGAGTAAATTTTACCACAGAGACATCTGACGGTGCAATATGGTTCGGAACAGCCAACTGCGGCCTGGTCCGCATGGACCCGATTACAATGCAACGTGAAACTCTCGTAGGTGGGTATGTCAACTGCATGGTGCAGAGCCGTGACGGAAGCCTGTGGGTGGGGACCATGGATGGCTTGTATCGCATGCACAAGGATGAAAATGCCTTTGCCGCACTCGAATCCATAGGGCAGCCGATTTTGTCCATTTGCGAATTGTCAAATGGAGAAATATATGCAGGAGGGACTGATGGTGTCTTGTATAAGTTCTCAGGTCAAGGACATGATAATGTAACCGATGAGCGGTATGACAGCGAAATTACTGTCATAAAGGAAGATCCCAGGGGTAGAGTCTGGCTCGGATTTTCATCCGATGGGGCCTTGCTCCTGGATTCTGATGGGGGGGGGAACTTGCTATAAGCCATCACTGGGCAACCTGAGCCATTCTATAGTACACGACATAGCATGTGACAGTTCAGGCCGGACATTTATAGGCACTGAATATGGATTGACAGTTGTGGAGGATAATGGCACTGCAGCAATGCTGTATGCCGACGGTCTGGAATCCGCAATACTCGACAATAGCGTGTATAGTGTATATGTTCATACGGATGGTTCCATCTGGCTTGGTACATTCTTTTCCGGAGTGAGTGCACTTCTGCCGCGTTCCAATCTCTTTTCTACAGGATTCTCTCCGGCTGAGGGCTTCAATGGGGTAGCGGTAAGTTCCTTTGCGATGAAGGATGGCTCGCTTTTCGTCGGCACAGAGTCGCATGGCCTGTTTGAGGACGGCAGGCATATTCAACTCTCCGGCTCTTCGGACAATGTACATTCGGTTCTTGTTGATTCTGAAAACAACCTGTGGGCCGCACTTTATGGCTCAGGACTATATATGCGTCCGCAGGATTCGAAACATTTTTGTTGCTTTAATGAAGAGGGAGGGCTTCTTCCGAACAATGACGTCTACTGCGTAAGGCAGGCGTCGGACGGTAACATATACATAGGGCTTAAATACGGAGGCCTCCATAGATTCAATGCTTCAAATAAACGTTTTGACAGGGTCGCGCGTGGGCTAAGTCCGTCCGCATTTGTATGGGATATGCTAGACTGTGCTGGAGACCTTTATCTTGCGTGCTACAATTCAGGCATATTCCGCTACAGCATTTCAACGGACCAGGTTGAGAGGATTTCCACTTCGGCAACTAAATTCGTATGCCTGAGAAAGTTGTCTGATGGACGCATATTTGCCGGGACAGAAAAGCAGGGCTTTGTAGTCTATGACCCGGAAACAGGTCATATTGCCGAAGGCTTTCCTGGCCAGGGTGAAACAAGGGAACTGACTGTCTATGCCGCAGAAGAAGACAATTCCGGCCATATATGGCTTTCTACAAACAGCGGAATCTATTGCACCGGTTCTGATTTCAGCCATTTTATGCACTTCGGGAAAAATGACGGGCTTCCGGCAGACAGGTTTAACTATAATGCTTCATTCAGCAGGGACAGTCTGCTGTACTTTGGCAGCACATCCGGCTATGTCGCTGTCAATCCGGCTCATTTGCCTCTGGACAGAAAGGAACGTAAAATTGTTTTAGGCAATCTCCATGTCAATAATAGGCAGGTCAGTCCATCTTCAGATAAAGGGGCAATTCTCCGGTGTAATCTGGAACATGCAGCTGAACTTGTTTTCCCGTCAAGTGTAAAGTCCTGGAGGATTGACTTCACATGCAATGACATGTCTGTGAACAAGCCTGAATTTGCCTATCGCCTTCGCGGGCTTGACGACAATTTTGTCCATATCGGTTCTGCGCACAGTATCAATGTGAACGGTCTGAAGTATGGCAGATACAATCTTGAAATCTGCATTGTCAATCCTGACGGCAGCTTTGACGTGAGTGCATTGCGTTCCATTAAGGTCCGCATGAAGACACCTTTGACACTAAGTCCGGTTTTCCTGGCTGGCATTGCCCTGCTCTCACTCGGCCTGGTTTTCCTGATATTTTTCCTTGTGTATCAGAATTCGCACAACCGCCATGAACTTGAAATCTCCAGAATCGAAAGGGATAAGGAAAATGAAATCGCCAAAATCAAGTTGCGTTTTTTCGAGAATGTCTCGCATGAGTTCAAGACGCCACTTACACTTATTGTCGGTCCTCTCACTTACATCAAGGAACAGCGTGAAAGTCTTGACCAGGATGTATGGGATAATTGCATTGAAATCATCAGGGCTAATGCAGACAAACTGTTCAGGCTTATAAACGAGCTGCTTAGTCTGAAGAATTCGGATCCGGAAAAACCGGTGCTGAGCGAAATCCCATTGAAGAAATTCATTGCTGAATGTCTTAAAGGCTACAGATGGATATTTGAGAGCTATTCGATAACGGTCGACATGGACGGGGTGGACGATGAACTGGAAATCATTTCGGACACGCGTCTGCTGTCCAAAGTCCTGGATAATCTCATTTCAAATGCAGCCAAGCATACGGACCATGGCGGAAATGTAAGGATTGAGGCTGGCAAAGACGATGGCTTTGTCTGGCTTTCAGTCAGGAATACCGGAGACGGTATCACTCCGGAAAACCTGCCGCATGTCTTTGACCGCTTCTTCACGACAGAAGATTCGTCAGGAGTAGGCCTGGCGCATGTCAAGATGATTATGGATATCCTGGACGGCAAAATCGAAGCTTCTTCAATACAGGGAGAATTCACTGAAATGAGGCTGTCTTTCCCTTGCTATAATTCATCCTCCGCCCTGCCGCGGAAGACAGAACTGGCAGAGGCTCTTCTGAACTATTGTACAGAAGATGAGGATTTTTCCTTGCATCTCTCGCAATACGGCATAGACCAGGAAATTCTCGACAGGAGTGCAAATGAGACTACGGTGCTGATTGTAGACGATGACTATAGCATCAGAAGCATCCTCTCAGATGTCTTTGGGCAGAGTTTCAAGGTGATTGCGACAGCCAGTGCCGAAGATGCCATGGGCATTATTGCCGGCAATCCTGTCGATATTGTCGTGTCAGACATTATGCTTGGGAAAACGACCGGAATAGATTTGTGCAAACGGGTAAGGCGTGATATCAATACCAGCCATATAAAAGTCATACTTATGTCTGTTGTGTCGCAGACCGGCTACAAGATTGCGGCTTTTGAGGCCGGAGCTGATGCTTATATAGTCAAGCCGTTTGACTTCAAGGTGCTGGAATTGATGATGCGCAACATGATTGCACATTCAATCATTTCCCAAAACCAGTACAAGATAAGCATTGATCCTGCGAAAGTGGAAGTCTGCGCATCAGGTGCGGATGAAAAATTCCTGCAAAGATGCGTGGCCGTAATCTTTGAAAACATTGAAAAAGAGGATTTCAATGTAGATTTCTTCTGCTCGCAACTGACAATGGGCAAAACTTCGCTCTACCGTAAGATCAAGGCACTTACAGGGGAAAGCATTGGAGAATTTATCCAGAACACAAAGTTGAAATATGCTGCCTCCTTGCTCTCCCGACCGGAATATAGCATATCTGATATCGCCTATATGTCCGGATTCAATGACGTATATTATTTCTCGCGCGCATTCAAGAAATGCTTTGGCGTTTCACCAAAAATGTGGCGCACCAACAAATTAAACCACAATGATTAGAAAACACTATTTCAAGACATTGGGCGTTCTTCTTGCACTTGGCTTAGGCTCATCTGGCCTGTCAGCACAGGAACGCGTTGTGAGTGGAACCGTACATTCCACCTCTTCTGAACCACTCGTCGGGGCAACAATAGTCAGCTCTGATTCACTTCACTACACTGTCAGCCTGTCTGACGGCAGGTACAGTATCAGCCTTCCTGCAGACAGGGACTATGTCCTGTCCTGCAGCACTCTCGGATACAGAACAGCCAGTGCTATTGTCACTTCAGGCACTTTTCATTACGATTTCGTGCTTGAAGAAGACGTTGATATGATTGAGGAGACAGTCGTTATCGGATATGGAACTATAAGACGCGGGACACTTACAAATTCAGTCACTACCGTCAGCAGCGAAGACTTCATTGAAGGTGCCGTAACCTCACCTCTGCAATTGCTCTCAGGCAAAGTGGCCGGTCTGGCCATCAATACAACAAGCGGCAACCCGAACAGTGATGGTGTGCAGATGATGCTGAGAGGAACATCTACACTGATGAGCAGTGGAGAACCTCTGATAGTAATTGACGGAATTTCCGGTGGCAGCATAAGCAATGTAACTCCAGATGACATCGTGTCGATTGATGTCCTGAAAGACGGTTCAGCAGCTGCCATATATGGTACAAGAGGCAATAATGGCGTTATCCTGATTACAACCCGCAGGGGGCAGCATCAGGGCGAAAAATCCCTCACCTATCATGGATATGTGTCTTTTGACCAGATTTCCAGGCAAATAGAAGTGCTTTCACCTGAAGAATATGTAAACCTGTCTGAACTTACCCAGGGGGCGTTCTCTCCGCTTGATGCAGGAGCCAGGACAGACTGGGGAAGTCTGGTACTGCGCAATCCTGTCAACCAGAGCCACAACCTTTCATTGTCGGGAGGGACAAAAGGGGGAAGCTATTATGCAGACCTGTCTGTCCGCACAAAAGACGGGATTATACGTGGCTCAGGACTTGACAGATACAATGTTTCAGTCGGGATTAACCAGTCGTTGTTTGAGGAAAAGCTCAAGATTTCTGCGAACCTGGGCAATGTCTATGCAAAAGGGACGAATGTCTCAAGCGACCAGGCATATCTGGGCACACTTACAACCAACCCTACCTATCCTGTCATGAATGAGGCGACCGGTACATATTCCATGTTTGCCAATGTTCCTAACCCTGTCAAGCTCATCAACGAATTCAGGGAAGATGTCAGCTGGACAGAAACTATGCTCAATGGGAAAATCACATATTCACCTGTCCGGGAATTGACGATTAACGCCATTGGCAGCTTCAAGCACTTCTATCATTTCAACGGAAGCTATGCAACAAAGGAATTTGACCAGAATGGATATGACGGCCAGGCATGGAGAAATACTTCATCCAACAAAACCTGGACTGCGGAACTGTATGCCCAGTGGAGCAAAAGAATCAGCAGGCACGACATTACGGCAATGGCCGGGGCAAGCTATCTGGCATATACGGGCCAGAGCCTGAGTGTCTACAACCGGGATTTTCCGAATGATTTCTTCGAATACAACAATATAGGGCTCGGGCTCGCGCTCCAGGACGGCAATGCATCCATGTCATCAGGTAAAAGCATGAACCGGCTTGCCTCATTTTTTGCCCGTGTAAATTATTCGTATGGAGACAGATACCTCTTCAGCGCGTCACTCAGGGAGGATGGCTCATCGAAATTCGGCCCGAATAACCGCTGGGGTACATTCTGGTCGGCATCAGCAGCATGGAGGATATCGAAAGAAAAATTCATGGAAAATCTCAGGTGGCTGGATGAGCTTAAGCTCAAGTTCAGCTATGGCGTAACCGGTGTGGAGCCTTCAAGCGCATATTTGTCACAGCTTACCTATTCTTATGGTGCACCTGTCTGCATTGACGGGAAATGGATTTATACCGCCACCCCATCAAGCATGTCAAACCCCAACCTCAAATGGGAGGAGAAGCATGAATACAATATAGGCCTGGACTTCGCATTCCTTGGCAACAGGTTGAGCGGCTCCCTTGATTTCTACAGCCGTCAGACCAAGGACCTGATTTACACCTACAATGTGCCGATGCCGCCAAATGTTGCCTCGACCATATATGCGAATGTCGGGTCAATGACCAACAACGGTGTCGAACTTTCACTCAGCGGAAAGGCTGTAGACACACGCAACTGGAAGCTTATGCTCGCCGGGAATGTTTCATACAACGACAACAGGATAAGCAGCTTGTCGAATGCCATGTACAAACGTGACTATCTTGAACTCGGGAATGCCGGTGGAGCCATTGTTAGCAAGACTCATATCGTGCAGGAGGGGGGACATGTCGGCGATTTCTGGGGCTGGGAGTCAATCGGAATAAAGAAAAACGGCTCCTGGCTCATTGCAGACGAAGGCAGCTATGGCTCTGATTCTTCCAGAAAGATTATCGGAAACGGTGTCCCGAAGGTGTTTGCTGGATTCACATTGCAGCTGTCCTATAAGAATTGGGATTTCTCGACATCACTCCGTGGTGCGTTCTGTTATCAGATCATAAACCAGTACAGGATGCTTTACGAGAGTTTCACAGCAGGCCAGCAGATGAATTTCCCCAAGACAATACTCGAAAGGCCGTATGGAGGTGAATATTACATCGGTACATCAACTTCTCCGGCGTATGTGAGCTATTTTGTCGAGAACGGGGACTATGTCAAGATAGACAACGTGACTCTTGGCTATAATTTCCGTTTCAAGGAAGGAGCGAAGGTGAAGAACCTGCGCCTGTATCTGTCGGGACTCAACCTGTTATGTTTCACAGGATACAAAGGTATAGACCCGGAGGTCAATTTCTCTGGACTTACGCCTGGAATGGACTACAGTACGACTTACCCTACTGTAAGGACCATATCATTTGGAGTTAAACTCGGACTTTAATATCATATCCATGAAAAATATAAAAGCATATATGGCAGGACTGGCAGTGATGACTGTCTGTTCTTGCAGCCTTCTTGATGAGAAAGTCTTTTCGACCATGACTTCTGAAGAATACTTCAAGAACTTTTCTGAGTCAGACATTCCTGCAGCAGTCGGTGTGATTTATTCGGACCTGAGGCTTCTGTATGCCGGTACAAGCGTCCATTCAGACGGTTGCTGGCTCTATACAAATGAGGAGACGTCAGATTGCTGGGTGACTCCCAAAAGAGGAGGTAGCTGGTATGATGGCGGCATCTACTACCGCCTCAATGGACATACATGGAAATATGATGATGCCCATATCCAGGGCAACTGGACAAGGGCATACACGGCCATAAATGACTGCAACAGGCTGATCTATCAGTTTGCGGACCTGGAGTCCAAAGACAAGGATGCCCTGATGGCAGAAATCAGAATCGGCAGGGCGTTCTGGTACTATGTGCTTTGTGACATGTATGGCAACGTGCCGATTTCTACCAGATATGATGTTCCTGACGGGTATCTTCCCGAAACATCATCCCGCCAGGAAGTATTCGATTTCATAATTTCAGAGATTAATGACAACATCGACTTGCTGCCGCTCAAAAGTTATGGCCGGTGGGATAAATATTCCACTTCCTGCCTTCTTGCTAAAATGTATATCAATGCAAGTTCATGGGGAATAGATACAGGAGACATTGACCCTTGGGACAAGACTGTCAGCCTGTGCGACGAGATTATCAATTCGGGGCGTTATCGTCTTGAAAATGACTACAAGGCTCCATTTGTCATAGAAAACGAAAACTCTGTGGAAATAATCATGGCCTGCCCTAATGATGAGGTCTATCACAACTGGAGTTCCCGTCCATGGACACTGCATCTTTGCACAATGCACTGGAAATACCGTTCCCATGCCAACACGGTGACTGAATATTGGGGAGGCTGCTGTGCTACCCCTGAATTTGCCCTCAGCTATGATCCTGATGACCTCAGATATGAAAAGAGCTGGTTTGAAGGTCAGCTTTATGACAATCTCGGCATCCACACCGGAACAATTGGCGCGCCTTCCGTCTGTGACCCTTGGGAGCCGACAGACAAGGGTAAACTGCTTGTCCACACTAAGGAAATTCCTCTTTATGACGGCTACGAAATACCGACGACAGGGGAAGGTCCTGGTGTCAGGATGCAGAAATATGAAATCAGGACCGGCTGCCTTAACTCACTCGGCAATGACTTCGTCCTTTTCCGCTATGCTGATGTGCTGTTTATGAAGGCGGAGGCTCTCTACCGCAAATCTTCAGGTGCCACGCAGGAAGTATGCGACTTGATTAATTCTGTCAGGGAAAGGGCCTTTGCCCAATTTACAGAAGACAAGAAGGTGAAAGCAGGTGAACTTGATGACAACCGTTTCCTCCAGGAATATGCATGGGAATTCTGCCAGGAGGGCTACAGAAGGCAGCAGCTTATCCGTTTCAATCAGTTCACGTCAAGAAAATGGTTCCTGCACGACAGCAGCGATGACTACCGCAAGCTCTTTCCTGTTCCGAGGGCTGAAATGCTTGCCAATCCAAACTTAAAGCAAAATGAAGGATATGAAAGCCCTGTATTATAGTTCATTGATGATGCTTGCCCTATCGGGATGCGGCATGAAAGAGAATATTCCGGAGATAGCGAAACCGGATCCGGCAGACTTCGAAGATGTGGAGTTTATCCAACTCTGTACATACGAAAGGGATGAATTGACAATAGACTTCAGAACATCCGATGGTGTGGCATACGGAATCGTGTCAAATCCAAATCCTGCATCTCCTAATAAATCCCCCAAATGTGCCAGTGTCAAGACAGACGGGAATGACGGTGACAGGATCTATTGCTATGGGCTGAGCAGAAAATTTGATTTCACGGCCAATCCTCCTGTCTTTGCAATGGACATTATCGCCCCGTCAGCACAGGCTACAGTCAAATTATGTCTGCAATCTACGGATTTTTCAGCTCCGGATCCGGAAATAGCACATAAGATGTCGGTGCAGGCAGGAGAGTGGGAAAGAGTTTATTTCGATTTTTCCGCTTTAGGGCTTCAGAGTAATGTCTATGACAGATTTTCGCTCTATCTTGAAGATGCAGGTACATGGTACATTGACAATATAAGTGGCCCAAGCGATGACCTTGTCGATATTTGCCTTATGCAGAGATACTCTGGCAATCCGGTGT
Organism: Bacteroidales bacterium; assembly: GCA_023667095.1. GTDB lineage: Bacteria > Bacteroidota > Bacteroidia > Bacteroidales > UBA932 > Cryptobacteroides. The sequence continues at coordinate 12,495 of JAMPAT010000018.1, forward strand.
TCAATCCGTCGTATCAGCCAGCCTGGTGCAGCAGCCATATCGCAAATGCAGGCATCATTCCGCCTTCGCAGTCACCTGACGGAATGTGGCGAATGTATCTCCGTGGAAGTGGGACCTCTTCCATAGACAATGCATATCATGACCAGATCGGGCTGTTTACACAGGACCCGGATGATTTCAATCCTTTCCGTCAATGGGATGCCTTTCCGTCAAACCCTGTCATAAACCACGGGGCTTCAGGCGAATTTGACGACAGGAACATTCTTGATGTCGCTCCGGTTGTCGGCAAGGATGGAGTTGTATATGTCTACTACAATGGCAATAATTTCCGCGGTTCACATGGGCTTTGCGGTGCGTATTCTACAGATGGCGGCTATACCTTTACAAAGTTTGACTCAAATCCTTTGATTCCAGGTTATGGCTGTTCCGATGCCGTGTATCATGACGGGATGTATTACATATATTATGGCGGAGGCAGCGACAGGTGCAGGATGTATGTCACCGTGACATCTGATCCTTCCAAGGCCGGCAATACTTACGAAACGATAGCTTTGGGTGGCGGTCCGTCTAATTTCGACAGCTATTCTGTCAACTCGTCAATGGTATTCCGCCTTTCCGGCGTTGACAAATGGTTCTGCACATACCAAGGCAGCAGCAAGCACTATGATTTCCCCGACAGGGTGCATATTGCGATGTCTGAGGATTTGATACATTGGCAGAAAGTAGACAACTCAAAACCGTTTTTCAGTAGAGGCAAGGCTGGCCAATGGGACCAGGGGGCTATCTGGTTTCCGGAAGTCATAGAGCATGATGATATGCTGTATCTCTATTATGAAGGCTGGGGACGGACAGGATATGTGCCAAACCGGAATGAACCATATTTCAGCGGACGTTCATGCATCGGCGTCGCCTCTTGTTCAAAAAAAGAATTTTTATCATGGTGTGGAATAGAATAATATCATTTTCAGTTATAGTTGGAGCTCTCTCCTCTTGTGCCGTTGAGGGCCTTGAACCGTATTGTCAACCGGAGGGTTTTGTAAATGTCAGTTCATTCGAGACCCAGTTCACCACTCTCAATTTCGAAGCAGGGCATGATTTACATTTTGAAGTCACAGCCAATCCTCAGCAGAAAGGTCTCAACAGAAGTGAATATTGCGGTATGGTGATTTCTGCAGGGAATCCATACGAAAGCATCCGCTCTGAGGAATTGACCAGAAAGATAGATTTCACAGCTCATCCTCCGGTCTTCAAAGCCAAGGTCTTGGGGCCGCGCAAAGGAGCAAAAGTTTATATGAAGCTGATTGGAGACGGCACAAATCCGGATATTGAAGTCCAGGATGTCTGCACAACCGTTGCCGGGGAATGGGAAGAACTGACTTTCGATTTCAGCTCTTTTTGTCCGGAGAGCAATGTCTATCGCAAGATTGAGCTGTTCTTCGATACATCTGTTGCAGACAGGGTTGGTGACAAATGGTATTTTGACGATATCATGGTTCCGGATGATGATCTGACACAGATAAGCCTGTTTCAGCGTTATCCTGGCAACCCGATATTTAAGCCGACCGAAGAACAGGGATGGATGTGTTGCCATGTGGCAAATGCGGCAATACTTTCACCAAGCAATTCACCAGATGGCAAATGGTGGCTGTTCATAAGAGGAAGCGGCAACACTCCGGCTTATCATGATCAAATCGGTATCTTTACGCAAGAACCCTCAGACTTTAAGCCATACGGTCCGTGGGATGAACGTCCGGACAATCCTGTAATGCACTATGGAGAGCCTGGAGAATATGACGAGTGGCATCTGCTTGACTGCGCACCGGTTGTAGGAAAGGACAATGTGATTTATTTCTATTACCTAGGGAGGACTTTCGCCGGCGGATGTGCAACAGGAGTACGCTATTCTGTTGATGGCGGTAAGACTTTTGTCAAACCGGAAGGCGGACGGCCGTTCAATGACAATAGCGGAAGCTGCGATGCTGTCTACAAGGATGGCAGATATTATGTCATTACCGATGTAGGCAGGGCTTTCGAAACCACAGATCCGCTTTCGTCCCAAGGCGCAAATGTGCGGAAATTTATCAGCAAAGGAGGCGGACCGTCCAATTTCGACAGCCATTCAATCCATGGCTTGATGATATTCAGGCTGGAGGGAATAGATAAATGGTTTATGTCCTACCAGGGCAGTGCTATAAATATAGACTTTCCTGATAGGTTCCATGTTGCGATGTCAGATGATTTTGAACATTGGGAAAAAGTTGAGAACAGTCAACCGCTGTTTACCCGTGGAAGCCGGGGACAGTGGGATCAGGGAGGCATCTGGTATCCTGAGATTTTTGAGCATGGAGACAGTCTTTACCTATATTATGAGGGCTGGGGACGTGAGGGCTATGTCGCAAACCGTAACCGTCCATATTTCTATGGACGTTCGTGTACCGGAGCCGCATCGTGCTCAAAGGGAGATTTCCTGAAATGGTGCGGTATCGGGGAATGAACTGATTCCTGCGATGTCCGCTCTTCTCAAATGTCTTCCGTAAAGGTCATGGAAATTGAACTCGGATTTCGTAAGTTCATGTCGTACTTTCGCATGGATGGCCTGTGGGCTTCATGTGAAGATTTGTGAATAGGTTCATGTGAGGCTGAAAATAGAGTAACAGTGGGCCAGGTTGGTCATCTTTTCTACCAACCTGGCCCGCTCACATGCCTCAGAAAGCGTATATTGCATAAAGACGGTGCAGGTTGGTAGCAACAAATACCAACCTGCACCGCTTTAAAGGACAAAAACACTATATTTGTCCAGAAATTCAGGACAGATTATGAAAATTACAATACTTGACGGACGTGGTGTCAATCCCGGTGACCTTTCCTGGGATGCACTCAATGAATTTGGTGATGTGGCAGTATATGACAGGACTGCACCGGAACAGCTTATGGAGCGCGCCGGAGATGCAGAAATCCTGTTTACCAACAAGACTGTGCTGGATGCGGAGACCTTGCGTTCGTTGCCGAAGCTGAAATATGTCGGCGTGCTTGCGACAGGGTACAATGTCGTTGATATAGAGGCGGCAAGGGAACTGGGGATAGTTGTGACAAATATTCCGGCATACAGCACTGCATCTGTCGCACAGATGGTATTTGCCCACATTCTTGCAATTACTAACCGGGTAGAGCATTACACAGATGACAACAGGAACGGACGCTGGACTGCCTCTCCGGATTTCTGCTATTGGGATGCCCCTGTACCGGAGCTTGACGGAAAATGCTTCGGAATAATAGGCTTTGGCAATATCGGCCAGGCAGTGGCGCGCATTGCACTTGCATTCGGCATGAACGTAAAGGCATATACCTCGAAAGAGGCTTCTGCGCTGCCGGACGGGGTAGCTAAGTCTACGCTTGAAGAACTGTTCAGCACTTGCGATGTCGTGAGCCTGCACTGCCCTCTGACCGACTCGACCAGGCACCTTGTCAATGCAGAAAGGCTGCGGATGATGAAGCCTTCTGCTATACTGATTAACACCGGGCGTGGCCCATTGGTTGATGAAGATGCCTTGGCCGAAGCCCTTGAAAACGGAACCATATCCGCTGCCGGTGTGGATGTGCTCTCCTGTGAGCCGCCGTGTGCTGACAATCCGCTTCTGAAGGCGCGCAATTGCTTCATTACTCCTCATCTGGGCTGGGCAACAAAGGAGGCACGTGCCCGTCTGATGGACATTGCAGCCGATAACCTGCGTGGGTTCATTGAGGGTGATATAAAGAATAACGTTGCTGTCTGATATTTTCAGACGGCAACGTTTTGTCTTGATTGTGATCACGTATCAGTCCGCGCATCAAAGCAAATGGCTCAAATTGTAGCGGATGACCTTGTCTTCCGATTTTTCTGTACAATACAGGCATTTGGACTTTTCGTCAAAAGTAATGCTGCCGATATTTTCATCGGCTTTCAAATCATACAAAAAATCTCCATTCCAGTCAAAAACATGAATGGACGTATGGCTTGTACTGCCATGGATCATATCTCTCAACGGAATGCCCTTGTAAACTGCAAAAATATAGTCTTCGCAGGCTGTGGCATCAATGTAATATTGCATCATGTCCATGTCAATCATCCGATTGATTATTGATTCCCATTGCCTGTATTTCCTGCTCACTGCAATAGAGCGCATTTCACCGCTGCCGGTGTCAAAAAAATTAATGCAAGGGAAAAAATTCATCGCCTCAGCTACAAGCCCCTCTTTGTTTCTGACAAAATAGCTGCTTAAATGTGTCAGGCAACGTTCTCCGTCAATGTCTTTGTATGGGTGGAATGTCCTGATTTCATTGCCGTCAGTATCGCATGTACGCAAAAGTATTTCGTTATTTTCAAGCAGAAGCATGAATTGTCCGGAATCCGGCAGATAAAGCCAGTCAATTGCATTTGCCGGCAAGTCAAAGTTCTTGGTAACAGTTGTCTTTCCTGATTCAAGAGTTGCCGGGACATCAAGCAAATGAGCCTTGCCGCTCTGGTTATCATTCAGATTCAAATATTTTTCTCCGGCGTTGCAACATGCTATATGTGGATAAATCATTTCTCCGGGTCCGCGGCCATTTCTGATAAATGAACCGAGAAAATCAAAGGAGACTGTTGAGTATGCCTTGAAAAGGAAGTCTCCGGCATTGCATTGTCTTTCAGAAAATACAAGAATCGAATCGTTGACTATTTGTAGCTGAAATGTGCTGAGAACCTCCGGAAATGTGCTTCTTAGAGTAGTGTCTGCGCTTATTTTCATGACCTTTGCAGGCGAAACGTGCTTAATACCGATTCCGTTGACAATTCCGGGACTGCTGCAAGATGCTGATAAGGTTGCGGCTACAACCAATGTTAATATGCCTGAAAGTCTCATATGAATGATAAAAAATTATTGAATGACTGGTTTGTCGGATATATCTGACCTGCAAAAAGCAACTACATCCATTTCGTAATTGCCAAATGAAGCACATGTTGAGCATAGTTTCATATAATGCGACCCCCGGGTTCCTGTTTTTGAACACATCGGGCCCATATTGCCGGCTGTCTCTGCCAATGCTTTTGCATTCGCTTTCAGAATGTCATCTGAATCATTAACTTTTGCCGTCAGTGCAACTATCGTGGCTGTACTGAGTAGAAGCACTGTAATAAATGCATACACCTTTTTCATAAAAACGTTTTTAATTTATAAAAGACAATCGCTAAGATGGTTACTATGGACTAAATTAATGAAATTTTCTGTATGGCAGACGACTTTTACAAAAAATATGACAAATTCATCAAGGTAAACGGACTGGGATCCAGACGGGAGAAGAACAGGCGCAAATACTTATTGGACACCGAGGATGCCTGATTCAGCGGCTACAAGTGCCTGATGGGAAGCCTTCAAGCTCCATCTGTCCTGAAAGGAAGGAATAGATGTTGACTGCATTTCACAGTTATCCTGCCTGTTGCCCCAAAGCAGACAGGGTTGCTGCGATTCCGTTTGAATACTGGCGGCCGATTGGCAATGAAATCCCGTTTGTCAGTGTGACTTCGCGCCTGTTGAAGCTCTTGATCTTTGACTTTGCTACAATGAATGAACGGTGAATCCTGATGAATTCGCTTTCCGGGAGCTGGCTTCCGATGTTCTTGAGTATAACCCTTGATATCGTGCATGAGCCGTTGACCTGGAAAATCTTTACATAGCTCTCCATAGCCTCGATGTACAGGATTTCGGACAGGGGGATGTTCACATTGCTGTATTCCTGCTTGACCAGGATGCTTCTGCTGTCGCCATGCGGTACCTCATTCTGGCCGATGCGGCGCAGGGCCTTGTTGAATGCTGTCTGAAAACGGGAGAATGCAAAAGGCTTGTGCAGATAGTCCACGGCATCAAGCTCGAACCCGTCCAGGGCGTAGTTGAGATATGCCGTGGTGAATATGAAGCAAGTCTCCTCCGGAAGCTGCGCTGCAATTGCAAGCCCGGTTATATTCTCCATCTCGATGTCGAGGAATGCAATTGATGGTTTCTCCTTCCTTATCATCTCCAGTCCTGCCATAGGGTCGGAAAAGGTCGCCAGCTCGATACCTCCGATACGCTGGCAGAATTTGTCTATTATGTCAAGTGCCAGAGGCTCATCGTCAATGGCTACGCATTTTATTGTCTTTCCCATATCCGAATATCGTAAACTGTCTAATGTCATTATAAAATTCTTCTTGGTCCATATATGCTTCAACCGGACAAGTCTTATGTCTTTCCCGTGTTTGAATTGCTGGGGCTTTCTCTCAATTAAGCTGTATCTTCAGTGAAACCCTGAATATCTCACCCTCCTGCTCCGTTACAAGCGAATGCTTTCCGGGAAAAAGGTTGCCGAGCCTTGCCCTGCAGTTGTCGATTCCGACCGGAAGCTCCTTGCGGAATTCATCCTTGTGCTTCATTACATTGTTGCATGTGCGGAATTCCAGAAGCCCTTCCCTTAGGGTCATGGAGATGACTATCGTGCAGTCCCTTATTGTCGAGGAGCCGTACTTGAACGCATTCTCGACGAAAGTCAGCATAAGCATGGGAGGAACCATTATCCTGTCGTTGTCCACATCATATCTCCAGTCCACCGTGGTATGGCTGTTGAGGCGGATTGACTGCAGGTCAATATAGTTCTGGATATAGGCAATCTCATCCTTCAGCGGCACAGTCTCCTTTTCGATGGTAATATATGTATATTCCAGTATCTCAGTGAACTTTATGAACGCATTCTCCGCTTTTTCGGAAGTCCCGATGACGAGGCTATACAGGGAATTCAATGTGTTGAAGAGGAAATGCGGGCTTATCTGCGCCTTGAAGACGGCGAGTTCTGCCTTGTCCCTTTGAGCCTCTATATTCTTCTTGAGCAGGAGCTGTTCATACAGTTCCTTTATAAAGGAGATTGTCAGTGAATATCCCATCACGAGGGAAAACATCAGCCAAAGCGTGGACGAAACCTCGAAATTGCGCAGCTGGGTCTGGAACTGGTTCCATGCCTGTGACACGAAATCCGCGTCCGGAAGCGGGAACAGTGACAGGATATAGTTGATCAGTACCGGTGCCCCGAGCATCCCGGCCAGCTTGCAGTATTTCTTAGATATAAGGAGTTTCGGGACATTGATGCGCATCAGGAAGAAATAGCATCCGTACATGTAGGTGCAGGTGACAATGAAAAAGAGTGGCCAATGCCTGAGCCATGAATGTACCGGACTCAAAGTGATGAGTGCCGGCATGAATACAAGGCAGAAGAAAAGGTCCAGTATGAGAGATGTCTTGTTCTCAATCGATTTCATGGCGCAAAGTTAGTGTGCCGGGCCAATAATTACAAATTGGAGGCATTCCGTTTATTTACACATTTGTGCTGTCTATTGCCACTTGTTCAAATCTTCCGTAACAACTCCTATATTTGTACCCGAAAAGAAAGGAAACTACAAAATTAATGGTTCATGCAATGGGACATCATAGATTGATTATACTGGCTATGCTTTCACTGCTGATGCTGTCCTGTGGTGAAGAAGAGCAGCCGAAGGAGCTGCAGTCATTGATGGAGGCTTCAAAGAATGAACTTGCAGAGGCCCTGGAGGAACGGGACAGTCTTCTGGAGCTTGTGAAGGAAGTGGCGGCGATGATGGAGCATGTGAGAACAGTTGAGGATAGCCTTGGCACGTCCGGCTCTGCGCCGGAAGACTTGAATTCACGTGTGTCAGCGGATGTCAGAATGCTATGTAGGACATTGCAGCAGCGTAGCAGGCAGCTCGCAGGGCTGGAGGAAAATTTAAAGGAGTCCGTGCTCTATACGGATGAACTGAAAGGCATTGTGACTTCATTGCGCAGGAGGGTTGACGGCTATGTGAAGGAGACTGCGGAATACAAGGCAAGACTGACAGAAGCGGATGGGCGTATCGGAATCCTGGGCACGGAAGTCGATTCCCTGAACAATCTTGTAGGCCGTCTGACGGAGAGCCTTGATGCAGCAACGGAGTCATCTGCAAGGTATGAACGTGAGGCGAATACATGCCGCTATATTGTTGCGAAGAGGCCGGACTTGAAACGGCACCGCATAATCCGTGGGGCAAGGCTTATGAGGGGTGAATTTGACAAGGATTGCTTCACAACCGGAGACAAGCGCAAGCTTAGGACGATTGAACTCAATTCAAGTGTGGCGAGAATACGGACACCTCATCCTGACGGCTCATATGAGATAGCGGGGAAAGGCAGGGGCAAGGTCCTGAACATTCTTGAACCGGACAGGTTCTGGGAACTCACAAGCTACCTGGTGGTACAGACGGACTGAAGCCATCCGGTTGAGCCAAAGCCTAAACAGCTTAATTGAAACAGACGGATTCAAGTCGCAGAATCCTTATATATATCATTATTGGTTTGGAATTGACAAGTTGACCTGAAAGTTCCATGGTCTCCGGAAATGGGAAAGCCATTCCGCCATTGACAGGCAAGGGACATCGTAAACAGGATACGGTCAGCTTGGGAAAATGTTGCTGGATGACACTCGGGGTCACCCTTTAAGGGAAGTATGTGCCTTTCCGTATGTAAATTGACAGTTCTTAAAGGCCAGGGAACTGTAAAAGTGTGAAATATTAAAATTCTTAAAATGGGAATCCGTAAAAATTGAAGATATGAGAACACATGCAATAGTTCTGGCATTGCTTTGTCTATGTACAACGGCAATATATTCCCGGGCATCCATGACTGGTGAGACCCAGGACGACAGGAAATCAACAGTTTTGGGGACAGTCCTCGATGAAGGAGGGGAACCTCTGCCAGGAGCCACCGTAATTGCCAAGAGTGATCCGGGCAATATAGCTGTGGCAGATGTAGACGGACATTTTACCCTTTCCGGAGTTGTTCTGCCAGGCAAGATAATAGTTTCAAGCATTGGCTCTACAGCAAAGGAGGTCCGTGTGTCATCCGGAAATGCTTCGTCTGTGACCGTATGGCTCCGCTCCATCTCATCCAGCCTTGATGAAGCCGTTGTCGTTGGATATGCAACGCAGCGCAAGGCGGACATGACCGGTTCGGTCTCGTCCATAAGCTCCACCTCTTTAGCTGACAGGCCTCTCGCAAATGCCACAAATGCACTTGCCGGCCTTGTCCCGGGCATGACCGTCACCAACAGCGGAGGAAATACCCCGGGCTATGAGGCGCAGAGCATAACGATACGCGGCCTTGGCACAATGAATGATGCAGCCCCGCTGGCCGTGATTGACGGAATGACCGGCCTTTCAATCAGCGATATAAATCCTCAGGACATAGAAAGCATTTCTGTGCTGAAAGATGCGGCATCGGCCGCAATCTATGGCTCGCGTGCTGCCAACGGTGTGATACTTGTCACCACGAAACATGGTTTCGAGGCAGCTCCGCGCATTACATATAGCGGAAACGTGTCGTTCGAGACCGTAGCAAAACGTCTGAACCTTGTCACAGACTATGCTGATTTCATGGAGATACAGAATGCCGGCCTTCTCGTGAACGGACAGGCAGCGCGCTTCTCTCAGGGCAAGATTGATGAGTGGAGGAACGATGCCGGGCAGAACCCTCTGATTTATCCGAATACCGACTGGCAGGACCATATCTACCGCAATCCTTCAGTTGTCCAGAACCATAACCTTTCAGTAACCGGCGGAAGCCGTACCGTGCGCTACAATGTCTCACTCGGATATGTCAACAACCCTGGAATGATTTACTATACTGACTATGAACGCTATCAGCTGCGCTCGAATATAGATGTCAACATAAAGCCCTGGCTGACTGTCGGGACTGACATCTTCGGATATCTGGACAAGAACAACCCTTCATCCGAGAACGCTACGGCAGGGGGAGATGTGATATTCGGCTCCGGTGCATTCAACACTGTCCCTGGCATGACACTCTATGACCCTGAGTCTGGCCTTTATGGCGGAATCCAGAACCCGGAGGAGGAAAATGTCAGCAATTTCAATCCCTACCGCAGGCAGTGGTTCTATAAGAGTGAATTTCCGACCAGGACCGGAAAGGTCGCAGGCAAGGTCTATGCGCGGATAAAGCCGGTCAAGGGGCTTACACTCCAGGGTGCGTTCAATTATAGCTATTGGGCACGCCGTGTGGAGCAGCATCTGACTGACCGCAACCTGTACCGCTTCACATTTGACGGGCCTGTGCTCCTGCGTGACGGTTCGGTGCGTACTTATATACGCAGATACAGCTACAATGAGAATTTCCGCTCATCCGAACTGACCGCAAGCTACACATTCAAGGCCTCCAAGCTTGAGGCTTCCGTACTGCTTGGAGCGAGCCAGGAATATGACAGATATGACTGGGAGATGTTCCGTAAATATGACCTGATAGATGATTCCCTTACCGGAATAGATGCAGGAACCACCAACGGGGAGATACAGGGGAACTACACGGAATGGGCAATGCGTTCATATTTCGGACGCATAAACCTCAATTGGGATGACAGGTATCTCCTTGAAATAAATATGCGTGCCGACGGCTCCTCCAGATTTGCACCTGAACATCGTTGGGGCTATTTCCCGTCGGTTTCTGCTGGATGGCGTATATCCAATGAAAAATTCATGGCCGGGGCCGCGTCATGGCTGGATAACCTGAAAATCAGGGCATCATACGGCTCGCTTGGCAATAATGCTACGACAGGCAATTATATGTACCAGTCGCTTTTCTCCACTGCAGGATATGTCCTTGGTGGGAATATCGCAGGAGGATTTGCACAGACAGCATTGGCCAACCCGGACATATCATGGGAGAAGACATACATGGCCAATATCGGACTTGACTTCGCGTTTCTCGGCAACCGCCTTAACGGAAGTGTTGAGGCCTATGACAAGAGGACAGAAGGGATATTGATTACTTTGCCTGCACCGCTGGAGCATGGCACAAGTACAGTTCCTGACAGGAATGCCGGTGAGGTGGACAACAGAGGTATCGAATGGGAGCTGAACTGGCATGACCGTATAGGGAATGTCTCATACAGCATTGGCCTTAACATGGGCTTTGTCAGCAATAAGGTAACGAAGTTCCATGGAGATGTCCCCTCGATTGACGGGGTTTACAAGATACAGGAGGGCAGGCCGGTCAACCAGCTGTATGTGATGACGGTGGACAGGATTGTTCGCGATGAGGCCGATATGGCCTATGTACAGTCGCTTGTGGACGGGAATCCGGATTATTTTTCAACATACCAGAGGCCTGAACTCGGTGATTTCCTTTACCGTGATGCCAACGGGGATGGAAAGCTTGATGCCTCCGACAGGGTTGAGATAGGCTATGGAACATTGCCTCGCCTTACCTATGGCGCGACTCTTGGACTTAGCTGGAAAGGCTTGGATTTCAGTGTGATGCTGCAGGGAGTGGGCAACCATCCTGTCTATTACAACAACCAGGCATTCCGTTTTGTGACTGTAATGGGGCAGTCGCTCAACAAGGACATAACAGACAATGCGTGGACACCGGAGAACCCGTACAATTCCAAATATCCTGTGTTGAGGAACAGTTCGGACGGAAGGAACAACATTGCAAGCGATGCCTTTGTACACAATGCGGCCTATCTACGTTTCAAGAATGTCCAGCTCGGATATACATTCCCGTTGAAGGTCATCGGAAAATCCTTTATTGAAAACCTGAAGATATATGTGAGTGTGGATAACCTGTTTACAATCACAAAGTTTTCCGGATTTGACCCGGAACTGGCCGCAAATGTCGGCTATCCGTCAGTACGTCAGTATTCTGTGGGTGTAAATATTTCATTCTGACGGAGAGGCCAAAGATGTATGGCCATAAGAAATGCCACCGGTAAAGTTCCGGACTGGAAAATTCAAAATCACTTAAAAAGCTTGAAATGATGAAAAATATAATGTTCAGTGGACTTTTTGCCATGATGCTCTTTGCAGGATGCGAGAGCCTTGACTATATACCTGCCTCCCAGATGTCCGGGCAGACTTTCTGGCAGACAGAGGAACATGCACGCCAGGCTGCCATAGGGATGTATTCAGCGATGAAGGAACAATGGTGTTTCGGGATGGAATTCACTTTCGACATGTGCAGCGACATTGCTGACGGGACAGCCCCGTGGTCTGACATATCGCGTGGAAATACCTTCTCCTCAGCCAGTTCCGGGGTGCAGAACCATTGGCAATATCTCTATGAACTTGTCCACAGGACAAATACAGTCATCAGGAATGTGTCTGGCATGCCTATAGGCCAGGAGACTATAGACCGCGTCACAGGGGAGGCCAAGTTCCTGCGTGCAATGGCTTATTTCAGGATGCTGAACTGCTGGGGAGGAGTCCCTTACTATGACGAGACCTGCGATATAAATGAACACTTTGCGACCCTTGATGCCCCGCGCAGCACAGAAGATGAAATCCTCGGACATATCCTTGACGACCTTTCCGAGGCCATTGAAAAGCTTCCTGTAGGATGGGACTCCGCAGACCTCGGACGCGCCACAAAAGGAGCAGCATACGCACTTCGTGGCAAGGTGTGGCTTTTCAGCAGACAATGGGAAAATGCAGTCAGCGACTTTGAGGAAATTGTCTACAACAAAACCAACGATTACGGCTATTCGCTTCATCCTGACTATAATGGACTGTTCCGTCTCTATAACGGCAGCCATAGCCCTGAAATGATATTCTCAATCCAGTCAATTGACGGGAATGTTGCAGGATATGCCCTGGACATAGTGTCATGGTTCGGCAACAAGTCAACAATGAGGCTGATTGCAAGCAACTGTATCGTGCCTTCTGTCAGGCTGGTTGACATGTATGAGAATGCTGACGGCTCCCAGTTCAGCTGGGATGATGTCTTCCCGGGGTTCAATGACGGCGGTCCGCAGCTGCGCAGGAAATATCTGAGTGTGGCAATTGACCAGGGAAGTACTGAAGTCATAAGCACCCTGGACTGCGACACAGCAAAAGTTGCAGACTCCTACCGCCTGCGTGACAGACGTCTATGTCTGAATGTGATAACACCATACTCGCATTATCTTGGCACTGATGCCGGTTCAGTCCCGATGGACAAGCAGTTCGTCCTCGCGGACCCGACAAAGGGAGGTGCACCGATGGAAGCGAAGGCATTTATCCGCAATTCGGAGGGCTGGAATTCATATTTCTGGCGCAAATGGATTCCGACAGGCAATCTTGACGGCTATTGGGGCGAATACAACCGTACTCCTTACGAATTTCCGCTTATCCGCCTTGGTGATGTGCTTCTGATGCTTGCAGAGGCCTACAATGAGTCAGGGGAGACCGGAAAGGCTATTGTTGAGGTCAATAAGGTGCGCTCACGTGCCGGCCAGCCTGAACTTGGCTCCGGGCCGTCATGGCTGAGTGTGGACGGAAAGGAGGAGATGGCAGAGAGGATACGCTGTGAAAGGGCGTTTGAACTTGCCGGAGAGGGACAGAGATATTGGGACCTCCGCCGTTGGGGCCTGCTGGAGTCTTCCGTTGAAAATGCTACAGACATCTATGGGGACCTGATGTACACCCGTTCATACCAGGAACGTCACGAGCTGTGGCCGATTCCGCTTGTCGAACTTGACCGCAACCGCAGCCTCGTCCAGAATCCCGGATGGTGACATGAACTCGCCTTTGCCGCATACCCTGTCACCACAATGGTCCAGGGCTTGCGGCATCGGTGATTTTTCCATAACTTGCACTGATTTTTGAAATATTCTTAATTTAAGTGCAAACCACATGAAAAGTATTTACACAAAATTGCTTTCCTGCTTTTGTCTGCTGATGACTTTTTTTATGGCATCTGCCCAGGAAATCAGGAATGACAAGCTTTATCGCATTGTTTCCGGTGATGGACTTGCCATAAGCAACCGTCTTTCTCCTGATAACCTTGCCAACCTGTATTCGGATAAGGAGAACAGGAAGGACAAAGGACAATTGTGGCGTCTTGTCCGCTATGATGATGCCTATGTAATCTATAGCCCGTTCACCAACAAGAGTTTCGATGTCGTGAATGCACCAGAGGCAGATACTCCGCTCGGCACATGGGATTTCAGCCGTGCAAATGTGAACCAGCATTTTACAGTGACACCTGTTGATGGCGGGAAAATAATTCTGCGCCATCAGGGCAGTACACGCCCTCTCTGCATAGGAAAAGAAGGTGAGAAAGTCATCTTGATGCACAAAGGAGGCAATGCTACGGAATGGACGCTGGAGCAGACTTCTGTCCAGCTTCCTCCAGAATCGCTCCGTGGCAGGGAAGACTGGCAGAATGAGCAGGTCTTCGCTGTAAACAAGCTCCCTGGCCATGTTACCTTCATCCCTTATCCGGATGTTGCCGGCATGCGTTCTGACGTGTACTATTCCCGTCCATGGGAACGCCCGTCATCCCCTCTCTACCAGTCCCTTGACGGCATCTGGAAATTCAATTATGTCTCCAGGCCGTCTGACCGTCCTGCAGATTTCTACAAAAAATCATACGATGTAAGCGGATGGGATGACATTGAAGTTCCTTCAAACTGGGAGATGAAAGGCTACGGAACCCCGATATATACCAATATCACCTATCCTTTCAAGAATGCCCCGTCGGTGATACTTCCACAGGAGGGCTTTACCAACAATGATGAGGAAAACCCTGTCGGTTCCTACCGCAGGGATTTTGAGATTCCTGAGGACTGGAAAGGGAAAGAAATCTATCTGCATTTCAACGGAGTCTACAGCGGTTTCTATGTCTATGTCAACGGAAAGAAGGTTGGCTATAGCCAAGGGGCGAACAATGACTCTGAATTTGATATAACAGGCTACGTCAAGCCAGGCAGCAATACTCTTGCTGTTGAGGTATTCCGGTGGACAGACGGCAGCTATCTTGAGGACCAGGACATGTTCCGTCTGAGCGGCATCCACAAGAGTGTCTACCTCTATGCCGCGCCAAAAGTGAATATACGTGACTATAATGTCCGGACCTCATTCCCTGGTTCCGGTTATTCAGAGGCCGTTGTGGATGTAGATGTCGAGGTCCAGAACCTCCTTTCCGGCAAATCAGCCGGCAGCACTGTCATTGCCCGTCTTTTCAGTCCTTCTGGTGATGTTGTGTCCGAAGTCTCCAGTTCTGTAACCCTGATTCCTTCACGCACCTCCGGCAAAGTTGCCCTTCAGATGCCTGTGGCGGAACCGGAACTGTGGTCGGCCGAATATCCTGCACTCTATACCCTTGAACTTGAGCTACGTGATGTGGCAGGCTCTACAGCCGAGGCCATGAGCAGCCGTATCGGACTGCGGGATATCAGCATCCATGACAACCGTGTATATGTAAACGGCAACCAGGTATATTTCAAGGGAGTGAACAGGCATGAGACCCATCCTAAGTATGGCAAGGCTGTCCCAGTTGAGACAACAATAGAGGATATCCTCCTGATGAAACGCCACAATATCAATACAGTGCGTACCTGCCATTATCCGCAGGCCCCTGAAGCCTACGCCCTATATGACCACTATGGCCTCTACGTTATGGACGAGGCTGACCTTGAATGCCATGGAAATCACAGCCTGAGCGAGAAAGAGTCCTGGCTCCCTGCCTACAGGGACAGGGTTGAGCGAATGATGAGGCGTGACTTCAATCATCCATGTGTGATTTTCTGGTCCATGGGCAACGAGTGCGGAGGAGGACAGAACTTCGATGTGCTCCACAAGATGGCAAACAGCCTTGACCCTTCACGTCCGGTGCATTATGAGGGCAACAATGCATACGCGGACATTGACTCCCACATGTATCCTGACATCCCGCGAATGACCCGTTTCGACCGTAACGGCTCAGGCAAGCCTTATTTCCTATGTGAATATGCCCATGCCATGGGCAATTCTCCGGGCAACCTTGCTGAATACTGGGAGTATATCGAGAACTCCGAGCGAATGATTGGCGGCTGTATCTGGGACTGGGTAGACCAGGGCATCAACATGACAGGACGTCCGGAGAATGAATATTACTATGGAGGTGACTTTGGTGATACTCCGAATGACAGGGATTTCTGCTGCAACGGCCTTATCACTCCGGACAGGCGAGAGACAGCAAAGCTGAAGGAGGTCAAGAGGGTCTACCAGTATGTCAAGTTCAATGCTGTTGACCTTGCAGACGGACTTGTCGAGATAGAAAACAAATATGATTTCACTGGACTTTCCGGCTTTTCTTTCTCCTGGACACTCCTGAAGGATGGAAAAGCTGTCCGTAGCGGCTCGCTCGGCCATCTTGACATGGCTCCGGACTGCAGGACAACAGTCAAGGTACCTTACGGTGAATTGGAAGCAGGCCATGAATATTTCCTCAATCTTTCCTGCACTAAGGATGCTGCCACAGAATGGTCTCCTGCCGGTCATGAGGTGGCTTCGGCACAGTTCGCCCTGACTGAACGTGTCCAGCCTGCAGAGGTGCAGGCGGCTGGTGTCCTCGGAATGGAGCGTATGGATGGAACCATAAGGCTGTTCACAGACAGCTTCAGCTTCTGCATCTCCGAGGTGGACGGCCTTGTGAGAGGCTTGCTGTATGAAGGCAAGGAACTTCTCTCTGGCGTGTCCCCTATGTCCGTGAACTGGTACAGGAGCGTCGGGAACGACAAGTTCACAGACCAGACAGCATTCCCTTCGCGATATGCTAAGGCAAGGGTGTCTGCGGAACTTTCGGAGGATGGCTCAACAGCTTCTGTAACCGTGGAGGGAAAGGTCTTGATAGATGGCTGGAAACGCCCTGTCGAGATGCCGTACACATTGTGCTATATGGTCTATGCCGACGGCACTGTTGATGTGTCAGCCTCTTTTGTGAAACCTTCCGGTGCTGAAATCATCCGCAGGATGGGTCTCGGCCTTGCGCTGGCTTCCGGTCATGAGGACGTGTCATGGTATGGACGTGGCCCTCATGAGAACTATCCTGACCGCTTCCGTTCTGCATATTTCGGAGTCTGGCATGCGAGTGTGGATGATTTTGCGGCTGAGCACTATGTACGCTCGCAGAGCATGGGCCACCGTTGTGATGTACGCTGGCTTGACGTGGCCTCTTCTGACGGCAACGGGCTTAAAGTCGAATCCCTTGACGGCAGCCTCGGCTTCAGTGCCCTCCACTACACGGATGCCGACCTGTGGAATGCCGGTCATGACTTCAAACTTCCTGAAATCCGCAGCAGCGTAACTTATCTCTCCCTGGATGCCATCCAGCAGGGTCTCGGCAATGCTACATGTGGCCCGAAGCCCCTTGAAGAATACATGATACCGGAGGATGTTCCTGTAAGCTTCTCGTTCAGAATATCTAAAACAGAATAGTTCACCAGTCAGAGGCAGTCTGACTGGTCCCAAATTTTTAAAAAAACTTGATGCATTGCCGTTCCAGGCTGGCCGTTTTCATTGCCACCTTGGGACGGCAATTTGCTTGTTGATACACTTACAGAAGAATACTATAATTGTCCAGTTGACCCTGGAATAGCCGGCAGTACGGTTTTCATCTGCCGTTTGCTGTTTTTGCCAATGGGCGCGCACGCAAAAGTGCCATGGAGAGCGTAGAATGAGGATTAGCGTGCCCGGTGGCATTGAAAAAAGGCACACTTTGGCACACTTTGGAAAAGATAGTTATTGAGTATCAATATGTTATCTCTTCGGGCTGTGCTCGCTCAATGGCGACTTTTTCAGAACAGCCATCACCCTGCCACATGTCTGCGGATATGTTCTGTTTTCCTCTCTGGTCCTGTTTGCTGTTCCAAACTGACAGCAAATTGCCTCATAGGGAAAATGTGTTGCAATTTGCCGTTCCGCTCTGCTCCTCTCCTCAGCCAGTAAGGAACGCGGATGCCTCCAGGACTACCAGCAGTCCGTCCTGAAAGGGACGAGCGGGAGTGAATGCATGTTGACTACGTTTCCGGTCTGGAAATCGTGGAAACAATATCTGACAGCAATAGGTGCAGGCACTTCTGGGGATGAAACAATGATTGTCTTCCTGTCGGTGTTGAGCCTGGCTGTGGCCGGATGGAACACCCTGTCTTCACCTGCAATCTCGAATCCTGTCAGCCCGTTCCATGGTGAAAGCCCGTCCGAAGCATTGTTGAAACTCAGCTCGATGGAATTGCCGTCCACTTCCATTGAACTGAATGAAGGACCTTCGCAACCTACTGAGGTGTAGCCGTATGCCTTGTTTAGGGCCAGATAGGCAAGCCTTTCACCGACCGGTTTCTTCATCCTCGGATGAATCTGTGTGATTTCGTCAGGATAGACGAGGTCATTGGTGCAGACCACTCCGCTGTTGCTGACAGTGCAAGGAATCCTTTGCTGCATCTCCCTGAATTTCGCCCCTGAGATGTCATCGCCGTATTGCCAAGGTGCAAGTTCCACAAGGAATACCGGCTTCTCTTCACCACCCTGGTTGGTCCTCCAGATGTCAACCATTGTTGCAAAACGTTCCGTGTAGTCATCGTGCCGCCCGACATTTGACTCACCCTGGTACCAGAGGAATCCCTTGACTGTGTACTTCCGGATAGGGTGATACATTGCATTGTACATTATGCTTGGAGTGTAGTAATGCCACTGCCAGTCGTATTCAACATTCTGTGAATACTCTTTCTCGAAGTCAAACTCCCCATATCCCCTTACTATGCTTTCCGGAAGCCAGCCCTCAACCTTGCTGCCGCCCCAGCTGCAGACTATGATTCCGACAGGGACATCAAGCGCATCAGAAAGCATCTGGGCGAAGAAATATGCTGTTGCACTGAATCCAGGTGCGTTCTCAATTGTACTCTTCATCCATTTTGCACTGACATCGTCCTTTGGAGACAGTGCTGCTGTCTTTGGGATTGTCACGCAACGGATACCTTTGTATCTGCCGGCTGTGGCGATTGTCCTGTTGGCATCTTCCACAGGACAGTTCCAGAATCCTCCCAGCGGCATCTCCATGTTGGACTGTCCGGAGCAATACCAGACTTCACCTATCAGCACATCGCTGAGAACGATGGCAGATTCCTTGTCGGAAATTGTAATGCTCTGTGAATCATAGCTTGCACGAGGTGTGCATACTGACATTTCCCAGCATCCGTCGCTGCCTGCCTTTGTGCGGAATTTCTGCTTGCTCCAGGACGGGACGACCGTGACGTCACCTCCAGGGACAGCCTTGCCCCATATTTTCACATCGGTGTTCTGCTGCAGTACCATGTTGTCACCGAGTATTTCGGGCAGCCATACCTTTGCCTCCATCGCAGCGGAAGCAAAAAGAATTAGAATGCAAAATGTAAATCTCTGAATCATAATGAAATACTAAATATAGGGTGTGCAAAAATCCTGACCCGTGTTTGCGCATTTGACTGATTTGTAATTATTTGCTGTTTGCAGCTATTCGTCTACAGTGACGCTGTCCGCTCAATAATCTCCATGCACATGCGTCCGTTATGGTAAGGGCATTTCCAGAATCCGGCCTTGTCGTCCTCCCTGTTGACTGTCCCGTCTGCACGCAGGCTCCAGAACCATTCTCCGTTTTCCCTGTCAACTATGTGCTCCTTGATGAATTCCCAGCACATAATTGCATCTTCCAGACCCGTCTGGCTGCCGAAATGCTCCCAAAGATTGAAGCATCCGACAACAGTCTCCGCCTGTACCCACCAATGCCTGTCGCCGTCTATATGCCTGCTGTCCGGTCCTTCATTCCCGCATTTTCCTGCCTTTCCGCCCTTGGCAGCCGGGCCGCAGCTGCTTTCATAAATCATGCCGCCCTCAGCGGAGAATCCTTCCAGTGCCGCCTCTGCAATCCGCGGCACAAGTGTCTCCACGCGTTCCAGGACCTCTTTGTCTCCAAGGACCAGTGCAGCCTCGTGCAGCAGCCATGAAGCCTCTATGTCATGTCCGTATGAGATAATGTCATAGCCACAGTCCCAGTCATTGTCAAAAAACAGTCTCAGATGTCCGTCAGCACCGATGATATGTCTTTCAAAAATCCTGATTAGTCCTCGCAGCCGGGTTTCAAGGAGCGGGTTCTTCCATACCCTATAAAGGCATGTATATGCCTCAAGTACATGGAGATGTGTATTCATCGTCTTGCTCTCGTTCGCATCCTTGTCGCTCAGCCTCATGTCTTCGATAGGTTTCCAGTCGCATGTGAATGCCTCGAAATATCCGTCCTTCTCAGGATCAAAGCTATGTTCCTCAATGGAATGGAACATCCTGACTGCATATTCAAGAGCCTCTTCATCGCTGCAGGACCTGTACAGCTCGGCAAGGCCATATATGGCAAATGCTATTGCGTAAATCTGCTTCTTGGTGTCAAGTGGCTTCCCCTCAGGTGTCAGGCTCCACCATATCCCGCCATTTACAGTGTCATAGAAATTGTCGACAAGCTCCCGCTTTGCCCTCAATGCCATATCTAAATAAGGCGTTTGAGAGTCCGTGCTTCTGTCAGACGGCAGCGCAGAAGCCTTGTGCTCAAGGATCCGGTGTGCAGATGCAAATGTCCATAGCATCCTTGCATTCATGATTGCTCCTCTTGGAGCGGAAGTGTCCAGCTCTCCTGTACCTGTAATTCTTCCATGGAATCCTCCCGAAGGATTGCACATCCGTTTAATCCAATAGGGGAGGATATTTTCTGTCAATTCTTTTTTGACCTGTGAGGCAAGTGCCTGTGCTGCAAAAAAATCTGCAGCTGTCCTGTTGTTCTGCATATTGCTGTCTACTGTTAACAAAATCTTGCACGCATCCGGAATTATCCCTGCCGAAGCCAAGCCGTTTATATGTGCGCAGCACAAATATAGACAAAAATGCAGACAGAAGCCGCTGCAATGCCCTCTATCACAATAATATTGAAAAATATGTTAAAAAAGTATCAATTTCTGGATAAATGGCTAAATTTGCGGACGATTCACCCCAATAACCAAATTTCAGCCATGAGCGATGTCCTCACCGAAATCACGCCGTTGTCAGAAAAGGACTGTTTCCATATTGTGGAGCGGCACAAGAGCCAGTTTACATACCCTTTGCACCAGCACAAGGAATTCGAGCTGAATTTCATTGAGCACGGAACCGGAATAAGGCGCATTGTGGGGGACAGCGTAGAGGAAATCGGTGAGTATGAGCTGGTCCTTATCGGGGCCGAGAACCTTGAGCATGTCTGGGAGCAGGGGAATTGTACTTCAGATGATATCCGAGAGATCACCATACAGTTCTCCGAGGACCTTTTCTCCGGTGACCTGCTCTCCAAGAACCAGTTTGCCTCGATCCGCAAGATGCTTGATGCCGCCAGCCACGGGCTTTCGTTCCCCGTGTCGGCAATAATGAGGGTCTATTCTGCCCTGGACGGCCTGGCCAGGGAACAGGAGCGGTTCGTGCAGTTCCTGAAATTCCTGTATATATTATATGAACTGTCCATATCGGAGGGTGTAAGGAGCCTTGCAAGCAGTTCCTTTGCACATGCCAAGAGGAATACCGAGAGCCGGAGGGTGCAGAAGGTCAAGCAATACATCAATGACCACTATGCGGAGCAGCTGCGCCTTGATGACCTTGCTGACATGGTGGGGATGAGTCCGGTGTCTTTCAGCCGTTTCTTCCGTCTCAGAACCGGGTGTACCCTTTCTGAATATATAGTCGGGATACGTCTCGGCTATGCTGCAAGGATGCTCGTGGACACGACTAAGAACATATCGGAGATTTGCTATGAGTGCGGATTCAACAACCTTTCCAATTTCAACAGGGCATTCAAGTCCAAGAGGGGATATACTCCGCGCGATTTCAGGGATTTGTTCAAGAAAAACAAGGTTGTGGTCTGATTTGTATCAGTCTTTGATAAATATGTATTTGTTTAGCGTGCCGGGACTGCCTACTTTTGCAACCATAATAATTATTATCACTGGAATTAATGAGAATTTATCAGGTACTGACGGCCCTGGCTTTTGCCACAGCCTTTATTTCCTGCCAATCCGGCAACCTGGAACCATCTTTCTGCACAGTCAAGGATGGTGTCTTTCTATGTGACGGGAACCCTGTATATTATATAGGCACCAATTTTTGGTATGGCGCAATCCTTGGCAGCGAAGGGAAGGGCGGAGACAGGGCGCGTCTGAATGCAGAACTCGATACACTTAAATCCCTTGGTATCACTAATCTGCGTGTCCTTGTCGGAGGTGATGGCCCTGACGGTGTCCCGACAAGGGTCGAGCCTACTCTCCAGAAGGCTCCGGGAGTCTATAATGATGAAATATTCACAGGCCTTGACTATCTTCTCGCACAGATGGCTGAAAGGGATATGAAGGCTGTGCTCTATATAAACAATTCATGGGAATGGTCAGGTGGCTATGGGATGTATCTCGAATGGGCCGGTGCAGGCAAGGCAATCATCCCGTCGGTTGACGGCTATCCGGTTTTTATGGAGTCTGTATCGAAATTCATGACCGATGACAAGGCCAAGGAACTTTTCTATGAACATGTGAAAAACGTAGTTTCGCGCACAAACACCGTGACAGGCCGTCCGTATAAGGATGACCCTGCCATATTCTCATGGCAGATAGGCAATGAGCCGCGCTGCTTTTCGGAAAGTCTTGAAGTTCAGGATGCCTTTGTAGATTTCATGTGGAATACGGCTGCTCTTATAAAATCCATTGACCCTAACCACATGGTCTCTTCCGGAAGTGAGGGGAAATGGGGGTGTGAAGGCAGCATGGAACTTTATGAAAGGATCCATTCCTGCCCTGATATAGACTATATGAATATACACATCTGGCCATACAACTGGAGCTGGGTGCGTGAAGACAGCCTTTCGGAAAAACTCGGAGATGCGATTGCCAATACAGATACATATATTGATGAGCATCTTGTACTTGCTGCTAAATACGGCAAGCCGGTGGTCCTGGAGGAGTTCGGATTTCCGCGTGACGGTTTCAAGTTCGCCAAAGGCACTCCGACGGAATCCCGCGACGCCTATTACAGGCATGTGTTCGGACGTGTGGTGGAATCAGCCAGTGAAGGAGGTCTGCTTGCCGGCTGCAATTTCTGGGGATGGGGAGGCCTTGCCGCCCAGAGCGAGACAAATATATATTGGCAGAAAGGTGATGAATATTGCGGAGATCCTGCACAGGAACAGCAGGGGCTGAATTCCGTATATGTCTCGGACATGTCTACCATAGCTGCAATAAAGGAAGCGACTGAGGCTTTGGCTACGCCACGTGCGTGGTTTGTACTGGACGGGAACAGCGGTATATTCGTTTCCGGTGCTCCGCACGTCCTTAAGGTGGAACTGCACTCTTTCTCCATGAAGACGGTACATCTTGTCCTTGAACTCTCTGATGACTTCGGCAGGCATGCCGGAACTTTTGATGAATATGTGAAAATTGCTCCGGGGGGGGCAGAGGCAGAGTTTGACCTTTCCCTTGAACCTGGCTTCTATAAGGCCGTCCTTTTCCTGGAGGGCAATGATGGAACAAGGACTGAACTGGCGCGTACAAATCTCGGATGCTGCCCGGAGCAGATTTCTTCACCACAGGACAAACAGCCTGACTTCGATGAGTTCTGGACCTCTACACTGGACCAGCTTGCCGCAACGGACGCCAGGCCGGAACTTTCCCTTATTGAGGAATATTCGAATGACGTGCGCCGTACATGGCGCGTGGATATGACTTCTTTCGGTGGCGAAAGGATAAGCGGCCTGCTTGTCGAGCCTGTGGCTCCAGGGAAATATCCTGCAATGATTTCATACATGGGATATGGCAGCAATGTCTGGTATTCTGACCCTTCATCGAATCCGGAAATGATTGAGTTCATGCTCTGTATCCGCAACCAGGCCCTCAACCGGAAACCTGGCGAGCCGGATGACTGGTGCACCCGTGGGCTTGAAAGCAAGGAAACATACTATTATAGAGGAGCCTTCGCAGATGCCGTGAGGGCTGTGGATTTTGTGTGCTCCCGTGAAAAGACCGACCTTTCCCGTGTATTCGCAAACGGAGAGAGCCAGGGAGGGGCGCTTACGCTCGTGGCTGCATCACTTGACGGACGTATAAGGGCTATTGCCCCTTCTGCTCCTTTCCTCAACGACTACCGGGACTATTTCGCCCTTGTCCACTGGCCTGCCGACCCTATTCTTGCCGCAGCAGAACAGAAAGGCATAACGGAAGACGAACTGTACCGTACTCTAAGCTATTTTGATGTAAAGAATTTCACGGACAGGATCAAGTGCCCGGTACTCATGGCCATAGGCCTGCAGGATCCGGTGTGTCCGCCGCATACGAATTTCGCGGGATACAACATGGTCAAGTCAGAGAAAAACTGGATATGCTATCCTCTGTCAGGCCATAATGTCTGGGAACAGCCCGGCTGGCCGGAAGCAAAAAATGAGTTTTTCAGAAAATTCATGTGACGTCCCTACAAAGAGTTCAGACAAAAAACAGAATACAATATAAATTATTAACACTAAAATCAGTAACATGAAAAGTAAATTATTTACTTGCTTGGCGTTGCTCTTCCTGAGCTTATCGCTCATGGCGCAGACCAAAAGTGTCAGCGGTACTGTCGTTGACAATGTCGGTCCTGTCATAGGGGCGAGCGTCATCGAAAAAGGTACCCAGAACGGTGTCATTACAGATTTGGATGGAAACTGGAGCATCAAGGTGCCTAAAGGGGCGACATTGGTGTTCACTTCCATCGGATATAAGGACGTTGAGATTGTCGTGGGCGACCAGAATGTCTACAACGTGACTTTGGATGAAGACAGGCTTCTTCTTGATGAGGTTGTCGTTGTCGGCTACGGTACGATGAAAAGAAGTGACCTTTCCGGAGCTTCCGTGTCAATGAACGAGGAGTCGCTCAAGGCTACAATCGTGTCTTCGCTTGACCAGACCCTCCAGGGACGTGCAGCCGGTGTACAGGCAGTCACAACTTCCGGCGCTCCAGGCTCATCTTCTTCAATCCGTGTCCGCGGACAGGCTACAATCAATGCAAATGCGGAACCTCTTTATGTGATTGACGGAGTCATCGTACAGGGCGGCGGAAATTCCGGAGCGGACTTCGGACTCGGAGATGCCCTCGGAAACGGCAAAGTGTCGACAATTTCTCCGCTTTCAACTATCAACCCTGCCGACATTGTCAGCATGGAGATCCTCAAGGATGCCTCTGCGACTGCAATCTATGGCTCACAGGGTGCCAACGGAGTTGTCCTGATTACCACAAAGCGCGGTAAAGCAGGTGATGCAAAAATTACATACGATGGAATGTTCGCTGTCTCCCAGCAGACAAGGCGTCTGGACATGATGAACCTGCGCGAATATGCGCAGTACTACAATGACCTTGCATCAGTAGGCGAAATCAGCGACCCGAGCGAAGTCTATTCAGACCCTTCAATCCTTGGAGTGGGAACAAACTGGCAGGACGCGATTTTCCGTACAGCCCTCCAGCATCAGCACCAGCTTTCCGTATCAGGCGGTACAGAGAAGGTACAGTACTATGTGTCAGGCTCATATATGGACCAGGAAGGTACAATCATCGGCTCGAACTTCAATCGTTTCAGTGTGCGTACAAACCTTGATGCGCAACTTAAGAAATGGATAAAGCTCGGTCTCAGTGCTACATACGCTAACACAAATGATGACCTTAAGCTCGCGGACTCCAACAATGGTCTCATCTATTATTCCCTTACTTCGCGTCCGGATGTTCCTATCTACGACCTTGACGGCAACTATTCATCTGTAGTGGATGAGCACAACCTCAACCCGAACCCGATAGGAATTGCAATGGAGGATGATATCCTGCTTAACCGTCAGAAACTCACAGGAAACATCTTTGCGGATGTGACTCCTTTTGTGGAAATCCCTTGGCTGAAGAGCCTTACATGGCGTGCAGAACTCGGCTTCGACCTCGGCTGGAGCAAGGCTGAGCGTTACAAGCCTATGCTTGACTTCGGTAACTGGACCCGTTCTACAAATGAGAGCAGCATCCAGAATAACAGGAACACTTTCTGGCAGCTCAAGAATTATCTGACCTACTCGAATACATGGGGAAAGCACAGTGTTACTGCAATGGTAGGACATGAGATGTGGGAGTCACGCTATGAATATGCAAGCGTCTTCAACAACCAGCTTCCTTCAGATGCTGTGCACAACCCTTCTCTCGGAGCAGGAGACCCTAAGATCAGCTCAGGTTTCGGAAGTTCTGCAATGGCCTCAATCTTTACCCGTGAGACCTACAACTACGATAACCGCTACCTCCTTACCTATACCTACCGTTATGACGGTTCCTCAAACTTCGGCCCGGACAACCGTTGGGCAGGATTCCACTCGGCAGCAGCTTCATGGAGATTCTCCAACGAGAAATTCTTCGAAAAGGCAAAGAATGTAATCAGCAACGGTAAGCTGCGTGTCGGCTGGGGACAGACCGGTAATGCAAATATCGGAGGATATGCATGGGGCTCCTCAATCAGCAAGATGCCTTCAGGACTCGGAATGGGCTACCGTCCCGCAAATATTGCCAACACAGCAATCCGCTGGGAGTCACAGGAACAGTGGAATGTCGGACTTGACCTCGGGTTCTTTGACGACAGGCTCAACCTTATCGTGGATGCCTACATCAAACGTTCAAATGACATGCTTATGTCTATGCAGCTTCCTTCATATATGGGAACCCAGGGCAACGGCTCGTCTGCACTCGCAGCCCCTAAGGGAAACTATGGAAGCATTGAGAACAAGGGTATAGAGATCACCCTCGATGCACATCCTTTCGTAGGTGAATTCCAGTGGGACAGCAACTTCCAGATTTCCTTCAACAAGAACAAGCTGCTCTCACTCTCGGGGACAGAGAATGCATCGCTTATCGGATATGGCCAGTGGAGTGACGTCATCTGTGTGTCTTCTATCGGTGAGTCACTGTACAATTTCTTCGGATATGAGGTTGAGGGTGTCTATGAGTCGCTTGATGACATCATGAACTCTGCGAAACCTGCTAAATATCCTTCAGATGGAGTTTTCAACAGAGGAAATACAGTATGGGTCGGCGACCTCAAATACAAGGACCAGCTTACAGTGGACACTGACGGTGATGGCATTCCTGATGCAGGTGACGGTGTGATTGACGAGAACGACCGTGTCAACCTCGGTTCACCTCTCCCGATATTCACTTTCGGATGGACAAATACATTCCGTTACAAGGGATTTGACCTGAGCCTTTTCCTCAATGGTTCTTATGGCAACAAGGTAATGAACTACAATTCGATTACCCTTACCCACATGAACAGCCCTTGGACAAACCAGCTCAATTCTGTAAATGACAGGGCAAGGCTTGTCCCTATCGACCCTGACAAGGTATATGCAGACGGTTCAAAATGGTATGACGACATAACCAACGTCAAGGTTTCAAACCCGGGGACAAAGACTCCTCGCGCCACAATCAATGATGCCAATGACAACGACCGTATCAGCTCGCGCTATATCGAGGACGGTTCATATCTGAGAATCAAGAATATCACCCTCGGATATACATTCCCAAAGAAATGGATGAACAGGGCAAAGATTGAGAATCTCCGTCTCTACTGCAATATCCAGAACCTCTATACTTTCACAAAATATTCAGGCTATGACCCTGAAATCGGTGCAAGTACGCAGGATTCCACAGGACTTACATATGGTGTGGACAATGGACGCTACCCAAGCCCTACGACATATTCTGTCGGCTTGAACATAACATTCTAAAAATCGAAAAGATATGAAACAGAATATCATAAAGATTGCACTTGCAGGTGTTCTTGCCACCGGGCTTGTATCTTGCGACAAGTTCCTCAACCGCCCTGCAGAAGACAATTACAATGTTGATAACTTCTACCAGAATGATGCACAGTGCATCCAGGGTGTGAACTATCTCTACAATTCACCATGGAATGACTTCACCCGTCCTCTCCTCTGGGTCGGTGAAATCATGTCCGGAAACCTTTTCCAGGGCAACAACAGGTATCTTGACCTGTCCGTAAACAGCACTGATGATGACCTCAAGGCCATGTCGTACTCTCTGTGGGCAGTAAATGGACACGCCAATACCGTGATAATGAATATCCGCAATGCAGAGGGACCTTCACAGGGTGTGAAGAATCAGTGTATAGGTGAGGCCCTGACATGGAAGGCGTTCGCATATTTCTTCATGGTGCGCTCATTCGGTGAGATTCCTATCATCCATGACAACAATGAGGTACTTACTTCAGGACAGTACAACAATGTCTACAAGGCAACCCGTGCAAATGTCTATGAATATATAGTCATGACACTTGAGAAGGCTATGGAACTGCTTCCAAAAAGCGGTGTTGCAGCCAACGGACGTATTGACTATTATGCTGCAGAGGCACTTCTTGCAAAGGTCTATCTCACTAAGGCCGGTGTCTCGGGAAAACTTGACGGTGCAGACCTTGCAAAGGCTGCTGAGTATGCAAAGGATGTGATTGACAATTCCGGACGTGACCTCATGGAGGAATATTCAGACGTCTTCCGTCTTGCCAACAATATCAACAAGGAGTGCCTGATTTCTCTCCTGTGGAATGCTGGACGTGACCCTTGGACACAGCAGAACCGTTTCCAGCCGGAGATTGCCATGACAGGATTCTCTGATTTCGAGGAGAGCTGCTGGGGTGGATGGACTGGTCCGTCTGTTGACCTTCAGGATGCCTTTGGTGTAAGTGCGACAGACAATCCTGAGCTCAGGGCTGCAGAAAAGGATAAACGCCGCAAGGCTACAATGATGATGGCCGGTGACACGTATTCATATTTCTGGACAGACAAGGGCGGCTTTGACTACCTGCGCTTCATCTATGATGCCGATGACTATGGCAAGGGTGGCCCAAGTGGAGAATACCAGTCTCCTACAGGAGCAAATATGGTGAAGCATCTGACAGGAAGGCAGGCAGACCATGTGGCCGGAACCGGTACTACTGCAATGAACATGGCAACTTCCCTTGCAACACATCTTCTCCGTTTTTCCGATGTGCTTC
This sequence comes from Bacteroidales bacterium, assembly GCA_023667095.1. Classification (GTDB taxonomy): domain Bacteria; phylum Bacteroidota; class Bacteroidia; order Bacteroidales; family UBA932; genus Cryptobacteroides. The sequence goes on from JAMPAT010000018.1 coordinate 41,426, forward strand.
TTATCTATGCAGAGGCAAAGATGGGTACATCAAAGTCAACAACTGACGCAGATGCAATCGAGGCATTCAACCGTGTACGCCGCCGTGCAGGTGTTGAAGAGGTCAGCGGAACCCTTACCTGGGAGCAGGTGTGGAAAGAGCGTCGCCTGGAACTTGCACTCGAAGGAGACCGCTGGTATGACTTTGTCCGCCGTTCATATTATGACATGGAAGGTGCAATCAATGAAATCAAGTCGCAGAGAAGAAATGAATGGTATGGGCTGAACGCTCTCTATGAGCCGTATTATACTTCAGGCAACACCGTATGGAATATCACTGATGATGTGAAGTACAATACGGATACCCCTGCACCTAATGTAACTGCCGGCAGCTTTACGCTTCCTTTCCCGACAGAAGACCTTGTCTTCAATCCGAACCTTGCAAAGGATGCTGTCGATGTGGATGTCCGTTCTACCTATAGTTATGACTTTTAATCATAGAAATACGATGAAAAATATATATGAATATCTGAAACCCCTTGCACTCACCGGTGCAATCGTTTCCGGGTTCGCCATCACTTCATGCCAGGATGAACCTGACAAATACAGGATGACAGACGGGCTTCCTGTAGTGCATTATGTGCGTCCTGTAAATGTCGAGGCGTCCGATTCCCTGCTGACAGGTGCATACATGGACAACATGATATGTATCGTTGGGGAGAATCTGCGCAGTACATACGAGCTTTGGTTCAATGACCAGAAGGCCATCCTGAACACAAGCTATATCACAGACAATACGTTGCTTGTAACCGTCCCGAGTACAATACCGGCACTTGTTACGGACAACATGTATTTCGTAACGACTGCAAAGGACACAGTAAAATATGGTTTCAATGTGCTCGTTCCGGGACCTACGGTATCTTCAATGCTTTGTGAGTATGTCCCTGCCGGTGAAGAGGCAGTCATCTATGGTGACTATTTCATTGACGACCCTAATGTGCCGCTTGAGATTACTTTCTCAGATGACGTCAAGGTTACAAATATAAAGTCTATCACCAAGAACGCCCTCACTTTCGTGGTACCTGACGGAGCAGAGGAAGGAAAGGTTTCTGTGAAGACCATCTACGGAGAGTCTGAAGGCAATTTCCATTATCTTGATTCACGTGGAATGATGTTCGACTTCGATGGGCTGACAGGACTTGGCAACCATGGATGGCATGCACGTGACATACTCTCGGATGGTGGAATCACAGGCAACTATGTACAGCTTGGTGACGGAGAGACAGAAATGAGTGCAGCGGGTGGCTGGAATGACGGAAAATTTGCATTTGAATACTGGTGCGGTTCCTGGGACGATCCTCAGAACGTTACATCAGGGGACGGTATAGCACTTCATAACCTGGTTGATTTCTCTGACTTCAACAATATGTCGCTCAAGTTCGAGATGTTCATCCCGTCTTCAAGTCCATGGAGCGCAGGTGCAATGCAGATTTGCTTTGAGGGATATGACAAGGTTACATTGTCAGGTAAGCCTATTGAGGGGTATGACGGACCTGTTGCAGAGGCAAATGCAACGGTCTTCAATGGTGACATCGCAGAAAATGGGCTTTGGGGACGTGCACTTTACCGCCCTTGGGCATCATCCGGTTCATACCATACAGACGACCAGTGGGTAACAGTGACGCTTCCTTTGAGCACTTTCAACTACGACCGTGAGGGCAATGTTACAGACAATCTCGCATCATCTCCAGCAGATTTCGCAAGCCTTACATTCTTTGTTGTCGGCGGAGGGCTTGATGGAACAGCGTGTACCCCAATCATCAAGATTGACAATATCCGTGCAGTCCCTAACAGATAATGGATAAGAACATGAAAAAGATATTTAAAGCAACGGCATTGATTGCCGCATTCCTTATGATATTCTCCTCCTGCCAGGAGGAACTGGGCACGGACCAGTATTCCAATGACACCGTGTCGCTGAATGTCTACGGCCCTCAGCCTGTGATGCGCGGAGGCCAGCTGCGCTTCCTCGGAAGCAACCTTGACAAGATATCCGAGGTCATTATCCCTGGAGTATCCCCGATTACTGACATTGAGGTCGTGAAGTCCGGTGTCCCGAGTGAAATCCGTGTGATTGTGCCGAAGGATGGTCCGGAGCCAGGAAAGGTAACCTTGAAGACTGCTGACGGCCAGGAGATTGTGACCAAGACGGAACTGACATATTCAGAGCCGATAGAGCTTGAGTCATTCTCCCCGGCATCGGTAAAGCCTGGTGATGTCCTGACAATCAAGGGAGACTACCTGAACCTTATCCATGAGGTAGTCTTTGCTGATGACGTGAAGGTATCCGAAAAGGAATTCACAAAGCATACACGCTATGAGATTGCCGTGAAAGTGCCAATCGAGGCGCGTACAGGCGAGATTGCCCTTGGAGACATCGATGAACTGAACAATGAGGATGAGAATGCAATACCTAACCTCATCTATTCTGAGGAAGAACTCATTGTTGCACAGCCGGAGGTGACAAAGATGACAGCACCGCGCTTCAAGGCAGGTGAGACTGTCACTGTGACCGGAAAGAATTTCGACTATGTGGCTTCAGTGAAGCTTCCAGGCGCAACCGTTGAGGATTTCAAGGTGGCTTCAGGAAATTCTACCCTTACATTTGTGCTTCCTGCCGAGGCACAGGATGGAGAGGCTTATCTCGTTGCCAAGTCCGGTGTTGAAATCCTTGCCGGAGACTACGAGACAGTTGTACCTTCTGGACTTGCAGCGGCACCTAAGCCTGTCAAGGCCGGTGCAGAGCTGACTGTCAGCGGAAAGGATCTGGACCTTGTGACTTCAGTTTCGCTTCCTGCTGCAGAGGGTGCCGAGTTCGAATATGGCTCAGATGCAATCACTCTCACCGTTCCGGACACAGCTCAGGAGGGTGAAATCACCCTTTCGATGGCAAACGGCAAGCAGGTGACAGTGGAATATACTCTTGTTAAGCCTGTTGTGACAGAATATAGCGCAAACCCTGCTCCTGCAGGTTCAGAGATTGTCATCAAGGGTACAGACCTCGACCTTGTCACGGGTATCACATTCGGAGGCGATATAACTGTAGCGGTAGAGCCTTCGGAGACTGAAATCACTGTAGCTGTGCCTACTGTTGCGGAGTCGGCTGCTTTGAAATTCAATCTTGCCAATGGTACATACGTTGAGGGTGAAAAGCTTGATGTTGAAAAGCCGACAGCATGCTATATTACAGAGCTCCCTGCAGAGGGGGCCGAAATCTTCGGCGGTGCAGTCCTGATTGTCCCTGTTGAAAATTCTGACAGGCTTACAGGTGTACAGGTCAATGATGAGGATGTGAACTATTGGCTTAACAACCAGACCCTCTATCTGTCACTTCCTGATATGGCCGGAGCAGGTACTGTGGTAAGGCTGGTTTCGGACAACGGTGCCGTGGAATACACAATCAACTGCATACCTAACAATATCCAGAACAAGGTTATATGGTCAGGCAGCTGGGAGTGCGGCAACTGGGGCGGTAACCAGGACCTCGCATGGGGAGGATTTGACTGGACAACAGTTGACCTTTCTGCCGGAACCGTTTCGATTGTCCTTGAACTTGAAGAAGATACCTCTGCCGGCTGGTGGCAGGTTAGCTTCAGGCATGGAGATTCATGGGGCAACGTTCCTGACCTTCCTGGACAGTATGATCTGGAAGCAGGCCAGACATCTTTGGAGGTTGTCCTTACCCAGACGCTTCTTGATGACCTCATCGCCAACGGAGGACTTGTCCTGACCGGATGCAACTACACTTTGAAGAAAGTAATTATCAGGACTGAGATTTCGATGGATACTGTTATCTGGGAGGGATCTGAATATTCTACAGATGACATGAGTGTAAACCTTGAATTAGGTGATGAGATGGATTGGGCCAATGCTGGGCTTAAGGAAGGGCAGAATGTAAGGATATATTTTACGGCGGCTGATACTGAAGAATGGAAAATACAGGTATTCGGTGGACATTGGGAGAAATGGTATCTTGACGGAGAAGACGGGCAGCAGTCCTCAGAGGCTTTGTACGGACCTGCATTCAAGGCTTCCAACTGGGATGCTTCCCGTGGATATATTGAGTTCAAGGCTACCGGTGACCTGTACACTTCACTTACTACACAGCAGTGGTGGGGAAGTGCCCTTATACTTCAGGGAAAATATGTGACATTTACTAAAATCTCATTTATTTAAGCTATTCTTTTCCGGAGTATAAATCCGGAATACTAACTACAATCCCACGGAGGGGTGATACCCTCCCTGGGATCCAAGAATTATAGAATATGAAAAAAGCATTATACCTGTTTTCTGCGCTGCTGATGATTGCAGCCGTTTCATGCCAGAAACCGGAGAACGGTCCGGATACCGGTGCGGCTGCAGGGCCGGAACTTGTCTCAAGCACACCTGAGGATGGTGCCGTTGGGATATCTTCCGGAACTTTGACCATGACCCTTACATTCAATATGAGCGTGATGTGCCCGACGGCGCAGCGTGGAAGGATTACAGTGGACAGTGGAGCGCAGATAGACGGTATAGATGCATACGCTTCCGATGTCACTGTCAAGCTCTCATCACTGGAGCGCGGGAAGACCTACACCGTGTCATTCCCTTCAGGGACGATAACAGGATATAAGGACAATCCTGTCTCCGACATTTCAATCTCATTTACTACAAAGGATGCTTCCGGCCCGTCCGACATTGTCCCGGATGCCGAATTGTGCAATCCGGATGCTTCTCATCAGGCTAAGAATGTGTACAGCTTCCTCGTGGAGCAGTGCGGTGTGAAGACCCTTTCCGGAGTGCAGTCGAGCGACTCGAACACAAATGACTTCATTGATCTTGTCTACAAATCTACAGGCAGGCATCCGGCATTGGCCGGGTATGACTTCATTTTCCTCCAGTATTCACCTACTCCTGCGGGCTGGAGCTGGGTCAAGGACTATTCCGACATTTCCGCAGCAAAGGAGCAGTGGGATGCCAATGGTCTTGTCTCCTATATGTGGCACTGGAATGTCCCGAATAGCGAATCCGACTGGAAAAACGGTGTAGACAACTACAATTTCGACGGATATGCCTTCTATTGCGACAAGACCTCATTTGACATAAACGAGGCATTGAAACCTGGAACTTGGCAGAATGACTTTATAATGAAGGATATAGAAGAGGCTGCAGGCTATCTCAAACTTCTTCGTGATGCAGGAATCCCTGTGATATGGAGACCTCTCCATGAGGCTGCCGGAAACTACACCAAATATGGTTCAAACGGAGCCTGGTTCTGGTGGGGAAGAGGCGGAGCAGAGCCTTGCAAGCAGCTGTGGAGGCTTCTGTATGACCAGTTCACAAATGTCCATGGCCTGGACAACCTCATCTGGGTGTGGACTGTGGATGTGACTGAGGGGTGCGAGAATGAATACCTTGACTGGTATCCGGGGAATGAATATGTCGACATCGTCGGTGTTGATATCTATGAGGACAACACCGGAGCAAAGGACCGTCAGTACAATGCCCTTGTTGAGCTCACAGGAGGACGCAAACTGGTGACTGTTAGCGAGTGCGGAAACATTCCTGACCCTTCGGCATGTATGGAGGCAGGCAACAAATGGTCATGGTTCATGGTCTGGCCGTCTTCCGACCAGTCGGGCAACCTTTCCATAACTCCGGTATCCTATCCGCTCAATACCGCAGCTCTGTGGAAAAGTGTGATGTCAGGTCCTTACACCCTGGCAAGGGAGGATATGCCTTCGCTTAAATAGCTGCCCATTATAATTTAATTTGCACGATATAGGCGTGATGGAAAAAAGGACATACGGACATTTCGATGATGAGGCAAAGGAGTTTGTGATAACTGACCCCGAACTGCCGTGGCCGTGGATAAACTATCTCGGTACAGAGGATTTCTTTTCACTCATCTCAAATACGGCAGGTGGATATTGTTTCTGCAGGGATGCAAAGTTCCGCAGGATTCTCCGCTATCGCTACAACGGTGTGCCGGCAGATGACGGTGGACGCTATATCTATATCAATGACGGAGGAACTCTTTGGAGTCCGGGGTGGAAGCCGTGCAGGACTTCGCTTGACTTCTATGAATGTCGTCACGGGATGGGATATACACGCATTACCGGTGAAAAGGATGGGCTGAGGGTAAGCGAACTGTTTTTTGTGCCTGTTGGCAGCAGATGTGAGGTGCAGAAAGTCACCCTAAGCAACACAGGGAACTCTGTAAAGGAGTTTACATTGTTCTCTTTTGTGGAATGGTGCCTGTGGAATGCACAGACCGACATGGAGAATTTCCAGCGCAACCTTTCGACCGGTGAGGTCGAGATTGAGGGGAGCGTAATCTACCATAAGACTGAATACCGTGAAAGACGTGACCACTATGCCTTCTATGGGGTGAATGTCCCGGTTGACGGGTTTGACACTGACCGTGAGGCCTTTATCGGACTTTATAATGGCTTCGACAGGCCTCAGGCAGTTGTACAGGACAGCCCGCGGATGTCTGTGGCGCATGGATGGAGCCCGGTGGCTTCGCACTGCATAAAGATTAGGCTTGAGCCGGGGGAGACTTCCCATCTGGTGTTCGTGCTCGGATATGTTGAAAACCCTTCTTCGGAGAAATTCACGGAGCCGACAGGAAAGGAACTCAATTCCTGTTCCTATATAATAGACAAGAGACGGGCATACGCCATGCTTGACGCATTTTCGACCGCTGAAAAGGCAGATGCCGCATTTGGAGAACTGAACCGTTATTGGGACGGTCTGCTTGGCAAATTTACAGTATCTTCCGATGTGCCGGAGCTTGACAGGATGGTCAATATATGGAATCAGTACCAGTGCATGGTGACTTTCAACATGAGCCGCAGCGCGAGCTTCTTTGAGAGCGGGATAGGGCGCGGAATGGGATTCCGTGACTCCAACCAGGATCTTGTGGGCTTTGTTCACCAGATTCCGGGCAGGGCGCGTGAAAGGATACTTGACATTGCAGCCACGCAGTTCTCTGACGGAGGCTGCTATCATCAGTACCAGCCTCTTACCAAAAGGGGGAACAACGGCATCGGAGGAGGTTTCAACGATGACCCTCTCTGGCTTCTGTTCGGCACATTCGCATATCTCAAGGAGACAGGCGATTTCACAATCCTTGACGAGATGGTGCCTTTCGACAATGTTCCTGGAAGTGAAAAGACGCTCTTGGAGCATCTCAGGATAAGCTTCGGATACACAGGAGCGCATCTTGGGCCGCACGGGCTTCCGCTTATCGGGCGTGCGGACTGGAACGACTGCCTGAATCTCAACTGTTTCTCCTATGACCCTGACGAATCTTTCCAGACAACGGAGAACAGGACCGAGGGAAGCAAGGCGGAGTCGCTCATGATTGCAGGGCTGTATGTGGTTGTAGGGAAAGACTTTGCTGAACTTCTTGAGCATCTTGGACAGGATTCTTCCGGAGTACGTGCCTCTGTCTCCGCAATGGAGGCAGCTGTCAAGGAATATGGCTGGGACGGGGAATGGTTCCTGCGTGCATACGACTATTATGGCAACAAGGTCGGCTCTTCTGAAAATGAGGAGGCAAAGATATTCATCGAGAGCCAGGGCTGGTGTGCCATGGCCGGAATCGGCGCAGAGAATGGCCTCTGCAGCAAGGCACTGGACAGTGTGAAGGCTATGCTTGACTGTGAGCATGGAATAGTTCTGAACAATCCTGCCTTTACGCATTATTATCCTGAATACGGTGAGATTTCATCATATCCGCAGGGCTATAAGGAGAATGCCGGCATTTTCTGCCACAACAATCCGTGGATAATCATTGCCGAGGCCATTGCAGGGCGAAATGAAGATGCCTGGGAGCATTATTGCAAGATTTCCCCGGCGTTCATCTCCGACCAGACGCTCCATAAGGTGGAGCCGTATGTATATTGCCAGATGGTTGCCGGAAAAGATTCCGCGCGTCCCGGAGAGGGAAAGAACAGCTGGCTTACAGGTACTGCAGCATGGAACTGGTATGCCGTGACTGAATATCTGCTCGGAATCCGCCCGGGATATGACGGGATTACTGTCTGCCCATGCCTGCCTGCATCAGTCGGTACATATCGGGTGCACCGCGTATTCCGTGATGCAGAATATGATATGACAATACATAATACAGCTTCCGGGCGCAGCGGATTTATTCCATACGAACCTGGATACCATAATATTGAACTTTATTTATAAATGGGATTGGATTTTTACATAAGCAAAAACATTATTTTGATACTTACTAAACTTAAATGAAGAAGCCTGGCATGCCGTATGGCCATAGCTTGCCAGTATGAAAAGAATATGAAAGTTATAAATAATATCTTCAAGGCTCTGATGCCTTTAGCCTGTCTGCTGTCATGCACTCCTGACGGCGGCGAAAAAAATGAATATGTGCCTTTGGCTGTGGATGTCTCATCGCTGGAATTTACTGCTGATGGTGGAGGGCAGGTGTTTGGCGTAACTGCTTCGGAAAAAGTGTTTGTGGTACCGGGTGCAGACTGGATAAAGGTCTCTGCAGGAGGGGCCGACGAAAATATGAAATGGACAGTCTCTGTTGTCGCTGATGCAAATTCCTCGCGCGAGGAGAGGGCGACAAGGATTTCTGTCGTTGCAGGAGACGAGAAGAAATATGTGGATGTGAGGCAGGATGCTGTTGAACCGGCTCCAGGACCTCAGCCTCAAGACAATGCGGCATGGCAGGTGCTTGCAAGGCTCGGGATAGGATGGAATCTTGGGAACCACATGGATTCACATGTTAACGGGACCGCGTCGGAGACAGCATGGGGCAATCCAAAGGCTACCCAGGAGACTTTCATCAGACTGAAGGCTGCCGGCTACAGCACAGTAAGGATTCCTGTCACATGGCTTGGAAAGTTCGGCCTTGCCCCTGACTACAGAATTGATGAGGCTTGGCTTGAAAGGGTAGCTGAAATAGTCGGATATGCAGAGAATGCCGGTCTGAATGCCATTGTGAATATGCACCATGACGGAGGGGACAGCCAATATTGGCTTGACATAAAGTCGGCTGCAGCGGACGCATCTGTACATGCTGAGATAATTGCGCAGATAAAGGCTATGTGGACACAGATTGCCACACGTTTCAAGGACAGCGGTGACTTCCTTGTTTTCGAGTCATTCAATGAAATCCATGACGGCGGATGGGGCTGGGGAGCCAACCTTACCGATGGAGGGAAGCAGTACAGGTGCCTCAATGAATGGAACCAGGCCTTTGTGGATGCCGTGCGTGCCACAGACGGAAACAACACATCGCGCTATCTGGCAGTTCCAGGCTATTGTACAAACCCGGATCTGACAATCGCAAATTTTGTAATGCCGGAGGATTCAGCAAAGGACAGGATAATTGTCGCTGTACATTATTATGACCCGAGTGAATATACCCTGACTGCAAAATATTCTGAATGGGGCAACACGGCCTCAGCCTCAAAAAAGGCTCCTGGCTCAGGTGAAGACCAGGTGACGGGGACATTTTCAAGGCTCTATGCCAAATTCATATCAGAAGGCATCCCTGTCTATATCGGCGAGATGGGATGTGTGAACCGTGCAACGGAAAGTGAACAGAAATTCCAGCAGTATTGGTTCGAGTATGTGGTCAAGGCTGCGAAGACCTACGGGATGGCTCCATTTGTCTGGGACAACGGGGCTGCCGGGGCTGGCGAAGAAAGGCATGCTTTCATCAACCATGGGACAGGTGAGTACTGCTCGGCAGGTGCAAAGGCTGCTGTGGAGGTGATGACACGTGCGATGAACAATGATGATGCTTCCTATACCCTTGAAAGCGTATATGAAAATGCCCCGAGGTAGGACACCTGCGGAATGTGTTGACAGGGCTTCTGTGTGAGGCAAAAGAGATTTGTTAAAAGCTGTTTTGAGCCTTAGGACAACCCTCATGTTGAAAAATGAAATTTTGAAAAATATGGAATATAATTTAAAAGCTATTATGGCAATCTGTGCTGCAGCAATGGCCGTTCCGGCCTGTTCGGACAAGAATATGCAATCTGCTCCAGCAGAGGAACTTCTTGGCAGAATTGAGTCCTGTGTGGAGCAGGGTAGGATAATGTATGGACATCAGGATGACCTGATGTATGGCCATAGCTGGCGTCTTGCCGATGATGCGCAGGAATATGTACAGTCGGATGTAAAGGATGTATGCGGCTCATATCCTTCCGTTTATGGACTTGACCTCGGTGGCATAGAATTAGGGAATGAACGTAACCTTGACGGCAACCTTTTCACACAGATGCGCTCTTCCGCAGTTGCCCATCATCAGCGTGGCGGCATAGTCACATTCTCGTGGCATCCGCGCAATCCCTTGACAGGTGGCGATGCCTGGGACATCTCCTCTGACAAGGTTGTTGAATCAATTCTTGAGGGCGGAGAAAGACATGAGGTATTCATGGAATGGCTCTCTCGTGCTGCCGATTATCTCAAATCATTCAGGACAGATGACGGCAAGGCTGTGCCGGTTATTTTCCGCCCTTGGCACGAACATACCGGAAGCTGGTTCTGGTGGGGACGCGAACTTTGCAGCGTTGAGCAGTACAGGGCCTTGTGGGAGATGACCTATAGATACATGAATGATGAACGCGGCCTGGACAACCTGGTCTGGGCCTATTCCCCTGGAGCCGGTGGAGTGACTGAGGAAATATATATGGAAAGATGGCCGGGAGGCAGCATGGTGGACATGATAGGTGTGGACTGTTACCAGTATGGCTCTGCGGAGCAGTATGCCGCAGAACTCCGTAACGCTCTTGACATAATGGCTGCCATAGGAAAGGAACATGGGAAAATTATGGCCTTGACGGAGACCGGATATGAGGGAATTCCTGATGCCGGATGGTGGACAGGGACACTGTATCCTGCTTTGAAGGATTATCCTGTTGCATACGTGCTTACCTGGAGGAATGCGAGTGACATGCCGGGACATTTCTATGCACCTTACCCCGGACAGGAGTCGGCTGATGACTTCAAGGCCTTTGCCGGCCAGGACGGAGTGGTCATGCTTCAGACCCGTTGATAATGAATTATAGCAATTATAGGTAATAAAATAAAAACAAGATAACATGACATTCGATGAAAGAAAGGAGTGGCTCATCAATGAGCATGAGGCCCTCATAACCAGAAAAAACGAAGCAATAGAAGGAAACGGCGTCTATGAACGCTACAGAAACCCTATACTCACAGGCGACCATGCGCCGCTTGCCTGGAGATATGATTTCAACAGGGAGAGGAACCCATACCTTATGGAAAGGTTCGGGATACATGCCGCATTCAACGCCGGTGCAATCAAGTGGAATGGCAGATATCTGCTTGTAGTGCGTGTCGAGGCAGCTGACCGCAAGTCATTCTTCGCTGTGGCAGAAAGCCCGGATGGGGTTGACAACTTCCGTTTCTGGGACCGTCCTGTAACGATGCCTGAATATGGCGAGCCTGCAACAAATGTCTACGACATGCGTCTGACAGCGCATGAGGACGGATGGGTCTACGGTATATTCTGCGTAGAGCGCAAAGACTCTTCTGCAGCCCCTGGAGACCTTTCTTCCGCTGTCGCAGCTGCCGGAGTGGCAAGGACTAAGGATTTTGTCAACTGGGAAAGGCTTCCTGACATGAAATCTTCATCACAGCAGCGCAATGTTGTCCTGCATCCTGAATTTGTGGACGGCAAATATGCCCTCTACACACGTCCGCAGGACGGTTTCATTGATGCCGGCAACGGTGGCGGAATCGGCTGGGCACTTGTCGACAGCATGGAGAATGTTGAAATCCGGGATGAGAAAATCATAAGCCTGCGCCATTACCATACAATCCGTGAGGTGAAGAACGGTGAGGGACCTCATCCGATAAAGACAGACAGGGGATGGCTGCATCTTGCCCATGGAGTGAGGGGATGTGCTTCCGGGCTGAGATATGTCCTGTACATGTACATGACTTCACTCGAAGACCCTACTGAGGTGATTGCTGAACCTGCCGGATTCTTCATGGCCCCTGAGGGTGAGGAGTTTATCGGTGATGTGATGAATGTGCTGTTTGCCAACGGATGGATTGCAGACGAGGACGGCAAGGTGTTCATCTACTATGCTTCGAGCGACACAAGGATGCATGTCGCCACGTCCACTGTGAACAGGCTGGTTGACTATTGCATGAACACGGAACCGGATGGCCTGACTACCGGAGAGACAGTAAGGCGACTGAACGGACTCATCAGCAGAAACCTCTGATCATGGTTTCGCAAGGCAAGTTTATGGCCCGTATGTCTGAGTTATTTTGTAACTTGCAGCGGATTTTGGCGACAAAATCCTGAAAACTTGCGAAACTTTTTATTGCTATAAACTAAACTACAAACCAAATGACTGAAAACAATACTGTCGCAGCTGCACCGAAAGCTCCTCTTATCCAGAAGATTGGATATGGCTTTGGAGATATGTCCTCATCCATGTTCTGGAAAATCTTCACGGCCTATCTTCCGTTCTTCTACTCGACAATCTTCGGGCTGAGCCTTGTCGATGCGACTTTCCTTATGCTCATAACACGTATCTGGGATGCCATATCAGACCCGATGATGGGTGTGATTGCCGACAGGACTTCCACAAGATGGGGCAAATACAGGCCTTATCTCCTGTGGATTGCCATACCTTTCGCTGTTGCCGGAATCCTGCTGTTCACAACTCCTGACGTTGTTTACGGCGGCAAGAGGGTATGGGCATACGTGACCTACATCCTCATGATGACCGTCTATACTGCCATCAATGTGCCTTACGGGGCGATGCTCGGTGTGATGACATCTGACTCAGACGAGAAGACCGTGTTCTCCTCTTTCCGCATGTTCTTCGCATACGCCGGAAGCTTCATCGTGCTTGCCGGATGGGAGCCTCTCTGCAAAGTTTTCAACAGGATGCAGGGAATAGAGGGGAATGTCAATGACCCGGCTTCATGGCAGTACGCCATGATAGTTGTGGCAATCTGCTGCGCAGTGCTTTTCTGTCTCACTTTTGCCCTTACAAGGGAGACTGTGAAGACTGAGAAAAAGGAGACTTCCGTTGTCGCTGACCTTGGCTCTCTCCTGAAAAACTCACCTTGGTGGATTCTTCTCGGAGGAGTGCTGTTCTTCAATTTCTTCAATGCAGTGCGCTATACTGTAGGCCCGTTCTTCTTTGCAAGCATAATCGGTGACGGTGCCACTCTCAGCTTCTTCTCGACCGAGTTCCTGTTCTATGCCGGAATCTTCTTCGCTGTCGGTGAGGTCGCAAATATGGCCGGTGTCGCCATGACCCCTATGATTACAAGGATGATAGGCAAGAAGAGCACATTCATGGCCTGCCTTATCCTCCTCATTGTCCTGAGTTCTGCATTCTTCTTTGTGCCTTGCACAACGGCCGGATATTGGATGATGATGCTTCTCCAGGTAGTGATTTCCATTCTGACAGGTATCGTGTCCCCTCTTGTCTGGAGCATGTATGCTGACATTGCAGACTATGCCGAACTGAAATTCAACACTGTCTCGACCGGCCTTATCTTCTCGTCTTCATCAATGGCGCAGAAGTTCGGAGGAGCAATCGGAGGCTCCGCAGTTACTGCAATCCTTGCAGCAGTGGGCTACAGCACAGTCGCAGGTGCAGTCCAGACCGAGTCCGCCCTCACATGGGTACGTGCGATTATGAGCTTTGTCCCAGCCGGAGTGGCAGCCCTTTCACTGGTCTTCATAACCCTTTATCCTTTGACCACAAAGCGTATGAAGGAAATCCAGTCGCAGCTCGAAATCCGTCGCTCAAAGGCATAGGTATTTTTCTGTATTGAACTCAATGGGCCTGCCCGGCCGTGTGGCGACAAAACTGATGGCGAACTGATTTTGACCGCTCCTTTTGGCCGGGCATAGGGCTTCCTCATACCTTTTTGACAGCATTTTACGCATGCCGGCAATGAAACTATAACCACATTATACACTAAAGATAAAGCTATGAAACATTGTTTTAAACTTGCAGCCTTTAGCCTGCTTGTGCTATCGTGCCAAGAACCTGCGATAACACTGGACATAATGATGACCAGGAAGAGAAAATTCCAGATGTTACAGAGCCGGAGATTCCTGCAGGAGACTATTTTATACGGTTTGATACAGAAACAATAGCCAGCAATGATGGCAATGGAGGAAAGTGGATAGTCAAGGCTGGAAGGGATGAGGATATGAATGCGTGTTTTCTTGGCCGTGTAGTTGTTGAACCGCAAATAGTGAAGTTTTCGGATTTCCTGAGACAGGCCAGAAGCGGTATAACGTCAGCCTTATGTTCTTTCCGGAAGACGAAAATTCAAAATATCTATTCGGCGAGGTGTTCCTGACGATTGAATAAGCATAAATAGCGAAGTCCATGGCGACAAAATAGTTAACACATAGATATGAAAATTTTAAATTTTGCAATTGCAGCAATGCTGCTCCTGTTTTCCTGCGGCAGGGCGGAAGTTATCCCACAGGTAGAAAGGCTCCATGTCGATGGCACCGCCTTAGTGAATGAATCCGGAGAACCGGTGCAGCTCAGGGGCGTAAGCCTCGGTTGGCATAACCTGTGGCCACGCTTCTACAACGAGGGGGCCGTGAAGACCCTTTCCCGGGACTGGAAGGCCGATGTTGTCAGGGCTGCCATAGGTGTTGAACTTGACGGAGGCTACTGTGATTTCCCAGAGGAGGCCATAGCTGCTGCACAGGTTGTTGCCGATGCCGCAATCCGGGAGGGAAAATATGTGATAATAGACTGGCATTCGCATTCTCTCCGCCTGGACGAGGCCAGGGAGTTCTTTACAATAATGGCAAACCGCTACAAGGGTGTGCCGAATGTGATTTATGAACTTTTTAACGAACCTGTTGAGGATTCATGGGCAGATCTGAAAGCATATCATATTGGCCTGATTGAACTTATAAGGTCAATTGATCCGTCAGAACCTGTGATTTTAGCAGGATGCCCGCATTGGGACCAGGACATACATCTTGCCGCAGATGACCCTATTGTGGGATATGCCAATGTGATGTACACCCTGCATTTCTACGCCGGGACACACAAGGAATATCTTCGCGAAAGGGGAGACTATGCCCTTGCAAAGGGGCTTCCTGTCTTTGTCTCGGAATGTGGCGGTATGGGTGCTGACGGTGATGGAGCACTGGATGTGGAGTCATTCAATGAATGGGTGTCATGGATGGATGAGCGTGGCCTGAGCTATGCAATGTGGTCACTCTCAGACAAGCTGGAAACCTGCTCGATGCTCACTCCGTTCGTAACATCCGAAGGCCCATGGCCGGATGAATACATCAAGCCCTGGGGACGCCTTGTCCGCCAGACTTTGAACTAAAAAAGGTAAGAATATGAAAATAGCAGTATATCTTGGGTCAAAGCCCGGAAATGATGAAAAATATATGAGGAATGCATTCCTGCTGGGCAAATTGCTGGCAGAGGCCGGGGCGGAAATCATCTATGGCGGTGCGAAGGTCGGCACAATGGGGGCATTGGCGCGTGGTGCAGCTGAAGCCGGCGGCAAAATAACGGGCGTGTTCCCAATAGGATTCAAAGGCAAGGCCGAAGTTGCTGCAGCAGGTATAGAAGTCATCGAGAAAGGGAACGGATATGCCGGATATACACTGATTGAGACCGAAAATTTCGATGACCGTATCAGGACGATGGAGACTCTTGCAGATGCCTGCATCATACTTCCCGGAAGCTGCGGGACCATGCACGAATTTTTCTCATGGCATGAAGGCCGGGCCATCGGAAGGCACAAAAAGAAAACCGCGATACTCAACACAGACGGCTACTACGACCCTCTCATTGCCCTGTTCAGAAACATGGTCACAGCCGGCTTCACCTCAAATGACGACCTTGATTCCCTTATAGTCACCTCCACCCCCGAAGAGCTCGTGGCCCTTCTGCTGGAAGACTGATGGTATTCAGATTTTGTTATCTTTGTAAAGATAAAAGTTATACAATATGAATGCATTGGACCTATTTGACAACGATGACTTTATTGAAAAGATTGAGATATTGATGAACGGCTATGAATCTTCAGAGGTCGAGTTCAAGTCTGCAAAAGGAGGTTTTCCAGGAAGTCTATGGGAAACCTATTCTGCATTTGCAAACACTCAAGGTGGTGTTATTGTACTTGGGGTCAAAGAGAAAAACGGGCAATTCATTCTCGATGGCATTACTTTGGAGCAGGCTCGTAAATATAAGAAAGAGTTTTGGGATAACGTGAACAACAAAACTCATTGCAGCGCAAATGTCTTGAGGGACAGGGATGTGCAGGACGGTGAGTACAAAGGTTGCCATCTTTTGGTGTTCAACGTCCCGAAAGCTCCACGTGATAAAATTCCTGTATATCTGCATAATAATCCGGATAACACTTTCAAACGTAATCATGAGGGAGATTATAGATGTGATGCTGGGGAAATACGCCGTATGTTTGCAGATGCAGATATTGCTGAAAATCCTCGGGATTACAAGATTTTGCCAGGGTTTACAATAGAATGTGATGTTGATAAGGCAACGTTGGCTCAGTATCGCCGTCTTGTTGCAACAAAAAGTCCTGATCATCCATGGCTATTGCTTGATGACAAGAACTTTCTTATAAAGTTGAATGGATATAGGGTTGACAGGAGGGAACATATAGAGGGACTGACACTTGCCGGCCTGCTGATGTTTGGCAAGACAGAAAGTATTACGGATGCCTATGGTTGCCCTCAATATTTCCCAGACTATCGCGAATATTTTGGCGCTGGTCAGAATGACAGATGGACGGACCGCATATGTCCGGACGGCACATGGGAGGCAAATTTATTCCAATTCTATTATAGGGTCTATCCAAAATTGGCATCCGCCTTGCCGAAACCATTTGCTTTGAAAGATGGCATAAGGGAGGATGAAACACCGGTTCACATAGCCTTGCGGGAAGCATTTATCAATGCCTTGGTACATTGTGACTATTCTGTGGATTCTAACATTACGATTGAGTTGCATAAGGAATGCTATATATTTTCCAATCCGGGTTCATTGCTTCTCTCCCTGGCAAAATATTATCAAGGCGGCAACAGTGTATGCCGTAATAAGGCATTGCAGAATATGTTTATGCTGATTGGATCTGCCGAGAAGGCAGGCAGCGGTGCAGACAAGATTATACAGGGATGGAAAAGAGCAAACTATAGTAATCCACGCATTGAGGAAATTACTCATCCAGATAAGGTTGTATTGTCATTGCCACTTGTAAGTTTGTTGTCAGAAGATGTAACCTCATATCTTAAATCCCTATTTGGAAAGCAAATTACTTCTATTGAGCATGATAAGTTGATGATACTTGCAACTTGCTGTAGCGAAGGGGAGGTTACCAATTATCGTATGCAGCTTATTTTAAATAAACATAGTGCGGATATCACAAAAGTACTTAAAGAAATGTGTAGCAGCTTGTATCTCATTCCGGCAGGAACTGGCCGTGGAACCCGCTATAGGATAAATGAACAGTTTCGTAATAGTGCAAGTAATAGTGCAAGTAATAGTGCAAGTAATAGTGCAAGTAAGCAAGGAGCAAGGACACGTTTAAATAACAATGAATTGCAGCAGTTGATAATGGATTATTGCTGTGAATATCATGCACTTGATGAAATAGCAAATGCTGTGCATAAAAGCTTGTACCATCTGAAAAATAATGTTATACCCAAAATGGTAGCAGAAGGGTTGCTGGTACGGGAATTTGAAGCACCTAAACATCCGAATCAGCGTTATCTGGCGAATTCATCATTGAAAGACAAGGAAAAATAGACCACTTAAATTATTAAAAGAATGCACAAAAAACTTTTGGTAACGGCATTGGCACTTTTTGCCGGCATCACCATGACAGCCCAGCTGAGGGTGACAACCCCATCAACGGAACTTCTCCTTGATGCCACAGAGGGACAGACCCTTAAAGTACTTTATTTCGGAGCATCACTCACACCGTCAGACCTTGAATCAGTGCGTCAGGCCGGCTTCAATGGTCATAACGCATATCCTGCATACGGCCTGAACTGCCCGGCAGAGGCCGCATTTGCCGCAACATATCCGGACGGAAACATGTCCACAGACCTTAGGGTCGTTTCCTGCTCCCAGAAGACAGAAAACGGCAGCCATCTTACTGAGGTACTTCTGAAAGACACAGTATATCCGCTTGCAGTGAAACTCTATTGGCGCGCATACCAGGACGTTGACATGATAGAGACATGGACAGAGATTGAGAACCAGGGTAAAAAGCCTGTGACCCTGACACGTTTCGATTCAGGATTCCTTCCTGTCAGGCGTGGTGAAGTCTGGCTCAGCCATCTTTCCGGAACCTGGGCAAATGAAGGCCAGCTTGTACAGGAACCGCTTCTCCCTGGAGTGAAAATGATAAAGAACAAGGACGGCGTGCGTAATTCGCATACGGCACATGCAGAGGTCATGTTCTCGCTTGACGGCAAGCCTCAGGAAAATTCCGGACGTGTAATCGGTGCTGCCCTCTGCTACAGCGGAAACTATGAACTCCGTATCGACACAGATGACACTGACTGGCATTCATTCTTTGCCGGCATCAACCCGGACAACTCTTCTTACATGCTCTCTCCAAAGGAAGTGTTCAGGACTCCGGAACTTGCGCTGACATACTCCGATGAAGGATTGAGCGGGACAAGCCGCAATTTCCATAAATGGGCACGCAACTACAAGATTGCCCATGGCAATACCCTCCGCAAGATTCTGCTGAACAGCTGGGAGGGTGTATATTTCGATATAAATGAACCAGGAATGGACCAGATGATGGCGGACATAGCCTCAATGGGAGGTGAACTTTTCGTCATGGACGACGGGTGGTTCGGTGTGAAATATCCGCGCCATACCGACAACTGTGCCCTCGGTGACTGGCAGGTGGACCGGGAAAAGCTTCCGAATGGGGTGCAGGGACTTGTGGAATGCGCCAAGAAACATGGAATCAAGTTCGGTATATGGATTGAACCGGAGATGACCAATACTGTGAGCGAACTCTATGAGAAACACCCTGACTGGATTATCAAGGCACCACAGAGGGACGCAGTGACAGGACGTGGCGGTACCCAGCTTGTCCTTGACCTCGGAAACCCTGCTGTCCAGGAATATGTGTTCAAGATTGTGGATGACTTGATGACAGAGAATCCTGAGATAGACTATATCAAATGGGATGCGAACATGTCCATACAGAACCATGGTTCCCAATATCTTCCGAAAGACAGGCAGAGCCATCTCTATATTGAGTATCACCGTGGCTTCGCAGCGGTCTGTGACCGTATAAGGGCCAAATATCCGGACCTCACAATACAGGCTTGCGCAAGCGGCGGTGGACGTGCCAACTACGGTGTGCTTCCATGGTTTGATGAATTCTGGGTGAGCGACAACACAGATGCACTGCAGAGGGTGTATATGCAGTGGGGAACATCCTATTTCTTCCCTGCAATAGCAATGGCATCGCACATAAGTGCTGCACCTAACCATCAGACATTCCGCACGATACCAATCAAGTACAGAATTGACGTGGCTATGAGTGGACGTCTCGGAATGGAGATCCAGCCAAAGAACATGACCCCGGAGGAAATCGCCCTGTGCCGCAATGCAATAGATGAGTACAAGATGATCCGTCCTGTAGTGCAGCTTGGTGACATCTACCGACTTGTCTCCCCATACGAAGGCCTTGACATGGCTTCCATGATGTATTGCTCTGAGGACAAGTCCAAGGCAGTGTTCTACTGGTGGAAACTGGAGACATTCTGCGACCAGCATTTCCCTAAGGCAAGGATGGCCGGACTTAATCCGTCGAAACTATATAAGATTCATGAACTCAACCGTATAGACAACATCCCTCTTCCATACGAGGGCAAAGTCTTCAGCGGCAGGTTCCTTATGGAGAACGGCCTTGAAATCCCATACCGCCACAATGTGGACTACCATAAGCAGAACGACTGGGCCAGCCGTGTGCTCTACCTTGAGGCGCAGGAGTAATGCTATGGACATTTTTCGGCATACCTGGCACACTTTAACAACGTTTAATGGAGAAAATGGAACTACATAGGAGAATAGCAATGCTCTGTGTGCTCGCCGCGTTGGCTGGATGCGGACGGAATGACGGAGCCAGGGAAAGGATTGACCTGGCAGGGGAATGGAATACGGAATATGGAATCTGCCGTCTTCCAGGAACGACTGACGAGAGCCATATCGGTGAATATGGCCTTGATACTGCTGTGACAGGCCGTCTCGGGAGGCTCTATACATTCGAAGATGCAATTGTCTACAGGAAAAGCATCAAGATACCACGCTCTTTCTCAGGGAAGACACTCCGCCTTATGATGGAGCGGACAAAGCCAAGCACACTTTGGGTGGACGGCGACAGCATTGGCTCTTTCGGGCATCTCTATGCACCGCATGTCTATATTCTGCCTTCTCTGGAGCCTGGCTGGCATGAGATCGCCATACGTGTCGACAACTCCGGGACAGCCGTACCTCAGGAAATCCATTCCTCACATGCCTGGAGCGAATCTACCCAGACCAACTGGAACGGAGTATTGGGCAATTTCTGTATAGAGGCATCTGAGCCGGTATATATTGAAAAGGTAACGACATGGCCATCTGCTGCGCGTAAGGAAGTCGAGGTCAGGGTCACAGTCAATTCGGACAGGGATGTCGCAGAGGCTTCCATTGCTCTTTCTGCCAGTCCGTTCAACACCGGATGTGGAAAATCCTGTTACTCTCACTCATGCAAAGAGGAAAAATTCGACATAAATCTGTCAAAGGGCATGAATGAATTCTCATTTAAATTGCCCCTTGGAGACAATGCATTGCTGTGGAGTGAGTTTCATCCTGCATTATATCGGCTTGTAGCAGTGCTGGACGCTGACGGAGCGCATGATTCGGTGAATACTGAATTTGGCCTTAGGGACTTTTCAACAGACGGGACGCAGTTTACCCTGAACGATTTAAAGACATTCCTGCGCGGAAAGCATGATGCCTGTGTGTTCCCTCTGACGGGATATGCACCGATGGATGTTGGTTCATGGCGCAAGGTATTTGCAACGGCTAAGGAATATGGAATCAACCATTACAGATGCCATTCGTGGACACCTCCTGCTGCTGCTTTTCAGGCTGCCGACATTGAAGGAATCTACATCCAGCCGGAACTTCCGCTCTGGGGCGCGATAGAAAGGGGGAATGATGAACTGAACGGATTTCTGATGAACGAGGCAAGGATGCTTCTGGAGGAGTTCGGCAACCATCCGTCTTTCATGATGTTCGGCCTTGGAAATGAGCTGCACGGGGATGTGACGCTGATGAGGGAATGGATTGATTCGCTCCGTAGAGACGACCCGCGTCATCTGTATTGCTTCGGTTCAAACAACAATCTCGGATGGCTTGGCCCGCAGGACGGGGAGGACTTTTTTGTAACATGCCGTGTCGGATGGGGAGAAGGCTACAGTTCGCATGTCCGTACTTCATTCGGCTTTGTCGATGCTGACAAAGGAGGAATCCTTAACAATACACGTCCTTCTACATCAGAGGATTACAGCGTTGCAATCTCGAAGTCATCCATCCCGGTAGTAGGTCACGAAACCTGCCAGTTCCAGGTATATCCGGACTATTCGCAGATAGGGAAATATACAGGTGTGCTTTATCCGTATAACCTTGAGATATTCCGCGACCGCCTTGAAGAGAATGGCCTCTCAGACCAGGCGGAGAAATTTGCGGATGCTACCGGGAAATTTTCTGTGGAATGCTATAAGGCAGATATGGAATACGCATTCAGGACTCCTGGATTCGGCGGTTTCCAGATGCTTGATTTGCAGGACTATCCGGGACAAGGCTCCGCATTGGTGGGGATACTTGATGCTTTCATGGATTCTAAAGGTGCAGTAGAGCCGGAGGTGTTCCGGGGATTCTGTGCGCCTGTTGTGCCGATGGCTAAGTTCAGGGACTATTGCTGGAGCCTGTCTGACACATTGGAGTTTGAGATTGTAGTTTCCAATTATCTGGAGAAAGACCTGGATGCTGTTGTATCATGGAGGCTTTGTGCTGCTGGGTGTCCGGATTCAGAAAAAGGCCGCTGTAATGCTGACTCATGCCATGGCTCCGGATGTAGCGGAGATGTGGTGCCAGGATATGGACCAGGAGCTTGTGCAGGTGCTTTGGAGGCGGGTGTTTCAGGAGCATTTCATGTGACAATTGCTCAGGGTGATGTTGGTGCGGCAGGCCATGTGGCAGTTCCGTTGAACCGTCTCGGCCTGGATGCCGCCTCAAAGCTTTCTCTTGTCCTGACAGTTGAGGATAGAAACAACAGATATGGCATCTGGAGCAACTCCTATAGCCTTTGGGCATATCCTGACTATGAAATCAGCCTGCCCAAAGCAAAAGCCAATGGAAAATCATGCAAGACAGCCTCTGGATGTATATCGGTCAAGAAGCCTGTAGACAAGGATTCCGGTAATTCTTTTGTTATCATACCTTTGGAAGGATTCTTAGGGAAAAGCAAAGAATACAAGTCTGAAATTGCAGCCCGTGGCAATGTCCGAGTATTTGATGCTGTAAATGAAGAATTAGAACTGCATCTTGGCTTTGGAGGCCGTGCCCTGCTTGTTCCACGTCATGAAGATATTGAAAATTGCAGTGTAGGCGGACTTTTCACCCCTGACTACTGGAACTGGTCAATGTTCAAGACCATTTCAGAGAATGCCGGCAAGGAAGTCTCCCCGGGTACATTGTCTGTTCTCGCTGATCCAGCGCATCCTGCCCTAACGCTGTTTCCTAATGACGGACGCAGTGACTGGCAATGGTGGAGTATCACACGGAATTCCCGCCCTATGGTGCTGGATGCCCTTCCGAAGGAGTATTTCCCGATAGTCCAGGTGATTGACAATGTGGAGCGCAACCATAAGCTCGGAATACTTTTCGAATTGTCAGTATGGGAAGGCCGGCTGCTTGTATGCACTACTGACCTATCTGCCATTTCAGCAACTCCGGAAGGCCGTGCCTATATTGCAAGTATAGTGGACTATTTCTGTTCAGATGCTTTCAGACCGTCCACAGCAGTAACATGGGATGATGTCAAGACCCTTTTCGGCAATGTCGTCTCCCACAATGACATCCATGGCGTACGCAACGTCACTGACTATGCTGCCGGCACGATGTAGCAGCCTATGCAGCCACAGCCAGTATGAAAATGCTGTCAATGAAATGTGGCTGCCAATACCCGTCGCCCCTTGGTGTATCAATGCCCATCATTATGTGCCATTGATGGCTTATCACACCAGGCGCATCAATGCTGCATCGGCCTGCCGTGTTGATTATTTATGACTGCAAAATGTAATCGGTTGTCAGATAATTTATTATGCAAACACGGGTGAGGATTTTGACGTACCCGTATTTTCGTAATTAGCACATATTCAGTAAATTGTATTTTGCGCTACCAAAGTGCTGCAGATGCACCTGTTGCCATGTAGCTGCATCAAGCTTCCGGCTGGATGCCCTTTCAAATTGTCCTCTCCGTGAATGCAACGGCACTGATTGTCCTGCCTTTGGTATATTTTCATTGCATCTGGTCGCGGCTTCAGTAATTGTGGTAACAAAACCGGTAATTGATATAGCTTCAGTTTCCTGCCGTCTGAATAATTTTGCACCAGATAAAAATTACGACAATGGGAAAAGACGTAATGATACTCACCGGAGCGGGCCAGATAGGTATGGCAATAGCCCGCAGAATGGGATATGGCATAAAAATTATCATTGGCGACCGCAGCTTTGGCAATGCAAAGGCAATATGCGGGACAATGGACAATGCCGGATATGACACTGTCCCGTTTGAAATGGATCTGTCAAGCCGTGATTCGATTCTCTCATTAATTGCCGAAGCCCAGAAATATGGCGAGATTTCAATGCTTGTGAATGCAGCAGGAGTCTCACCGAGCCAGGCATCTATAGAGACTATTCTTCGGGTTGACCTCTACGGGACTGCCGTATTGCTTGAAGAAGTAGGCAAAGTTATCAGACAAGGAGGGACTGGCGTAACAATCTCCAGCCAGAGCGGACACCGTATGCCGGCGCTGACCCCGGGACAGGATCGTCTGCTTGCCACAACACCGTCTGAAGAACTGCTCTCGCTCGATATGCTCCAGCCGGAAAATATCAAGGACACTCTCCATGCCTACCAGATGGCGAAGCGATGCAATTTGAAGCGTGTTATGGCTGAGGCTGTGAAATGGGGCGAACGCGGTGCGAGAGTCAACTCCATATCTCCCGGAATCATTGTCACTCCGCTTGCAATTGATGAGTTCAACGGACCGCGTGGCGATTTCTACAGGAATATGTTTGCCAAATGCCCAGCCGGACGGCCAGGCACAGCAGATGAGGTAGCGAATGTGGCAGAATTGCTGATGCGTCCACAAGGGGCTTTCATCACAGGTGCCGATATCCTGATTGACGGTGGTGCCACTGCATCGTATTTCTACGGGCCTCTCTGTCCTGATGTGCATTAACGTTGCTCGAGCGAGAGAAGCAGCTGCTTGACTGCGAGCCCTCCGCCGTAGCCTGTCAGCTTGCTGTTGCTCCCGATTACGCGGTGGCATGGGACAAAGATTGATATCGGGTTGTTTGCATTTGCAGATGCCACGGCACGGACTGCCTTGGGATTATTGATCCGGTGTGCGAGTTCTGCGTATGAGATTGTTGTGCCGTACGGTATACTCATCAGCTCATTCCAGACAGTACATTGGAATTCGGAGCCAGTGAAAAGCAATGGAATGGAGAAATCCTTGCGCCGCCCTGCAAAATATTCGTCAAGCTGGCTGATTGCAGTCCTGATGACTTCAGATGTGCCTTCTTCGAATTTTGAGTCCAGAAGCCGGCAGATACGCCGGTCTGTCATGCAGCGGCGTTTTCCCGAAGCCCAGTCGCAGATGCATAGTTTCTCCCCGAATGAACCTATAATCATTTCACCTGCAGGTGACTGATAGCGTGTTATCTTTATTGTTTCCATTTTCAATGCTTAAATGTTTTGTGCTTTCCTGCATAGGCCGTTGTTGACATTTGTTCCGCCAGCCATAAGGTGCGGGAAAGAATATGCATTCGCGTTATTCGGATATGTAATTGTCTATCTTGTTGTTGGGATTCAGAGGTGTCTGGTCGCAGAGTTCAAGTGATTTGACCATATGAAGAGTGCCCTGCTTGTATTTTTGGAAGTGTACAGAGGCAATGTGAGACTTATATGCCTCTTCGCTTGAGTAGGTTTCCAGGATTGTAATCCTGCATGGAAATTCTTTGTCCTGCAACGCATACATTGTCAATACACCGGCTTCTGTGCGCAGGGAAGCTTCGCCTACTTCTGTGGCATACTTGATATATTCGTCCAGATATTCCGGATATACTTCTATTTTCGAGAGACGTACAATGCCGTCATTCTTCATCGGATGCTTTTTGATCATGACAGATTCTGATTTTAGGGAAATGTCAGTATGTTGCCTGCATGTAGTCAGGGCCATTGTTGTTGCCAATAATATTGGTATGCAAATTTTTATATTCATTCCGTCTTGCAGTTAGATGCTTTCAAGATATTGTGTAGGGGTCATTCCTGTCTGTTTCCTGAACATCCTCGTGAAATGCTGCGGATATTCAAAACCGAGGCTGTAGGCTACCTCGGATATGTTCCCAGATGCGACAAGCATGTTCTTGGCAATGCGGATAATATGGCTGCGTATGAAGTTGCTTGCGTTTTCTCCTGTTGTCTTTTTCAGCATGTCGCTGAAATAGTTTGGTGACATGCACATCCTGTCAGCGAAATACTGGACTCCTGGAATGCCCTCAGACAGCTGCCTCCCGCAGTCGAAATATTCATTCAACAACGCGCTGAACTTGACAAGGATGTCTTCGCTGTTCCTTCTGATAGAGGTGAACTGTCTGTGGTAGAAACGGTTGCAGTAATGAAGCAATGCTGATATATAGCTTGTTATTATCTTGTTCCGGTCCTCATCCGGTTCTCTGTTGATTTCATTCTGTATGCTCCGGATGATAGATGTTGCCATCTCCTCTTCCTGTTCATCCATGAACAGGGCCTCATTCGCGCTGTAGTCAAAGAATGAGAATGACCTGATGTCTTTTTCCAGCTGTGTGCCAACAAGCAGATCGGGATGAAACAGCAAGGCCCACCCGTCTATGTCAATAAGTCCTCCTGTATCTTCCCGCCCTCCAATCTGTCCCGGTGCAACGCAGATGAGCTTACCGTCACCGCTTCCGAACCGTCCGCTTCCGTAAATCAGGTCTTCCCTGACCTTGCTGTGCATGAACAGTCCGTAGACCTCATAGCTGTTCACACTTGACGGTATCGGTGAAACTTGCTCAAAATCAATGACTGCAACAAGCGGATGCCTGTCTTCTGCACCGATATGGGAGCAGAAGTCGCCAGGGTTTTTGACTTTGAGTATATCTTTCATCTGTTATGTTTTTGTAGTTCAATATGCAGGACTGCCGCATCGCATGCAAAGTTAGGAATTTGTCCGGAAATCCGGCACTGTCAAAATTTGTCGGGTAGGGATAACAGAATGACTTCGTTATTCAAAGGCAAATCACTGTTTATGCAACTGAACCCATATTCCTTTGGTGGAGATGTTCCATTCAGCAAGCACATTATATGAATGTAACTATATGATAAACAGATACTTCCTTTTTGAAACTGTGCCATGTCAGCCCAATTTTAGAGCCTGAAAGCACGCAGAAGTGCCATGGAGAGCGTAGAATGCGGATTTGTGTGCCCGCTCATTCTCATGGCTGCCGTCTCCGCAGTAGCGAAGAGTAGGAAAGAAATTTTATTTTGAAAAACCGGTTATAATTCATACCTTACTAATTATAACCATATATTTAACACTTAAACTAAATTTGATATGAAGAATCAGATATTATATGTCATGCTTATTGGAATATCTCTGATAACAGGATGCTACCGTGATACCATTACAATCTCGCCTGAGACTTTGGTTGTTGGCCCTGAAGTCTCGACGGCAGTTGTTGAAACATCAGGGTTTATTGGATGCGAGATAATATTCAAATTGAACGATGCAAATCTTGACCATGTCTCTCTATGGATGTCGGAAATAAATGAATACGAAGGTGAATGGTTTCATGTGACAATATCTGATGACTGGCATGACCTGCATTTCGAATTCAAGGAAAATGTTTTAACGCAACAGCGTACAGCAACGTTTCAATTAAGTGCAGGTGACATTTCCAATAGATTTACAGTTACACAGTTAGGAACAGACTAATTAATTGTAAATATTGCAACAAGTCAACCGGCTGGCAAAAGCTGACCGGTTGACTTGTCTTGTATGGCACAATACAGGGATTGTCTTTCAGCTCTGTTCCATCCTGAATGTATTGATTCCCTTTCCAGAATAGCCTCTGCTATAACCTCCATCCGTAAAATTGGTTGCTCTTTCCGAAATGCTGGTAATTCCGTTTGCCGGCATAGCCGTAATTTTGCAGACGTAAATCTCTAGTTTTCATTCCGGAGTTTCCTGAATCTTTTGCAGGTGCCTTTGATATCTATAATTTGAGGCCATGCCTGAAGCAGGAAGGAAACTGTAAGGAGGCAATTGTCAATATGACATAAAAGGACAGGGATTAAAAGGAACAATGGTAAACAACAGAATGTGATATGGAATTACAGGAATATCTGCGGATGATGCAAAGGCAGGAAACCGTCCCGGAGGGGTCGGAGGCTCATGAACTTATGCACCGCTGCTATGAAGAGTCGCAGCGCATAATACTTGATTTCAACAATAGCATCCACACTGAAAATGAAAAGACCGCATTGCTCAGCAGATTGACAGGTTGTAATGTTGACAAGTCAGTCAGGGTGAAGGCCCCGTTCCAGGCGGATTTTGGAAAGAACATACATTTCGGCAAAAACATATTTGTAAATGCCGGATGCAAGTTCCAGGACCATGGCGGCATCTATATCGGGGACAACGTGCTGATAGGGCATAATTGCGTGATGGCAACGATAAACCACGACCTGCGGGCATCGCACCGTGGCGACAATATCCCAGCTCCTATACATATTGGCCGGAATGTCTGGATTGGAGCCAATGTGACAATTCTCGGTGGAGTGACAATAGGGGAGAACGCTGTTGTTGCAGCAGGAGCTGTGGTTACCAAAGATGTGTCCCCTGACACTGTCGTGGGAGGAATACCTGCAAAATTCATAAAACATATACCGCAAGAATGAATGTCAATATGATTTTTGGAGTCTTGGCCGCTGTCGCGTCAATTCTCCCTGCCAATGCACAAATTGAAAATATTATGAAAACAGAAACTCTTGACCTTGTCTCTGAGTGGGACAAGACTTTCCCTGAAAGTGAAAAGGTGAACCACAGCAAAGTTACATTCCATAACCGCTATGGGATAACCCTTGCAGCAGACCTTTATATTCCCGTAAATGCAGCAGGCAAACTGGCAGCCATAGCTGTCAGCGGTCCTTTCGGTGCCGTCAAGGAGCAGGCTTCCGGACTCTATGCCCAGCAGCTTGCCGAACGCGGCTTCCTGACAATTGCGTTTGATCCGTCATATACAGGTGAAAGCAGCGGAACTCCGAGATATGTGGCTTCACCTGACATCAATACGGAGGACTTTTCCGCCGCAGTGGACTATCTTACCTGCAGGGAAGATGTTGACCCGGAACGCATCGGCATACTCGGTATCTGCGGATGGGGCGGCATTGCTATACAGGCTGCAATCAATGACCCTCGTATCAAGGCTACGGTAGCATCAACCATGTACGACATGACACGCGTGAATGCGAACGGCTATTTTGATTCCGAAAATTCTGCCGGCCAGCGTAATGCCAAGCGTGCAGCACTGTGTGCCCAGCGTACAGAAGACTACAGGAATGGCAGCTACAGGCTTGGAGGCGGTGTCGTAGACCCTCTGCCGGAAGATGCTCCGCAATTTGTGAAGGATTATCATGCCTATTACAAGACTCCGCGAGGATATCACAGCCGCTCGCTTAATTCCAACAATGGATGGAATGCCACCTCGAACCTTCCGTTCCTGAATTTCAAGTTCTTTGAATATGCGGACGAACTGGAGAATGCCGTTATGGTTGTACATGGAGACAAGGCCCATTCATTCTATTTCAGCAAGGATGTCTTCTCCTTCCTGAAAGGTGACAACAAGGAATTTGTCGCTGTCCCTGGAGCAAGCCATACGGACCTGTATGACAGGAAAGATATAATTCTGTTCGATACAATTGAGAGATTCTTCAACGAACATCTCAACAGATAAAGTCTATGATATGATGGCGGGCACGGCTTTTTGCTGTGCCTGTCCTTTTTGTTGTCCGTGGATCGCCTCAGTTTTATTCCGAGGATTGTTGCTGTTGTGTTCCGAAGATTGGCTGCTGAAGTGTAGCCTTGACAATGCTGCAAAATGTAAATTTCTGTATTATAATGATTTATTGAATCATGGGTGCGTATTTTGACGTACCCGTGACTGCATAATGTGCTGTATTATAATTCATTGCATTTTGCATGGCAATGGTTCGGACATCTGACATTCCGGGGTGATCATGAATCATTGCAGTACATACAGCCTGAGTGTAAAATAACCGTCATCTCTGACTCTATATGCGTTGTGCTTGATTACCTTATTTGTTATTTATGCCATGTACCTTCCCGTCAAGACAGTATGTGTCACATCTTAGCGGAAAACCATCCAAATGCTGCCCGTTCTCACTGTCAAAGCGCAAAGGTATTGTCATTGAGTGAGCACGCGTTGAAAATATAACCATCTGATAAACAGTTGCTTCGCTTTTAATCGTGTGCCATATGCCGCCTTTTTTAGTGCCATCTGGCACACAAATCCGTGTTCTACGCTCTCCAGGGCACTTTTGTGTGCTTGCCCATTGGCAAACAAAAGCTGTAACCATCATCTGCAATGATTCTTTGCCAGCACATTCCGGAGGAGGAGTTCCGGAAGTCTGCCGGTGATGTGCCCGACAGCCACGCTAATCCATGTCCGTCCTCAGAACAGCTCCTGGAGACGGAGCAATGCGTTCCTTGTCCAGATGAAGCTGGAGACATAAATACAATCTCATATTTTCTGTGAATGTGATTATAAATATGTAGGAATTCATATCTTTGTTGAAGTTTAAATTTTACTATGAAGAGATTATTTGTCGTTTTTTGTGTCTTTTGGGCATTGTCGTGCTCACAGGAGAAGAATGAGGATTTCCATCAATCAACAGAGGACTTTCTTAGGGCGGATTTAATTGAACTTGCTGCACAAAATTCAGAAGTTATTGATTATAGAATAGCTCGCTGTCTGGCATATGAAGAGTTAGAGGGTGGAGCTAAGGAATTTTTAGGATTAGATTCAGAAGACTATACAATCTCACAAATCCCAAGGGTTGCTTATGGCTCTGATAACCTTCCTGAATTTTATGAGTTTGATGTGATTTGTGAAGGGCATGCAGCACATACTATTGTAACAATTGCAAAAAAGGAAGATAGTGTTGTTATTGTTGATTTATTGGAAGGTACATGTGGCACAATAGCAACAAAATCACCTCAAGAAAGAGAAGACATTATCTGTGAGTGGGACGATTATGAGACATTATTTGCAAAAATGGACGATGAAAGTCGTGAAATGACAAAAATGTCCATAGAAGAATTGAAAACTTATAATGAGTTAATGGATGATGATATAGATGAGAAAGAGCTGGCTGATTATTGGGATTCTATTGATGTGAGGTTCTGTGATTTGACAAAAGATGAGCAGATTGATTTAAGGAAAATCGAAACTAAAGGCAAGGGAATACAGCCGAATGAAGGTGATTTGTATAGTGGAAATCCGACATCGCATGTTTACATTATTCCAAAATATAATACAAACTTAAAGGCAACACGTTGGTCTGGAGAGTGTGGCCCTGGTGCTGTTGCATGGATGTATAGAGGATTGTATAATTCCTATCCGCGAAATAGTGGAACATATATTCCTATTTTTGGTGATAGCTACTCCGTGCCCTCTTCTACTTTTTGGCAAAATGGCATTTATGCATATTTTAGGGCTGATGAAAATCTTGTACAATCAGATAACGGATTGTTCCGTCAGGCAAAGACACATACCCATTCTTTAGGAGAGATGTATGAGGCAGGATTAAAAAATGCTGTATCAGAAATTACCGGAGGACAATATAAGGTTTCAACAACAGCATATTCACATAAGAATATTGAAAAAGGTGAACCAGTCTTTATTATGGCAGTAATGGATGGTAGCGCACATTATTTTGTCGCATTTGGGTACGGGTATACAAAAAAAGGAGCTAAAAAGACCAAATATATATTGATAGCAGACAACGGTTCAATGACAGTAAATAATACCTATAGAAAATATAATGCATATTGGCGTAAAGAGACGTCCAATTATGGATTGAGGTATAAGGTCACATTGAAATAGATATGAAAAGAATATTGGTTCTTCTGATAGCCAGCATCTGTGTAGCGGTTTCCTGTGGAATGGATTATCATGCGGAGAAGGTCTTCTGCGTGTATATCTGTCCTGAATGTGTCGAATGTGAACTCTCCTATGATGATGTGGTATATCTCAAGGATTCGGAGCAGGCTGAGCCTGTAAGGGTAGCAAAGGATACAGTTCTGTGTTGTCCTGTCGCATTTTCCTTCCCCTCTTCTGCAGGAAAGGATGACAGGTTAGGGGAGACACGGTATGCTGCATTGCGGCGTCTCTCTGGAGCGGGAAGCTGTGAACTGTATTTACTGAATGCAGATATGGTGGAATATAACGGAGAAAAATATAATGTCATGAATCTTCTGCATGAAGTGATTGACAATAATGACACTTCCCTGATTACCTACGGGGAACTGAAAACTCTGATAAGACAGAACTCCTCAAAATTCTCTTTGGCTCCAGGTGATGACAGTATCATTGTCCCGATAAAATTTCTGTGACTATAATAATCTTTCCTAATCAGTTCTCCAATCCGGAAGCGGCTATAGAAGAATGTCTGCGCAAACTTGACATGGATTATGTGTAATGAGGCGGTTGCCAACATGAAGAACCTCGGCCAGAACATTGCGTGGTTCCTGTCTGCAATCCGTGGATAATATTTGGCTGATTCTGTCATATTCAAATGTTTTCAGTGCGCAATGACAGTGTGTTTGTTAAAAATACGAGAATTGCCTCAGTTTTATTCCGAGGATTGTTGCAGTTGTGTTCCGAAGATTGGCTGCTGAAGGATAGCCTTGACAATGCTGCAAAATGTAAATTTCTGTATTATAATAATTTATTGAATCACGGGTGCGTATTTTGACGTACCCGTGACTGCATAATGTGCTGTATTATAATTCATTGCATTTTGCATGGCAATGATTCGGGCATCTGACATTCCGGGGTGATCATGAATCATTGCAGTACATGAATCACATCTTAGCGGAAAATCATCCAAATGCTGCCTGTTCTCACTGTCAAAGCGCAAAGGTATTGTCATTGAGTGAGCACGCGTTGAAAATATAACCATCTGATAAACAGTTGCTTCGCTTTTAATCGTGTGCCATATGCCGCCTTTTTTAGTGCCATCTGGCACACAAATCCGTGTTCTACGCTCTCCAGGGCACTTTTGTGTGCTTGCCCATTGGCAAACAAAAGCTGTAACATCATCTGCAATGATTCTTTGCCAGCACATTCCGGAGAAGGAGTTCCGGAAGTCTGCCGCTGATGTGCCCGACAGCCACCTGAAATAGTGGCAGCTTTGTGCCTGATTATCAGAACTTTTCCGCAAGGGCAGCAGCCTGGGCGCATCCGTCAGTCTTGTGTATGTCGCCTTCTACAAATACGCCAGGGACGAGTACCTCTCCGGCAATCTCCCATTTAAGCAGGGCTGCAGTGCGCTCCATCGGGAGCCTGACACCATCCATTACGGACAGGTCGTGCTCCTCGCAGCAGCAGATAAGTCCCATCTTCTTGCCAGCAACGTCTTTACCTCCAACCACAAGCGAGAATACCCTGTCAATGACTCCCTTAATCTGCGCCGGTATCGAGTACCAATAGACTGGCATTGCATATACAATCGCATCTGAATCAAGGATATGTGGCGCAATAATGTTGAAATCATCATCGAATGAGCATGCCTTGCCTGTCTTGAAGCAAGTCATGCAGGCATGACAGCCGCCGATTTTCATGGCAGTAGCATCGAAGACTACAACTTCATGGCCTTTAGCCTCAGCGGCCTTGACAAATGAGCCAACCATTGCTGCTGTGTTGCCCTTTTTACGCGGGGACCCTGTTATTACTGTTATTTTCATTTCTTTATGGTATCTGAATTCTGGTTATATGCCTTGGCAACGGCTTTCCATTCACCATTTATTTTAAGCATGAGCAAGTAGTCCGTGAAATCTATCCGTCCGCCCCATCCTTCTTCAAGAACACGGACCACAGCCAGGGTCTCCTCAAGTGCAATTACATCTATGCGTGCCTTAAACTTTTCACCGGCTGCGACTGTATCCACATTCCTGTAGAACTGTTCAATAGACCCGTGCTCAAGGCTTCCGTCAAGCCATCCGAACAGCACAGCTTCATCGACAAACAGTTCACGTGCATATTTGCTGTTGCCCTCGGCAACACTCTTCACGAATTTCATGGCAGCTTCCTGGACTGCCTCGTATTCATTGATTTTGCTTCTCATAATTGATTCGTTTTTCTTGATGCAAAGGTATTGTTGTATGTATTTAAAATCAAGTACAGAAAAATTTATCATATACCGAATTATTTTTCTGTATCACATATTTCTGATGTATTGACTATCTTTACAGTTTAAAATAAACGTTTAAGCCGAGAGCAGAGGAAAACGTAGTTTTACTATGCCGAGGCGGGAGTGATTGTAAATCGAAGATTTAAAATAAACGTTTAAGCCGAGAGCAGAGGAAAACGTAGTTTTACTATGCCGAGGCGGGAGTGATTGTAAATCGAAGATTTAAAATAAACGTTTAAGCCGAGAGCAGATGAAAACATAGTTTTACTATGCCGAGGCGGGAGTGATTGTAAATCGAAGATTTAAAATAAACGTTTAAGCCGAGAGCAGATGAAAACATAGTTTTACTATGCCGAGGCGAAGTGATTGTAAACTAAGTTTAAAATAAACGGTTATGGCATACGAGAAAAAGATACCCGTTGACCTTGACTGCCCATTGCGCTTGACAATGAGCCTGATAGAGTCAAAATGGAAGTCATGCATCCTTGATGAGCTCCGCAGCGGAGAGCCTATGCGCCCGAGCGAGATACACAAATGTCTTACTGAAGCAGCACCGAGGGTCCTTGACATACAGCTGAAGGAAATGGTTGAGGACGGATTGGTGGTGAAGACCATTTTCCCGGAACTTCCTCCACGTTCCGAGTACCGGATAACTGACCTTGGCAAATCCCTGCTGCCGATAATTGATGCAATGCTCATATGGGGCGAGGAGCACTTTGACGTCTTTGAAAGGAAATATGGAATTGCAGATTCTCAGATGAAAGGCTAATTTTGCGTGCCGGAACAGCATGGCTTTAGCCTAATGGAACCGAGAGCAGTTTTTGGGCGAAAATCAATTAGGTGGGTGGTGGCTAAAAAGTTCACTTTAAAATTCACTGTTGACATGTTTTCTGCCAATTCTGCCATAGACAATAATTGCAGATATAAAACAAAAGACAAAATATTGCATATATAAAACAGATAAGATGCAGCTTGCTCATAGTCAGAATAAACATCTTTTGCTGGCAAACCGCACGGCATTCATGATTATAGGATGTCTTGAAGCAGCATGGGCTCCGCTGGTGCCGTATGTCAAGAGTACCTTTACTCTTGATGAAGAGACACTTGGCCTGCTTATGCTCTGCTCCGGACTGGGCTCAATACTTGCACTCCCTGTCTCCGGATGGCTCTGCATAAGATTCGGCTCTAAGAGGATCGTATATTTTTCTGGATTTCTTATGTCAATCGCACTTCTGTCCATAAGCATGATGGTAAATTTATGGCTTACAGCTGTAATGCTGATGATATTCGGCGGGTGTACGATATTTATAGATGTCGCTGCCAATGTCAATGGTATAGCTGTGGAGCATAGGACTGGACGTCATCTGATGTCCGGCTTCCATGGCGGATATTCTCTCGGGACACTGATTGGCGCAGGTGCTATGAGCGTGCTGTTTTCGCTTGGGGTGGTTCCGTCCCAGGCAGTCGTGATATGTATGGTCATTATACTTGTTGCCATGCTTGCTGGATGCCGTGACCTGCTGTCCAAGGAAGATATGAGGAGTCCAGAAAAGCCTGCCGGTGACAAGAAACGCAGGATGTATATTCCTCCGATGGTGATTGTGATAGGGCTGATGTGCTTTATAATGTATGCCTCTGAGGGTGCTGTAATGGGGTGGTCCGCCATATTTGTAAGCGAAGAGCGTGGTGTTGACATGTCTGTGGCAGGGTTCTTCTATACTGCATTTGCCGTCATGATGACTTTGATGAGATTCCTTGGCGACAGTATTGTGGACAGGCTTGGCCAAAGACGTGTGGTCGTGCTTGGTGCATTGTCTGTGGCTGCCGGATTCCTGCTGGCCATATTGGTGCCGCACGTAGTTGCTACGGCATTGGGCTTTGCCCTTGTCGGAATGGGGGCAGCCAACATAGTGCCTCAGTTTATCTCATTTGCCTCCGGTATTGAGGGGATGGAGGTCCATAATATTATAAGTGTCATCAACGCCCTTGGATATTCCGGGATATTGCTTGGCCCTGTCATAATCGGTTTCGTGGCAAAGCATTATAGCCTGCATACCTCCTTTGCCGGCATAGCTGTGCTTGTGCTAATCGTAGCTGCTGTCTCCGCTTTGGCGATGAGGAGGAAGAGTGCAATGTCAATATAGACGTGCAACAAAGGATTGTCTTAAAGCAAGTTGTGTGTTTCGTGAGAAATTGTTACATTCGCTGCCTGAAAAAGGAATGGCATGCAAGAGCCGGCTGATAGCTAATCCGCGCTTTGACGGATTTTCAATACGTAGGACGGCTGTCGGGCGTGCATGAACAGGAAAATACAACTGAAGTTACATCAAATAAGAAGTTACATCCAATAAATAGAATAAGATATGTTAAGATTGAATTGTTTCATTGAAGTGGCCCCTGAAAACAGGGAAAAAGTATTGGCTGCGGCAAAACGTCTCACAGCAGCGTCCCTTTTGCAGGATGGATGCGTTGCCTACGATATCTTTGAAAGTGCTACCCGTCCCGGGGTCATGATGATTTGCGAGACATGGCGCGACCAGGCAGCTCTTGATGCACACAGCGCGTCAGACGTTTTTGCTGAGGAGGTGGGACTAATGAATACCCTTGCCCAGATGAAGCTGGAGACATTCCAGTTCTGATGGCAGTCTCGCTGTTACGATAATATTTTTGTGACAGGAGTGCCGGATACAATATGCATGGTCAGCATATCGCACGCAACAGCAAAAAAAGTGTAATGTTTTTTGCACACTTAAACGGAGTGTAAATCAATCTTTTGAGGTGATATGGCATTTTTCTCGATGCTTCTTTTTGTCCTGGAAACTCAAAAAAAGTTTGGAGGCCGAGAAAAAAGTGCTACCTTTGCAGCCCATTTGAGAAACAACGGTACGAAACACCGTTCTTCTTGAGGGAAATAAAAAGTTCATTGAAAAGACTGAGATAAGAAAGTACAAGCAAGAAAGTACCTTATTTA
>JAMPAT010000019.1 GCA_023667095.1 Bacteroidales bacterium
CGTTTTTGCCTGCTATCTTACGCAGGTCGATTTTCTTGTCGCACCGTTTCACGTCAAGGAACTCGCCCCATGTTTCGGGGTGATTCGTGAAACGCTTCATGAACGACGCATAGCAATACTTGCAGGCGTGGGGACATCCCACGTAGGGATTGATGGCATAACGGCCGATTTTCGATGCCGTCAGAATATCTTTCGTCTTTTTCTCCGCAATGACCATGTTGCATTCGTTTTTAATTCAAGTGCAAAATTATGACGTTCAAGGCAGACAGGCGTTGCACAAACAACGCTGAAAATTTCACTTTTGCGGACTGTTGATACTTTGCCTGTATCGTAAAGGTGTCATGTCGGTATGTTTGCGGAAGAAACGGACGAAATGGGATGCTGAATCGAAATGCAGCCATTCTGCAATCTCGTTCACACTCAGTGTCGTATAAGACAACAGCTGTTTGGCTTCCGCAAATAGTTTTTGTTGGATGTATGATTTGGCGGTCGTACCGAGCGACTGTTTGACGATTTTATTCAGGTAATTGGCCGAGATGCACAACTTGTCGGCGTAATACTCCACCTCGTGCTGCATCATGTATTCCGCCTCGACCGCGTGTATGAATCGGACGACGTAACGGTTGACGGAGACTTCGTTCATCGGCTGTCCGTTATCGGCTACTCTCTCGGCACGGTTGAGCAGCACGAGTGCTTCATACAACATCGCCCGGAGAATATGCTGGTCTTTTTCCGCCGAATCGTCTATTTCGGTTTTCATCTGTGCCAACAAAGAGCGGAAGCGTTCGTTCAACGATTCACCGAGGTGCAAAAACGGCGAGGTGCGGTCAGCCTGTAGAAAGGCGAAACGGTCAAGGAAATGCGGGTCGTTGAAAAACGAGAGCAGGAAATCCCCCTCGAATATCAGCACCAGCCCTTCGAGTGTCGGATCGGGCTGCCAGCTCCACACCTCGCCGGGACGCGAACAGACGACATCGCCGGAGTGCATCGTGCGTTTATGGCCGTTTACGGCGATCTCCTCGCAGCCCTCAGTAATCAGGATGATGCAGTAGAACGATTCCCGATGTACCGGAGCCTTGCGTATCCCTGGCTTGATATAATCAAGGTCGAGTACGTCAATCAATAGCTCGTGCCCGTATTTGCGCTTGTGGAATTTGTATAATCGTATCTCTTTCATTTCAGCCTCATTTAAGGTACAAAGATACGAGAAACGCTGAAATCCATCTGCAGCAAGGATTAAAGACAGCAGATAAATATCTCGGATGATTCATCTGTCCAGGAACCCACAAGCTTTATCCAATTTCTGGCTTACGAGGGGTGAGATGCTGTTGCGACATATGGTCTGCATTCCGAAGTACCCGTTCAAGTGCACAGATTTGGAGTTGCAGCAAATAATCTATAATTTAGCGGAAAATTCGAAACTGTTTTGGCTATAGGTATATTGAAGTGGATACAAGGATACATTATGACATGATGTCGCACAATGCAAAATAGATGGCAATATGGCAGCACTTACGGAAGAGCAGATAGAAAAGGTCAGGGACGGCAATATTGCAGCCTTTGAAGCATTCTTCAATCATTATTATCCACGTATAAGGTCTTTTGCCTTGGGATTCCTCAAGGATACGGATGAGGCAGAGGAAGCAGCCCAGATAGTGTTCATGAAGATATGGCAGGGGAGAAGCAGGCTCCTTCCTGGCAGGCAGCCTGACAGCTATGTCTTTACAATAACAAGGAATGTTGTCAATGACATGTTCCGAGACAGGTACTATTTCCAGCACTACAGGGAGCAGTATCTGTCAGACAGACATGAGACAGACTATGAGATAGAC
The DNA here is from genome assembly GCA_023667095.1 of Bacteroidales bacterium. Taxonomy (GTDB): domain Bacteria; phylum Bacteroidota; class Bacteroidia; order Bacteroidales; family UBA932; genus Cryptobacteroides. The sequence goes on from JAMPAT010000019.1 coordinate 1,833, forward strand.
AGGGAAATAGATGTCCGTGACATAAGCAAATCGATAGACGAGATTGTTGAGTCGATGCCGGAGCAGAGACGCCAGGTGTTTGTCCTGAGCCGCAGATACTACCTTACCAATGATGAAATCGCCAGGAGACTTGACATATCCAAAAGGACAGTCGAGAAACATATAAGCCTGGCCCTAAAGACAATACGCCAGAAAAAAGGTGATTTCTTCCTTTGGCTGATACTTTTTGTCATAAATTTCTGACATTTTTTCTGAAAACCTTACGTGTGTCTTGTCCACCGTCCGTATTATATATACTAAAGCAAAAGGACAAGATGGATTTTACAGCACCAGGAAAAGATGAACTCAGGTCCTATATTTCCGGAAAATGTGATACTGCAGGCTCAAGAAATATAGAAAGATGGTTCTACCATAACGGAAAATCGGAAGAGGCCACCAGGCTCCTGTATTCCGTATGGAACGATATGGCACCGGCAGATTCACCTACAGAAACAGGCAATGTGCACCGCGCATTCAAGGAATTCCGTCGCCGCATTGAACTCTCCGTTGCAAGCAGAAACAGGAAATGGAAAAGGATTGCATACCGTTCAGCCGCTGCCATATTGCTTCCACTGTGTATCATGTCGATATATCTGTATGAAAGGCATACCGCAGAGGAAGGCATAGGATGGACAGGAAGATATGTCGCCTATGGAAATACGGATTCGCTTACAATGCCGGACGGAAGCAAGGTCTGGCTGAATTCCGGCAGCCGGATTATCTATCCAGAAAAATTCAGCGGGAAATACAGGCTTGTCTATCTTGACGGTGAAGGTGTATTCGATGTCATGCAGGACAAATCGAAGCCGATGGTAGTCAAGACCGGCAATGCTTCCGTAAAGGTACTTGGTACACGCTTCAACCTTAAGGCATATCCGGAAGAGAGGACTACAGAAGTCTCCCTGCTTGAAGGCCGTGTCGAGTTTTCCGTTTCTGATTCGGCTGGAGTCTACAGCCTGCTTCCGGGAGAGACTGTGACATACGACAGGGAATCGGAAAGTGTCCACAGGAGCAGGTTCGTCCTCTCTGACTACAATTCATGGAAAGACGGTAAATTCTATTTCAAGAACCAGACCCTTGAATATATAGCAAGGCAGCTTGAAAGGACATTCGATGTCACAATAATCATCAAAAGCACAGAACTGCGCCGGACAAGATACCACATGGCCTTCGTCAATGACGAAAGCATAGATGAGATACTGCACTATATTGACCTGTATGACAACATCTCCGTAGTGCGGACAGGGGATGTTGTGGAGATACGCCAGGACATGATATAACCTTAATATCCAATTATTCTTTTATTCTATGAAACCAGATTATCTATCGCATCCATTCCGGTGGGTGTCGGTCAAGCTGGCCATTCTCATGGCATTGCTGACATCGCCGCTTCACGGATATGCGCAACAGCTGACAGCCGAATTCCGGAATGTCACTGTGGAACAGGCTCTCGAGCAGCTGAAGAACAAGGAGGGATATTCATTCCTTTTCAAGACCGATGACCTTGACCTGTCACGTAAGATCAGCGGAAAATTCCGCTCAGAAGACATCAGCCGGGTATTGGAAAAAATATTTGACGGGCAGGATGTAGAATTCGAAATCACTGGGAAGATGGTTGTCATATCACATCAGAAGCTGCATTCAGGAAAAGGTCTGCTGCAGACTGCAAGACCAGTAACGGGAACAGTAAAGGATTCCGGAGGAATCCCCCTGGCCGGTGTCGGGATATTTGTAAAAGGCTCATCAAAAGGGACATTTACCGACATGGACGGAAAGTTTTCCATTGAGGTCAGCACTGGAGATGAACTGGAGTTTTCGTACCTCGGCTTTGATACCCAGGCCTTTCTGATAGGAAAATCTGACAACCTCAATGTGATCATGCACGAAAACGCAAATGACCTTGATGAGGCGGTAGTCGTAGGATACGGTACTGTCAGGAAAAGTGACCTTACCGGTGCCGTTGCCTCTGTCAAGTCTGCTGACCTGCCCATGGCGTCCAATGCCTCAATTGCACACATGCTGTCCGGGCGCGCGGCTGGTGTGAGCATAACACAGAACAGTGCGCAGCCTGGCGGAGGAGTCGAGATGCTTATCCGTGGCGGTGCTTCAACCGGTGCCGGCAATGAGCCCCTGTATGTAATAGACGGCTTCCCTGTAGGAGGAAGCTCTGTCGAGCCAAGTGCAGACAACAGATATTCCGACTTTGGCTCCAGGAATCCTCTCAACTCCATCAACCCTAATGACATACAGTCAATAGAGATATTGAAGGACGCCTCCTCGACTGCTATATACGGCGCAAGGGCAGCCAATGGAGTGGTCCTTATAACCACAAAGAAAGGACGTGAGGGAAGGCCTGTCGTGAGCTATAACGGAAGCTATGGTGTGCAGCAGATAGCCAACAGGATTGAGATGATGAATGCAACGGAATTCATGCTTGAGGCAAACAGGTTTGCCGAGGAGAAGTGGTACTATGACAACCGGGTCTATCCGTATGGAAATACTGATCCTTCAACCGTATCCTCAAAGATGATTCTCCCTTATTCAGAAAAGCAGATAGAAGAAGCCGGTGAGGGTACTGACTGGTATAGCCTTGTCACCCAGATGGGAAGTGTCAACCAGCACAACCTTTCTGTCTCTGGAGGTACTTCAAGCCTGAAATATATGGCATCGTTCAATTTCTATGACCAGAACGGAGTCGTGAAGAATTCGGATTTCACGAGATATACCGGGCGTATCAATATAGAGCATCAGATCGGGAAGATTTTCACTTATGGAATCAATGCAACCCAAAGCTATATCCGCTCTTCCAATATTCCTCTCGGTACAGAGGACTTTGAAAATTCCGGTCTCCTTAACTCTGCCCTGGCATACGACCCTACAGTCCCGGTCAGGGGAAAGGACGGCAGCTATTCGATCAGCCCTCTCATGGCGACAGTGCCGAATCCGGTCTCAATGCTTGAAATTGATGACTATACGGTCACAAAACGCCTGCTCGTTAATTCCTTTGTCCAGGCGGAAATTGTCAATGGCCTGTTTGCAAGGGTCAATCTCGGGTTCGATGACCAGAATGGTGTCAGGAATTCATATCTTCCCAAAAGCACACTCTATGGCAAGCAGGAGGGAGGAAAGGCCAGCAAGAGCATGGCCAGCCAGTTTGACAAGCTCCTTGAAGCTACTTTGAGATATGACTTCAATGTAGGGAACAGCCATCGTCTTAACCTGCTTGCAGGATATTCCTGGCAGGACTTCACACACGACGGGATGGCGGCGGCAAATTCGCAGTTCTTCACCGACCAGTTCAAGTACAATTCGCTGCAGTCAGGTGAAGGCCAGCGTCCTACAGTCAGCTCCAGCAAGTCACGGAATGTACTTGTATCTTATTTCGCACGTGTCAACTATAATCTCCTGGACCGCTATCTGTTTACCTTCACTTTCAGGGCAGACGGTTCAAACAAGTTCGGCTCGAACAACAGATATGGGTATTTCCCGTCCGGGGCATTCGCGTGGAAAATCAACAATGAAAGCTTCCTGAAGGATTTCAGGGCGTTGTCTGACCTTAAGCTGAGGCTAAGTTTTGGCCAGACGGGAAACAGCAACATTGGAAACAACGCATTTGAATACTACACATCTGCATGGCACCAGTACGTATTCGGCTCAAATGTGTCTACAGGTACGGCAAAGCTCCAGCTTGCAAATCCTGACCTTAAATGGGAGACAACGACGGAGCTTAACATCGGACTTGACTTCGGTTTTTTCGACCAGAGGCTCAGCGGAACCTTTGAATTCTTCAACAAGGAAGTCAAGGACCTTTTAGGCTACAGGTCACTCAAGTCATTCATGGAAGTCAGCAGCGTAGCTGCAAATATCGGCAAGACCCGGAGCAGGGGAGTCGAGCTTAGCCTCAAGAGCAGGAATTTTGTCGGGGAATTCCGCTGGGATACGGAATTTACATTGACGCACTACAATGACAGGTGGAAAGAAAGGAATCCTGAAGATGAACTCAAGCCATGGCAGAAGGACAATGACCCTATCAGGGCACATTACGGATACCTTTCCGACGGTATCCTCGGCATAGATGAGAAGGCTCCGGCCTCAATGCCTGCATTGCTTCCGGGACAGTATAAGGTCAAGGATGTGGACGGATATGTCCGGGACGAGTTCGGTGACCTTGTGATGGACAGTAACGGCAATGTGCAATATACCGGTGCTCCGGACGGAATCATCGACGAGGCGGACATTGTCCTCCTTGGCACATTCGACCCTGGAGTGTCGATGGGACTTTCCAATACATTCTCATACAAGGGATTTGACCTTAACATATTCTTCTACGGAATGTTTGACAGGATTGTCAACAATGCCACGAGGGGGAAATACTCGATTCCGGAAATCAGGAGGATACTGAACGGACAGAACATGATGCTGGAGGTAAAGGACCGCTGGTCAAAGGACAATCCGGACGCAACCCTGCCCTCGGGCTTTGTGAGTGTCTATCCGCAGCCGTCCGACTATCTTTGGGAGAAGGCATGGTTCATCAGGTGCAAGAACATCACATTGGGATATACCCTGCCGTCAAAGTGCCTTGGAAAGGCCCTGTCTCATCTGAGGGTATTCCTTGATTTCTCAAACCCTTTTGTGATTACACCATATACCGGGAACGACCCTGAGACGGATTTCAAGGCTGGCTACCCTAACCAGAGGACCTACATGATAGGTCTGGATTTGACTTTCTAAAATACGGATATGATGAAAAAGATATTCTTGAACATGATATGGCTTGCCTTGTTTCCGGCAATGCAGGGATGCAGCCTTGACGTGGACATCTATGATGCACTCGGGTCTGACAATGTCCTCAATACGGAAGATGATGTCCGGAGTGCGGTGACTGGCATCTACCACGAATTGCGTGGCGGCGGATGGAACGCCTACAACTGTGCATGGGGCTCACTCCTTACAATGCAGATCGGCTGCACAGACGAGTGTGACTGCAACTGGAACTGGGATGTCCAGATGGACTATCTCTGGAAGCCGGAGACCGCCGACATGGGCATATTCTATTCTGAAATGGTTCCGGCTGTTACAAAGGCCACCTCATTGCTCGAAAGGATGAAGAAGGTTAGCATTTCCGCTCCCCTTAAAAGGCGGTATATGGCGGAAGTGAGATGCCGCAGGGCAATCTGGGCGTATGACCTGTATGACCTTTACGGCACGATACCGATTATAGTGGAGCCGGAGATTGCCCTTAATCCTGAAAAGGCAAAGGACTGGAATCCGGAACGTCCGGGTACAGACTGGTATGTCACATTTGTGGAGGATGAACTGAATGCCGCTATTGAGAATCTGCCGGATGCTGTGAGCGGAAGCGACTATGGCAGGATGACTAAGGGAATCGCAAGGATGTATCTGCTGAAGCTGTATATGCACGAGGCCGGACAGGAAAGATGCTGGAGAGGCGATGCACAGAAAGCCATGGACTGGTGGAAAAAGGCGGACGGCATGGCGGATGAAATCATCATTTCCGGTCAGTACAGCCTGCAGAATGACTATATGTCGATATGGTCACCTGACAACCAGGCAAACAGCGAAGTCATTTTCCCTGTTCCCAATTTCCCTACGGGAGGCCTGGGAAACTGCTTCCTGGCACATGCGCTTCCTGCTGACTATGTCTCCAGGGACGGTGTCCCTTTGACAAAATGGGGCGGATTCCTTGTGCCATGGGATTTCTATGACACCTATTCCCCTGATGACAAAAGGCGCAAGGCCCTTCTGGATTCGTACTGGAACGGAAGCAGGATGGTCGACAGGAAGACAGAATTTGTGGGCAAGCCTGGCGCAATCCCCATGAAATACCAGGAAAACGCCAAGACTACTGGACAGTGGGATGCAAGTGAATATGTAATAGACAGATATGCAGAGGTCATCCTTGCAAAGGCTGAAGCCCTCAATGAACTCCATGGGCCGACAGACGAGGCCAAGGGCTATCTGCACCAGATAAGGGAAAGGGCATTTGACAACTATGCATCAAGCACACATAAGGCCGAAATTGACAATATCTCCAGCAAAGAAGATTTCCGTGACCATCTCCTGATGGAGAGGGGCTGGGAGTTCTGCTGGGAGGGAATGAGACGCCCGGACCTTATACGGCATGGCAAGCTCATAGAGAATGCACTTGCAAGGGGCAAGGTGATGGCGGAGAGAAAGCATATCCTCTATGCAATACCGCAGTCTGCATGCTATGAGAATGTGAACATGACACAGAATGAAGGATATTAACCATTAAATTATTGACAACATGAAAAAAAGAAGCGTTTTATCTGCTGCTGTGCTGACATTGCTCTTGACGGCAGCATGCGAAAAGCCACAGGGCAATGAAAAGGACAATTGGCAGATGTCCAGCGTGACGGCAATACTCCCGGATGACCTGGAGGAATTCGACCTTGACTATGAAAAGCCTGGCAAATCACTTGAATTCCTCTGGGAATGCGAAGACACAGATGCTGAGTACGCAATTGTATTCAGCCTGTCGGAAGAGCTGGATGAGCCTGTATGCATTGATGTTGAAGACGGGCTCTCGGCAAAGGTGACACATAAGGAATTTGACGGCATCCTGGCAGACCTGGGTGTCGGGGAATACAGGATGGGTGAACTGTTCTGGGCAATCAGGGCCACAAAGTCAGGCAAGGACTCATACTCATATAGCGAAGTGCGCAGCATGAAGCTTTTCCGCTTCTACAGCCCGTTCATTGACCCGCGCGACGGGGAGGAATACGGCGTGTGCAGGGTAAGTGATGCCATGACAGGAGACTACAGCGTCTGGATGAGGGCCAACATGAGGGCTGTAAAATATTCCGACGGCACGGAAATCGGGGACGGTGTGAAATTCTATACCCCGAAAGAGGGTGAGGACGAGTCCATTGCCAAGGTATATGGAGGATATTACAGATGGACGGCTGCAGTCAGAGGCAACCATGGGGCAGAAGAAGGCGAGAAACTGCAGGGTGTATGTCCTGACGGATGGCACGTCCCGACAAAGGCGGAATGGGATTTCCTTATAAATGCCTGCACGTCTGATGACAATCCTGCAGGAAGCCTGAAGAACAAGGCATATTGGGATCCGGCATCCACCAACGGCAACAAGCCGGTGACAAACATCCTCGGATTCGACATGGCTGCAACCGGATATATCTGGGAAGTACCTGCAAATGATGTAATTGAAAACGGAGCTAACACATATTTCTGGACAGCGACAGAGCCGCGTGAGGGAGATGTGTATCCATGGAATCCTGACCCTGCAAACTTCCCGTCACAGGGTGTGACATACGGATTTACAAAGGATGACTTCGGAGCAGCCCTCTATCCGTATGACAGGTCGAGGGGATATAGTGTCAGATGCGTACTTGACTGACTGGCATGAGGCATTTGTATAGGATATGTCTGTTCATGGCTTTTTTAACCGGCTGCAAAGACAATGTGCGGCCGGTGGAAGAGGCCATTCCTGCAATGGAGCCCCCGATGGGGTGGAACAGCTGGATAAGCTTCGGCACATCCGTGACCGAGGAAGAGGTAAAGGCGAATGCAGAATACATGGCCTCGAACCTCAAGGAGCACGGATGGGAATATATAGTGATAGATGCCGGCTGGTATGCTCCAGGGATGACATCGCTTGAAGACTATGAGGACCCGTGTCCGGAGCAGCTTGTTGATGAATTCGGACGTCCTGCCGTGGACTGTGCAAAATTCCCGTCTTCATGCTCGGGGAAAGGTTTCGGCCCCCTTGCCGAGTATATCCATGGACTTGGACTGAAGCTCGGGATACACATCATGCGCGGGATTCCGGTCCAGGCATACCGGCAGAATACTCCAATTAAAGGAACTTCATGGCATGCCAGGGACATAGCTGATACCTCTTCAAGATGTGACTGGTACTATGGATTCTATGGGATTGACATGTCAAGGCCGGGTGCACAGGAATATTACAACTCCCTGTTTGAGCAGTATGGAGAATGGGGGATTGACTATGTCAAGGCAGACGACCTGCTTTCGCCGGTATACCATGAAGATGAAATCAATGCAATACACTCTGCATGCAGCAGGCTGTCAAGGCCTGTTGTTCTCAGCCTTTCCCCGGGTCCTGCGCCTGTGGAACAGGCAGGACACCTTCGGCAGGTGTGCCAGCTATGGCGTATTTCCGAGGATTTCTGGGACAGCTGGGATTCCTTGAAGAATCAGTTCTCCTTGTGCCGCAAATGGCAGGAGCACACCGGATCCGGACACTGGGCTGATGCAGACATGCTTCCGGTAGGACCTATGGCAAGGCGTGCGATGAGGGGAGAACCACGTCCGAGCAATTTTACTGAGGATGAACAATATACGATGATGTCATTATGGGCAATGTTCCGTTCTCCCCTTATGCTTGGATGCAATCTGCCCGAGATGGATCCGTTTACACTGCGTCTTGTCACAGATGATGACATTACCGGGATATGCAGGCATTCCTGCGGCAACAGGGAACTGTTTGACAGGGACGGCCTCATAGCCTGGTATGCAGGTGATATGCGCGATGACAGATGCCATTATGTCGCCATATTCAACACAACTGATACGCCCATGTCTGACTATGTGTTCCCGATGCAGGAAATAAATGTAGCTGGGGATATCAATGTTATGGATTTGTGGGCAAAGTCCAGTCTTGAAGTGAAGGACAATTCTGTAAGATTCTCCATCAATCCACATGGAGTCAAACTTTTAAAGATCAAACTATGAAGCCATTGTTTATATTACCAATCATAATGACGTGCATATCATGCACGTCATGCAATGTTACAAAAGTAGATGACCCGTTTACGGATGAACCTGTACTGCCTGCGAATGAAGGCAATATATGGATGATCAACAGCCTGGATGACATCGACTCCTATGCCGGGATGGAGCCGCAGAATGTCATGACTGTGATGCTCCTGAAAAATGAGAATGAAAATGTCCAGGCTGTAATTTCAGCAGGCAGCAACAAGGCTTTGTCAATCGTACGTGAGGGAAATCCTGAGGTGATTGATTTCAGATGCAGCCAGGTGAAGAGCTTCGATGTCCTGAAGAATGATGTGCTTGTACCGTGTGAGGGCACTGTCACTCCGGAAAACAAGCTTCTGAAGGTATGGCTCTCGTTCAAGGCAAGGACGGATGCCGCCCCAGGTACTTATCGGGAGACAATATGGTTCAGGAATGAAGGGGCGGAATATGGCCTTGCATTCTATATTGTGGTCAAGGATGCAATGATTCCGGAAAAGCCGTCAATATCCTCTGCATTCGGAATCAATCCCGACAATCTTATCCTTACCGGAATGGACGAGGGGCAGAAACAGGAGATGCGCAGGGAGATTTCAGACCTTCTGCTCGAATACAGGGCCGACCCTTATTTCTCCACATGGCTGAGCGGCTCGATGAAGACAGAATGCTTCTCATCCCCATACGCCATAGATGACGAGAGAAGCTGGGCATATCTCAGTGACCCTCGGTTCAACCGTATCGCCCTTCCGTACCATAGTCTTGATGATGAGGGACTGAAGCAGATGCTGGAGCGTGCCGGTTCAGAAGGGCTGGTTGACAAGGCGTTTTTCTATGTCTGGGATGAACCTGTACTTCCGTCTGAATATGCATCCATCCGTGCAATGGCCGACAGGATACACATGTATTCTCCGCAGGCAAAGGTGCTGACAAGCTTCTACTGCGGACCAAAGGAAGGGGAGTCAAGGGATGACCTGTTTGCTGTATTTGATGCACTTGACGGGGCTACAGGCATATTCTGCACAAGTGCCTGGGCTTTGCAGAAGAGTGAAAGCATATCGGAGATGTGCCGGAAGAAGCTCAGGGATGGCCAGGAATGGTGGATGTATGTCTGCATGTCAGAGTATCCCGGGCTTGCGCAGAATGCCACAGGGATACCGAACAGGGTAGTGATGTGGAGAAACTGGAAAGAACGCGCCGGAGGATTCCTCTATTGGGTCGTAAACTCATTCAGCAGCATGAGTCCGCTGAAGCCGCGCAGTGACCTTCCTGCCGGTGACGGGATCCTTGTGTACCCTGGCAAACCGTTCGGCTCGTCAATGCCTTGTGTGTCAATTCGTCTGGAAAGATGGCGCGATGGCGCAGAGGACTATGAGATGCTTTGTCTGTATGAGCAGAAGCACGGGCGTGCAGCTGCCGAGGAACTCCTGAAGAAAGTATATCAGGGGCCGGCATCGTTTACATCCGGGGCAAAGTATGTGGAAGCATTCAGGAAGAAGCTGATAGAAGGTATCGCTGAATAGCCCGGAGCTCCACCATTGCCTTTCTGATAATGAACTGTACCTGCGGGTGCATGTGTCTTGGCTGGCCACGTCTGTCCATTTCCCGGCCCATTGCCTTTCTGATTTGGCATGTGCTCTTTCGGACAGACGTGGCCGGCTACTACGCATCATGCACTGAAAAAGCAGTACCGGAACGGCAGCGGATTTTATCTGGAACCATCAGAAAACACTATAAAATGAAATTCATGGAGCCAGTGTTATAGTTATTGTAAATAAAAAGACTACCTTTGCGTGCGAATTGTAAAAAATAAAGAGTGAAAACATTTGAAGAACTCGGGGTGTCTCCCGAAATCAGGCGTGCCATTGAAGAAATGGGATACGCCTATCCGATGCCGGTACAGGAAGAAGTAATACCATATCTTTTAGGTGAAAACAATGATGTAGTGGCACTTGCACAGACAGGAACAGGAAAGACAGCTGCATTCGGCCTGCCGCTCATCCAGAAAATAAACGTAGAGGAGAACTATCCTCAGTCCCTTGTGCTCTGTCCTACAAGGGAACTCTGCCTGCAGATTGCCGGTGACCTCAATGACTATTGCAAATACATTGACGGGCTGAAGGTGCTTCCCGTATATGGAGGTTCATCAATCGAGAGCCAGATACGCGCCCTCAAACGCGGTGTACATATCATAGTTGCGACTCCAGGCCGTCTGATCGACCTGATGGAACGCAAGACTGTCTCGCTTTCTACAGTGAAGAACGTGGTGCTTGACGAGGCCGATGAAATGCTGAACATGGGATTCACCGACAGCATCAACGCCATACTTGCAGATGTGCCCCAGGAAAGGAACACACTTCTTTTCTCCGCAACAATGAGCAAGGAAATCAGCAAGATAGCCCAGAACTATCTCCGCAATGCAAAGGAAATCACAATTGGACGCAAGAACGAAGGTACTGCAAATGTCAAGCATGTTGCATATGTAGTGCATGCCAAAGACAAGTACGAGACCCTGAAACGTATCGTTGACTTCTATCCCCAGATATATGGCATCATCTTCTGCCGCACCAAGATAGAGACCCAGGATATAGCGGACAAGCTGATGCAGGAAGGCTACAATGCAGACTCGCTCCATGGTGATCTCTCGCAGGCTCAGCGTGACCTTGTAATGCAGAAATTCCGCATCCGTAACCTGCAGCTTCTTGTGGCTACAGATGTGGCAGCCAGGGGACTTGATGTTGATGACCTCACACATGTAATCAACTATGGCCTGCCTGACGATACCGAGAACTACACTCACCGCAGCGGACGTACAGGAAGGGCCGGCAAGACCGGAACCTCGATTGCAATCATCAATATGAAGGAGAAAGGCAAAGTGCGCGCAATTGAGAAAGCAATCGGCAAGGAATTCACCCAGGGAGAGATTCCTACAGCAAAGGAAATATGCAAGAAGCAGCTGTTCAAGGTGATAGATGACCTCGAAAAGGTAAAGGTAAATGAGGATGAAATCAATGATTTCATGCCGGAGATATACCGCAAGCTTGACTGGCTCGGAAAGGAAGACCTTATCAAGAGGGTCGTTTCACATGAGTTCAACCGTTTCTACGAATATTATCGTGACAGGGACGATATCGAAATTGCAAAGGACACGAAGAAAGAGAGGAAAGGAGAAAGGGGATCACGCAAGGCAGAAGCCGGATATTCGCGTCTTTTCATCAATCTCGGAAAAATGGACGGATTCAATCTCCGTGGCTTGATGAATATGCTCAACGACCACACAAGCAAGCGCGTTGATGTCGGACGGGTTGACCTTATGAAGAAATTCTCGTTCTTTGAAGTTGATGAAAAGCAGACCGAAAATGTACTTATGGCCTTTGACGGATTGACCTGGAATGACCGTCCAATCTCTGTAGAAGTTGCGGAGGCAGCCTCAGACAGTGGAAATGAGGCTGGAGACCAGGATGAATGGATGTCATTGAAAGAATACAAGAAATCCCGTTCAGGACGGCCAGGAGGCAGGACCGGCCGTGGAAACCGTGGAGGCAGGGGCGCACGTTCATCCTCAGGCAGGTCAGGACGATCTGACAGAGGTGGTTCCAGAAAGAGACGCTAAATATCCATGTCACGGAGCAGTTCTGCTGCTTTGCTTTCTCGAATTTATTGCTAATTTTGCAACAAATTTTGAATCAAAGTTTTAATATCCAGCATATGACACTCAGGATTATTCAGGCTTTAATGGCGGCGGCAGTGCTGTTTCTGGCAAGCTGCAGTGACTACGGCCAGCCGCAGTCAGCCCCCGGACAGGAAGAAAATACATATTCTTTTACAGCCGTGCTTCCAGGCATCGGCACTCGCATGAGCTATCAGGAAGATCCAGATACCCGCAACTTGAAGATGGTATGGGATGAGACAGATGTCATCTGGCTTTATCCTGACGAATCTATGGGAGATCCTATTGAAAGATATGAGTTTGTGCCGAACACCGGAGCGGGAACTTCCCACACGGTGTTCGTGCATCAAGGATACATCAAGAACTGGGAGCACTGGTCGGGCAAGGCGATATATCTCTTCCCCGAAGGTGATAACTTCGATGTCAGCCATGATTCCGCCGAGTTCCTTGCCAAGGCACAGGTGCAGAAGAAGAATGGCGACACGGAGCATCTGAAATATGCGGAGCATGTGCTGGGCCCGGACGGGTCAAAGCAATATACGGAATATTGGTCCCAGAATCTCGTCGATGCCAACCTGAAGCACGACCACCGGATGGCTTTCTCGCACCCGCATACCGTGGTGTACAAGGTGATGCTGCGCGGCTTCATATTCGATATTCCCGGTGGGTCGCAGCTCAGGATGAGCGGCGACGCGTGGGGCGACGAGGTGACTACGCTCACACTCGGATCAAAAGACGACAGGGAGCCCTTTGTAAAGGTGGGCGAATACGGTAAGGACAACTATCAGGACAATGTGCTGACCGCCTACATTATCCGTCAGGTGGCAGGCGATGTCGATGGCAAGATAGGAACAGGTGGAAAGCTGAAGTTTGAGCTTCTCACATACGATGAACTCGACGGCACGGTGATGCCGCTCGATCCCGACGACACAATGAGGAATGATAATCCCGATTACGGTCCGGACTATCTCATCAATCTCCCCTGGGGCGACGAATACACATGGAATGTGACGGCAACCAAAGATATCGAATACAAGGCAGGCGATTTCGTAGTGGCCGACCTTACTGACAAGGAGAAGGATTACGCATATCCGAAAGTCGCGGTCGACCTGGGACTTCCCCTCAAGTGGGCTGCCTTCAATCTCGGTGCCAAAAAGGTTGATGAATATGGGGAATTCGTTTCCTGGGGGCGGACCACTCTGTTTTCGGAAGGTGGACCCAATCTGGACGTAATATTTGACGGTGAGTGGACCTCAGGTGATCCGGAGCATGATGCCGCTTCTTTTAACTGGGGGGATGAATGGAGAACTCCCACGATCAATGAGTTTCTTGATCTCGTGCATTATGCAGAGTGGTGTGACGTCAATGACAACCCGGCAGAAGATGCCGAAGCAAGATGGTGTTCCAGTTCTAATCTGACAACAGATCACCGGATCTATTATTTTGAAAAGGATACGAATAATCCCGCGCGTAAGATCAACAATGTCAGCGTGACGCTTGTCAGGTCAAAAGCCAACGACAAATATATATATCTGCACATTGCCGGCAATTTGCAGAACAAGGGTGCGAAAGGCTCGGGTAAAGCGTATTACAATATTTCAAGTTCAAATGGTGGCCGACCGATGATGATGGGCATTTTACAGGAGGGTAAATATGTAGGGGAGAATCGCAACAGGTACTACATTGGATATACAGACAATGCTAATGGCTCGGTACAACAACTGGCTGCATCTGTCAGGGCTGTCAAGGATTGATGCCGTCTCTGCACGGCAAGCGGTCGATGCAATAACTCCTGCTGCCGAACGAGGCGATGTGAAGGCTCAAATGCTTCTCGGCAAATATTATTCGTGGGGGTATCATAGCGGATGCGACAATCGGAAAGCTATCCATTGGTTTGAAAAGGCTGCGGACAACGGCAATGCTGAGGCTGCACAAGCCATTATGGAAATATATCGTAATGACTGTCCCGATGGTATAGATGCAGAACAACGAAAAGCATTGATACTGAAATGGCACAGGCGATGGTTCGATATTCTGGCTGCGAAAGCCGACAAAGGTTCGGCTGATGCAGCCAAGGCATTGATGAATCTGTATATTGAGGATTGTCCAGAGGACATGAATCCCGATCAAGGCCTTGAAACCGCGCGGAAGTGGTATGACCGGTGGATTGAAATATTGACGGCAAAAGCGACAAAGGGCGACTTGGTGAACAAGATGAATTTTGCCGACATACTTCTGTATGCCGAGGGTGTACCGGAGGAACTTTTGGATTGCTTCTCGGACGAGGATGATGAGCGGAGTCTGTCGCAAGCCATACGACTGTATAAAGATATAACCGACAGCGACTGCGATGGCTTTTTCAAGGCAGAAGCCCATTACAAAGCGGGATGCGCATACGATGATTCGGGAGAAGGGAAAAAGGCCCTCTCCTGCTTTAGAAAAGCTGCCGGACTGAACTGCCGTGAGGCGTTTGTGCGAATAGGTGATGCTTATCGCGATGGCAACGGTGTCGAACAGGACGATACAATGGCTCGCAAATGGTACAAGAAAGGTGCGGATGCGGGCGAAATAACAGCAACCTTGAAACTTGCCGAATGCTACAAAAACGGCATAGGTGGTGAGCAGGATTATGAAAAGGCAATGCTTGAATATCAGCATATTGTCGAACGCTTAAAAGATCGCGGGTTTAAGTATCAGACGGTCGGAATCGGAACAGCCTTATACGAAATCGGCAACATGTATCTCAACGGACTTGGCGTGCAACCCGATTCGAAAGAGGCGATCCGCTATTTCAAACTCGCTGCGAAGAGATGCAATAATACTCAGGCTGAAAACAAATTGAACGAATTGCTTTAGCACTATGACTGTAAAAGACACTCTTTGGAACAGATTTATTGAAGAAATTTGCGACTGCGATGCGGCGACTCTTTCACCGCTCCAGAAGAAAGCAGTGCTCTGCTTTTGGTATGATTCTGAAATGCAAAACGGAGGACATTCCGGCTATCTGGAAAATCATCCTGAGACAGATCCGGATGAACTGGAAAATGCCATCCTGACTGTCGGTAACAAGGAGATGGCCGACAACTATCGTCTGGCAATCACCGACGGCAAAGAGGATGACTTTGAAGAGACCGACAATACTTACTACGATTTCGAGCCTTCGCTATGCGACTGCCTGGAGGAATTTGTATGGGAAAACAAGGATGCTATTTTTGACTAAAGACATATGAACAGCAAGGAACTGTCAGCGTATTTCAAAATCATAAAGCAAAGTGTCGCTGATTTTGACGATCCTGAATCTGCCCTATTGGCTGTCAAAGCCATAACTCCTATGGCAGAACATGGCAATGCCCAGGCGCAATATCTGCTCGGCATGTATTACTACACGTTCTATTGCGAGGATTCCTCCCGTTTTCTGCCATGGATGGAGAAAGCGGCTGAAGCCGGCAATCTGAAGGCACTAAAGTTCCTTGCCGACTATTACCGCTTTGTCTGCGATGACATGGAGCCGGAGCAACGCAAGCCATTGGGTCTGAAATGGCTTTACCGGATGATTGAGGTACTGACGAAGAAAGCGGACAAAGGCGTGGTGAGCGCGGTAAAATCCCTGATGAATCTTTATGTGCACGACCGTCCCTATGACATGACGGAAAAGGAAGGACGGGAAGCTGCCATGATGTGGCATGGACGCCTGATAGGGATATTGAGGGAGAAAGCAGAACGGGGAACAGCCAAAGACAAAAAAAATCTGGCTGACGCATTGTATAACGGTTGTGACGCACCGGAAGAAATTGACAGCGATCTGCCGGACCGGGCAGACGAGGCGGTACGGCTCTATGAGGGGATTTCTGATGAAAAGAAGGACGGGGCTTCGTACTACGATTTAGGCCGGATGTACAGCCGTGAAGTATCCGAAGAAAAAGCCTTTGAATGTTACATGAAGGCGGCGGAGATGGGCTATACCGCAGCATACTACAATGTGGCTGTTGCGTATCTCAACGGCGAGGGTGTGGAAAGGGATCTTGACAAGGCGTTTGAATGGTTCCGGAAAGCAGCCGATAGTGGTGACACTTATGCCAAGTTGAAATTGGCTGAGTGCTACAAACGCGGCGCAGGATGCCAAAGGGATTATGCGGCGGCAATGGCACTATATCAGCAGATAGCCGGTGACAAGAGCTTGAAAAGGTATTCTTTCGCAGATGTGGCAGAGTATGAAATCGGCAATATGTACCTGAAAGGGCTTGGCGTTGAAGTCGACTTGCGCAAGGCTTACGACTATTTCAAACGTGCAGCCTCGCATGATAACCGCGCTGCCGAGAACGCGCTCAACAACAAGAAATTCCGTGATTTCAAATAACGGCCGGATATGACAATGGAAAAGATCTTTGAAATAGCCGGTCTTACGGAGCTGCGCGAATACCTGTCGGGCAGACAAAATGTCGAGGAGCTGCGTGAACGACTGTACGCCGGTTTTCTGGAATGTTCGCAATACCGCAATGCCGCGGAATGGAACGCGGCAGTAAGGATTTGCGAAGCTCTCGCCATCATCGGTTGGGGGACACATGAACCGGTGGAAGCGATAAGAGGAGCCTATTTTAACGGCAATCCGGAAACCTATTTCATCAACCGCGACGCCAAGCCCCGTTTTTTCAATGCCGTATGGTCGAAGCGAAAAGATGGTTTTGCCATCGACTATGAGCTGTCGTTTTTTCACGGTGGGGCGGAAAATCCGTTGGAAAAGCCAATCCGCCTGAACGGACATGTCGGCGAAGTGCAGGATATTCCGCTTTGTAGTCAACGCAACTGGATACCCAAGAATCCGATCCGCATTGTACGCGGGCTTGCCAATTGCTACGAGACTTCGAAACCCCTTGTCGAAAGCCTCGAGAAAAAACTGATTCCAAAACTCAACCGTGGCATGCGCCCGAAATTGTACGGGACAGCCATAGACTCAATTGTTATCAATGTTTCATTCAGTTTCTATGACAACTACCACTGCAAGACCAACTACATCATTGCCGACGAGAAGTTGAAACTGAAGCAGAAGGATCTTTATCCGAAGCTGCTCGAAATGTATTCGGAAAAAGAGATTGAGGACAACGGTTATTATATGAGAAAACGTTTCAAATACAGCCCGTTCCGAACCGACACAGGTACTGTGCGCGTGAATATTGTGTTGGAAAAGGAGTTCAGCTTTTTGCCAATACAGGAACAAAAGCAGTTGTTTTGCGGCTATATCATTCAGGCCGTTGAACATGTGGCCAAGCGATTGGAACGAAAAATTGATTACAATTTCCCGCTGCTGATTGACGATTTCAAATCCATATTGGATTCTTGGCTCAAAAATGATTGATAATCGAAAGAATACTATGGCAAAGTTACAAATGCTGTCCTTTGAGGACGATGATATTATCGCACAGCGCATCAAGGAAGAATCGAATTACCGTGATGTGGCTCATCTGTATGTTGCCACTTACGGTATCTGTCAGGTTATCTTGATGGAACTGTCACCGATAGACCTCGACGGAAACAGTCGGCTCACCATCTGTGCGAATGTCGAGCGACAAGATGTGAGTCCAGGATATAAGAATTGGAAAGGGACGTTCGGTGTGTCAACCTACGATTTAGACCGCGACACCTCACTCCGGCTGTATGAGTTCAAAGATTTCGGCCAGGAGTTTGTGGAGCATGTAGCCAGTCTCGTGCTGAATGTCTTGACAGAGATTGACGAAGCAAACGGCGGCAAGAACCGGCTGGCGCAACGGCGCGAAAAGATTATGCAGAACTTGCGCGACTGCGGATTCGAGAAGAAGCTCCTGCTTGAACGCTACTCCAAGCTGAGCCGCGACAGAAAATACCGTGCTTTGGTCTATAACTGCTTCGGACAGAAAGTGGGTGATGCCTTGAAAGTGGAGATTGTCAGCACAGCCACCGGCGAGGTCGTTGCATCGAAATGGGATGAAGAATTGCCCCGCTGCGCTGACAGCCGTAAGTCGGCCATCAACAAGACAGGTTGGGACGGTGATACATTCCGTGTGGACATCGGAAGACCGAAGCCGTTTGATAGCATTGCGGTGGAATTAAAACCTGGTAAATCTCACTGAATCAATGAATGATACGTTATGTTTGATTATGAGGAAATAGCCCGGACTGTCCGTGATAATAAACTTCCACTTCAGAAAATAGAAGGGGGAGAAAAGGAGGATTTGTTGCAAAAGCTGTACAGCATAACCGACCACGATGACCTGCTGTATATCAATGTAGACAAAAACAAGCTTAAAACGCCGAGGTTTAAAGTGGATTTTAAAGAATTGGTGCGCGATAGCCGTGCTGCGGAACTGGAGGCCGGTTCAAATTCACTTTGACAATTGCAATAAGGATTTATTTGCCTAAATTTGCAGCCCAAAACATTCTGGACATGGAAAAGTTACTCATATTGGACTCATGTATGCGCGAAGATTCGCGTACAGCAAGGATATTGGCAGCTGCAACCAAAAGTCTTTCGGACAGATATGAAATCGGGACAATCCGTCTCGGCAGCATGGAGATGCCGTCTGTAGGGCCGGAAATGCTGGAGGAACGTGGAAGGGGAAAGGTCCCGGAGTGGGCAGTGGAGGCTGCACACAGGGTCGCAGAGGCGGACCGTATAGTAATAGCTGCACCATTTTGGGACATGAGTTTTCCTGCACGTCTGAAAGTCTTTTTTGAGCATGTCTCACTCTATGGAATCACATTCACTGACACCGGAAAGACGTGTGAAGGATTGTGCAGATGCCAAAAAGTACTGTACATAACGACCCGGGGCATGAATATCAGGACTGGAGATGCATTGGAGCAGGCCACCCCATACCTGAAGGCACTTTCGCAGCTGTGGGGACTCGGTGAAATATATGCTGTGGCAGCTGAAAACCTGGATTACAGCACTCCGGATGAAGTAGAAGCGAAAATCGCAGAAGCTTCGCAGGAGGTAGCCCGAATCTGTGTGGACTTTTAAATTGCATGGGTATCCTTGATGGAAAATAACTGTAACTGATACCCAAAGTGACACAATAAAGAATTGGTAATCATGGATTATAGTGTAAATGTTATAGAAGACACCATGCTTGATGGCGGTGTCAGGAAGGTAGTTGCCGAGACTTGTGGAATGGTTTGTTCGTCACATGTCGAAGTCACAGAGAAGGATGGTGTCATTCTGTCCGTAAAATTTACCAGGGGATGCGACGGCAACACCAAGGGGGTTGCTGCACTTGCATCTGGAATGGAACTGCAGAAGGCTACGGGTGCATTACGTGGAATTGACTGCAGGGGCCGTGGGACATCATGTCCTGACCAGCTCGCCAAGGTACTTGACTATATTGCAGGTGCCTGACCAGTCTACAAGGTCCGGTTTTTGCTGAAAGGCCATGCCGGTGTTTATTCCAATTGACATGAGCAAGACAATAATATATCAGATGCTACCCCGGCTATGGGGAAACAGGACGGAGAATCCTGTAAAGAATGGCTCCCTAAATGAAAATGGAACAGGAAAATTCTCTGACATAGACAATCCCAGCCTTGAATATCTCAAATGGCTGGGTTGTTCGCATGTATGGTACACAGGTATAATCAGGCACGCGACTACGGAGAATACGAATGGCTGTATGCCATCCAGTCCGCAATTTGTCAAGGGCCGTGCAGGCTCACCCTACGCAATAACAGACTATTACGATGTCAATCCATATCTTGCAGACAATCCACAGGAAAGGATGTATGAATTCGGGCAGCTCATTGACAGGACGCACAACGCAGGCCTGAAGGTGATTATAGACTTTGTCCCGAACCATGTTTCCCGGGACTATGGCAAGGTCTCGATGACTCCGGGACATCCAGTGCTCGGGGCAGAAGATGACAAGACTGTACATTGGAGTCCGGACAACGACTTTTTCTATTATCCGGGACAGGCACTGAAACTCCCTGTACCTCCGCCTGAAGGTATGGAATCCTATATTGAAATGCCTGCCATGGCTACAGGGAACAACTGCTACAGTCCTGAGCCAGGAATCAACGACTGGTATGAGACAATAAAGATAAACTATTGTGACACCTATACACGCACATGGGACAAGATGTATGACATAGTGCGCTTTTGGGCAGGGAAAGGTGTGGACGGATTCAGATGTGACATGGTTGAACTGGTGCCACCGGAGTTTTTCAGATGGCTGATAGCGAAGATAAAGGAAGAGTTTCCAAATATTATCTTCATTGCTGAAGTATACCGCAAGGACCTGTACCGAAAATATATACGCGAAGCCGGATTTGACCTTCTTTATGACAAGTCCGGGCTGTATGACACATTGAGGAGCATCGTGGAGAAGAATGTCAACGACAACGGCCTTGGCGTGGAGCTATGGCAGTCGGCAGAGGGAATCACAAGGAACTGGCAGTCACTCGGAGACCTGCAGCCATATATGCTTAATTTTCTGGAAAACCATGATGAACAGAGATTTGCATCGGATTTCTTCGGGAAGTCCGGGCTAAATTCCCTGGCAGCCCTCTACACTTCGCTCTGCATGAACCGCGCACCTTTCATGATTTATATGGGAGAAGAGCTTGGGGAAAGGGGAATGGACTGTGAAGGATTCAGCGGCAAGGATGGCAGGACTACCATCTTCGACTGGTGGAGCTGCGCCTCATTGAGAAAACTCAATTCCATTATACATAGCGGTATGTATAAGGCCATAGCTGAATCTTTTACGGCATTTGGTAACACCTCTTGCAGGCAGGCTGTCAAGGAATTGGCGGAAAAAGCAGGTGTTGCACCGGAGGAAGCGGAAATCTTCGGACGGTATTCATCACTGCTCCGTTTCGCCTCCATGAATCCTGCAGTTTCAGAAGGCATGACGTATGACCTTTGCTATTGCAATTCCACATCCAACGGTTTCGACAAGTCACGGCACTATGCATTCCTCAGGGACTGGCAGGACGAGACTCTGCTGTTTGCCGTGAATTTCTCTTCCATTGATGCTGCTATGGAGCTTTCGATTCCCCCGCATGCCTTCGAATGGCTCGAACTTCCGGTCACAGGAATGCTGAATCCGCAGACCAGGATACGCATGAATGTCCCGGCCATGGATGCTGTAATGTTCAAGCTCTCGGAGCAGAAATAGAACTCATCCTTATCTTTGCGCCTCAGTGAATTGGCTTTGTACTCAAGATTGTTTCTTTAAGCCGCAATTTGACCTGTGGTGATGAAAATCCTGACAAATGGCTCACTGTAAAAAGACAGGGAGAGGCAGAAAAGTTTACCAATAAGGAAGATGAGAAGACAGACTGGTATATCCAGGAAGTCTCCTTCAGTGCCTCGGTAAACAATTCGTGAAAAACCGGATTATTTTGGGGCAGCAGCGTGACAACGTCAGCAGATTTTGACTAAGTTTGCAGACACAAGAATTTTATGGCATATCATGAATATCAATATGAATCCAAACCCGCTTGTGCGCTTTCTGGGAAAGCCGGCATGCGAATTTACGAAAGAGGACATTGTCCGCTACATCAGGGAAGAAGGCATCCAGATGGTCAATTTCCGGTATCCCGGGGCTGACGGCCGCCTGAAGACCTTGAATTTCATCATAAACGATGAAACATATCTTGAAAGCATCCTGACATACGGAGAAAGGGTTGACGGCTCCAGCCTGTTCCCATATATCGAGGCCGGTGCCAGCGACCTCTATGTCATACCGCGCTACAGGACTGCTTTCCGCAACCCGTTCAGTGAAATACCGGCCGTGGACATCCTGTGCAGCTACTACACAAAGGACGGGACACCGCTGGACATGTCTCCGGAATATACATTGCGCAAGGCACACCGTGAACTTGAACGTGTGACCGGATGCAGTTACCATGTAATGGGAGAACTTGAATATTATGTGGTTACTCCAAGGCAGGACCTGTTTATGGCAGCTGATCAGCGCGGCTATCATGAATCGACACCATTCAACAAAGGGGCAGAATTCCGCGCAATGGCGATGAAATATATTGCAGAATCCGGCGGAATGATAAAGTATGGGCACTCTGAAGTCGGCAACTTCGTCAGCGGTGAACTTCAGTATGAACAGAATGAGATAGAGTTCCTTCCTGTCAGCCTGGAAGATGCGGCAGACCAGCTCATGGTTGCAAAATGGATTATAAGGACTCTTGGCTACAGATATGGCGTGGATGTCACTTTCGCACCTAAAATCACTGTAGGAAAAGCGGGAAACGGGCTTCATATCCATACACGTCTGATGCGAAATGGCAGAAATGCCATGATCAATGACAACGGGAGTCTCTCTGATGATGCCAAGAGGGTAATCGCCGGCTATCTGTATCTTGCTCCGTCATTGACTGCATTCGGAAATACAAACCCTACATCATATTTCCGTCTGGTGCCTCACCAGGAAGCCCCGACAAACATCTGCTGGGGTGACAGGAACCGTTCTGTACTTGTACGTGTCCCGCTTGGCTGGAGTGCCGGTGCCGGCAGGATGGCTTCCGATGCAAACCCTCTGGAAAAGGAGATAGTGCCGGATGTAAATCTCAAGCAGACAGTTGAATTCAGGTGTCCGGACGGTTCCGCTGACATATATCTGCTCCTGGCTGGACTTGCTGTGGCGGCACGTCATGGATTCGAGATGGAGAACGGCCTGCAATATGCGGCAGACAGGTATGTTGATGTAAATATCTTTGATGAGAAGAACAGGGAGGTGCTTGGCCGTTTGAGCCAGCTTCCGGCTTCCTGCGCTGAATCGGCAGAATGCCTCAGGGCACATCGCGGACTGTACGAGCAATATGGTGTCTTCTCTCCACGCCTGATAGATGGAATTATAGCAAGGCTCGCCGCATTCGACGATGCAAACCTGCGAAATGAAATCGGCAACGACCAGGACAGGATACTCCGTCTCGTCAAGGAGTATTTCTATTGTGGATAGACTGTTGCCGCCAATATTTTAGATCCAAATGCCCTGGGACTTTATACGCGTTCCGGGGCATTTTATCCCCTATACTATTGCAATCCCTGATATAATCCCTATATTTGCCGGACATTAACACTAATGACCAAAGCTATGAAAAGAGTCAATCAAAAGTTTTCGGGCAGCATTCTTTGGATGCTGCTCCTGTTGGCCGTATTTTCGTGCCAAAAAAGTCAAGTTCACGAATCTGTAGATAATCTTCCCCTGCAGGAGGAGGATTGCGCAAAAATGTCAAATGGGATATCTGCTGATATTGTAGATTTGACAGGGAATGATGCTGCAGTAGTAGCGGAGATGTTCCTATGCTCTTCTGTTGCTACTAAGACAGTAGGCAATATGCAGGTCAAGAATATTGTCACAATCAGTGACCGCAAGGGCAATCCTGCTATCTATGCTGTCAATTATGAGGATGGGTATGTACTTGTTTCTGCAACAAAAAATTACTATCCTGTATTGGCAAAAATTGACCATGGCAATTATTCCGGGAATTGCGGTACTGGGCAGGATGTGATAATCGGAGACTATATTCAAGATATTGAATATATATCAGAAAATCCGTCTGAGAAGGTCAGCAGAACTTTCTGGAAGACTTATGAAAAGTGTGCTGATTGTGAACCATCAGATGCCCTTACCAAGGTAATTGATGATGATATCTATGAGATAAGAAATGAATTTATGTCTGAATTGCGTAGTAGGGGATATAACGTATATCTTTTGAAGAATAAGCCTGAAGATATGCCAGACAATATATATGATTCATACGTTTCACAAGGTGATTTAATTAACAGGTGGGGAGACGACTTGAATTATCTGGAAATTGCCCTGATTGCTGAGAAGCATGTCTCAGAATTTCATCAAAAGAATCCGCTGATTCAGACTCATTGGCATCAGAGAGCTCCGTATAATTCTTCGTTGGATGATCCTAAACAATTTTTGGGTTGTGTAACAATTGCTGTAGGGCAAATAATGAAATATTTTGAGTATCCAAACAAATATAATTGGAATGATATGCCAAATGATACAACATCTGTTGTATTGTCTGATTTTCTGGCTGGGCTACGAAAAGATTTATGGACAACTTCAGGAGGTGGTTCCAATTACATCAATGCCATGAGAGTATTTAGGGATAACGGATATTCTTGTGAGAGTAAGAACCATTCATCTACAGATGTCATTTCTTCTCTTGGTAAAAATCGTCCTGTATATATGAGGGGGGAAGACAAGACTGATAAATCCGCCCATGCATGGGTCTGTGATGGATATAGCTATATGTATGTTTATGACGAATATGCATTGTATTTTTTTGATGAACAATTATATCCAAGATGTGAATATGTAGAGATCGAAAGCAGTATGGATGGTCTGACGTCATCCCGGCCATATTATCATATGAATTGGGGATGGAGAACAGGTTATGATGGCTGGTTTCTTGATTTAAACATTAGTACTTCAAATGGAAACTTTAGTTCAGACCGCAAAGATGTCATTATTACAGGATGGAAATAAATTTATATATATGACAAAAATTAAGTTTTTATTGTTTACCATTTTGATGCTTCCGTGTTTTTCCGGATGCATTATGGAAGGTGGTTATGTATATCGTAACATGTATGTACTGGATGGTGAGGAATTGATAGATGCCCAAAACTATAAAGTCACTTTGTCGAAAGACGGAAAAAGTGTTGTCCTCAAGGTCGTATCAAGGAGTGATGATATGAGCTGTGGTTTAGAAAAGCCAAACAAATGGCTCACTGTAAAAAGACAGGGAGAGGCAGAAAAGTTTACCAATAAGGAAGATGAGAAGACAGACTGGTATATCCAGGAAGTCTCATTCAGTGCCTCGGTGAACAATTCAGGTGTCCGCAGAACGGAGAAAATAACACTTGTCTCTTTTGTCGGTAATGGTACTGCTGCCAAAATAAAGGTTGTTCAGAGTAGATGACAGCCCCGCCTGTCTCTCTTCAAGTCCCTGTCCGTTGCTTTATATAAACTCCAGAAGCAATTGATAGACAATATGTACCGGAAACCCCATGATTGTATAGTATGAGCCTTCGATTCCGGTGATGCCGACATATCCAATCCATTCCTGTATACCGTAGGCACCTGCCTTGTCGAAAGGACGGTAATTGTCAATATAAAAGTTTATCTCATTGTCTGTCAGTTCTCTGAAATGGACTATGGCAGTGTCAGACAAAGTCTTTTGACGGTGCCTGTCGCGTATTGTAACGGCTGTGATAACCTTGTGTGAACGTCCGGACAGAAGCCTGAGCATCCGTACTGCCTCTTCGCGCGAATGAGGCTTACCCATCACCTCTGTTCCGCATAGCACCATTGTGTCTGATGTTATAAGTATCTCGTCCTCTTCCAGTTCCCTGTGGAATCCCCATGATTTTCCCTCAGACATCGCAGCCGGGATGCTCTCATGGGGCAGTCCCTTGCTGAACTTTTCCTCGAAGTTATTCCTTGTATCTACTTCAAAATCAATGTTAAGACCGGCAAGAAGCTCTTTTCTCCGCGGAGAGTTGCTTGCCAGTATAATCTTTTTGCCTTTGAACATATTCTGCCTTGATAATTAATGTTTTACTCAAATCTCACATGATGGTCGTCCAGCAAGTCTGCTGTTAAAATCTCCAACCCTGCCAGAATTTACACTGGCAGTGGTAAATATTTGCTCCATTAGACAGTCTCTATAATGCTTCTACAGTATTTTCTTTATAGCGTTGAACATCTTGTATGGCATATACCTGAACGGAAGGTCAATCCATGTTCCTGTGGCTACAATGGAACGCCTGTGGGTGAATGCCTCGAAAGTCTCCCTGTTGTGGTATCTTCCCATTCCTGAGTTTCCGACGCCTCCAAACGGGATATTCTCGTTTGCGATATGCATGATGCAGTCGTTGATGCAGGCTCCGCCTGAAGAAGTCCTCCTCACTGTTTCCCATCCAGACTTCCCGTTTCCGAAATAGTAGAGTGCCAATGGCTTTTCCCTGCAATTGACAAACTCTACAACCTTTTCCCTGAAACTCCCTTCATCGCCTCCGAATGCAATTACAGGGAACACAGGTCCGAAAATCTCCTCATTCATGACAGGGGACTCCAGTGGCGGATTCTCAATGAGTGCAGGGGCAATATACCTTTGCTCCCTGTCGCTTTCCCCGCCATAGATGACGTTTCCGTCCTTGAAATAGCCTGTAATCCTGTCGAAAGCCCTGTCGTTCACTATCCTTGCATAATGCCTGTCCGACTTTATGTCGCTGCCGTGAAGTTCTGCAACCGACTCACTGTATGCCTTGACAAATGCATCCTTTACATCTTCATGCACAATGATATAGTCAGGAGCAATACATGTCTGCCCTGCATTGAGCGTCTTTCCCCAGGCAATCCTTTTGGCTGCCGTGGAAATATCTGCAGAACGGTCTATTATGCAAGGGCTTTTGCCTCCGAGCTCAAGTATCACTGGAGTAAGGTTCCTGGCTGCGGCTTCCATCACTTTCCGTCCGAGATCCGGGCTTCCGGTGAAGAATATCAGGTCAAATCTCTGCCCGAACAGATACGAATTGACTTCGCGGTTGCCCTGTACAACTGCTACATATTCCGGCGGAAATATCCCTGAAATCATCTCTTCTATTGTCCTGGAGACATTCGGGACGTAGGGCGATGGCTTCAATATGGCAGTACAGCCAGAGGAGATTGCACCGACAAGCGGATTCAGCAGAAGCTGGACAGGGTAGTTCCACGGCGCGACAATAAGCGAGTTGCCAAGCGGCTCCTTTACTATGTAGCTTTTGGAAGGAAAAAGCTTCAGGGGAGTCCTCCTGCGCTCTTTCCTTGACCATCTGCCTACATTCCTGAGATGACACTTCACTTCAGATGCAACAATGCTCAGCTCTGTCAGAAATGCTTCCTCATACGACTTGTGAAGGTCCTGCCATAGGGCTTCACACAGCGGTTCCTCCCATTCTTTCAGTGCATTATGCAGCTTCTTGAGCATCTCCCTGCGGAATCCGGTGTCAAGGCTTCGCCCGGAAGCGAAGAATTCCCTCTGTGAGGAAATTATCTCTGCAATGCGTTTGTCTGAGGTGTTTTCCATCAGAATCTCTGTTCGTAGGTGTCGATATCGAGGTTCCATCTGCCTTGCTGCCGCATGACCTTTTCCATTGTATCCCTTACACAGAGCCTGCCGCCAGGGAAAGGTGAGATATAGTCAGCAGCATCCCGGGCTTCCTGTACCGCATCGGCAGGGCTTACCCCGACACCGCAGGCCTTCATTACCGGAATGTCAGGCAGGTCATCTCCAAAATACATTACCTCAGATGCCTCTACGCCATGCCTACTGCAGAAGTCATTGAAGTCCTTCATCTTGTCGCGTGAACCAAGATAGACATCCTCTGCCGCGACTCCGCATACCTTCATTCTCTTGACGATGCTCTGTGAGCGTCCTCCAGTGATTACTGCCATATGGTAGCCGTTCATTGCTGCCATCCTCATTCCGAATGCATCCTTTGCGTTGAATGTCCTGAAAAGGTTACCGTCGTTGTCCGCAAATATCCCTCCATCGGTCATGACACCGTCCACATCAAAGGCGAATGCCCTGATTTTGCTCCAGTCCTGTCCCATGGCTATGATTTAGCTCCGTTTCCGCCGCCGAATCCTCCCATCGGGAATGTTGCCTTAGGTTCACCAAGGTCGATAGGGCCGAACTGCGCCTCATATTTGCTGATGTTGTCCTGCAGCGCAAGGAAAAGCCTCTTTGCGTGCTCAGGATTCATGATGAGCCTGTTTGTCACTTCCGGCTTAGGAAGCCCCGGAAGCATTGATGCAAAGTCTATTATGAATTCACTCTTGGAATGCGTGATGATGGCAAGGTTGGAATATGTACCCCTTGCAACATCCTGTTTCAGCTCGATGCTGAGTTCTTTCTCGTTTGCCATAAATAGTGGTTTTGTAAATATTCTTAATTAAAGTTCAGTCCTGTCACCTGCCAAATCCTTCTGTCGCGCGATGAAACCCTCAAAATAAGGTTTTTCGCTAATGAGAGACTTGAGTCTTTAGTCATAAACTCAGCAAATTTAACAATAATTATACAATAATTTATATATTTGTGCCGGATATGGCGTCCAGCGCATATGTCCTGGGTAATGAATTTGTCAATTGCGTGTCTGAATAGGATGCTTTGTCAGATTGCCGAGGTTATCTATAGGAAGTCTATCTTCATGGCAATGTCAGTCTTGGACTGGAGACGGATACATTTTTGTTGTAGACTTGGCTACAGAGGGGATTTCTTGACTGTGCTGTCCATTTATGTGCTGCTCATTGAAATGCGCTTAGAATCAGTGCCTTATCATCAAAAAACATATAGTCGGAATTGTTTTAACAAAAAATTAACACATGATTCGCTTGCATCTTAAAAAATACCCTTACCTTTGCATTCGAGTTGTTCGGAGAGATATTCTAAATTTCTCACAACTTATTGGTTATTAGTTTTAGTGTTATTAATTATGTGGTTAGAATGAGGGCCCCTTGTGAAAGGCGCACTCATTTTTTTATACCTATGTCTCTTCTGGGAGCTGCTGTTTTGGGATTACTGGGGCTCACCAGTAAAGGTGTGTTTTCGATATCATGGCTACAGACTTCATATATGGCTTCGAATTGGCTTTTCCTGATTAATTGCCATCTTGGCCACGAATCTGGCTCCTGGTTGAACTGCAATCTCAGCCACAAATATAGCTCATACGTGGCTGCTGCCGTTGTTGTCATTCAGTAAGCACATGCTAAATGCATAACTGCTTGATATACATCTGTTCTTTATTTTAAAGTGTGCCGAAACGCTCTGATTTTGGTGTCACTCGGCACGCAAATCCCCGTTCTACGCTCTCCATGGCACTTTTGCGTGCTCGCCCATTGGCAATACAGTATAGTGAAAACGACATGGGAACGTCACTCCGGCGGGAACAGCGCAATTAACCTGTTTTCATGATATTGACACGATGCATACTTGCTTGTCAGCAGCATGGTATAATCTGCTACATGCCTATGCATATCATATATGCCGCACAGCTGCCTGGACAACAACAGTACTGCATTATGTGCTGGTATGCAATGGAGAAATTTTGTTGCATATCTTTCAGATATTGAAAATGTTTCAACGTCTAACCAGTTTAAAATAAGTGATTTGACAATATTGTATCTCGCCGGTGCGTAGCGTTGTATCCGTATAGCCCAAATCTATTGGACGCTATATGGCAAAAAAATGCTATATTTGCACGGTTTTGTGCCTAAGTGCGAGCGGCCAGGACAAAAAGAGGGAAAATCCTGGCTCGGAGTTTGGCCGATGATGTGACGGAAAATTTCCCTCCAGGGCACAGACAGATGAAAATAAATATATTATATAGTAATAGATTATGGAACTTTCAGCAAAGTACAATCCTGCTGAGACAGAGGACAAGTGGTACGCCTATTGGCTTGAGAACAAGTTTTTTCATTCGGAGCCTGACTCCAGGGAACCATATACTGTGGTGATTCCGCCGCCAAATGTGACAGGAATCCTCCACATGGGCCATGTGCTCAACAACACATTGAATGATGTGCTCGTCCGCAAGGCGAGGATGGACGGGAAGAATGCCTGCTGGGTACCTGGAACTGACCATGCGTCAATAGCGACTGAGAGCAAGGTTGTTGCGAAGCTGAAGGCAGAGGGCATAAGCAAGGAGGATCTCACAAGGGAAGAGTTCCTCAAGCATGCCTGGGAGTGGAAGGAGAAGCATGGCGGCATAATCCTCAGCCAGTTACGCAAGCTCGGAGCATCATGCGACTGGGACAGGACCAAATTCACAATGGACCCTGACCTGAGCGAGGCCGTTATCAATACTTTTGTATACTTCTATAATAAAGGATATATATACCGTGGTGTAAGGATGGTCAACTGGGATCCTGTCGGCCTGACTGCTGTCAGCGATGAGGAGGTAATCCACAGGGATACTACCAGCAAATTCTATCACCTGCGTTATTATATCTCTGACGGACAGGGTAATCCGACAGACAAATACCTGATTATCGCGACTACACGTCCGGAGACAATAATGGCAGATGCCGCAATCTGTATCAACCCTGCAGATGAACGCTACCACTGGCTTAAGGGCAAGAAGGTCCTTATTCCTCTCATCAACAAGGAAATTCCTGTAATTGAGGACAGCTATGTGGAGATGGAGTTCGGTACAGGATGTCTGAAAGTGACTCCGGCTCATGACGTAAATGACTATGAGATAGGTATAAGGCATAATCTGCCTGTCCTTGACATCATTGATGACCATGGCCGTCTGAATGAGAAGGCACAGATCCTTATAGGGGAAGACCGCTTCGATGCCCGCCACAAGATAGAGGGCATGCTCCGTGAATCCGGAAACCTGGAGAAAGTTGAGGATTACACTTCTCCTGTCGGATATTCAGAAAGGACAAATGCCGTAATCGAGCCGAGACTTTCAATGCAGTGGTTCCTGAAGATGGAAGCCCTTGCAAAGGATGCACTTGAAAGCGTGGAGAGCGGAAATGTAAAGCTGATTCCGGACAAATACAGGAATACATACCGCCACTGGATGGAGAATGTACGCGACTGGTGTATCTCACGCCAGCTCTGGTGGGGCCAGCAGATACCTGCATATTATCTTCCTGACGGACGCCTTGTCGTGGCTCCGACTGCTGACGAGGCCCTTGCAAAGGCTAAGGAACTTGATCCTGCCATTACAGCAGCAGACCTGAAGCAGGACGAGGATGTGCTTGACACATGGTTCTCGTCATGGCTGTGGCCTATTTCAGTGTTCGACACCCACAAGGCCGGGCATCCTGAGGCAGAGCCGAATGCTGACCTGTCATACTATTATCCTACCAATGACCTTGTTACTGGACCGGATATCCTGTTCTTCTGGGTCGCAAGGATGATTATGGCCGGAAATGAGTTCATGAATGACGTGCCTTTCAGAAATGTCTACCTGACCGGAATCGTACGTGACAAGCTCGGACGCAAAATGTCCAAGACCCTTGGAAACTCACCGGACCCGCTTGACCTTATCGCAAAATACGGTGCCGATGCTGTGCGTCTCGGAATGTTGCTCTGCAGCTCTGCCGGAAGCGACATACTCTATGACGAGTCGCAGATTGAGCAGGGACGTAATTTCTGCAACAAGATATGGAATGCATTCCGTCTCGTTACAGGATGGAATGTTGATGCAAATGCCGTCCAGCCTGAGGCTTCTGATGTGGCAGTCAAGTGGTTCGACAACAAGTTGAGCGCAGTTGTCAGCACTGTGGAGGACCATTTCTCCAGATTCAGGATTTCAGATGCACTCATGACTATATACAAATTGTTCTGGGATGACTTCTGTGCATGGTATCTGGAGGCTGTAAAGCCTGCATACGGAGCTGGAATTGACAAGGATACATACGATGCCACTGTACGTTTCTTCGATGCACTCCTTAAGATGATTCACCCTGTAATGCCTTTCATTACAGAGGAACTCTGGCAGAATATGGCAGGGCGCAAGGAAGGGGAGACAATCATGCTCCAGAGATATCCTGTAGCAAAGGAGTCTGATGCAGAGTTTATTGCACATTTCGAGACAGCATGCGGAACAGTTGCCGGAATCAGGAATATCCGTCAGCAGAAAGGCCTGTCCCCTAAGGATGCACTGAACATCATGGTCAAGGGCGGCTACCCGTCAGAAGTGCTTTCAGTAGTCAGGAAACTTGCCAATATAGCAGAGGTACAGACCGTTGAAAGCTTCGGAGAGGCTACCGGTGTATCATTCATGGTTGGAACCCAGGAAGTGTTTGTGCCTCTTGCAGGTCTTGTAAATGTGGACGAGGAAATCGCCAAGCTGGAGGCTGCGCTTGACTACCAGGAGAAATTCCTTGCAAGCGTGCGCAAGAAACTCTCAAACGAGAAATTCGTTGCCGGTGCACCTGAGCAGGTTGTTGCCAATGAAAGGAAGAAGGAGGCTGACTCGCTGTCAAAGATAGAGAGCATCAAGGCATCGCTCGCAGCATACGGCAAATAATAAACAGAATACTGTCATGATGCACTCTGAACTTGAACTTGCCATAAGATATTATGAGACAGACCAGATGGGGATTGTCCACCATTCGAACTATATCAGGTTCTTTGAATGCGGACGTTCCGACATGATGGCAAAGGCCGGTCTCCCGATAGAAAAGATGGAGGAGGACGGTGTGATGCTTCCAATTGTCGGGGTCGAATGCCATTACAAGCATCCGGCAAGGATGGGGGATACCATAAGGATAGTCTCCATGATTGAGAAGGTGCCTTTAGCAAAGCTCGTAGTTAAGAGCGAGATCTATAACCAGCACGGTGACATGCTTGTATATGGAACGGTCACACTTGGATTCATAGACTCTGTCACGAGGCATCCTGTACGCTGTCCTGAGAACCTTGCGGAAGTTATCCGCCAGAATATGTAGAACCTGCCTGGCTGCTCTCAGTGACAAGACGTATTTGGAGCACAGCGCAGGAGCACCAGGGCTTTAGCTGCTGGAGACAGGAGGGAAAGCTTTTATGAAGAAAAACAATTGAGGGTGACTGAAAGTTCACTTTTGGTGCCCTCAAAATAAATAATATGAATCATGATATATCCATTGATTTTTGGACTCGGTCCATGGGAGATCGTCATTATCTGCTTTGTCATCCTGCTGCTTTTCGGTGGGAAGAAGATTCCTGAGATGATGAAAGGAATCGGCAAGGGCATAAAGGGCTTCAAGGACGGCATGAAAGAAGAGGATGACGGCATCAAGGATGTCGATTCAAGGAAGATAGAGTAATGGCCAGGTGCCTGCAGAATAGATTAAAGGAATTGCAAATTGATTTCAATTAATTCGTTGACAGTAGCATATGGTGGCTTCACCCTGCTGTCTGACATAAATTTCCATATCAGTGAAAGTGACAAGATCGGACTCGTAGGAAAGAACGGGGCCGGAAAGTCTACTATATTGAAGCTTATCTGTGGCCTGCAGAATCCTACTTCAGGAAAAGTCGCTGTGCCGTCCGGGGTCAAGGTCGGGTATCTGCCGCAGATTATGGAGCATCACCGTGGCAAAAGCGTCATTGATGAGACGATGACATCATTTTCGGAGATGTTTGACCTGGAAGAGGAGCTTGAAAGGATAACAATTCAGCTTTCAGAGCGTGATGACTATGAATCAAAGGCTTATCAGGATCTCATCATCAGGATGAACGAGATAAACGACCGCCTGGCGATGACCCGTTCTGAATCCCCGAAGGTGCAGGCTGAGAAGACGCTTGTGGGGCTTGGGTTCAAATATGAGGAACTTGACCGTCCGACTGAAACTTTCAGCCAGGGCTGGAACATGCGTATCGAGCTGGCTAAGATTCTGCTTTCAAAGCCTGATGTACTGCTTCTTGACGAGCCGACCAACCATCTTGACATAGAGTCAATCGAGTGGCTGGAGGAATATCTCCATAACTACCGTGGCTCCATGGTCCTGATTTCGCACGACAGGAAATTCCTTGACAATGTGACCAACAGGACAGTGGAGATTATGCTTGGACGCATCCATGACTACAAGGTCCCGTACAGCAAATACCTGGAACTCAGAAAAGAAAGGATTGCACAGCAGAAGGCTGCGTACGAGAATCAGCAGAAGATGATAGAGAAGACGGAGGAGTTCATCGAGAAATTCCGCTACAAGCCTACCAAGTCAAACCAGGTGCAGTCCCGTGTGAAGGCCCTGGAGAAACTGGAGAGGATTGAGGTTGACCTTGAGGACAAGTCCACTTTGGCAGTCAAGTTCCCGCCTGCGCCACGTTCCGGTGACATAGCCTTCAAAGGTGCTGCACTCAAGGTCGGATATGGTGATAAAGTTGTCTTCTCAGATGCTGAGATTGAGGTACGCAGGGGAGAAAAGGTCGCGCTTGTCGGACGTAACGGAGAAGGAAAGACTACCTTGATGAGGGTGATAATGGGAGAGCTGGACCCGATTGCAGGCGAGGCGAAGGTCGGATATAATGTCAATATAGGATACTATGCCCAGAACCAGGAGGACATTCTGGACAAGGAGGATACGGTCTTCGGGACTCTTGACAGGATTGCAGTCGGGGATATCAGGACTAAGCTCCGTGACATCCTCGGTGCCTTCCTTTTCAAGGGTGAGGATGTGGACAAGAAAGTTGCAGTCCTTAGCGGAGGTGAAAGGGCGCGGCTTGCAATGGCAAAGCTGATTCTGAAACCATACAACCTGCTTGCGCTCGATGAGCCGACCAACCACATGGACATCCTTTCCAAGGATATATTGAAGCAGGCTCTGAAATCCTACGACGGTACACTTATAATAGTGTCTCATGACAGGGATTTTCTTGACGGGCTTGTGGACAAGCTCTATGAGTTCCGTGACGGACGTGTGAAAGAGCATCTTGGAGGCGTCCCTGAATTCCTGGAACGCAGGAAGATAGAGAGCCTGAACGAGCTGGAGAGGCATTATAAGGCAGCTGAAGCGAAGCCAGTAGAGGTGACAGAGAAAAAGACTGCCTCCCAGCAGGAATATGAGGCCAAGAAGTTTGTATCCAAGGAAGAAAGGCGTGTGCGCAACCGTATTGCCTTCCTTGAAAAGGGGATTGAGGAGATAGAGGCAAAGATGAAGGATATAGAGAAGATACTTGGCAATCCTTCTGCACAGGATGACATCATGGAGTTGACACGGACCTATCTGGAGCACAAGAGGGAACTGGATGCAAAGACGGACGAGTGGGCTACATTGAGCGAAAGCCTTGAATCCTGATCAGATAAATCAACGGACCTGTTTGCATCTGAAGAGCCAGAAATCAGCATACAGCCATATTTAAAAAATACAATAATGGAAGAGACAAAACCACAATATCTTTTCGGTATGCATCCTGTCCTGGAGGCAGTCAAGGCCGGAAAAAAATTCGACAAGGTCCTGCTGAAGCAGGGACTGGAAGGGCCGCAGTTCAGGGAACTGCTTGTGCTTCTGAATGATAAGGGAATAACATACCAGTATGTCCCTGTCGAGAAACTGAACAGGTCGGTACGCGGTGCGCACCAGGGAGTGATTGCATATATATCACAGATAGACTATGTGTCAATCGAGGATATGGTCAACAATGCGCTTGCAACAAAGGAGAATCCTCTGATTGTAATCCTTGACGGAGTGAGTGACGTGCGTAACCT
Source organism: Bacteroidales bacterium (assembly GCA_023667095.1). Classification (GTDB taxonomy): domain Bacteria; phylum Bacteroidota; class Bacteroidia; order Bacteroidales; family UBA932; genus Cryptobacteroides. Next base: position 37,520 of record JAMPAT010000019.1, read on the forward strand.
CGGGGCAATCGCCAGGTCACTGGAATGTGCCGGCGGATGCGGAATCATACTGCCTGCCAAGGGTGGCGCTGCCATAAATGCAGAGGCAGTGAAGGCTTCTGCAGGTGCGCTCATGAGGATTGATACGTGCAGGGTCCCGAATCTCAGGGTCGCTGCATATTATCTGAAACAGAGCGGATTCCGCATCATTGCAGCTACAGAGAAAGTGGACAGGCTGATCTATGACGTTGACTTTACGGGGCCATGTGCAATCGTCATGGGCTCAGAAGGCAGCGGCATTTCGCGCTCTATGCTTGATCTCTCTGACGAAAAGGCTGCTATACCGATGTCGGGGGAAATAACCTCACTCAATGTTTCTGTAGCTACATCAGTTGTCCTCTACGAGGCTGTAAGGCAGAGGACAGTACGGAAATAGCAATGTGTGGGGGTATCGGGTAAATTATTTTTATCAAATGAGAGAATCAGACATCATGAAAAGGATATTTATAATCTTTACTTTGGCTTTGGCTTCGGCTGCAATGTCAGCACAGCAGAAGCAGGTTGTCATTAACCATGACTATATGGGGTTCAGCGGAATAGAGGCAAATGACAATTTCGAGATAAATGTCGTCTGCTCGGACAGCCATTCCATAAAGGTCACAGCAAACTCTTCAATAGAGGAATATGTCCAGGCATACGTAAAGAATGGGGTCCTGTACCTCAATATTGATGAAAAGGCAATGCCTTCAGAACTGAAAAAGGAGTTCAAGGCAAAGAACTCCGTCATTTCAACAGTCAAGGCAGAGGTCTCCATGCTGATGCTTAAGTCATTGACCATAAACGGTACATCGGTCGTAAATGTGGCCGACACACTCGCGATGGACAAGCTTTATGTAAAGCTTTCCAAGACTGCACTGGTAAAGAATCTCAATGTGAATGCTTCTGTTTCAGCAGTCATTGATGTAGCAGGGAAGTCCCAGGCTTTCATGGCTGTCAAGGCTCCTGCGCTCGAGATTGTGGCTACAAACAGTGCGAAGGCTGACCTTAATGTCGAGGCAGAAAGGCTTACTGTCTCAGCGGGCAGTTTTGCAAAGGTTGAGCTTTTCGGCAAGGCTTCCAGGATCAGTCTCACTAATGAGGGCAACGCCAAGGTGGAATACAATACAAAATAGGGTCTTTCAAACATGTTCGTCCTTGATTCCCATTGTGACACGCCTTCACAGATAAAGAGATTGCGGGATCTGGCACTTGACAACAGCTATGCACAGGTCGATTTCCCGAAGCTCAGGAGGGGGAGTGTCGATGGAGCGTTCTTTGCCCTGTACACTCCAGCATCATATCCTTCAGAGGCAGCATACCGCAATGCATATGAACTTCTTGGACTAGTCAAGGAGACTGTTGCAAGGTGTTCCGGTGAGGCTTCATTTGCAATGTCACCGGATGAAGCCATGGCCAACAAGGCTGACGGCCTGTTTTCTGTCTGTATCGGTATGGAGAACGGTTCTCCGCTCGGAGATTCGCTGGAACGTATCGATGAGTTCTACAATGCCGGAGTCAGGTATATGACGTTGTGCCATTCGAGGGACAATCTGATATGCGATTCATGCGCACAGGGGAGTACATGGCATGGGTTGAGCGCGTATGGGCGCGATGTGGTGAAAAGGATGAACTCTCTCGGGACAATTGTCGATCTGTCGCATGCCTCAGACGAGACATTCTATGACGTGATGAGATATTCATCCGCACCAGTGGCTGCCACACATTCCTGCTGCCGTGCCCTTGCTTCACATAAGCGCAACATGACTGATGACATGCTCCGGGCATTGGCCGGAAACGGGGGAGTCATACAGATAAATTTCTATCCTGTATTCCTTGACGACGGCTTTGCAAGGATTATGGATGAGAGCGGTCTGTACGAAAAAGAATATATCGAGGACAGGTTTATTGCTGATCCAGCCAACGGGCAGTACCGCAAGGAGTGGTATGCTCTGCTGGACGAGCTGGCTGCATTGGAGCGTCCGTCATTCAGAAGGATTGTGGACCATATCGACCATGCTGTAGAGATAGCAGGAATTGACCATGTCGGGCTTGGCTCTGACTTTGACGGCATAGGTGTAACCCCGTCAGGAATGGAAGATGCAGGATGTTTTCCCGTGATTTTTGAGGAGCTGAGGGCAAGGGGATATACAGAAGAAGATATTGCTAAAATAGCCGGAGGGAATTTCCTACGGCTATGGAATGATGTGCTGAATCTTCGTCAAAAATAGTTTAACAAAAATGTTTTCTTGTATAACATTTTTGTTAAACTAAATTATATCTATCCATTTATATAATTTTCTATTTCTAACCTCAGGATATTCAGTGCACTTGACGCAAATTTTTCAACATTGCGCTTCCTGTCCCCGCGGAATATGAATTTCTCGCTCCTGGTACCCTTTGGTGAGCTTACTCCGATCCAGACAAGGCCGACCGGCTTGTCTACAGTTCCGCCTCCTGGACCAGCTATTCCCGATGTGGCAATGGAGAAGTCGCTTCCAGTTAGCCTGCGTACTCCTTCCGCCATTTTTTCTACGCATCCGCTGCTGACGGCACCATATTTTTCAATTATTTCAGAAGGAACTCCAAGGACATTTTCCTTTACACTGTTGGCGTATGATGTGACAGAACCGAGGTAATATTCCGATGAGCCGGCAACTGATGTCATCAGTTCCGATATCATCCCTCCGGTGCAGGACTCAGCCGCGCTGACTGTCATTCCGGCTTTCTTGAGCAGTTCCCCTATGCAATTCTGCAGGCTGTCGTCCTTTTCAGAGTAGATGGCCTGGCCAAGAATAGGGCGCAATTTGGCAAATTCCCCCGAAATCCTGGCCTGCTCGTCTGCCAGGTCACCACCATATATGGAAAGCCTCAGACGTACTCCTGTAATGGGATTTGGCAGGTATGCAAGGTGCATGTCTTCCGGCAGGCTGTCCTCCCACTCTCCGATAAGCTTCGCCAGCGCGGATTCCGCCAGCCCGAATGTCATGATTGTCTTGTGGAATATGTCTGTCAGGCTGTAGTGCGCCTTGATATCCTCTATTATATCATCCAGTGCGCCTACGGCTTCGAACGGGACTCCAGGGAGCGAAAAGAGTGTACAAGCATGTCCGAAACGGCTGTCATCCGGAAATCGGAAGACCATTATCGGGGCAGTCCCGAGCCTGTTTACTATGACTTCGCATCTGTCCGGGACAAGTGCCTGCGCCTTGTTGATGTCAAGGACGTCAAGTCCCCTGGAGTGGAGTATCCTGTAGACCATTTCCAGCTGTCCAGGATGTTCCATGTAGCCCGTGCTTCCGGAAAGCTCAGCCAATGCGGCCTTTGTAATGTCGTCCTTTGTCGGGCCGAGCCCTCCGGTTACGATTACAATGTCGTTCCTTGAGAGTTCACCTGAAAGGTTTCCGATAATTTCATCCCTGTCGTCTCCTATTGAGAGCATCCGTGTCACTTTGACACCTATGCTTCCGAGTGCAACCGAGATATTGGAAGAATTTGTATCTACAATCTGGCCGATGAGAATCTCGTCACCGATTGTACAGATTGATGCATGTACCATTTCCATGTTATTTATTTTACCGCTTTCACAGACGCATTGCCTTCAAGATACCTGAGAATGCGCTTTACGAATCCCGGGCCTTCATAGATGAATCCTGAATAGATTTCAATCAGACTTGCCCCGGCATCAAGCATCTCCTGGGCCTGCCCAGGTGACATTATGCCGCCGACTCCGATTATTGTGAGGTTTTCACCGGCCTTGGCATGGATGTAGCGTACAAGCTCCAGGTTTTTCCTGTATATCGGTGCCCCGGACATTCCTCCAGCCCCGATTTCATCTATCTTCTCCTGTGGAATGCCAAGGCCTTCACGTGAACGTGTCGTGTTGCCTGCAACAATTCCGTCGATGCCTGACATCATGCAGTATTCTATAATCTCATCCAGCTGCGGCCTGGGTACATCCGGAGACACCTTGACAAGTATAGGCCTGTATTCATCATAGTACATTCTCAGGTCCAGGAGCTTGTCCACGATGTCAGAAAGGAATGACACATCCTGCAGTTCTGTCAGCCCGACTACATTAGGGCATGAGATGTTCACCACAAACATGTCCACAAAGTCATACAGCATTGCAAATGCCTTTTCGTAGTCCTTTGCGGAATCCTCGTTTATACTGGTCGAGTTCTTCGATATATTGGCTGCTATAATGATTTCCGGATGTTCTTTCCTGAGGTGTTCCACAGCATGCCTGACTCCCTTGTTGGGGATACCCATCCTGTTTATGATTGCATTGTCCTTTACAACGCGGAAGACCCTTGGCTTTGGATTACCGTCCTGCGGTTCAGGTGTAAGCGAACCGATCTCCACAAATCCGAAACCGAAGTTCCCCATGTCATTGTAATGCTCTCCGTTCTTGTCCAGGCCTCCTGCCAGCCCGACAGGATTCGGGAACTTCAGCCCGAAGACTTCACGTTCAAGTGCAGGTGTCTCCCTTTTGTATAGCATCCTTACAATTGAAGGTGCGAAAGGGATATGCTTGATGACATCGAGTGCTGTAAATGTGAGGTTGTGCGCTGTCTCTGCGTTGAAGCGGAAAAGAACCGGTCTGATCAGGTGCTTGTACATGATGTGACTGTTAAAAATTGCGCACAAATATAGTCAAATTTAGAATTCCTGGAATGTATTGTCATCGAAAAATATGATAATCTTTGCGGCTTTTCTCTGTCTTATAACATGTTGTGCCTTGTTATCTGCACTTTTCATGTCGGTCGGGACCTTAGTATTTCCGCCAAAGGCAGGGAACGGTACGGAATCCTGCGTTATAAGCGTGTCTGAAATGATTTCACTGATATCTACAGGAGAATTGCCGTAGTCGAACGGAAGTTCATTCTGCTTTGTCTGGCTGGCAGGGGACGGAACGGCAGGCTGGACTGTCACCGGCTGTTCCGCGGAAGCCACACCTTTATACATTTTTCCTTTTCCGGTCATCAGCCATTCAATGTCAAGGGCAGGATACCTTTTCATAGTGTTTAAAAGAAAATCGTAGCCAGGCTTGTTCCTGCCTGCCAGAATATGGGATATTCCAGCTGCAGCAACATTGATGGATTCTGCAAACTGTGCCTGGGTCAGATTTTCTGCTGCCAGAAACTGCTGTAAACGTGTATTCATATTTGTCATAGTTTGGATTACAAATGTAGTAAATATTTTGTAAAGAAAAGTAAATATTTTGTCGGTTACAGATGTTATGAAAGCTTGCTTATCTATCTAATTCACTGATGATGTACTTTAAGTAATAATATATAAAATGCAGATTTTTAATATATAATATAGCTATATATAGAGCATTCTCCATGTTCTGGCAGTGTATATAGGCTAATTAACACAGAAATATTGCACCTATACTTTATATTATCTTGCATAATACCGATGATTATTAATTAATTACGTGTTGATAGAATACATCATAAGAAAAACTTATATTACAAATTTGCAAACCAGCGACATTTTAGATAAACGTAACTTTTTGAAATTTGTTCGTTAACAAAAATGTATCAATTCTTTAATAAATTAATTAACAAAAGTTAAGATGATTGTTTGGCGGAATTGTGTAAATTTGCTCCGGAATTTTGGAGAAAGGCCTACTGCCTTGTTCCTGCAATTAAGAAACTATGATACCTGAAATAAAGATTGAAGACTACAATTACTGTCTTCCGGACGAAAAGATTGCAAAATATCCACTGCAGCAGAGGGATGCCTCAAAACTTCTCCGCTACATGGACGGAAAGATAAGTGAGCATACATTCAAGGATATGCCAGAACTCCTTCCAGAAGGTGCCCTATTGATCTACAATGATACCAGGGTTGTACCGGCAAGGCTGCATTTCCAGAGGCCGACCGGTGCGCATATCGAGATATTCTGCCTTGAGCCTGAGCTTCCCAATGAATACAACCTTATATTCTCCACTGTTTCAAGCTGCCGCTGGAAATGCATTGTCGGCAATGTCAAACGCTGGAAATCGGATGTCCTGAACCTGTATAATCCTGGAAATGATGCAGATGTTGCAGCCATGGGGCTGCATGCAACACTTGTGGAACGTGACGGTGAGACTTCCATTGTGCAGTTTGACTGGAAAGACGGCTCTCCTTTCTCCAGGGTACTGGAAGTGTGCGGGAATATCCCTATTCCACCATATCTTGACAGGGATACGGAAGATGTTGACAAAGAACGCTATCAGACACTGTATGCGCGATATAGGGGTTCTGTGGCGGCCCCGACAGCCGGGCTGCACTTTACACAGGAGGTACTTGACGCTATCAGGGCAAAGGGAATAGATGAAGACAGTGTATGTCTCCATGTCGGTGCCGGTACATTCCTGCCTGTAAAAAGTTCAAATGTCGCTGAGCATACCATGCACAGGGAGCCTTTCGTTGTAACCAGGGAATTGATTGTCAAGCTTCTTGAGGGCAAGACTGTGGTAGCTGTGGGAACCACTTCCGTAAGGACACTTGAGTCACTGTACTATGTGGGTATCAAATGCATTGAGGACGGACGCCCGTCAGATGTAGACCAGTGGATGCCATACACAAGGGATTACAAATGTACATTACATGAATCTCTCTCTGCTATACTTGAATACATGGATGTAAATGGGTTTGGCAGTATTTCTGTAGGTACACGGATCATAATCGTCCCGGGCTTTAAATTTAGAATTGTAAATATGCTGATTACAAATTTTCATCAGCCGCAAAGTACTCTTCTTCTGCTGATTTCGGCATTTGTCAACGGGGATTGGCAGAAAATCTACAGGCATGCACTTGACAACGGTTTCCGGTTCCTCAGCTATGGGGACAGTTCTCTGCTATACCGGGCAGAATAAAGTGCAAAGTTTGATATATTCCAAGTTTCTCTTAACTTTGTCCCTGGTTTTTATTTAAATGGCCAGCCAAGCTAAGGCAAGGCTGCCTTTACAGACATTATTATGGTTGATTTATCTAAATTTGAAAGCATTACTCCATACAATGATGAGGAGGCTGTAGAAGCACTTGGAAAAGTTGCTGAAAATCCCGTAGTCACAGCAGTGTCACAGTATTTCTTCCCGGACAAGGAGCCTGGCTTCCTGAAGCAGCTTCTCAAGAGTGTACGAAGCATTGACGAGTTCCAGGTTCTTGTGATGTCCAAGGTTGTGGAATGGGTTCTGGACAACACAGCGCATAATTTCTCATATAAAGGCGTGGAGAACCTCCCTGTTGACCGCAAATTCCTTGCATTGTCAAACCACAGGGACATTATACTTGACCCGGCAATCACTCAGCTCGTGCTTTACAGGAACAATGTGCCCATGACCGAGATTGCAGTAGGAGACAATCTGCTTACAAACCCGTTCATCGAGTACCTTATCCGTTCAAACAGGATGATCAAGGTTGTCCGCGGCATTTCCGCAAGGGAGCTTTATCTGTCTTCGCAGATGCTTTCCGAGTACATCAGGCTCTGCATAACTTCCGGAAAAAGCTCAATATGGCTTGCACAGCGCCAGGGACGTACAAAGAACGGGAGTGACATCACAGAGCAGGGACTGCTCAAGATGCTTGACATGAGCGGCCAGGGCGATTTCCTCCAGAATTTCATGGAGCTGAACATCATACCGATGAGCATTTCATACGAATATGAGCCGTGCGATATCCTGAAGGCACGGGAACTCCTGATTTCACGCACACAGAAATATGTCAAGGCGGATGGAGAGGACCTGAACAGCATCCTTACCGGCATCAAGCAGCAGAAAGGAAATATCCATCTGACCATAGGAAAGCCTCTTACTGAGCAGGAGATTGCTGATGCGTCACTGTGCGACAAGAATGACCGTTACCAGCTTATTCGCCATGCTGTGGATATCCGTGTCATAAAGGATTACAAGCTCTGGAATACGAACTATATTGCCTATGATATCCTTGACGGCAATGGTAAATATGCATCGCATTATGCACCTGAGGAAGTTGAGAGCTTCAAGGCATATATGGAGAAGCAGATGGCGACTGTGGAGCCTGAGCTGAACCGTGATGAGCTTCGCGACATTTTCCTTCGCATCTATGCAAACCCTATCTGCTCCAAGGAAGAGCTTGGAGACTGCGAAATCTGATCTACAGGGCAGTTCAGGCTGCTGAAATTGCATCTGCAGGTTACGTTCAGTGTGCCAGGTTGGTCAATAAGTGCTCCAACCTGGCACGCTTGTATCCAATATATGCATCAGGAAGTACATTGTCTTGAGTACTGCATCCTGGAGAGAATCCGGCAAGTGGACGGAATACAGCTTCCATAAAAAACGATTGAGAACAAAAGGTTCACTCTTTTATATAGTGAATTATAGAATTAATTTATATATTTGCGGAAATATTTGATAGCGCACGCTATTGTTTTGGGTAAAAGAAAACGACCAATTTAATTTTAGCCCCAAGGAACAATAAGTTGTACGCTCACGTCTCACGTGGGCATACTTATTTGGGGCAATGGTGCTTGGTCGTACCTCTTTTACCAATAAGCAAGCCCACGTTTCGTATATGGGTCCTAGGCCAATGAGCTATCCGATATCAGTTTAGAAAAGCGGACCATGTACATTAATCATTTTAAATTTTATAGGTTATGAAAAAAATCTTTCTATTCGGCATTGTCATGTCGATGGTCATGTGTGTTGCCAATATCCAGGCAGACGCACAGAACAAGGCTCTCCAGAAAGCCATGAAAAAGGAGTATAAGGTGAAGATGAAGGAGTACGGGAAGGAAGGATGGAAAGTATTCGGCACTTCACACACCCTTGATGTAGCCTTGCTGGCACACTATGACAAGCTTGCCCAGGAAGGTGTTACAGAGGTGATGGGAACTGCGATGTCATCAAACAAGAATATCGGCAAGGACAAGATCCTGATGAGTGCATGTGTAACATATGCGCAGAAGACCGGAAGCAGCATAAAGGGCCGTATCATCGAGGATATGGGTTCCATTGTCTCAACTGAGGAACTTGCCGAATTCGAACATTTCTATGAGGCATATGAGAACAGCGTCCAGGCTGAAATAAAGGGAGAGCTCAGGAATTCATATTCTGTCTACAGGCCGGTCAAGATACAGGGAAAGGATGCATTCGAGTTCCAGACATACTACATTGTCGATGAAAACGAGGCTTCAAGGGCAAGGATACGTGCGTTCCAGAATGCTGCAAGGGAATCCGCTGTCGCTCAGAAATACGCGGAGCAGATTTCAGAATTCATCAACGAGGCATTTTAGTCAGCTGATGGAAAGACTATTATCCTATCTATTGTTTCTCGCTGTCCCATTGACAGCATTGGCCCAAGCTCCTCCTGTCTGGTATGACTCTGCCATGAGGGAGATGAAATATCCTCGCGAAGCATTCTTTACAGGATTTGCCATTGGAGAAAAGAGTACTGATGAGACTTATGATACAGCTGTCAAACGAATTACAGAAGAAGCCAAGGTAGAGGCTGCATCAAGTATCCGGATGACGGTCAGCAAGGTTATGAGCAGCACAGCAAGCAGTTTGCTGACAAGCGGAAGCCAGGGATTCTCAGAAGTTGCGACAGAGGAATTTCACTCAACAACAATGATGCATACCGGAATAAAGGATATTCCTGGACTTGTCTCAGAGGTCTGGACAGACAGCAAGAAAGGCACGATTGCAGCATTTGCATATGTCAGCAGGAAAGAGCTGGCGCGCAAGGTGGACCGTAGGCTGACTGTAAATATGGCTAAGGCAGAGTTATCTGTCGAGGAAATCCTCAGGCTGAAAGAAGCCAGCAGGCTGAATGATGCCTTGTCGGAGATTGACAGGGCATTGATACTTTTCCAGGATATAGATGAAGATCAGAAACTTCTGATTTCTGTAGATGAGCTATATTCAGATGAGGATTTGCAGGTGACGAAGGCAAATGAACTGAAAAGTACAATACTCTCTGTCAGGGATGACCTCAGAGCGGGAGTTGCAGTCTACCTGGATTGTTCGTCAGAATTGTTTGGCATTGGATATCCCGGATTTGAGAAGGAATTGAAGTCTGCCTTGTCCAAACTGCAATGCCATCTTGTGGATTCAGCACAGGATGCTGAGCGTGTAATTTGCGTAAATGCCTGCTGTGAAGAGCATAACATGGCCGAATACTCGGGATTCAAAAATTATTTCAGCTATGTCAATGTAGACTTGCGTATGGATAATCCGGCAAAAGGGGTATGTCTCTACGAAGGACGCCTTTCACAGAAAGGAGGCCATACAAGAGGCTATGAAGACGCAGCACGCAGCGGCTATCGTGATATCATCGGGAAAGTAGTGCAGATAATAGAAGAGAACCTTAACTTATAACGGAAACTTTAATCAGATTATGAAACTAAAATTAGCTATAGCTTGTCTCCTTGCTTCTGTGGCAATGTCAGGACAGGTCAAGAAAGTTGCAATCCTCGAGACTGTAGACAAGAAAGGAGACCTTGACTATGCAGTCAAGCTTATGCTCCGCAGCAACCTTGCCAAGGCAATTACAAATACGGCCGGATATGAGGCGTACGACAGGACAGATGTTGATGCTATCATGGGAGAGCAGGATTTCCAGCGCACCGGAATGGTCAGCGATGACCAGATACGCAGGCTCGGGGAAATGACAGGAGCAGACTATATTCTTGTGGCAGAAGCAGTACTGGCCGGAGAAAGCAATATGTTCATCACTGCAAAGATACTGGATGTCGAGTCTGCAAGGACAGAGATGACTGACAATGCCCTTATGGGAGTTTCTCCTTCCGAGATCCAGAAAGGATGCGAGATGCTGGCCAATACATTGCTGAAGAAACGTCCTGGAAATGCAGCTCCTTCTCAGAAGACTTCGTCAGTCAATGCATCTGTACCTGTGACAAGGCAGCCTGCTACGCCTGCACCAAAGCTAGTCAAGGAGGTAAAGCAGAAAGCACCAAAGGCATTTTCTGACAGGAAGATGCTCCTTGGAGTTAATCTTGGAGGAGGCTTTGACTACATGTGCGACTATGTAATTTCTGCCGGAGTGGACTTTGCATATCCTCTGAGTGATAAATTCGGCCTTGGAGCATATGCTTCAGTCAACGCGGAATACGACATTATGGGAATGGCAGTCGGAGTACTTTCTACTGTAGGCAAGGAAAAAGGATTTACAGGAGGTCTGGGAGCAAGTTTTGGTGCCTCTATAATGTGTAATATAAGAGGAGGCTACCGTTTCAAGAATGGCCTGTACCTGATGGGAGGCTTTTCTGCAGGAACATTCGATGACTACGAGACCTATACCAATTTCGCAGTAACAGCCCATATCGGATATAATTTCGGAAAATTCATAAAGCTGCGTGCAAAGAAGAAATAAAGAATAGAATCATGAAATCTAAACTATTGATAATTGGTCTGTTGCTGTCTGCCAGCCTGTTTGGGCAGGTCAAGAAGGTTGCAATCCTCGAGACTGTAGACAAGAAGGGAGACCTTGACTATGCAGTCAAGCTTATGCTCCGCAGCAACCTTGCCAAAGCCATTACGAATACGGCCGGATATGAGGCATACGACAGGACAGATGTTGATGCAATCATGGGAGAGCAGGATTTCCAGCGCACCGGAATGGTCAGCGATGACCAGATCAAGAGGCTCGGTGAAATGACAGGAGCAGACTATATTCTTGTGGCAGAAGCTGTTGTTGCTGGTGAGAGCAATATGTTCATTACTGCAAAAATCCTCAATGTCGAGTCTGCAAGGACAGAGAAGACCGACAATGCACTGATGGGGCTCTCTCCTGTAGACATACAGAGAGGCTGCGAGGAACTGGCAGGGAATCTCTTTGGCGTGAAGATTACATCAAGTGTAAAGACTTCAAATTCAATGAAAACAAGGGTAGAGTCAACAAGCAATCCGGATGACCGCAGCACAGAAGAGACATCTGGTTCAAAAGCAGGTAATTTCTTCAACAGGGTATTCTCTTCAGGCAATTCATCAGAAAACAGCCTGCCTCCGGCAGCTACCTCCGTACGTACAGACGGGACTGTCGGCTCACTTATCTATTTTGATGACGGAACAGCCGGAATCGTATTCTATCTGAATCCGTATGGTGAAGGAGGCCTTGCTGTCTCTCTTGATGAAACAGTTCTTGAATGGGACAATTCAAAGAAGAAACTTGACATAAGCGGACTTTTGAACGAGAAGGACAAATGCAGCCTTATGTGCAATCCAGGAATGGGCAGCTTGAACACAGACCGTATCCTTGCCCAGGTATCAGGTGCCGCTCCTGCGGCTGCATGGTGCCGTGGACACGGCAATGGCTGGTATCTTCCAAGTGCCGGAGAGTTCCTGCAGCTTGTAATGGCAAACAAGTATAAAGGAAAGAACGGGCCAATAAACAGTGCAATTGTAGTGGCAGGCGGTGAGCCTTTCCAGCAAAGGTACTATTGGGTAAGCAATGAGAAAGATAAAAAGGAAGCATATAATTTCCCGGTATCCGGCAAAAGTGCGGATACAGAGAAGAAAGGTTCAGCAGAAGGTGTCCGTGCAATCAGAATGTTCTGATATCCTTTAGCGTACCTGTAAGTATTAAAACTGCCTGGCTACTTCAATAGATAGCCAGGCAGTTTTATTTTTGTGGAATCATTACGATCAGCTGTTCTGGTTGATATGCACATCCAGCTGCGGGAACGGGAACTGGATTCCGTTCTTTGGCAATTCATTGTATATCCTGTCATTGATAGCCCAGAATACTGGCCAATAGTCACCTGTAAGCACCCACCCTCTCATAATGAACTCTATGCTGCTGTCCTTCAGCGCGTGAAGCTCTATGAGTACATCTGCCGGAGCTCCCTTGGACTTGTCCAGGATTCTTGCATCAGATTCTGCAATTCCCTTCAGGACAGTCCGGGTAACTTCCGATGATGAACCGTACTCAACATCTACAAGCCATTCCAGGCGGCGCATCGGCTTCTGTGAATAGTTGTCAATGGTGCCGTTTGACAGTGCACCGTTAGGGATGACAATGGTCCTGTTGTCCGTTGTCGTCAGTTTTGTACTGACGATATTCACTTCAGAGACAGTACCTGAGAAGCCCTGTGCAACAATAAAGTCCCCGGCCTTGAACGGCTTGAAGACAAGCAGCATTATTCCTCCGGCAAAATTCTGGACAGTTCCGCTGAGTGCCATACCGATTGCCATACCTCCGGCTGCCAGGATTGCTGCCAGTGAAGTAGTATTTATGCCCAGTGTCCCTACAGTGGTGAGGATCAAAAGTATTGTCAGTGATATGCTGACAAGGCTTTTGGTAAACGAAGCTATGGCAAGGTCAGTATTGCGCCTGATGAACATGTTGTTCAGGAGCTTCTTTATCCATTTGATGAACCATGCACCGACAAAATAGATCAGCAGGGCGGCAAGGACCTTCAGGCCAAAGCCCAGGAGCTTCTCACCAAAGTTCACGAGAAGTTCACTTGTCGGCGTAGTCTGTATTATTTCAGCAACTTCCTCCACCTTGCCTTTGAAATCAATTGAATCAAGTTGCGTAACGACCGGAACTGACTGCAGAAAATTCAGCATAATTTGTATTCTATAGTTAATGTATAATTTAAAATGTGCCTAAGCATGGCATAGGCAGAAAGCCCGGCAACGCAAATCCTGTGCTGAATCTGCATGCCGGGCAATTCTGTGTCGTATTTAGGCAAACAGTGCCTCAACTTTCGCTATGATATCCTTTTCATCAAGTGCAGGATCAAGCACAAGGTCCGGCTGTGCATAGACTATGTCTCCCTGTGACTTGCAAAGTTCCTCACCTCCTCCTGTGATGTTCAGCATGATGACCTCGTCCTTCTTTACAGTACCGTCCTTTACAGCAAGTCCGAGACTTGCTGCTGCGACAGCAGCTGCAGCGTGGATGTCAACTCCCTCAAGTTCAAGGAAACGCTTTTTCCATGTCGTCAGTTCTTCATTGGTGACCTTGTAGATGTCTCCACCTGCATCACACAAGGCATCGAAGAGACCTCCTGCAAGCGAATATGGAGGCTTCCTGTTGGAAAGGACCTTGGCTTCAATGACGCCAGAACAGTATCTTGCATGAGACGGACTCATCGGGACAAGTTCACGCGAATGCTCTTTCCATGAATCATACATGATTGTGAAAGGGTCATTCTGTGATGGATAGAGCCTCATCTTATGTGTACCATAGCGTCCGTCCTCTATGAGGCGGAGGTTGTTCTCCCATGCTGCAATCGTGCCTGTACCGCTTCCAATTGCCTGGAAGTATGCGTCTGGGATTCTTCCGATTGTCTCAACTGCGCTTAGAAGGGTGGTTCCCATTCCGTCACGGCGGGCAATATTCTTTGCACCGCCCTCAGCAAGGAACATCGGGGACTTGCATGCCTTGTCAGCCAAGGCAATCGCATCGAAATAGTCAGAGCCTGAAGGTGATGCGATTATCTTCACACAAGGGTTGAGAGGCTTCTTGAACCAGAGTGCATTGATGTTGTCATATGGTATTGATACAAGAAGAGGGATATTGTTGTCAGAGCAAACCTTTGCGAATGCCCTTGCAGTATTTCCTGCAGATGCAACGGCAAGGACCCTGTTGTTGTCCTCCGGGAGTCTTGCACAGACCGAATATGCCTCAGTCTCCTTGAATGCACATGTCTCCATCTTCGCGCCAATCTTGGGGAAATATCCGGAGAATGTGATATAGAGGTTCTCCAGGCCGAGATATTCTGCCATACCTTTGCTCCTGTATGTTACAGGGGCGCACGATCCTGACAGTGTACGGTTTATCGGAAGCCAGTCGGCATACCTGTAGAAGCCGTCAAGGTCAGTCCTTGGTTCGAATGTCCTTTTTTCATAGACAGCCCTTACGAGAGCCGGTTTCTCTCCCTGGGGATCTGCCAATGTCCAGCCCTCATCTTCAAAGATCCGGCCTGATGCACAGTCCATCAGTGAGTATTTTGTCGGTATAAAAGTCATAACTGTAAAGTTTTAGTATTTGTCAATCATATTGTCTGCTATAATCTCTGCTATATCTTCCACAGGCCTGTCAGAGTATCTGTCAAATGTATTCTTGCAAAGTGGGCAAGCCGTCACTATAACATCCGGCGATCCTTCCGTGAGGTTTCCGAGTGCATTCCTTACCATTGCTTCACGTTTCCCGAAGCCCAGTGTAAGGCTTCCGAGGCTACCTCCGCAGCAGATGCTTTCCTTATGGTGCTTACCTGCCTCTATAAGCTCTCCTGCGCAGCTGACGACAGTACGCGGCTCTTCATATATACCGCATCCTCTTCCAAGTTCGCAAGGGTCATGGTAGACATATTTTGTAGAAGTACGGCTGACCTTTATCTTTCCTTCCTTGAGCAGCCTGTCCAGATATTCTGTATGGTGCAGCACAGGGATGTCCAGATTATATTTCTCCTTGAATATCTTGTAGCAGATAGGGCAGCTGAGAACAAGTGCACCGGCACCGCTTGCCTTGATGATTTCAATGTTCTTAGCTATCATCTCCTCGGCCTCGCGCAGCCTGCCTGCCATAAGCATAGGCCTTCCGCAGCAGATTCCTCCGTCCTTGTCCATTATTTCATATTCAACGCCTGCACTGGAGAAAACCTTTTCCATGGATTTCCGGATTTTCGGTGTCAGGGCAGTCATGCATCCTGCGAAATACAGGACCTTTCCACTGGATGGGGCACTGAATGAGTTCTCCTTTATAAGTACATCTGTGTCAATCAGCGAGTAGTCTGGAGCCAGACTGTATTTGCGGATGGACCTCTGCGCGATACGCAGCTTGTCTCCCTCTACGCCGACAGGACAGATTGCCGTGCATTTGCCGCAGAGCAGGCATTTGTCGCTTATCTCCTCGATACGCCTTTCATTGCCGCGCCTTATCTGCCTGTTGAGATAGACTGTGGTGTCCTTTATGTGTGTCTTCATCACGCCCATCGGACAGGCGTCTATGCAGAGACCGCAGGCCGGACATGAATAGACCTGTGCCTTTGCAAGCCCTTTCCTGGCATTGGTAATCTTTATTCCTGCATTGCGCAGGGGTATAAGCAGGATTTCCGTCGGGATATGCATATATCTTGTGAAAGGCAGGACAATGAAGAATATACCTAAGGCAATCGAATATGCCCACCACGTCGGAAGCATATTGGTATGGTCGCCAAGGAATGCCGTGAACACATGGTTCAGTGACTTGGTAAGGAATGACCCTCCGCTGATATTGGCTGTAAATCCTTCGGCAAGAAGGCGTAATGGAAATATGCTCCATAGAGAATACAGGCCTATGTAGTCAAGCAGGCTCAGGTTTGTTGTCCTTCTCATTCCGAAGAAACGCGAACGCAGCCTCTTTATCATGGCAAGCAGGATTCCGCTAAGGATCACAAGCAGGAAGAAGTCCATAAGGAAGAACAGGAAGTTGCCTCCAAGGGTACTGTCTGTCTCAGCCACGAAATACCTGAAGAAGATAGGGTAGTAAAGCAGCTTTGCCCTGTGAGGGACATACAGGAAGACTTCTATATGGCCTATCAGGATAAGCATGAACCATCCGAATGCGATGCTGGAGTGCATATAGCCCAAAAGCTTGTTGCGCTTCCATATGTCAGTATGCAGCAGACACTTGCAGAATATGTCCTTGATATTTTTCCAGACTGTCTTCGGTGTAATGAGCGATATGAAGAATTTCCTCCTGTCTTCATGCGGAAGCTGGAGTATTATCCTTATCATACCGACAATGCAGTATGACAGGATGAATACCATTCCTATAAGGAACGGCAGTACAAAGTCATTGTATCCGGCCAGGAATCTTTCTCTCATCTCGCTTCCTCCCCATAAAGCCGGCAGATGCCCAGTATCACATGCCTTGTATTGATGCCACGCGGGCATACCATTGAGCATTTGCCGCAGAGCATGCAGCCCTTGACCATGGCTATTGCATCCTTTTCCTTGCCGCGCTGCAGGGCATGCAGCACTTTCCTGACACTCATTCCGCTGAATCTGCCGGCAATGCATGTTGCACTGCACGAGCCGCATTGCATACATTTATATACATCCGGCTCCAGTTCATGCAGACGCTCAAATTTACCGAGGTCCACCTTGTCCAGGTTGACAGCTGAACTCGGTGCTATTCCAAATCCGAAGTCCATGCTATCTTTCGTTTAGGTATGAATGTATCTCCAGGGCTGCGGAGCGTGCCTCTGCCAAGGTTTCCGGTACGGTCTTCGGACCGGTGCAGGTTCCTGCATAGAACACGCCTTCCTTTGGAGAAGCAGTGATGTCGGCCACGTTGTCGCGGCTCTTGAGGAACCCGTCAGTGTCCAGGGGAAGCTCTATCATGCCTGTGACCTTTGAGCTGTCAGGATTGCATACAATGCCTGACATGAGGACAAGCAGGTCAAGGGTAACCTTTACAGGCTTCCCTGCAAGGGTGTCCTCAGCCTTTACTATTACTTTTCCGTCTATATTCTCGCTGACCTCGGAGACACGTCCCCGGATAAAGCGGATGCCATAGTCACGCTGCGCACTGATATAGAAATCCTCGTATTTCTTTCCGAACATCCTGAGGTCCATATAGAAGCAATATACCATTGCATCCGGGAATTTCTGCTTTATCTCTATTGCCTGCTTGATTGCAGTTATGCAGCACACCTTTGAGCATTGCGGGTTCCTTGCCTTCTCGTCGCGTGAGCCTACACAATGTACAAATCCGACAGCCTTCATGTCAGATCTGTCGATTCTCTTGTCATTTCCGTAGTTGAACCAATGCTCAAGGTCACGGTTTGTAATCACTTGATCGTAGATACCATAGCCATATTCTTCCTTCTTGCTTGCATCGAACAGTTTGAAACCTGTTGTGAAGAGAAGGATGCGCGCTATGATTGAAATGCCGTTGGACAGCATGACATTATACCTGTCTTTCAGACGGTTTATGAAAAGTATCTCTGTATTTAGGAATATATTTGCCTCTGAGGACTGCTCCACAAGCCTTCTGACAACTTCCGATGCAGGTGTCATGTCAGGGAACAGCCTGTTCCATTCTGCGACATGGCCCCCAAGGTGGTCCTGCCTTTCTATAACGATAGGGTTGTAGCCAAGCTTGAGAAGCTGCCCTGCAGCCTCCAGACCGGCGATACCCCCCCCGACTATTACAATATTTTCTTTAGGTTTCATACACAATAACGGTTTAGCAGCATTTCAGTACATTTGGAAGTCCCGGCTTCATAAGGTCTTTCTGGTTCAGCCCTTTGTATTTGCTTTCCGGGTCGTATTCTATGCCTATCTTGTCAAGAAGCGGCTCTACGGCGACCTGGTGCAGCTGCAGTCCAAGGTCCCATGGATCATATCCAAGCACAAGCCCGGCAATCTCCTCGTATGTGAAGACAGGGATTCCGTATCCGTTGCGTCCGTATGTCCTGCCCTCCATTTCAGAGATTGCATACTGCCATCTGTCAAGGAAATACGGGCATCCGGGGCAGTTGGTTATAATCATGTCTGGATGATATGGCTCCATTGACTCGAATTTCTTGTGTGTGTTCGAGATGGAGTAGCCACGGTTTGCCTTGACATGGTACTGGCGGAAGCCATAGCCGCAGCAATGCCTCCTTTCAGGATAGTCGATGACATTCCCGCCCCAGCTCTCTATCATTCCGCAGAGTACATAAGGATATTCTGCACCGCCGATTCCCTTTGACGGGAACATCTTGGAATAATGGCATCCGATATGCTCCACTACACGGAGCGGTTCTCCGGTCTCCTTGTCCACAAGGCGGAATCTGGCCTTCTCGGCGATCTCGTTGCGGAACTTGTATATTATGTCGCTTGCATGCGCTATATATTTCGGACGCTTGAATTCCCTGCGGCAGGCTTTCCATAGCAGTTCACGGATACGTGTCTCAAGCTCAGGGAACTCGTCCCATGTCTTGAGTATCTCGATATAGTTGCCGAAAGATGTGATGCATGATGCCACATAGTTCTCATATCCTGCCTCAGTCATAAGCGCGAACTGGCGGGCCACTATCGTCATTACAGTCTCCTGAGGGATTGTATCGCAGTGATAGGCGATGCCTCCGCAAGTCGTATGATGCTCTGTCTCATAGAAATCCTTTCCCAGTACGTTCTTGCATATCTCAAGGAACATCTTTTCCGATGCAGGAAAGAAATTCTGCCTGATACAGCTTCGTACATAGAACCAGTGATTGTCAGGAATCTCTTTCTGATAGTCACTCCATATTTTCTGTTTTCCCTGGTATATCATTAATTCAGTCCTTTATATTTATGGCTCCGGCATTGCACTGGAGCAGCATTATTCTTCATTGAGGTGGCCTGGGGAGGATTCCTCGAATGTCTTGCGGAAATATTCCTCCATTGTAAGACCCATCTCCCCGGCTTTCATCCGTGAGAACTTCTCGACAGTCTCGATACGTTCGGTACCTCCTGTAACATCGAATATTGCCTTAAGCTCATCAAGGGATTCCTGGGGAATTTTCCTGAGGACTCCAGGGCCTTTGCCCTGGTAGTTTGCCCCAAGCCTTTCATAATTGTCTTTCAGATGCTCCGTATGCCATTTCCAGACAGGGCCCGACTCAACATGGTCCTCCCATTTGAATGTCTCCGGATAGATACAGTATCCATAGTTAAGGATATTGCCTGTCAGCATCCGTGTAAGAGGGTAGAGCTGACGCCCCTTTTCTGAGCAAGTGAAATATCCAAGCTTTGCAGAGAGGTTGCGCAATGCCATTATCACAAGTCCAGGTCCGTTTTTCCTCGGGCATCTCGTGACGCACGACATGCATTCTCCGCAATACCATATGACTTCGCTTTTCAGCAGTTTCTCTATCTCTTCCTCGTCCTTGCTCTGTACTATGTCCACAATGCGGCGAGGATCGTATCTGTAGAATTCGGCTGCAGGACATATCGCCGTGCATGTACCGCAGTTGATACATGTCTTGAGGCCTTCCTTGACCCTGTAGTCCTTGATCAGTTCATCGTAAAGTTTTCCCATTTCTTAATCTGTTTAGATGGACATCATGAGCCACGCCATATAGGCTATCCACATTGCAAGCAGGATACATCCCTCTATCTTGTCCAGCCTTTTCTTCTGGAACAGGTATGAGCATGAAAGCAGGAATATGGCCGCAAGCAGCATCACTCCCATGTCCACAGGTGTAACTCCGGAAATATGCAGTGGCCTGATTATGGCTGAGCCTCCCACAATAAGGAGCACATTTGAGATATTTGAGCCAAGGATATTGCCAAGGGCAAGCTGTCCGCGTTTCTTCGCTGCAGCGATTATGCACGTCACAAGCTCCGGGAATGATGTCCCTCCTGCCATGAGTGTTATGGCTATGAAAGCGTCAGGGACACCGCATGCCCTTGCTATCTCCACACCTGAATTTACAAACAGGCGTCCTCCGAATATCAGTCCGGCAAGACCTCCGGCGATCATGATAGCGGAAACCCATGCAGAATATAGTTTTGGGATGTCATTGCCTTCTTCAGCTGCAGCTGAATGGTCCTTTCGGAAAGATATGAAGATGTAGTATATGAACAATGCAAGCAGTATCACACCGTCAATCCGGCTGACGCTGTTGTTTCCGACACCGAATATCGAATGGTTCAGTCCGAAAAGTATCAGGAGCATGGTGGCAATGATATTCATAGGTATGTCCCTCCTCAGGTTTGCCCTTGTAATCTTCAATGGCATTATAATGGCGGTTATTCCCAATATAAGCATGGTGTTGAATATATTGGAGCCTACGATATTGCCTATTGCAACATCTGAGTTTCCCATGTACGATGACATGAAGCTGACTACCATTTCCGGAGCAGATGTGCCGATCCCGACAATTGTAAGGCCTATTACAAATTCGCTGATGCCGGATTTCCTTGCTATGCTGGAGGAACCTTCAACAAGGTAATTTGCCCCGAGAAGTATCATCAGGAGACCTGCAATCAGTATAAGTATATTGACAAGCATATGTATCTGTTATAATAGGGGATGTAAATTTATAGAATATCCAGAACATCATCCTCTGCCTTCAGGCGCATGGCAACGACATTTTCCACATGGTGCGTATGCGGGAACATGTCCACCGGCCTTACAGCGGTAATCTCATATTTTTCACTCAGTATGGCCAGGTCCCTTGCCTGTGACGCCGGGTTACAGCTGACATATACCATCCTGGACGGTGCGGCATTAAGTATTACCTTAGCTACATCCGGATGTATTCCGGCCCTTGGAGGATCAAGGATTATCACATCCGGATGTCCATGTTCTTCGACAAAGCTGTCTGTCAGGATATCCTTCATGTCGCCTGCATAAAAGTCGCAGTTTGCTATCCCGTTGTTCTTTGCATTTTCCTTGGCATCCCTGATGGCTTCAGGTACATATTCGATTCCTATCACCTTTGAGGCCCTTGAGGAGACGAATTGCGCTATTGTCCCTGTGCCGGTATAGAGGTCATAGACAACCTCTTTTCCTGTAAGGCCTGCAAATTCACGTGCCACGCTGTAGAGCCTGTAGGCCTGTGCAGTATTTGTCTGGTAAAAGGATTTGGGCCCGATCTTGAATCTCAGCCCTTCCATTTCCTCATATATCGACTCCTGGCCCTTATACAGGACACATTCCTGGTCGGAAATGGAGTCGTTCGCCTTGCCGTTTATGACATAATAAAGGGAAGTGATCTGTGGAAATGCAGCCGACACAGCATCAAGGAGTGCAGTCCTTGCCTCCGCATCCTCGTGATAGAAGCAGATTATCAGCATTACATCACCGCTCTCAGCTGTACGGATGAACATATTGCGCAGGAATCCTGTATGCTCCCTTATATTGAAAAATGACAGCCCGTTCTTGATGGCATAGTCCTTTATGAAGAGCCGGATTGTGTTTGAAGGATCTTTCTGGAGGTAGCAGTGCTTGATATCCAGGACCTTGTCAAAAAAGCGTCCGACATGGAATCCAAGTCCGGTCCTGTCCTGTTCGGAAATCGTCTCCGGATTTTCGCTCTCTTCAATCCATCTTCGCTGCGAAAATGTGAATTCCAGCTTGTTGCGATAGTATTGTGTCTGTCCAGACGGGACTATAGGCATGATTTCAGGCACGTCAAGATGGCCGATCCTTACCAGCTGGTCATATACCTGCTGTTGCTTTGCCTGTAGCTGCATGCTGTACGGAAGAGGCTGCCACTTGCACCCTCCGCAGATGCCGAAGTGGCTGCAGAACGGTTCCAGGCGGTCCGGAGAGGGGGATACCATACGCAGGATATATCCCTCCATGTAGCTCTTTTTCTTCTTTGTTACCTTTACGTCAACTATGTCACCGGGGACTGCAAACTGTACGAAAAGCACTGCCCCGTCAATGTGGGCAAGTGCTTTTCCTTCTGCTGCCACCGCTTCAATAGTGACATTTTCCAATATTATTTCTTTATGTTTTCTTGGCATATCAAATTAAATTAGCCTGCAAATATAACAAATTTGCATTAATGCTGGTCTCATAGCTGGGCTTTTATCAAGTATATGTTGTAGGCCACGAAGCATGTGAACATGAATGCGCCTCCTGTACGCGATGATTTTCCACGGATCCCGCACACAAGCGTCATCAATGTCGCCGCAAGCATTACAAGGTAGTCAATGATGGTAACCCCTCTTGCCGCAAGGGGGGATATCTGTGAACTGATACCGAGTATAAGGGTGATATTGAATATATTGGAGCCGATGATGTTGCCGAGGGCCATCTGTGGTGACTTTTTGGCAGCAGCTGCAATAGAGGCTGCAAGCTCAGGAAGTGAAGTACCGCATGCTATCAATGTTATTGATATGAAAGCGTCCCCGACTCCTATGTTCCTGGCAATTGCGACCGCTTCGTCCACAAAGAAATGGCACCCTGTGACAAGGACTGCCATTCCCGCTGCGGTCTTCAATATGGCGGGCCACACAGAGGCAGAGGTGCTGTCTCCATGTGTTTCTGTGCTGTCATGATGCTGTACTGTTGTTTTCCTGCCACGTGTTAATGACAGTGCCATGAAGAACATGAACATCAGTATCAGCACAATTCCGTCAAGCCTTCCGATAACAGGGGAGCTGCCGTTGAAAAAGTTGAAGGTCATGAGTATCAGCATTATTGTGGCAAATATGCAGAACGGTATCTCAAACTTCATGTTAGACTTCGGTATCGATATCGGCATTATCAGAGATGTCAGTCCGAAAATCGCAAGTACATTGAATATATTTGAGCCTACCACATTTCCGACAGCAACGTCCGTGTTGCCTTCTGCTGCACCTATGACACTGACAATCAGCTCAGGAAGTGATGTCCCCATGCCTATTATGACGGCACCTATCACGAAATCCGAGATATGGAGCCTCCTTGCTATGGCCACAGCACCGTCAATCAGCCAGTCAGCCCCTATGACTATAGCTGCAAGTGCTGCGACAAGAATTACATATTCCATACCCTGGCTATCCTATGAATTTTTCCAGACGGCCTGCCTGACATTCGAACATCTGTGATGCAGGCACATACTGATAGGGGACATATTCGTATATCCTTACATATGCAGAACTCTCCTTTGCGCTATAGTAGAAATCAGCCTTGAGCCCGTCTGCATTTTCGTTGGAAGGTATGTCTATAATCCCGTTGTCATGTGAGCCTAAGGCCTTTAGAAGAGCTTCTTTCTGTGACTTCTGGAAATATTTTTGTTTCCTGCAGTAAATTTTTCCTGTCTCCTTATCCTTGTATGCAGATTTCATTGTAAAGAACAGGGCTATGCCTGTTGCTGCAAGTGTAAATCCTGCGATATTGATTGATACTGAAGTTGGTATAGCTACCATTGCAATGCCGGCTACAGCCAGCGATATGGATACGGCCAAATTCTTGGCAGAGCGTACCCTGATAAATTCCTTTTCCATTTCCTGATATTATAGATAAATGAATATTGATGGGATACCATTGGAATATATCCCGTAGAGCCGGAGACTGGCATCCTGTTGACGCTCCGGAAGGTTCAAGAAGGGGAAAGGTATGCTATATTGTGAGCCTGCACATCCTGATGAATGAGTGGCTCCTTGAATTGAGTCCGGACGGGAAGAGCCCGAGCTGTGAATGGAAATTATATACAGAATTGAGTCCTAGTGACTTGCCTGACTTAAAGTTTGCATCCTTGGCCGCAGCATTACGCTTGAATGTGACTGTATGCCTAGGCAAGGCATTGACTGTCTGTGTCCTGGCTGAGCTGATACCGGATGTGCTGCAGCAGATGAATGCCTCGTTGTAGTCAGTGTATCTGTCCTCGGCAGTGCCGTCTTTGCATAGAGATTCAATGCTTTCCGCAGCAGATGAAAAGCCAGTTCCGGAAACCGCATCATGCTGCCCGGCCAATGCACAGAATGCAATGACGGCAGCTGCTGCAATTATGTAGACCCTGTTTTTCATGGTTGCGTGTTTTTCCTGTCATTGCCGGTCCTTGCAGTCGGGCGGTTTTTCAGGCGGCGTGACAGCATGCAAAAATCTTACCGTAGCAACTGCAATTTTATTGATAGGGCAGTTTTTCATCATTTGGTTAACATAATATAAATTGTATGACAAAATTTATTTCTTTAAACCTGTAGCTGCATGCAATTCTTGCAATAGCTCTGCCATATAATCACACCACAGAAAATCACGGCAGAATTTGAGAGTCCGCTCTCCTGGATGGCCATATCAAACAGCAGCATCTTGGCGCGGAAAATCTTGTTAATATGCCGATTTTGACGATGGATGCAAATAAATTATGCCAATTATCCGGAATTGAATATCTTTGCGCGTTTTTACGAACTTAAAAAGCTAAAGATATGTATTAAAGAAGACAATTGGCAGCAATTCCGGCTGCGCTGGTTGTATCTTTGGGAATTTCTGCTGTCACTTCGTGTACAGATGACCGCTATGACCTGACCAAGGATATATCAGTAGATTTTAACGTAGATGTCAGTCTTCCGGTAGGAAATTCTGAGTTTATTGCAATCGGTGACTTCCTCGAACTTGATGAAACTGACACGAAAAATCCAGTAATGACAGATGCTGACGGCAATTATGTAATCCGTCTTGACGGTGGAGACCCGGTTGACATTGATGTTGCCCTCCCCTCCTTTGACTTTGAGGGACAGACACTTAAGAATATAGAATCCGGCTTCTATATAGATCCCCGGTTTGTCGGTATGGATCCGTCTGACATCCAGGGCAATACCATGCTGGAATTCCAGATCAAGGCACAGGACAGCAGTGATCCTCAGATGGATATCGAAATCAGCGCAGAGCTTCCTGCAGAAGTGGTTGACCTTAAATGTGCCGATGTGAATTCTGTCATAGACTACAGATTTATATTGGAATCAGGAAGCCTTACGCTGAAAAAAGGTCTCCAGATCATTTTCCCGGACTTTATGACAATCGAGCCTACAGACAAGTCCAAGGGCAGCATTACAGTATCCGGAGGGAACATCGCGACCCTTTCAGATGACATTGTCATAAGCAAGTCTACCCTGATGACATCCATTGAGATACGTATTGTCAGGATTGACCTTGGCCGCGTGCCGGGACATGGAATAACCTCTGACGGGAACTCACGCAGCCTCATACTCAATGACCATGTCACTGTAAAAGGTTCTGCAGGGCTTGACCTTAAGGATTTCAACCCTGTGCCTTCAATGGTCAGGATGAAAATGAATGTAGACATGAAGACCCTGGAAGTGGAACGCATTGAGGCAAAGCTGGATATTTCCCGGGAATTCGATCCTCAGTCCATAACACTTGACGAGATACCGGAATTCCTTGCAGGTGACAACATAAGGCTTGATTTCTGGAATCCTGTCGTCTGGCTTGACATGGACAACTCCACTCCTTTCACGGCAGAGCTTGATGCAGATCTCAGATCCATTACAGGAAAAGTTGAGAACTCATATATACATATAGGTGCAAATGGACCGGCAGGCAACAGGACAGAGCCGGTAATCCTGCCGGTCGGAAAAGGCAGGATCTATGTTTCAAGGCAAGGGACCGGCCAGACGGCGGATGGAGAGACAGACATAGCTGTACCTGCACTTGGCGGATTCCTGGGGACAATACCTGATACAGTCAAGATTGACAACATCACGGTATCGACAGATCCTGAAGAGTTCATGGATATCAGCCTTGGCACCGGAAGCGGAAATTATTCCGTCCAGATGCAATATGGACTCAATGCTCCCCTCGCATTCGGACGCGAACTGTCACTAGTCTATGACACTGACATAAAGGGCTGGAACGAAGCATTTTCAGCAGATGGTGACAAAGAGGAAGAAGATGAGAAGGATGGAAGCCTGACCGTAAGCCTGGAGAAGGTTGAGCTTAAATTCACCATGATGAATACAATCCCTCTGAATGTCTCCCTTGACGCAAAGCCTATCGATCTGGACGGTAATGAAATAAAGTCAGGCATCAGCTTAAGCATAGAAGGAAGTGTAGATGCGGCCACAGAGCAGAATCCAGTGTATACGCCTGTCAAGATTACGCTTTCTGCAACTTTGGATGCAATAAAGTCGCTTGACGGAATAAGGCTCTCAGCATCCCTTACCGGTTCAGGAAAGGACGGAATCGAGGGTCTGACTCTCAATGAAAAGCATGGAATCCAGCTGCAGAATGTTTCTGCAAGGGTTGTTGGAGGCGCTTCCGGAACATTGTCACTATATGACAGCAACAACAATTTAGACGAATAAGGCTATGAAGAAGATATTCTGTATATTTACATTGGCCATGGCATTCTCTGTGGCATCTGTTGCCCAGGAGCCTATGCGTACTGCATATTTCCTTGATGCCTATAATTTCAGGCATCAGATGAACCCTGCCTTTGCCAGTGCCAGGAGCTATTTCACTATTCCTGCACTTGGATATATGAATGTCGGGATACAGTCCAACATAGGAATGAGCAAGCTTCTCTATCCTACGGCAGACGGGAAGCTGACAACTTTCATGAGCAGCAGCGTGGGCGAGAGGGAATTTCTCGGCAGGCTGCACAGGAACAACCTGCTCGGAGCAAATGTATCCACCTCAATATTCTCAATAGGTGCATGGGGCAAAAAGAACGGCTTCACAACTGTAGAGCTGAACATGAAGGCGAATACCTCGGTGAACCTTCCGCGTGACCTCTTTGCCTTCATGAAGAGTCCAGGGGCATCCCAGCACTATGACATCAGCAGTATAGGCCTCAGGGCAAAGGCATACCTTGAACTTTCTCTCGGACATTCACAGAGAATCAACAGGAAGATTTCTGTCGGAGGAAAGCTCAAATTCATTGTAGGCCTTGTAGATGCAAGGGTGCAGCTTGACCAGATGAACATTGACATGACAGAAAGCGAATGGCGCGTCAATGCAAACGGTACCATGAGGGTCAGCGGAGGCGGAATTGTCAAGGTACCGACCTATTCAGAGACCGGCGGTGCAGACAAGGGACAGCGTCCGGACCAGATCAATTTCAAGGAAATAAAATTTGCTGACGAGAATGAGATTTTCAGCAGTATCCCTTCTATGATAGGAGGATATGGTGCTGCCCTTGACCTTGGATTCTCCTTTGAAGTGCTGAAAGGCCTTACTGTCTCTGCTTCTGTACTTGACCTTGGATTCATTTCATGGAAGAATTCAATATATGCCGTAACTGACAACAACCCGTGGTCATTCAAGGGATTCGACAATTTTTCCTTTGACGGTGACAGCGACAACAGCATAGGCAAGCAGTTCGAGCATATCGGAGATGACCTTCTTGAGCTTATAAACCTTTACAGGAAAGACAACCGCAGCTATACTGAGATGCTTGCGGCAACAATTCATGCCGGAGTACAGTACAAGATGCCGTTCTGGAATGGGATGTCTGTCGGTGCCCTCCTGACATCAAGGATACAGGGTGCGCATAGCTGGACAGAAGGACGTGTCTCGCTGAATTTTGCTTTCGGAAATGCATTTGCGCTCTCGGGAAGCTATGCCTATTCTAATTTCGGTTCAACATTCGGTGCAGCACTTAATCTGCATTGCCGTGCACTCAGCTTCTACCTCGGAATGGACAGCATCCCTACGCGTTTCTCGAAATCAATTGTACCTGAGAGCCCAATCAATATAGGGATTCCGTTAAACGACATCAACCTTGGCCTCAATTTCGGCCTTGTATTCAATGTCAGCAAACGTAAGGACAAGGATTTCCGCTAATACTTGTACCGGCAAACAGAGAAAAAGGCTGTCCAATAGCCCCAAAATTTGAAAATCCCCCTGCCTGAATTCACTCTGGCAGGGGGATATATGTTAGAGGCAGACTTACCTATCCTTTATATATGGCGTTCATCATCAGATATTCCCGACAATGGACTCCATTGCATCATTGTCGCGTGAGCCGTTGAATGCCTGTGCGAATGACATCCCGTCACTTAGCAGCTCAAATCCGAGCTTTGATGCAGCTTCATTCAGGAGACGTACACTTGCCCCTGCCCAGGTGTAGGAACCGAAAGCTGCAAACCTTCTCTTTTTCAGTCCGCGTGATGCAATTCCCCTCATGAATGTCTCCACAGGCGGGAAAACTTCAGCATTATAGGTAGGTGAACCGACAATCATGGTGTTGAACTTGAATGCGTCACGGTATGCATAGGAAAGATTCTCCTGGCAGAGGTCATGTATTGCATATGGAATCCCCTTTTCTATTAGTGAAGCTTCAATGGCCTTTGCTGCTTTCGCGGTATTACCGTACATGCTTCCATATACTATGCAGACTCCCCTTTCGCCCTCATACCTGCTCAGCATGTCGTAAAGGCTGATTACTTCGGCCCTCCCGTTCTCCCATACCGGACCATGGGTGCTGCAGATGCGTCCTATTTCCAGAGCCCCGAGCTTCTTGAGTGCATTTTGCACAGGAACACCGTATTTGCCGACTATGTTGGAATAGTAACGTATCATCTCCTCCCGGAATTCAGCTGCACAGCCTTTATGCTCTCCGGAGTATCCATGGAGCATCGCACCGGCAGCATCTGAAATGTTTCCGTCAACAGCGCCGAATGTACCGAATGCATCACCGCTGAACAATGTCTTGCTTCCGGCTGCATACGTCATCATAGTCTCAGGCCAGTGTACCATCGGTGTCAGATAGAACGACAATGTGCTGCTTCCCAGTGAAAGCTCCTCTCCATCTGCAACTGCCTTGACATTCTCAGTCATCCCATGGTAGCCGGCAATCATCGGCAGCGCCTTCTGTGAGGCAACAACTGTGATGTCAGGATACTCTTCACGGATCCTGGCCATAAGCGATGAATGGTCCGGCTCCATGTGGTTCACGATCAGATAGTCAATCTTGCGGTCCCCTATCTCGGCCTTTATGTTGCCGAGGAACTCCTCTGCAAAATCGGCTTCAACTGTATCTATGAGGGCAATCTTGTCATCAACGACAAGATATGAGTTGTAGCTTACGCCGTAAGGGAGAGGCCACAGTCCTTCGAAAAGCACTTTGCCATGGTCATTGACTCCCACATAGCGGATATTGTCAGCAATATTATTCATGATTATGTATTTTATTTTAAATCAGTTTATATAACAAAATAGTTAGTTGTTATAACATTTTTGTTAGCATATCCTTACTGGACATATTTGAATTCCATGTATGTGGCTCCAAGCTCATCATTGAAGCTTCCTCCGATGAATCCTATAAGGTCACCTGCAGCAATCTTCCCGTCATTCTTGAGAATCTCTATGGAGTTGTTGACAAAATCCTCCTTGCTTTTCTGTATGTCGAACTTATAGGAATATATGTCGTATGTCAGCGCAAGCTCACGCATGGTAAAGGCATTGTAGCACATTGCATAGATCGGTACCTTTGGTCTGAACTCGGCGAGGTAGCGTCCAGTCCTTCCTGTCCATGTGTCAAAGATTATTGCCTTTACCGGTATCTTTTGTGTAGATGCCACAAGGGAGCGGGCCAATACCGCAGCTATAGGCTTTGTCACCTTTTCGAGGTTCAGGTCAAGTGACGTGTCAACGCTTTTTTCAGCCTCCTTTGCAATCTTGCACATTGTATTGACTGCCTCTACAGGATATTTTCCGCTTGCTGTCTCACCGCTGAGCATTATGGCATCAGTCCTCTGGAAAATGGCATTTGCAACATCCGTCACCTCCGCCCTTGTAGGACGAGGGTTCTCAATCATGCTGTGAAGCATCTGGGTAGCGATGATGACAGGCTTTTTCCTGGCACGGCATTTCTCAATGATATGCTTCTGCAGAAGAGGAATCCTCTCTGCAGGGATTTCAACTCCAAGATCTCCCCTTGCAACCATCACTCCATAGCAATAGCTGAGGATTTCATCAAGATTGTCTATCCCCTGCTGGTTCTCTATCTTTGAGATTATCTTAAGGTGGCTCCTGTGGGCATCAAGGATTTCCTGGATCTCTATCAGGTCATCCTTAGTCCTGACGAATGAATGCGCGATAAAGTCAATGTCTGCATGTATTGCCCATTCCACAAACTGCTTGTCCTTTGGAGTCAGTGCAGGAAGCGAGATATGGACGTTTGGCACATTCACGCTCTTCTTTCCCTTGATCACACCGTTGTTGCAGACCCTGCAGACCAGCGTATCAACTGTCTTTTCTTCCACGAGCAGGTCTACTGAACCATCGTCTATAAGTATATGCGCTCCGGATGGAACGTCATTGACGAAGCTCTGGCAGGTCGTGTAGAGTGCCTGTGATGAGCTTGCCTTCTCCGGGCCGTCCTTTATATATAAGGTATCGCCTTCCTTTGCCACAAAACCGACTGCGGACTCCATTGCCGTAAGACGGACTTCCGGACCTTTTGTATCCACAAGTATCCCAATCTTGTCTGAGACAGCCCTGATATTGTCAACTACCCTCTGTGCCCCTTCTATCGATGCATGCGCTGAATTGATGCGGGCAACATTCATCCCGCTTTCATAAAGCTGCCTGATAAAGTCGATTTCACAGTTGATGTCTGAAATCGTGCAGATAATCTTTGTTTTTTTCTTGAACATAATAATGCTGATAAACTCCGTTTCGGGGCGCGAATTTAGTATTTATTTTGCTAACTTTGCAACAAATTTGGCAATGGACTACGAAGAAAACATAGGAATGAGCAGGATGCTTCCGCCGCTTCCGGAAAGGATGCGGCCACATAGCCTGGAACAGTATGCCGGGCAGAGGCACCTCATAGGAGAAGGATGTGTCCTGTCGAATATGATCAAGGGAGGAAATCTCAGTTCTTTTATCCTTTGGGGTCCTCCAGGGGTCGGAAAGACAACTCTTGCGAGGATTGTCGCGAAATCGCTTGGACGGGAATTCTTTACACTTTCAGCTGTCAGTGCCGGGGTCAAGGAGGTTCGTGAGGTGATTGACAAGGCCAGGGGAAATTCCTTGTTTTCCGGAGGACTCTCACCAATCCTTTTCATCGATGAGATACACCGGTTCAGCAAATCACAGCAGGATGCTCTGCTCGGTGCCGTGGAGGACGGTACCATTGTCCTTATAGGTGCGACTACGGAAAATCCTTCATTCGAGGTAATCACACCTTTACTGTCGCGTTGTCAGGTCTTTGTTCTGAAATCTCTTGAACCAGCTGATTTGCAGGGGCTTCTGGACAGGGCACTGAAGACGGACGAGATATTGAGGAACCGTGACATTGAGGTACTGGAGACGGGTGCGCTTTTCCGCCATAGCGGTGGCGATGCGCGTAAATTGCTGAATATACTTGAAATCGTGGTCGGTTCATTCGGCGCAAATGACAAGATTGCAATAGACAACAATGTCGTAGCATCATGTCTCCAGGAAAACATAGCAGTATATGACAAGGGCGGTGAGATGCACTATGACATCATTTCCGCATTCATCAAGAGTGTGCGCGGTTCCGACCCGAATGCAGCTGTCTTTTATCTCGCAAAGATGCTTAACGGTGGTGAGGACCCTCTATTCATTGCCAGGAGGCTTTGCATATTGGCAGCCGAGGACATTGGCCTTGCAAATCCCAATGCCCTTCTCCTTGCAAACTCGTGCTTCAAGATTGTTCACACCATAGGTATGCCCGAGGCAAGGATCCCGCTTTCCGAGACGACAATATATCTGGCTACGTCACCAAAAAGTAATTCAGCGTATCTTGCAATAGACAAGGCGATTGCCCTTGCAAAGGAGTGTCCGGATGCCTCAGTCCCCCTATATTTGCGAAATGCCCCGACAAAACTGATGGATGAGCTTGGATATGGTGACGGCTACAGATATGCCCATGATTATCCGGGCCATTGGGCAGACCTTGAATTTATGCCGGAATCCCTTTCCGGTACAGTCCTTTACGAACCGGCTGACAACCGCAAGGAAGATGAAATAAAGTCGCGGATGTCTGCCTTCTGGCCTAAATACTATCGTAAATAACGTCAGTTCGACGAAATTGATTAAATATAATTAATTGTATATTAGTAAAATAGCAATTTTTTGTGCATTTGAATAAGCAGACACATCAAAACTACAA
>JAMPAT010000001.1:0-70422 GCA_023667095.1 Bacteroidales bacterium
CAACAGTCATGCTGCCGACTGTCAATAACGAACTCAAGAACATGGCTCAGATTGAGCATTCCAGGCACCGTTCTGTTGTTAATTTCACGGTAAACCTCATCGCCGCGCTCTCTGCCTACTGCTTCTTCCCTAAGAAGCCTATGATTGAATTTGACAGGGTATGCACCGTAGAAGGAACTAAACAATTGACTTTGTTTTAGTTAATTTTCATCGAATTCACGTTAAATAGCCATAGGCGTCTCCTTGAAAGCTTCTAAAACAGGAACAGGTATGGTTTTACGCATCACTTAAGGTATCACAGACTAATCTTTTTCTCATCTGTGTGCACTTGCAGTTTTCACATTCCAGGTATCGGAAAGTTGCAGGTGTACATTTGTGGAGTTGAAGTATGGGCGTTTGAGTGATATTTGAAACCTTGTTATTTTACAATATGTTGATTATTAATGCTTTCTGAAAACGCGCAGTTCCCAATCTATTTTTTTTCGTGATATTGGGAACTGTGATAAATCACAACATGCTATCTATCAGTAGTTTATGGGGAAATAAGGTTCCCAACGGCATCTTTTTGTTACATTGGGAACCATAGAAATCCATAACCTGGTCGCCATCAATTGTTTATGAAAGTGCAAAGTTCCCAATGTACAGTTATTTGTGACATTGGGAACTTGGGTAAATCACAATAAATTGTCTATCAACAACTTATAAAAGCTCATGGTTCCCAATGTACTTTTTGTCGTTACATCGGGAACCATAGAAATCCATAACTTGGTCGCCATCAATTGTTTATGAAAGTGCAAAGTTCCCAATGTACAGTTATTTGTGACATTGGGAACTTGGGTAAATCACAATAAATTATCTATCAACAACTTATAAAAGCTCATGGTTCCCAATGTGCTTTTTTTCGTTACATTGGGAACCATAGAAATCCATAACTTGGTCGTCGTCAATTGTTTATGAAAGCGCACAGTTCCCAACGTACAGTTATTTGTTACATTGGGAACTATGGCAAATCACAATAAATTATCTATCAATAACTTATAGAAGCTCATGGTTCCCAATGTGCTTTTTGTCGTTACATTGGGAACCTGCTGAACGGGAATGCTCCATGAAAACGACTTCAAAATAGAACATTCTCTGCTGCAATATGTCTCCAATTCCTGAAATGCAACAGTTTTGTGTAAACTTTTGATTGATTTAATGGAATAGACTGTAAGGTAAAGGCACAAAGTGCCGAAGGCGTCACCAGACGCCGTGGCCGGGGCGGGACTTTTCAAGGAAAAGTCGGAAAGCCGAAAATGCCACCGGCATGAACGAAGTGAATGCCGAATCACCCCTAATAGGGGTCGGAGTGAAGCTCCGGGGGTTAAAACGGATATCCGACACCAAAGTGGATAGCAAACCCGTCACGCCTGAACCACTGTACTGGCCGCAGCCATCTCTCTTCACGGGAAGGATCATGCAGCTTCAGCCCAAGATCTACACGTACAACGAGGAAATCAAGATCAACGCGCAGCCCGACTCCCCAGTTCATCGCAATGGACCTGGCAAAATTGGCAGAAGTCAGCACAGAGGACCTTCCCTCCGCCAAATCTGCAGATTCCTTGAATGTCCATACATTTCCTGCATCCACAAATGCGGCACCATGAATTTTCCAGAACATCCTGAAACGGTATTCCAGGTTTGCCTCCAGCTTTATGTCACCTGTCTGGTTCGGAATTACAAACGAAGAATCCTTAGGGGAAGTACCTGGTCCGACTGAGCGCGCCTGCCATCCACGAAGGCTGTTGGCTCCACCGACATAGAAATGCTTCTCAAAAGGCAGTGCCGTACTGTTGCCGTATGCATAGCCGACTCCGCCCACAACCCTTGCCGCTATTGCCTGTCCGTTGTTACGCCCGAATCTCCATGTCTTGCCAAGCGTAAGCTCTGTCCTTACATACTGGGAATACGGTGTGTTCCAGATTATTCCGGCACCGTCACCGTCCCTGTGCATCAGGGGTTTGAAGGCACTGAGCAGATTTCCGGAGAGGTCAAGCTGCAGCCTGGTATAGAAAAATGAAGTCTTTGGGCTGACATCAGTATTGGTAGTGTAATAGAGGTTGCTTCCAAGGCCAAGGTCGAAATGGTTCTGGTATGCATTCCTCATGAACGGATCATTTGACAGCGAAGTGAAGAAATTCTCGTCAAGGTCAAAAAGACGCACTACATTGAGCTGTATTGGATATACCTGATAGAAAAGATGCCCCCTGTAGCTTCCGTTGTAGCCATATGACAGGGATATTATATTTCTGGTATATTCCGGACGGTTCTGGTAATTGTATGACAGGTTCACGTCTGTCCGCGGGATAGAAGGCCCGTTGAACAGCCTGTAGGGAAGTCCAAGAAATTTCGGGAAGCTCAATCCGGCAGAGACTCCGAACTCTGTAGAGCGCGCAGGATCGTTGAACTTGAACTGGAAATTGCCCATGAAGCTCAGGTTCAGCCATTCACCTCCATGGAATATATTCTTATGGTAATA
This sequence comes from Bacteroidales bacterium, assembly GCA_023667095.1. Taxonomy (GTDB): domain Bacteria; phylum Bacteroidota; class Bacteroidia; order Bacteroidales; family UBA932; genus Cryptobacteroides. The sequence continues at coordinate 2,519 of JAMPAT010000001.1, forward strand.
CGAAACCTGTGGTGACACTCCCATAAGCCCGGTAGAGTTGACGGAGGCCTCCAGGTTTACCTTGAAGCCCTGCAGCTTTGTCTGTGCAAGATTGATGGAACAATCAACGAGGTTAGTGTCCACCTGGTTCATCTCGATATTTATACTGCTGAATATGCGCAGGGCAGAAAGCCTTGAATATGTGTTGTTTATATCTGTTTCATTGTAAGTGTCTCCAGGGATGATCGTATTGAGGTCACGAATTACTTTTTCCCTCACTTTCAGGCTCTTGGGATAGTTTACACTGACATTGTTGACCTTGAATTTCCTGAAAGGCACAGCCTCCTTTTCTGTCTCGTTCCTTGTGTACTCATTTATTGTAAGTTCCAGTAACGCGCTGTCCCTGACTGACGTGGTATCAGCTTCAAAGAAGAAATAATTCTTGTTGAAGCTGTAATATCCCTTGTTCCTGAGATATTCACTTGACCTGGCAGTCTCTTTCTCAAGAGATTCCTCTGAAAGGTAGTCTCCCTTATGTACAGTGACTGACGAGGTGTCAGCAAAATAGTCTCCGCTGAACTCCCCTTCCGGGATGGTATATCTAATGTCGCTTATGACGAAACGTTTACCTAATTCAATGTCATATTTTACCGTAACCTTCTTCTTATGCACTTCCACTTCGCTGGTAACCTTGGATCCATAGTAGCCAAGGTATTCAAGCCTGTTCTTTACATTGGTTATGGAGCTTTCCACCATATCGGGATCATATACAACAGGTGCCACGCCTATCTTCTGGATGAATCTGTCCCAGCCTTTCCCCTTTCCATTCTGCCAGTTATAGACATTGAGAAAAGGGTTCCATCCGAATATGACATATGAATTGGGCTTTTGTTTCAGATATGGCTCTATCTGGCTGATGGCAAATTTCTTGTCATTGCTTATCTCAACCTTGTTGCGTGCAAGGCGGTATTCACCGTCCTGCAGGACCTTTGTCGTGCTGCAGGAAAAGGCAGTCATCAGCAATGAGAGGAGGTATATCGGATATGCAAATCTTTTCATATTGTATAAAACCACGCAAATTTATCGCAATCTGCCGTAAAGTCAAAAATTTTGCCACAAATATTTAGGAATAACAAATATATATGATAAATTTGTCCCCGCTTTTGGAAATCCGGCTCTGCCGGATAGCACTGTAGAAAGCAGAACCGACTTAATTACATTACCAGAAATGAAGGATAAGTATATTGATCTGATTGAGCAGACGTTTGAGTTTCCGCAGGATGAGTTCAAGGTGGAGAACGGCCAGCTGTATTTCCATGACATCAACATGATGGACATAATCAACCAGTATGGTACCCCATTGAAGATTTCATATCTCCCGAAGATTTCATCCCAGATACAGAGGGCAAAGAGGATGTTCAACGTTGCTATGGCAAAGGTGGACTATAAGGGTTCATACCATTATTGCTACTGCACCAAAAGCTCTCATTTTGAATTTGTCATGCGCGAGGCGATGAAGAATGACATACATCTCGAGACCTCTTCCGCATTCGACCTTAACCTTATTGAGGCACTTGAAGCAGAAGGTGTTGTGGACAAGGACCTGTTCATTATATGCAATGGCTTCAAGAAGCCTGCATACGTGGATGGCATCGCCAATTTCGTCAATGACGGATGGCACAACATAATCCCTGTCCTCGACAACCTGAACGAATTCTATCAGCTTGACGACCTGGTTGACCTGCCTATCAACCTTGGTATCAGGATCGCATCCGAGGAGGAGCCTAATTTTGACTTCTATACATCAAGGCTCGGCATCCGCTATAGCGACATTGTACCGTTCTATGAAAATGTGATAAGCAAAAGCAGCAAATTCCATCTGAAAATGCTGCATTTCTTTATCAATACCGGTATCAGGGATACAGCCTACTACTGGAATGAGCTTGCAAAATGCGTAAGCGTGTACTGTGATCTCAAGGCTATGTGCCCTGAACTGGATTCGCTCAATATCGGAGGAGGATTCCCTATCAAGAACTCGCTTGCCATGGATTTTGAGTACGAGTACATGGCAGAGGAGATAATCAGCCAGATAAAGACAATGTGCAACTCCCGCGGGGTTGACGAACCGAACATCTTCACTGAGTTCGGAAGTTTCACTGTCGGGGAGTCCGGGGCAACCATCTTCCAGATTCTTGACGTAAAGCAGCAGAATGACCGTGAACGCTGGTATATGATTGACAATTCATTCATGACCACGCTTCCTGACACATGGGGAATAAAGCAGCGTTTCATCCTCCTTCCTATAAATAAATGGAATGAGAAGTATCAGAGGGTATTCCTTGGCGGCCTGACCTGCGACAGCCAGGATTACTATAATGCTGATGCACATGCCAATGCAGTCTTCATGCCTTGCATGGACAACCGGGAGGACCCGCTATATATAGGATTTTTCCATACAGGAGCCTATCAGGAGTCGATTTCCGGATATGGAGGAATCAAGCATTGCCTGCAGCCTGCCCCGAAGCATATAATCATTGACCGTGATGAGAACGGGGAATATACGACCAAGCTTTTCAGCAAGGAGCAGACCTACAAGTCGATGCTGAAGATACTCGGATATTAGGGTCCATGCTGGTGCAAACTAATTGAAAAAGCAATGTCCGCATCTATATCAAACAATGAGATAAAGAGAATAAAGGCCTTGTCGCAGAAGAAATTCCGTGATGAGGCCGGGCTTTTCATAGCTGAGGGTGAAAAGATTGTCGAGGAGGCGGTCCGCTCAGGCTGCAGCATAGAGAAGATATACCGTAGGAATGAAATCGGAGAAGAGGCCATGTCACGTATCAGCCAGCTTGCATCACCTTCTCCTGTACTTGCGGTAATCAGGAAGCCTGATGGCTGCGATGCATTCCTGAACCCATCAAAAGGACTTTATCTCGGCCTTGACAGCATGCGTGATCCAGGTAATCTCGGGACTGTAATCAGGATAGCTGACTGGTTCGGGATTGATGCAATCTATGCGACACATGATACTGTGGATGTATATAACCCTAAGGTAGTCCAGGCTACAATGGGGGCGATTTTCAGAATCAGGCTCATCTATTGTGACCTTGTAAAGACGGCTGAGGCTTTCATCAGTGCCGGGGGAAAGGTATACGGGACCTTCCTTGACGGGAACAATATCTATAGGAACACTTTAGATACAGGGGAGCACTCCCCTGTCATGATTGTTGTCGGGAATGAGTCTGAAGGCATATCTGATGCCATGGGGAAGGTTGTTTCCGACAGGCTCTTCATTCCTCCGTACCCTGCCGATGATCCTGGTTCAGAATCACTTAACGCAGCGGTTGCGACAGCTGTGACAGTTGCGGAATTCAGACGGAGAATATATTGACAAAACAGACGAAATATGAATGCGTTCGAACCGGTAAGCCTCAGGGAGCTGAAAAAGACTGACTATGTCTCACTGATAAAGTACAGGATACGCAAAATCCTGATGATATGCAGCAATTACGACGCATTCATACTGGAGGAGGACGGACAGATTGAGTCCCAGATATATCGGGAATACATTGACCTGAACCTCAGCAATGCCCCGAAATTCATCTGGACCCCTGACTCCAACAGGGCCCGGGAGATAATCAGCGAGAATGATGACATAGACCTGGTCATCTGCATGTATAACCATGGCGACCGCGAGGTCTTCAATTTCGCAGGCTGGCTCAAAAGGCTTGGCCGGAACATCCCCTTTGTACTGCTCACGCATTTTTCGAAAGAGATTTACAGATGCATCTCGCTCCAGGACACCACCAATGTTGACTATATTTTCAGCTGGCATGGAAACGCAGAACTGATTGTTGCAATAATCAAGCTGTTTGAAGACAGGGAAAACGCTGACAATGACATACTTAATGTCGGAGTGCAGGCAATATTGCTTGTGGAGGACTCCGTGCGCTACTATTCGACATACTTGCCTGAGCTTTACAAGCTTGTGCTGAAACAGAGCGCGGAATTCCTGAAAGACACTTTCAGCGAGCAGCAGCGCAAGCTCCGCAAGCGTTCAAGGCCAAAGATTTTGCTCGCAACAAATTACGGGGATGCAATAGAACTGTACGAGAAATACAAGTCCAACCTGCTTGGAGTTATCTCTGATGTCGGATTTGTGCTTCACAAGAATGATTCCCCTGAAATGGAGAAAAGGGATGCCGGACTGGATCTCGTGAGGACAATCAAGGCTGATGATCCGCTAATGCCGGTGCTCCTCCAGTCTTCGCAGGCGAGCCTTGCCGATGTGGCACACAGACTTGGCGCAGGTTTCCTGAAGAAATACTCGAAGACACTGATGCTTCAGCTTACCGATTATATCAGGGAGGAATTCGGTTTCGGGGACTTCGTTTTCCGTGACAGGAACCGCGTGGAATATGGCAGGGCTGCAGACCTCAAGGAACTTGAAAAGATAATCAAGGTCATCCCTGATGATGTCTTGCTGTACAACACTTCCAGGAACATGCTTTCCAAATGGCTGTATTCCAGGGGATTGTTCACTCTCGCCGGACAGTTCCGTGCAGTAAGGGAGAGCAGTTTTGCAAGCATGAAGGAGCACAGGGAATATATTGCCCAGATGATACATGACTATCATGTACTTACAGGGCGTGGAATCATTGCCAGGTTCGAGGCCTCCAGCTATGAAAAATATATCTGGTTTGCAAGGATGGGTGAAGGTTCGCTTGGAGGAAAGGCACGTGGACTTGGCTTCCTTAATTCATTGATACAGAAATATCAGCTTGCAAACAAATATCCGGATGTACGGATTTCCATACCGAGGACCGTGGTAGTCGCTACAGATTATTTCGACCGGTTCATCATCGAGAACGACTTGCAGTATGTCATAGATTCCGAGGTTTCCGATGAGGAAATCCTGTCTGAATTCGTTGCTTCAAGGCTACCGAAGGAACTTATGGATGACCTTAAGGCTTTCCTGGAGACCGTCTCCTCCCCTCTTGCCGTAAGGTCAAGTTCAAAGCTCGAAGACAGTAATTATCAGCCTTTTGCTGGAGTATATTCCACATATATGGTTCCTCTGACAGAGAACAGGGACCAGATGCTCAGGCTCCTTGGGAAAGCTATCAAAAGTGTGTATGCCTCTGTGTTCTTCACAGGCAGCAGGGCATATATCCATACGACAGGCAACCTCCTGAGTGAAGAAAAGATGGCAGTGGTCATCCAAAGTATATGTGGAACAGGGCACGATGGCCTGTATTACCCTATGCTCTCAGGTGTGGCGCGTTCTGTGAATTTCTACCCTATAGGTAACGAGAAGGCTCAGGACGGGATTGTAAACCTTGCATTCGGGCTTGGAAAGACAGTCGTGGACGGTGGCAATTCGCTGCGTTTCTCCCCAAAGTTCCCGAAGAAGATTCTCCAGCTTTCCGAGCCGAAGCTTGCCCTGAGGGACACACAGAAGAAGATGTATGCCCTTGATTTGCGTCCAGGAGCATTCAAGATTTCAAAAAATGACAGTGTAAACCTTGTTCATATCCCTGTCTCAGAAGTACTTGACAAATACGGTTATCCTGAGATTGTGGCATCCACCTATAGTGTGGCGGACAGCAGGATTGTCCCGGGAATATATGAGGAAGGCCCGCGCATAGTTACATTCGATGCGATACTTAAATATGGACGTTTCCCTTTGGCAAAGATCATAGCTGAGCTTATGGAAATCTGCAAGAGGGAGCTGATGTGCGATATTGAAATGGAGTTTGCTGCAGATATGGTACATGATTCAGACGGCAAGGAATGCGTACTTAAATTATTGCAGATAAGGCCAATAAGCGAATTTGTGGAAGATTCCGGGTCTTCACTGGAGAAAATGCAGGAGCAAATAGGGACCACATTTGTACATTCATCCATGGCACTCGGCAATGGACGTATAAATGGACTGAGACATATTGTATATGTCCCGTCCGCCGGCTTCGACAGTGCCTGCACAAAGCAGATTGCAGGGGAACTTGCAGAGATAAACACCAGGATGAAGGCAGAAGGGAAGCAATATATGCTTGTCGGACCTGGACGCTGGGGATCTTCCGACCCATGGCTTGGAATCCCGGTGCTCTGGAGCGACATTTCCGAGGCAAAGCTGATTGTAGAGTGCGCAATTCCAGGCTATAGGATAGAGCCGAGCCAGGGAACGCATTTCTTCCAGAATATCACCTCCCTCGGAGTCGGATATCTTACTGTAGATGCAGTCCTTCATCCCGAAGACCTCAATGAGGATGCGCTGTCTTCCCTCCCTGCAATTGAACAGACAGACTTTGTCAAGGTTCTTGAACTTCCAGATGAGCTTGTCGCATTCATTGACCGCAACACATCCAATGCAGTTGTCGGCCTGGCTTCAGAAACGGTGAAATAGCGGCATACCCCCTATATGGTTAGACAACATTTCAAGGCTGCTTCCGGGAATCTGTACAGATACGAGCCTGCTGTCACAAATGCTATACACCTTTCACTTCAGCATATTTGAAACGGCGTATCTTCTTGGTTGCAGTCTTTTCAAACGGCTCACGGAGAATCTGCACAGCACTTATATGTGATGTCTTCTTGACATTGCGGTTGACGAACCGGAGTATATTCTCCCTGTATTCATCAAGTTTCAGGAAGAACTCCTCCTCACCGTCATGATTCCAGTCAATGGCGTCCTCGTTGAAGTTCACAAGAGCCACAAGCTTTCCTCCACGTGAGACTACAAGCGATTCATTTACAGTCTCTATGCTGTTTATGACCTGCTCTATCTCTTCCGGATAGATATTTTCTCCAGAAGCCCCGAGAATCATGTTGCTCAGACGTCCCTTTATCGAGAAACGTCCTTTTTCATCCACGACAGCAAGGTCATTTGTCCTGAACCATCCGTCCCCGGTAAATGCAGCCATGGTCCTCTGAGGGTCCCTGTAATAGCCGGCCATCACATTCGGTCCCTTTGCAACAATCTCTCCTTCACCAGTTTCAGGATTAACATTATACAGTTTCAACTCTACGTTCCTTGCCGGTATTCCGATAGAGCCGACTGCCCTGCCCTTTCCCATGGCAAAGCTCAGAAGCGGTGAAGTCTCAGTAAGTCCATATCCTATTGCATAAGGGAATCCGGACTTGAGCAGGAAACGTTCCACCTCCGTGTCCAGCTTTGCCCCTCCGATGCCGAAGAAGGTAATCTTTCCGCCAAATGTATTCTTCAGCTTATGCCCTATCATCCTGCAGAGCAGTGTATTCATATTTGCATCCATCCACGATAGGATACGGCTCTTGCGTATAGTCGGAATGATGCTGTTGCGGTATATCTTCTCTATGATAAGTGGAACAGAAAGCACGGTTGTAGGACGGACCTCTTTCATGGCCTTAAGCAAAAGGGACGGTACCGGCGGCTTGGAAAGATATGATACGCTTGCACCTACCATCATCGGATAGAGCAGCCCGAGGGTCATTTCAAGGGCATGTGCCATAGGGAGAATCGACAGCCACCTGTCACTTTCATTTCTTGGGCAGGCATGGTAGCATGAATGCGTACATGAAATAAGGTTTCCATGGCTCAGCATGACTCCCTTTGCATTTCCTGTCGTTCCGGAAGTATATATGATTGTAGCGATGTCCTCCGGCGCCGGCTCTGCCAGGCGGGCATTGCATGTGAAGCTTGATTCATCTGCCTTGATTTCATCAAATGTCTCTATATCAATTACAAGTGTCAGCCTGTCCATACTTTCCCCGCTTACATTCGGAAGATATCTTCTGGACACAAAAAGTACCTTTGATTCAGAATGAGCAAGGATATTTGAGACTTCATTCGCGGTGGACTCCGGAAGAATCGGGATTGAGACCCTGCCGCAATGCACTGTGGCAAAGAATGCTACAGCCCACTGTGGAAGATTTTCGGAAAGTATAGCCACCTTGTCGGATACACCGATGCCGAACTGAGACATTCTTCTTGAGACAGTATCGCATTTTTTTCTGAATTCAGAATATGTATATGAGACTCCACCTCCTGCCGTGCGGTATGCTGTCTCTTCCACATAGGTTGACGTTGCGTATTCATATAGCTCAGCAAGGGTCCTGATATGTGATTCCCTTGACTGGGCAGTTTTCTTTAAAGACTTTATCATTGTTCCATTGTTTTATGCAGGGAGGGCCTTGTTGTGCAGGCCCGTTCTCCGCAGTCGTATTGCATGTCCGGTCTTCTCCGGAATAGATGCTGCAAAGTTATGGACGCTGCCATTGCCAAATAAGACACAAAGAGGATAATTAATGTCCCAAATCGGACATTATAGCCAATAATATGTAAAAATAAGCGAATAAATATTTATAATAAGTATTTTTGCAATGTAAATTCATAACAAGATGCCAGATGGAATACGATGAACTGATATCCGCTTTCGGGGTTACATATCTTAAAGGAGACATCACGCATGTCAAGATAGACCGCAAATTCTATATGCTTGACAATCTCAGCGATTCTGTCTCCTCCCCCGTTTCAGGCAAGGCCGGGAATATACGCTATCCTGTCTGCATTACATTGAGTTTCTGTATATACTGCAAGCAGGGCAATATATCAGCGCGTGTCCAGCAGAAGGACTATTCCGTAGGAGCAGGTGAGATACTTGTGATTTTTGCCGAGCAGATACTTGAATATGCCTCACTCAGCGATGACTGCAAGGTGATTTTCTTCGCCATAGATTCGGAATATGTGATGACTGAACTGCGGAGCCGTTACAGGGAATCTTTCAGGCATTGGCTGCTCCGGAGCAAGGATCCGCTGAAGATGCACCTCTCTATGGAAGATGCCGCAAATTTCGAGCAGCTATGCATGAGTATCAAGCACATAGTCAAGGCTTCGGGAAGTGAATCCGCAGATGGTGTGATTTCCGGGTTTACCGCAATAATCGGCAATCTGCTGTTGCTCTGGGGCGTGGACGAACTGGAAGGCAATCTGCCTGATAAGTGTATGGCAAATGCGGAAAGCGTCATGTTGCGTTTCAAGTCGGACATCCACAGTTTTTCGGCAAGATTCCGTTCAGTGAGCTACTATGCACGTCGCCAGAATTTGTCAGTCAGACATTTTTCCCGTCTTGTAAAGGAAGCTTCGGGTCAAAGGCCATTGGAAATCATACGTGACTATGTCATCCTGGAGGCCAAGAGCCTGCTGATAACAGAACGCTACAATGTGCGAGAAGTTGCAGAAAAGCTTGGCTTCCAGAATGATTCATTCTTTAACCGCTATTTCCGCAACGCAACCGGCCTCACTCCCGGAGAATTCATGGCCGGAGAAAATGCTGGCAGGCACACCTGAAAGAACGCCTGTGGATTCCTTTGTGGCTCAGGGGTATATAAAAACAAATGAGACGCGCCTCTCACGAGGGGCACCTCATACTAACCACATAATTAATAACACTAAAACTAATAACCAATAAGTCGAGGTGCCTAGCAGAATCGAACTGCTGTAGCAGGTTTTGCAGACCTGTGCCTAACCACTCGGCCAAAGCACCTTTTCAATAACGAGATGCAAAGTTAGCGCTTTTTTCTGACTTTGCAAAGCTATTCTGTTAATTTTTTGTTACACAAGTCTGCAGAGACATAGCATATTTCTCTATTCAGCTGAATAACAGGCTATAAGGATTAAGGCATTTTTTCAAAATCATATATCCGGCCTTGGCCCATTAGCCGGAAGCAGGAGGAGGCTCACCTACTCTACATAGAGCAGGAGACCTTTAAGGTACTCCCCTTCCGGATGATAGATATTTACCGAATGGTCTGCGGGCTGGTTAAGCCTGTCAAGTATCCGCACACTTCTTCCACACTGGGCTGCCGCTGAAAATACAGTTAGGGCAAAGGCCTCCTTGTCCACTACCTGGGAGCAGCTGTATGTAAACACCAGCCCTCCAGGAGCAACCTTTGAGATAGCAGTGGCATTCAGCCTCTGGTATGCCCTCAATGCATTCTTCAATGCTCCACGGTGCTTTGCAAAAGCAGGCGGGTCAACTATCATAAGGTCATATTTTCCTTCCGGGACATTCTTGAGATAGTCTATGGCGTCACAGCAAAGCGAAGTGTGCCTGTCTTCAGAGAAGCCGTTCAAGGCTACATTCCTGTTCACAAGCTCTATGGCCTTGCGTGAACTGTCCACCGAATCCACATGCTCTGCCCCCGCAGCCAGGGCATATATTGAGAAGCCGCCAGTATAGCAGAACAGATTCAGCACATTCCTTCCTGCTGCATATCTTCCTACAAGGGCACGGTTCTCCCTCTGGTCAAGGAAAAATCCGGTCTTCTGTCCCTCAGTCCAGTCGACAATGAACCTGTGGCTATTTTCCAGGACTACCTGGGAATCATCTGCAAAGCCCTCGCTCCTGTAGAGATATCCGTCAACCAGTTCAAGTCCTGCCTTGAATGGTGCTGTGCCGGAACTTTTGTCATATACTGCCTTCAGCGAATTTCCATATATCTTCTGCAGTGCGGAACATATCTGCTTCTTGGAACGGAACATTCCCACAGAATGGGCCTGCAGCACGCAGACTCCGTCATAATAGTCAATTATCAGTCCTGGCAGATTGTCTCCCTCCCCATGCACCAGACGGTAGCAATTTGTGGGTCCCTCGGGAGTCTTCGCCAGCCCGGCTGCAATCCTCACCTGCAATGCCCTGCCAAGCATAATCTCCCAGAAATCCGGATTCAGCACATCCTCGTCAAAGCTCAGGACCCTGACTGCAATGGAGCCAATCTGGTAATGCCCTGAGGCAAGGAATACACCTTCAGATGAATATACACCGACAATGTCCCCTTCCGCCGGATTGCCGGCTATCTGTGCAATTGCCCCTGAAAACACCCAGGGATGAAAACGACGCAGGGAATCCTCCCTGCCCTTTCTCAGTATTATCTTTGTCATAAAAATAGAATTGTTAAACTGGGCTACATTTCCTGGGGCAGAGGATTCTTCTCAGAGGAAGAAAGCCTCAGGTACATCTCGCGGCAGACCCAGGCATCCGTAGCCGCATACTTCTCCTGCGGTTCAGAGAGGACCTCCGCCTCCCAGTTGGAAAGCTGCTGTGTCTTGGATATCCTGACTCCAAGTACAATTGCTGACATCTTCTTGACGCTCTTGTCCTTGATTCCCCATTCCCAGACAATCTTCTGGAGGTCTACAAAACCGCCTGGCGTGAAATTGCGGTATCTCTGCAAGCCCTTGATATCATCGTGCACCGCTGCACCTACCTTCAAAATCCTTGAATTTGACAGAATCCTGCAAAGTTTCCTGTGCATTCCCGTATGCTGGACACGGAAAAGATATGCCTTTTCTGCACCGGAAAGCTGCAGCAATGCAACTCCGTACCGGGGCTGGCCTGGGGAAAAGCAAGGACGGGTCTCGGTATCAAATCCCAGGACCTTCTGTTTGCCAAGATACGAGACTGCCTCATCAAATTCAGGCCCCTCGCTGTCTATCACATGTATTTCACCCGGAAAAGCTGCAAACTCCAATTTTTCAAGCTCCTCCGGTGCAATAGTACTAAGGAACATATATATTGTTCATTTCTATATATTTAACCTCTCCATTCCGCTCGGATGAAGGTACAATCATGTATTCCATTTCCTGCGGATTGGCAATCTTGTGTGTAAAGCCATTGCTTTTACGCAGATACCAGTAGCAAGATGACGCCACTGCGTCCAGGGCACCGGCCACAGTACAGCCATCTGAAAGCAGATGCCTGTAGCGCATCGCCATTGCATCGTCAGATGTCTTCACATATTCTACCAATTCCACAATGCTGTCCTTCTCCATGGACATTGAAATGTCATCCAGAAGTATGACAGACAAAGGCTTGTCATCGCCTGAAGCCATATACATATCCAGATATTCAAAAAATCCGTCCCTTACAGAAAGGCTGTCGGAAGGGCTGTATCCTGCATAGTCAATTGACTGAAGGCCATTCTTCTGCGCAATCCCATGAAAAGCAGATGCATAGACACCGGAGGCAAGCACATCATTTGAGGCCCATATCCCTATTCTCGCAGAAGCATCATATCTTCTGAATCCCTCCTCGGCAAGTGCATTCACCGGAGAAATGACAGCAAGTCCCTTCCCGAGCCTTGAAAACAGCATCTCTATGTCCGAAGTAGCTACAGATGCAAGCGATGATGACAGCACCAGCATCTTGGATGGCATCTTCTGGACAGAGGCTACCCTGCTGTACGAATTCTGATGGCAATAGCCAGAAACCGCAGCAATTGCATGACGGACAGTCATTTCGCGCAGATTTTCCTCTGTGCCGTCCCTGAAATATCCGAAATAGTCAGGTGAAGAGACATCATAATATACTGCAAATGTCTCACCTGCAAAGTCATCCAGCCCGTCAGGCACAGCCTTTCCGTCGACATTGTCAAACAGGTCGCAGCCCATAAGGTAGTCTGAAAGTATGGATGCATTCTCCAAAGGCCCGGTCACTGCTATTGTCCCGAACCTGCTGTTGTCATCATATGATGCTATTGCGGAGTACTCTACAGAAGTTGTATCTGCCAAGATTTGCCCGACAAAGGGCAACATGTCAGCTCCATTGGTTTCCGACTGCCTGCATGAGACAGCGGAAACCAATGCTGATATAAATATTATTATTGCGTTCTTTTTCTTCACTGTCGGCAATCTTAAAAGAAGAGCAGTTCCCTGTACTTAGGAAGAGGCCACATCTCATCATCGACAATCATCTCCAGATGGTCGGCACTGTATCTGATCTTGTCCATATAGCCCTTTACCTCCGTTGAGTAGACCTTCGCCCTCTTTGCAATATCCTCAATCCTGTTGGCTTTCTTGCGTGCTTCCACAAGAGCCTCCACATCCTTTGAGATGCTGTTTATATATGAAGAAATTTTTTTCAGGGTAGCAAATTCAGACTCGCAGAGATTCCTGTACTCGTCACCGAATATCTCCTTTACTCCCTTGACATTCTCTATCAGGATGTTCTGGTATTTCACTGCAGCCGGGATGACGTGGTTAAGGCACATGTCACCGATAACCCTGGCCTCAATCTGGAGCTTCTTTACATATGTCTCGTTGAGAATCTCGAAACGTGCCTCCACTTCATCAGGTGACAGGACTCCCTGGTTCCTGAAAAGGTCTATTGTCTGCTGTTCATGATACACCTCGTATGCTTGAGGGACATTGCGGATTGCACGCAGTCCCCTTCTCTCTGCCTCTTCCTCCCATTCCTTGCTGTAGCCGTTGCCCTCGAAGAAGATGTCCCTTGACTCTACAGTAAACTTATGGATTGTGTTCATTATTGCCTGCGATTTCTCTTCACCTGCAGCAATTGCAGCATCCACATCTGAACGGAAACGGCGTAGGCTCTCTGCCACAGCTGTATTCAATATATATATGACAGATGCGACATTGATTGAAGAGCCAACAGCACGGAATTCAAAACGGTTTCCGGTAAATGCAAAAGGAGAGGTCCTGTTCCTGTCCGTGTTGTCCGGGAAAATCTCAGGGATGGAATTGACAATCTTGATTGATTCCAGGCCTGCTTCCTCTTCTTTCAGCACCTGCATGTTCTCTATTGCCTTGAATATCCCGGCAAGCGTAGAGCCGGCAAAGACAGACATCACTGCAGGCGGAGCCTCGTTGCCTCCAAGACGGTATGAGTTGCTCAGGTTGGAAATCCCTGCCATCAGAAGATAATGATGGTTATAGACGGCATTCACCACACATGAGAAGAATGTCAGGAACTGGAGGTTCTTGGTCGGTGTCTTGCCTGGAGACAGGAGATTGACGCCAAGATTGGTGCACATTGACCAGTTGCAATGCTTTCCGGAGCCGTTTACGCCATCGAAAGGCTTCTCATGGAAAATGACTTTCAGGTGATGCTTCTCAGCAACTTTCTGCATTATAATCATAAGCATCATGTTCTGGTCGATAGCCTTGGTTGCCTCGCAGAACACCGGGGCACACTCAAACTGGTTTGGAGCCACCTCGTTGTGACGTGTCTGAAGGAGGATTCCAAGCTTGTATGCCTCTGTCTCGAAATCTTTCATGAAGGCACTTACCTTTGACGGTATCGCACCGAAATAGTGGTCTTCAAGCTGCTGGTCCTTTGCGGACGTGTGGCCGATTACGGTCCTGTTGCAGAGCACAAGGTCCGGACGGGCATTGTACAGCGACTCGTCAACGAGGAAGTATTCCTGCTCTATTCCAAGGTTGACCTGGACAGACTTCACATTCTCGTCAAAAAGGCATGCAACAGAAGATGCAGCCTCGCTCAAGGCCTGCATTGACTTCAGGTTTGGCACCTTAGCATCCAGTGCTTCGCCAGTATATGAGACAAAGACAGACGGAATGCAGAGCGTCTCGTCCAGGATGAAGACTGGAGAAGACGGGTCCCATGCGGAATATCCCCTTGCCTCGAAGGTATTCCTCAGTCCTCCATTGGGAAAGCTTGATGCGTCAGGCTCCTGCTGCACAAGTGCGCTTCCGTTGAATTTCTCAAAGGCATGTCCGTCCTTTACAGTAACAAACGCCTCATGCTTTTCCGCTGTTGCGTCAGTAAGTGGCTGGAACAGATGTGTATAGTGAGTCGCCCCCATCTCGATTGCCCAGGCCTTCATGCCGGAAGCAATTTCATTTGCGATGCTGCGGTCCAGTTTCGCTCCATATTTCACAGATGACAGGACAGCCTCGTAAGCCTGCTGGGAAATATACCCGCGCATCTTTTCAAAATCAAGGACATTCTGCCCGAAATAACAGGAAACAGGTCTTCCTTCAACGTAAAAACGCTTTGTCTGATGAGTAGATGCCTCATTCAGAGCCCTTTGTCTAAATGTCGCCATAAACGTTTTGTTAATTTGTCAAGAACGCCCGCAAAGGTAAAAAATTTATAGTATCTTTGTACGCGCTGAAGTTAAATAATTGTTAACAATACATCATTATGGCGAACATATCAGACAAGGCAAGGCTGATGCCGGCTTCCGCTATCAGGAAGCTCGTTCCGTATGCAGATGCAGCCAAGAAACAGGGAATCAAGGTTTATCACCTCAATATAGGGCAGCCGGACATAAAGTCCCCGGAATGTGCCCTTGATGCCATCAAGGAGAACAGGCTCACACATGTCTCATATTCACACTCCGCGGGCCTGGCTGAACTTCGTGAGGGACTTGCACATAAATATTACAGGAAGATAGGCATAGATATAGACCATTCAGAGATTATCGTCACGGTCGCAGGAAGCGAAAGCGTCAACATGGCATTGGAAATCACATGCAATGCAGGAGACGAAATCATTGTGCTTGAACCTTTCTACACAAACTACAACACATTCGCATTCCTTAACGGAATAACGCTGAAGGCGATACCGACAGACATACGCAACGGGTTCCAGGTACCTCCGATGGAGGAATTCGAGAAGGCGATAACACCAAGGACCAAGGCAATTCTCGTCTGCAACCCCGGCAATCCTACAGGAACCCTCTATTCCAGGGAAAGCATGCTCGCGCTTGGAGAAATCGCGAGGAAACACGACCTGTTCCTGATTTCAGATGAGGTATACAGGGAATTCTGCTACACTGATGAGCCGCATTTCAGCGCGATGAACATTCCGGAGCTGGAGCAGAATGTAATCCTTGTCGACTCTGTCTCAAAGAGATACAACCTTTGCGGAGCACGCGTTGGCTGCATAGTCTCACACAACAGGGAGGTAATGGCAGCTGCCATGAAATATGCTCAGATGAGGCTTTGCCCGCCTGTCCTTGGACAGATTGCATCAATAGGGGCGCTTGACACTCCAGATGAGTATTTTGCCGCAGTGAGGAAGGAGTATATCGTCCGCAGGGACTTCATGATAAAGAAACTTAACGAAATCCCGGGAGTATTCACCCCTGTTCCGATGGGAGCATTCTACACAATTGCCGAACTTCCTGTAGATGACACAGAGAAATTCGCCAGATGGATGCTGGAAAATTTCCGCATCGGAAACGAGACTACAATGGTAACTCCTGCCGCATCATTCTACAAGACACCGGGAAAGGGACTGAACCACGCCCGTCTCGCGTATGTCCTTGAGATCCCTGAAATGGAGAAGGCACTGCATATACTTGCAGAAGGCTTGAAAGCATATCCTGGAAGGAGAATGTAGGGTACGTCTGGCTACAGGCTTCACTTTTACGGCAATACTTATCTTGCTTCAAGACTATATGACATGAACATCCCCCTAAAAGTTAGACAAAAACTTTTAGGGGGATGTTCAATTGAGGGGTGCCCTCTTGCTTTATATATTTTCACCGGAATCAGCAGGACTTCGGTGTAGAAATATAATTGACTATATTCATTATTATATATATGGCAACTGCAAGGATGAAAATCATTGAGAATTTCAGCCTGAGCAGGAGCACCATCAGGGACACGGCCAGGCAGAGGGCTATAAACCCGAAGCGGAGCTTGTATATGACAGTATCCTTTTTCTGCCCTTTCTTGAATTTCAGGGAGAACATCGGCAGCTCGCTGACAAGCATAAGGGACAGAATGACAGATATCACAGGGATAAAGACATTCCCGGAAGCCCATACGGTCAGGAAACTGTCCGGTACTGTATATACGTAATGCACAAGCGCACCGCAGAAAATTGCGTTGGCAGGCACCGCCAGTCCGATGAAATTATCTCGCTGACGCTCATCCACATTGAATTTAGCCAGCCGCAATGCGGAGAGCATCACGATGACAAGCGGGATATAGCTCCAGAACACCTCACCAGAATGCGCAACCATATAACGGTTCAGCATTATGGAAGGCAGCAGCCCGAAACTGACAAGGTCAGCCAGGGAGTCCAGCTCCTTGCCGATCTCGGAATAGGCATTCAGTGCCCTTGCAGACAGGCCGTCACAGAAATCACATACGGAAGCGGCCAGTATAAGGTAGAACGCATAGTCCGGCCTTCCGTTAAAAGCAGCTATCACACCCAGTACCCCACAAAGGAGGTTCATGGATGTGACAGTATTAGGTATATGTCTGACTATTTTCATAGTTCAATTCTCAAAGAACCGGAAATCAGCTATTTGATGCCAAGTTTCTTCTTGATGTCCTTAGGCAGAGCGTCCTTGTGTACAACGATATTGAGGGTCTTGTACCTTACGAATGCGTCTGAAGCATACCAGACACCGTCATATTTACCTGCATCGCCCCATGAATTCTTCACTATGAAGAACTTGTTGCCGTTCTGGTCCTGTGCGATACCATAGATGTGCATTCCATGGTCATCGGTAGTCTGCTTGTTGTCGTATGCAATCTGGCGCATCTCCTGTGTAATCTTCTTTTCCACAGACGAAGTTGCCTGCTGCGGCTTTGCGCTCTCGTCCTTTCCTACCCAGTGCTCCTGGTCTGAACCTGCCGAAGGCTTCTCATCCACGTCAGGAATTGTAGCAAGTCCATTGCGTGTAAATCCGGACTCACTTACATCTGAGCCCCAGGCGATTGAATATCCTTTGTCAATTGCATTGTACATTACAGCCATAAATTCGTCTATAGGGAGGTTATAGGCGGAATCCCAACGCCAGTTGTCGCATACCTCGATTACAAACGGCTCATAGAAAGGATGATGTGTGAATGAAGTGAGGTTGACGTAGTCTGAAGTGTTGATTCCAAGGAAATCCCTGAAAGACTCCGGAGTATATTTCACACCTTTGTACTCGAACTCCTGAGGATACTCGCCAAGGTATGCGGAGATGATTCCGTCATAGCCGTTGAGCCATGCAGTAGTGAGTTTCCTGTTAGGATTCTTTGCAATAGCTTCTACGTAGGCAGCGAGCACTGCATCCATCTCCGAGTGCTCAGGCTTGTCCGTGCCATAGTTGAGTCCCGGCATTTCGTCCTGCGGGACGATTCCATAGTCATTGATGACATGGAGTACATCACCGAATGAACTTCCTGCGCTGAATCCGAGCTTGCCGTCAAGCCTTACATATTTCACTGCCCTGTCGTGGTATGACTTGCCGACAACAAACATCTCAGAAAGGTCGATGTCATCAATACCCTTTGTCCTGAGAATCTCCGACTCCACAAAAGAGAGTGCAGAGAAGCACCAGCATGTGCCTGAGCGATACTGGTTCTTGATGCTTGTCACAGGGACCTCCTTTACGACTGTGAATTCATATTCAGGAGCTTTAGCTTCATTGCTTGCAGGACCCTGGGCCCATACAGCAGGTGCAGCAGCAAGAGTCGCCGCCGCAGCCATCATAAACATTCTGACGTTATTCATATAGATGAAATTTTAAAAATATTCATACATCTGTCAGTCTTACTAAGACGATGAAACTGACACAAAACATACAAAGTTAGCAATATTTTGTAAATTCGCGGCCTAAAAAGAAATAAAGTTATGCTTAAAGCAGTCAATATCCTGTATATACACGGAATGGGAGGAGGCGCAGACAGCCGTATCCCCGGAATACTCAAAGAGCGCATCAGCAGTCACTTGCCGGAAAATTCCGGTGTTGAAATAAATGTGACCGTGCGCACCTACAGCTTTGACCCGGAAGTGGCCGGTGCGCAAATCAGGAGCTGGACAGAAGAGATTTGTCCGTCGCTCATTGTCGGTGAATCCCTCGGTTCGCTGAATGCAATCCGCATCAAGGGAGTGCCGCATGTGCTGGTATCCCCTTCGCTGAACGCTCCGCTGTATCTTGGATACCTGGCTTTCCTTGCGCTTGTCCCAGGGGTCACCCCCATGCTTGACTGGATATACAGGCCCAAGGAGGGCGACAGGCAAAGGCTTCATTTCACGTTCATGACATTGCGTAAATACCGGAAACTGAGGAAAGAGGCGCTGGACTGTAGCCCTGCCCGTGGCGGCAAGGACTATTTCCACGCTTTTTTCGGAGACCATGACCACTACAGGAAAAGCGGGATTGTCAGTGTCGGAACATGGAAGAAATATTTCGGTGAAGACACATTCACAGGCTACCCGGGCACACATTTCATGGAAGAGGAATTTGTCGAGGGCATGCTGATACCAAAGATTCTGGAAAAAATACTCTGAGACGGATATGGAGATATTGATTACACTTGTCATACTTGCAGTCATAGAGGCTCTGCTGGCCATTCTTGTCTGCGCTGTCGCCATGGTATCCGCAATGGCAGGCTGCAGTTTCCGGAAAGTGGCATCCACCGGGCTTTGGCTGCTTATACTTCCTCCACTCTTCACCATTTACGGGACATTTGCAGAGAGGAACATATTCAGGACTGTCCCTGTGGAGATATACTCGGAGAATATTCCGGAATCATTTGACGGATACCGTATTGTACATATTTCAGACCTGCATCTCAGTTCGTTTGCAGGCAGGAAAAGGCAGCTGGAAAAGGCGGTGCAGAAAATCAATGCACTGAAGCCAGACATGATTGCCATGACAGGAGACCTGATCACCTTCAGCCCTTCTGAGATAAATGGCTGCGACACAATACTCTCGAGGCTGAGTGCCGCCGACGGGGTCTTCTCAGTCCTCGGTAACCATGACTACTGTATCTACGACAGGAGAAGCAGGGAGAAAGCCACGCCAGACATTGTGCGCAGCGTAATTGCAGCGGAAAAGGCCATGGGATGGAATGTCCTGGTAAATGAGAATGTCACAATCGCCAGGGGGAATGGTACAATAAGCGTCATAGGTGTCGAGAACATTTCTTCTTCACCAAAGTTCCCATCCTACGGTGACCTGCATCTGGCCTCTTCCGGTGCGGACAGCAGATTCAAGGTGCTGCTCAGCCATGACCCGACCCACTGGAGGATGGAGGTTGCAGGGAAAAGCGACATCGACCTGATGCTTTCGGGTCACACTCATGACATGCAGCTGTCATTTTTCTGCTGGTCTCCAAGCAGCCTCATATATGACGAACATTGCGGGTTATATTCCTACAAAAAATTGACAGACAGTAAAGATAACATATTAGTTAGTCATACTAACAAAAATGTTATAAAAGAAAACTCAAAGAAAAAAGGTATCGCCGCTGACAAACGGCAATACCTTTACGTGAATATCGGCCTCGGAGAGACCGGGTTTCCTGCCAGAATCGGGGCAAGGCCAGAAATAACAGCAATTACCCTAAGAAGAATCCCTGCTCCGAGATGCCGGCATCAATAGTTCTCTGAATGAAGCTCGAAATATGCCTTCTCATGCTTGCAGACTGGGCATATTGACGGTGCCTTTTTGCCAATTACAATATGGCCGCAGTTGCTGCATTCCCAAATCATTTCCTTGTCCCTTGAAAAGACGAGTCCTTCCTCTATATTCTCAAGGAGCTTGCGATAACGCTCCTCGTGCCTCTTTTCGATTGCTGCAACCTGCTCGAAAAGAAGGGCGATATCCTTGAAGCCTTCCTTGTGGGCATCCTCGGCAAAGGATGCATACATGTCTGTCCACTCATAGTTTTCGCCTGCAGCCGCGTCCTTCAGGTTCTCTTCCGTTCCCGGCACTTCGCCGCCATGCAACAGCTTGAACCAGATTTTGGCATGCTCCTTTTCATTGTGGGCAGTCTCTTCAAAGAGCTTTCCTAGCTGTACATATCCGTCCTTCTTGGCCTTGGAGGCATAATACAGGTATTTGGTATGGGCCTGTGACTCACCGGCGTAAGCAGCCATAAGGTTAGCTTCTGTCTTGGTTCCTTTCAATGTTTTCATAATTCCTATATTTTTTAAAGTACAAATGTCTGTTTAATCCGGCGGGAGGCTAAAACAAAAAGCGTTCCGAACTTGCAAATATACAGTTTATATCCATAGTACTTGCGTTTACATCCGCAAAGTGGCATTTAAGGGGATTTTTAAAGATTTTTCGCGGATGTTCTGACATTTTTTCTTACCTTGCACTGATTTATATACAGTAGAAACGATGAACAAGCAGAACTCCGAATCCCTGTCACTGCCTGAAAGGCATTCCAGAATACTTGCAATGCTCCAGCAGAACGGCTCCATTACCGTGACACAATTGGCAGATACATTCAAGGTTTCAGAAGTCACCATACGAAAGGACCTTTCATATCTTGAACAGCAGAAGAAGCTGTACAGGACGCATGGAAGCGCAATACTTATCAGTCCGTATATCGGCGACAGGCATATCAATGAGAAAGAGAAGAAGAATATTGCCGAGAAGCAGGCCATCGGCAAGGCTGCTGCAACTCTCGTCACCCCGGACGACTCAATCATAATAGCCTCCGGGACAACCCTTACATATTTCGCACGCGAGATACAGCCGCAGGGCCGGCTGACTGTAATCACCTCTTCCCTGCCTGTTACCACAATACTTTCGCAACAGAGCCAGGTAGACCTGATGCAGCTCGGGGGCATAACAAGGAACAGTTCCATATCAGTAGTCGGGCCGTTCGCAGAGCAGATGCTTGCCAACTTCAACTGCAGCAAGCTTTTCCTTGGAGTGGACGGAATAGACCTCGACTTCGGCCTCACTACCACCAATATGCTTGAGGCACAGCTCAACAAGGTGATGATGAACACCTCACAGCAGGTAGTGGTGCTTGCGGACAGCACTAAGTTCGGTCGCCGCGGATTCAGCAAGATTTGCGAGCTCGAGGCTGTTGACAGGATCATCACAGACAGCGGCATCTCCCCTCTTTACCTTGACGGCCTGAACAAGCAGGGAATCGAGGTGACCGTCATAGATGTCTGATGCCTTTCGCAGACGGAACCCCGCAGTTTCACATCAAAAGTCAAAACGGAAGTTTTACATAAAACGGAAATCTTCTGATATTTTGTTTGTCTGCATATAGTTTTCGAAACAAAAGCAATCTTTATCTTATTATTTTTATTACTTTTGCATTCGAAACCTGTATTTATTACACTCGAAATGGTTAAAAGATTTCTTTCGGTTGCCTGCCTGGCAATCTTTTCATTTGCGGCAATGGCCTCTGAGGCCGCCCAGTACAATCCAGTGGCCGATTCAAGGGCCATTGTTGAATCCGGGAATGCCAGATTTACTGTACTTACCCCGAGGCTCATCAGGATGGAATGGGCAGAGAACGGGAAATTTGAAGACAGGGCGACTCTCGCCATTGTCAACAGGAACCTTGAAGTACCTTATTATAAAGTAAGGAAAAACGGCGGCAAGGTGACCATCTCCACAGAGAATATGACCCTGACATATTCCGGAAACGGAAAATTCAGCCAGGACAACTTGAAGGTTGACTTCACAATGTCCGATCCGCTCAGCAGGAAAGGCATAAGGACCGTGACATGGAAGCCTGGCATGGACGAAAGCGGAAACCTTCTCGGAACGACAAGGACCCTTGACAAATGCGATGGCACAAAGACAGTGGAGCCATACGACCCTGGTGTCCTTTCAAGGGACGGCTGGGCCATTATAGACGAGACCGCAAGGCCTGTTCTCGTGCGCGATGGCAGCGACTGGGGCGAATGGGTAGAAGAAAGGGACAGTACAGACAGGGCTGACCTCTATATCTTTGCCTATGGGCACGAATACAAGGATGCACTTGCGGATTTCACCAAGGTGGCAGGAAAGATTCCGCTCCCTCCGAAATATGCTTTCGGATATTGGTGGTCACGCTATTGGCAATACTCTGATTTCGAGTTTGTTGACCTTGCAAAGACAATCAGGTCCCTGAATATCCCTATCGATGTCATGGTAATCGACATGGACTGGCATGAGACATGGACGCTCAGGAGAAAAGGTGCGCCGAAAGATGAATTCGGACAGAGGATAGGATGGACTGGCTACACCTGGCAGGGGCAGCTCTTCCCTGCGCCGGAGAATTTCCTTGCAGACATACACAATCTTGACATGAAAACCTCGCTGAACCTGCATCCGGCCTCCGGCATACAGCCTTACGAAGAGTGCTATGACAGATTCATCAGGGACTACACATCAAGGACTTCGGAATATGACGGTCCGGAGGGATTTGTGGACAAGGACGGCAAAAAGGCCCCTGTGCCATTCAGAATCAGCAGCCAGCAGTGGACAGATGCGTATTTCAATTCTGTGATACACCCTTTGGAGGATATGGGGGTTGACTTTTGGTGGCTTGACTGGCAGCAGTGGAAATACAGCAAATACATGCCTTCGCTGAACAACACCTTCTGGCTCAACTGGACATTCTTCAATGACAAGGTCCGCAGACTCGAATCCCAGGGGACAGCAGCTGAACGCCCTATGATTTACCACAGATGGGGCGGCATAGGGAGCCACAGATACCAGATCGGCTTCTCCGGTGACACGTATGACACATGGGAGGTGCTCGGCTACCTTCCGTATTTCACTTCCACATCCTCAAATGTCGGCTATGGCTACTGGGGACATGACATCGGAGGGCACATGCAGAAGAAGCCCCACCCTACCGACCCTGAGATGTATACAAGGTGGCTCCAGTATGGAGTCTTCACCCCTATCTTCAAGACGCATTCGACCAAGACTCCTGATATAGAGAGGCGTCTGTGGGCCTTCCCGGAATATTTCAGCACAATGCGCGAGGCAATACGTCTGAGGTACAGCCTTTCACCTTATATATATAATGCAGCACGCACGGCATACGACACTGGAATATCCATGTGCCGGCCTATGTACTATGACTATCCAGAGAGCGATGAGGCCTATACGTGGAATCAGCAGTACATGTTCGGCGATGACATTCTCGTGACAGTGCTTGACAGGCCTGCAGACGAAGTCACAGGACTTACCGGGCGTGAAATCTGGTTCCCGGCAGGAAATTCATGGTATGACATGGCGACCGGAGAGATGATTGAAGGAGGACAGTGCATCACAAGGCATTACACAATCAACGAAAATCCATATTTCGTGAAGGCGGGTGCCATAATTCCGATGGCATCTCCTGATATACAGTCGCTACAGGAGGAAAGCAACGAGATATATTTCTTTGTTGCACCTGGAGACGGCCAGAGCACAGCCAGGCTATATGAAGATGACGGCAGGACGCAGGCATACGGCAACGACTACGCTGTCACAGATATCTTCAAGTCATCTGCTGACGGAAACTTTACAATGAAGATCTCTGCAAGGAAAGGCAGCTACAATGGAATGCCGGCAGGGCGCAAAGTAAGGATTGTCCTCGACGGGATACTCCCTCCTTCATGTGTCAAGGTAAACGGAAAGGAGATTCCATGGTCGCGCTTTGCAAAGGACGGCGAATGGAAATATGACGGGAAGGAGCTTGCGGCAACAATATTGCTCCCGGAGATGCCTGCTGACAAGGATATTGCAATAGAGTGCACAATGGACAGTCCATCAGATATCTATGGAAAGAAAGGCCTTCTGAAACGCATGGCAGCCATTACTCCAGAGGCCAAGATGGTATTCGGAGGGAAGGTGGACAGCTACATCATGCTCCCTATCCCGTTCCTGAAGGTTGCACAATGCTCAAGCTTCATTACGGAAGACCCTGCAAATACAGGCAAATACCTCAGTGAGATTGACCAGGAGGCTGTAAATGCTGCATTTGCAGAGTATGGGACACTACCGGAAGACTTCAAATTAAAAATCAAGGCTCAAGGAAGCCTATAAAAACAACTAAACACAATGGCAAGATTTTTTGATCCACCTGCACCTAAGCCGCTTATGCCAAAAGAGAAAGTGGACAAGGTGTACAAATCCATGAGGTTCAAGGTCTTCATGGGCTCGTTCATCGGCTATGCCGCCTATTACCTTGTAAGGAAGAACCTTTCCCTCGCAGCACCTGACATGATTAACGAGGGACTTATAGACAAGGCTATGGCCGGATACGCAATGTCTGCTGTATCCATAGCATACGCATTCAGCAAATTCATAATGGGAAGTATCTCAGACCGTTCCGATGCAAGGAAATTCCTTGTTGTAGGCCTTGTACTTTCTGCCTTGACAATGATGTCAGTCGGCTTCATCCCGTTCGCAGCAGGACAGATGGCACTCAACACTGCAATCATCTTTGCACTCATGCTGATAGTAGGATGGCTTTCAGGAATGGGCTGGCCTCCGTGCGGACGTATCATGGCACACTGGTTCTCACAGAATGAAAGAAGCTTCAAGATGTCCATATGGAATACTTCACACACATTCGGAAGCGGTTCACTCGGACTTCTTGCAATGTGGGGTGTAGCCATATTCGCAACTATGGGCATACAGCAGACATGGAGGGCGGATTTCATCGTGCCTTCACTGTTTGCGCTTGTGCTTGCTGCATTCTGCTGGTGGGCATTGCGTGACACTCCAGAATCATGCGGCCTTCCTTCAATACAGGAATACAGGAATGACTATTCGGGAGTCAAGTCAAAGCAGAAATCAGGCGAAAAGCTGCCATTCAAGACACTTTTCGTTGACTATGTGCTGAAAAACAAGCTGCTTTGGGCAGTAGCCCTTTCAAATGTGCTTGTCTATATGGTACGTTATGGTATCGGTGACTGGTCCCCTACCTATCTCCAGGAGGCCGGCATAATGGACAAGGCAGAGTGCAAGGTTGCGTTCTCAGTACATAACTATGTAGGTGCAATCGGAACAATCGTAGTGGGATGGATTTCGGCAAAGTTCTTCAAGGGACGCTGTGCACCTCCCAATGTATTGTGCATGGCAATGGTGGCTATCGGTTCGTTGCTCTACTGGCAGGCCGGCAATATCGCCGGATTCATGTCCTCTGACCCTGCAACCGTCATCACTTTGACAAAGACACTCATCTACGCTGCACTTATCATCATCGGATTCTTCATCTACGGACCTGTCGCACTCATCGGAGTACAGGCATTGAACCTCGTCCCGAAAAATGCAGCCGGTACAGCAGCCGGATTCGTAGGACTTTTCGGATATCTTATCGGTGATGCCCTCCTTTCAAAGGCAGTTGTAGGAAACATTGCAAACCATGTAGGCTGGGATGGCGCGAACATGACTTTCGTGATTGCATCCGTCATAGGAATCATCCTCTGCGCCCTCATGTGGAAGAGCGAGAAAAAGATGGCGGAAGCATAAAGTACCGGACAAATGAAACGTTTAATATTGATAATCAACATTCTGTTGCTTTCCTCAGCCTTTGTACAGGCGAGGAAGGTGACAGGAAATGTCACCTGTGACGGCTCCGCCTTAGGCGGAGTTGTCGTGACAGACGGAAAGAATTTCACCGTGACAAAGAACAACGGAAAATTTTCTTTCAGCATAGAGGACAATGCGGATTTCGTATATGTCGTGACCCCTTCCGGATACACAGCTGATTTCAGCAGCGGTGCACCGGCGTTCTACCTGCCGGCAAAGGACAGGAAAGAGTTCAACTTCGAACTTGTCAGGACCTCTGATTCAGAAGACTATACGATAATCGCGATAGCTGACCCGCAGACGCAGTCAATGAAGCATTTCAACAAATTCTGCGGAAAGCCGCTTGCTGACCTTGTGTCGCAGGCACATATTTCAAGCGCAAGGGGCACGACAATAGGAATTGTGCTTGGAGACATCTGCTGGGATACGACAGAGGAAATCCTGCCTAAGTTCAAGGAAGAGATAAAGAAGACCGGGATTCCGTTCTACCCTGTCATAGGAAACCATGACCACAAGAAAGATTTCCAGGGAGACCATGAGACTTCATCTGTCTACCGCAGCATCTTCGGACCGGAAAACTACGCATTCTTCGTGGGCAAGGACCTTGTAATCGTCCTGGACAATGTGATCTATGATACCCAGAAGAAATATGTCGAGGGCTACACCGATGCACAGGTAGAATGGGTGGGCAAGCTACTCTCATACATTCCGGAGTCAGCACATATCTATGTTGGCCAGCACTGCCCTATGTTCAGGTGGTTCAAGGACAACAGCTACACTGCCAATGGAGAGAAAATGATGTCACTCTTCAGCAAGAGGGATGTCAGCATACTTTCAGGGCACACACATATCAACAACAACTTCATCCTCTCTGACACTGCAAGGGAATTCAACATTGCTGCCCTTTGCGGTTCATGGTGGGCTACTGACCATTGCAATGACGGGACTCCCGGTGGATACAAGGTTTTTGAGATGAAGGACGGGAAGCTGTCATGGTACTATAAGTCTGTTGGATATGACAAGTATTTCCAGTGCGAGGTATTCATGCCGGGACAGTTCATGATGCATCCGAACAGCATTGTGGCAAATGTATGGGACTATGACGAAAACTGGACCGTGGAATGGTACCAGGACGGGAAATATATGGGCGAAATGAAGCAGTCAATAGAACTTTCACCATATTATATAAGGGAGATAAGCAAGGTCTACAAAGGCAATCTATCAAAGATTCCTACCTATAAGCTTCCGAGACCGAACACACACTATTTCACAGCAGAGCCTGACCAGTACGCAGGCAACGTGACAGTTGTCGTAAAGGACTGTTTCGGACATGAATGGAAACATGACATGATGATGCGCAGCTATGTCGATGTACAGGCTCATCGCGGAGGTGCCGGACTTATGCCCGAGAATACACTCCAGTCTATGAAAAACGCCATAGACATGGGAGTCAACACACTGGAACTTGACCTCCAGATAAGTTCAGACGGCCAGGTTGTCGTATCTCACGATGCATATTTCCATCCAAGGTATGCCACAAGGCCGGACGGCAGCATTGTCGGCAAGGATGACCAGAAGGAATACATCTACACTATGCCTTATTCAGAGGTGAAGAAATATGATGTGGGAAACAGGGAAAGCGAAGTCTGGCCAGGAAAGGCCTGCCTGCCTGCCTATAAGCCGCTTGCAAACGAGCTTCTTGACTTTACAGAAAGCTATACGGCAAAGACCGGACGCTCCCCTATGCGCTACAACATCGAGATAAAGAGCCGTGCAGGCAAAGGGGAAGGGACAAATTGGCCTGAATACCACGAGTTCGTGGACAAATGTATGGAGGTACTGCTTTCGAAGGGACTTGGCGACAGGCTTGTAGTACAATGCTTTGACGTACGTGCCCTTAACTATATGCATGAAAAATATCCGGATGTGAAACTGTCCTACCTGACAGGTACAAAGGACAAGGATTTTGATGAATACATGTCGAAGCTGGACTTTACTCCGGACTGGATCAGCCCTCATTACAGCAATGTTGATGCTGAGTTCTGCAAGAAGGCATGGGCAAGGGGAATGAAGATTGTCCCTTGGACCGTGGATGAACCAGAAGACATCCAGAGGATGATTGACCTCAAGGTGGAGGCCATCATATCCAACTATCCTGACCGCCTGCTCAAGGCAACAAGAGGATATTATTTCTCACCTCAGGAAATGGAAAAGGTTGTTTCCAAGATATTGAAATAAGCCGTATACAGCTGATACATTTGGGGAGTGATTCAGAAGCAGACTTCTGGCCGCTCCCCTACTTTATTGCAGCTAAAGCAATTGCAAGAATTCCATCAATTACTTTTGGCTATCATGCCACATTTCACGGAGCGCAATGTAAAGCGAGTCAAATGCTGCCTTGTTCTCCGGCCTGAGAGGTTCGGCCGGTGGAGACTCCATTTTCAGCGGATTTACAGGAGAGCCGTTCTTCCATACACGGAAATCAAGATGTGGTCCTGTACAGCGTCCTGTAGCCCCCACATACCCTATGACATCTCCCTGAGCTACCCTTTGCCCTGCTTTCAGGCCGGAAGCAAACTTTGATAGATGCAGATAAGCTGTAGAATAGACAGAATTGTGCCTTATCCTGACCACATTGCCTCCCGCCCCCTCATATCCGATACTTGTAACGGTACCGTCCCCGATTGTCATCACAGGAGTGCCTACAGGAGCGGCATAGTCTATCCCTGTATGTGGCTGCACCTTTCTTGTGACAGGATGCTTGCGGCTATATGAAAACCCTGAGCTGATTCTCGAATATCTTAATGGAGCCTTCAGAAAAGCTTTTCTCATACTCTCCCCATTCCCGTTCCAATAGATATTGCCTCCATCACCCTGGTTGAACATAATGGCAGGATATTCAGTACCCGCGTGCTCGAATACAGCATAACGCACAGTATCTACAGCAACCGCTTCGCCTTCGCACAGAGCCATATCGTAGATTACCTTGAACCTGTCCCCTTTCTGGAGACCGAAAAAATCCACTGTCCAGGCATAGATATCAGATAACTGCAATATAAGAAGCGGTGAGACTCCAGCATCACGCATATCATTCCACAAGGATGAATTTATCGTGACATCTGCAGTATACCGGCCTGTCTCCACAGGTTTCTCTGAAATCCATACCCTATATGGTTCAACGCACTTGAAAACGACATCGGTTACACGGTCCATTCCATAGACAACATATTCAAGTCTCTTTTCCTGCATCTCTTCATTCTCACGAGTGACGGAATAATATGCACTCCATGCGTTTCCTGCCCGAAGCTTACGGACATTGAATACAGAGTCGCTGGCCTGGGCCAGACAATATGATTGCTCATGGCTTAGACCAAGCCGTGACATAAGATTGGAGAAAAATTCCCCATTATGTACAGCACCAGATTCCATTGTCAGGGTATCAGGATCAAAGCCGAGGCGGTGAAGTTCTACTGTTTCTTCCGCAATTTCTTCGTTTACAGGGTTTTCTCCATTTCCGGAATAGCAGGAAGCAATCAAAGCAAGCACTGCAGATAAGGAAAGGGCACTTATATATCTATTCATGAAATTGTAATTATACGACAAATTTAACATTTTACTCTGTAAAACTGCTGTATCTGCTATCTATATGCTTATCTTTATAAAATGCAACGCCCGTGGATTCAAGTGGCTTACAGGCCTGTCTCCGTGCTGTAACCAAGATCCCAGGGAAACTGCTCCCTGGTCAGGAAATAAAAAGAGACCAGCCATACGGCCGGTCCCATTGTCATTGTTCTGCAGAAATTACTTTGCAATTACGCGTGCCATTTCGCAAACCTTGTTTGAGTAACCCCACTCGTTGTCATACCATGATACAACCTTTACGAATGTAGGATCAAGCTGGATACCTGCCTTCTCATCGAAGATTGAAGTGCGTGCATCGTTGCGGAAGTCAGTTGAAACGACAGCCTCGTTTGTGTATCCGAGGATACCTTTGAGCTCGCCCTCTGAAGCTTTCTTCATTGCAGCGCAGATCTCCTCATAGGTAGCCGGTTTCTCAAGCTCTACAGTAAGGTCAACTACTGAAACGTCAGAGGTAGGTACACGCATAGACATACCTGTAAGCTTGCCGTTGAGCTCAGGAAGAACTTTACCTACAGCCTTTGCAGCACCGGTTGATGAAGGGATGATGTTCTCAAGGATACCACGTCCACCTCTCCAGTCTTTCTTTGAAGGACCGTCAACAGTCTTCTGAGTAGCTGTTGCAGCGTGAACTGTAGTCATGAGACCCCTCTTGATACCGAATGCCTCGTGAAGAACCTTTGAGATAGGTGCGAGACAGTTAGTTGTACAGGAAGCGTTAGAGATAATCTTCTGGCCAGCGTAAGTCTTGTCGTTTACACCGTATACGAACATTGGAGTAGCGTCCTTTGAAGGTGCAGACATGATAACTTTCTTTGCACCTGCCTCAAGGTGAGCTGAAGCAAGCTCCTCAGTAAGGAAGAAACCTGTAGACTCAACAACTACGTCAACTCCAAGGGCACCCCAAGTGATGTTCTTAGGATCTTTCTCTGCGAAGACCTGAATCTTGTTTCCGTCAACGATGAGGTAGTTCTCCTCTACTTTGATGTCATGGTTGAAGATGCCGTGGACAGAGTCATACTTAAGCATGTATGCAAGATAGTCAGCATCGAGAAGGTCGTTGATACCTACAACCTGAATGTCATTTGAGAAATTCTCAACTGCAGCACGGAATACCATACGGCCGATACGGCCAAATCCGTTAATACCAAGTTTAATCATTACTTTAATTTTATTAAAAAGTTGTACAAAATTTCAATTTGCAGTTCCTCTGCAGAATCAAGTCTCCAGAAAACCGCTGCAAAATTAAGAAAAATAATGAATATTCGACTATATTTGTACAAAAATACTTTCAGAAGCATCCTTTGATGACTAAAATTTTAGATTCAGGACATGAACATATTGATTACCAACGATGACGGTTACCGCGCCAAAGGCATAAGGGTACTTACAGAAATCATGAAGCAGTTCGGCGATGTCACAGTCATTGCCCCAAAACACCATCAGTCAGGCATGTCAATGGCTGTATCACTCGGACTTAAGCAGCTTGCATGGCGAGAACTCAGCGAAGAGGAAGTGGACAGGTCTGCAATGTTCACCAGCCGTGGCGACATCCCTTCCGGGAATCCCCCTGCAAGATGGTCGTATCTTGATGCAACCCCTGCAAGCTGTGTGAAATTCGGCCTGAACACATGCTTCCTTGACAATTTTCCCGATGTTGTCGTGTCCGGAATCAACCATGGCTCAAATGCAGCCTCTGCATCCTGCTATTCAGGGACACTTGGAGCAGCCCTTGAAGCTGCCCTGAACGGGATACCGGCGATTGGAGTTTCACTGGACAC
The DNA here is from genome assembly GCA_023667095.1 of Bacteroidales bacterium. Taxonomy (GTDB): domain Bacteria; phylum Bacteroidota; class Bacteroidia; order Bacteroidales; family UBA932; genus Cryptobacteroides. The sequence continues at coordinate 33,949 of JAMPAT010000001.1, forward strand.
ACTTAATCCTGAGGCAGACTTCTCCCCAGTAGTGAAATATTTCCCTGGAATATTCTCCAGGCTGATGTCAAGTCTGCCGGAGAGGAAGGGCATAATATATAATGTAAACTTTCCTGATATCCCTGCAGGGCAAATCAAGGGAGTGCGCACCGGCTACCAGGGCCAGGGCAGATGGATAAGGGAATTCAAGGAATGGGATCCTGCGATATATGCAAAGCTCGGCATTACTCCGGAAATGCTTGGACAGAGTTCTACACCAAAATGCGAGGAAGGAGAGAAGCTGTACACTATGGTGGGTGATTTCCTTGATGACCCGCAGAATACAGTCCTTGCCGACCATCTTCTTATAAAGGAGGGGTTCATATCCATTGTTGCGCACAATATTGACACTACTGACCACAGTGAGGTGGAACGACTTCGCAGAAACGGGATGGATGCAGATTTCTGAGACTGTCCGAAAGTCTTGCTTTTATAATTCCACTTCTGCCAGTAATGTAAATACCCCACAAAAGTTTGATATCCAACTCTTGTGGGGCAATTTTGTATCTGGAATCCTGGACTTAATGAAAGTCCTGTCCACTATTTTTCATCTCATTTATTCTGGGCATGCAATGCCTTCCGCAGTGGCACGTTCCTCCATACGCTTGATACGTGTATCGAGATCAGGGTGAGTCGAGAACAGCTGGTTCAGCTTGCTTGTCTTCTGTGCTCCGGCCTCTTCCTGAAGCTGTTTCAGCCTTCTGAATGACAGGGCCATTGCCCATGGATTCTTCCCTGCCTTCTGCAGAAATTCATATCCGAAGTCATCCGCCTCCTTTTCCTGCTTCTGGGAATATCTTGCACTTACAAGTGCCTCCCCAAGTTCACCAAGCTGTGAATCAGTCAGCTTTGCGACTTTGCCGCCTGCGGAAGCGACACCGTCCTTAAGGGCTGAAGTGAGCAATGCCGTGCGGAAGGCTCTCTTCGAGTCGCGGTGTGCAACATGTCCCATTTCATGGCCGATTACACCAAGCAGTTCTTCGTCTGTCATTATGTCCATAAGGGAAGAGAATACACGTACGCTGCCGTCTGCACAGGCAAACGCATTCACATCTGTTACATAATATACCTTGAAATTCAATGGAATGCCGTCTGCATCCACCAGCCCTTCCGTCAGTTTCTTCAGACGGATTGTGTATGGACTGTCCTCAGCACATACCTGGTTGTTGGCATCCATCCATTCTATGTACTCCTTTACATAGGATTCGATCTGGGCATCAGTTACAGTAGCCGCCTGCACAGCCTTGGAGGCTCCGCCAACTGCTTTCCTGATGTCAAACTGAGCCGTTGCCTGAAAAGAAAATCCGGCACACAAGGCAATCAAAATACATTTTTCAAACAATCTTTTCATATCTATTCCATTTTGGGGCGCAAATATACAACGTTTTGCTAAACTTTTTCACAAAATAATAAAAACAGATTCCTATCTTTGCCGGCTGATAAATTGCCAGGGACATGAAATATTACATTATAGCAGGAGAAGCATCGGGAGATCTGCACGGTTCAAACCTGATGAAAGGGATATATTCGCAGGATACTGAGGCGGAAATCAGGTTTTGGGGAGGTGACCTCATGGAGGGTGTCTATAAAAGTTTTCAAGACAACCCCTCCCAGGCAAGCCTGGGCCCCTCCCCCTGCGGCCAGGGGGGTAGCACGGTCTTGAAAACTTCCATAGACACCTACGCGGACGATGCTGCTGCCGAGGTTGGAATTAAGGAGAGTGTTGAGACAGCGACGGGCCTGAAGACTTCCATAGACACTTACGCGGACGATGATAATGCCGAGGCTGGGACTAAGGAGAGTTTTGAGACAGCGACGGGCCTGAAGACTTCCATAGACACTTACGCGGACGATGATGATGCCGAGGCTGGGACTAAGGAGAGTGTTGAGACAGCGACGGGCCTAAAGACGGCCATTGATGCCAATGCAGATGAGATGGAATGCGGATACTCCGGACTTGTGAAGCATTATAAGGAAGGTGCGATAATGGGATTTTGGGAAGTACTCAAAAATGCAGGCAAGCTTCTCGGCAATGTACGCAGGTGCAAAGAGGACATACTGCAGCACCGTCCTGATGTAATGATACTTATTGATTATCCTGGGTTCAATTTCAAGATTGCGGAATTTACCCACAGGCACGGAATACGCACATTCTACTATATTGCGCCTAAAGTCTGGGCTTCACGCGAGGACAGAATAAGGAAACTCAAGGAATACGTGGACAAGCTGTTCATCGTTTTCCCTTTCGAGATTGAATATTTCAGGTCCAAGGGTGTTGATTTCATATATAGGGGCAACCCGCTTGTCGATGCCGTGGACAATTCACGCGCCATGCTTGAGGGACGCAATGAATTCCTGGAACGCAATTCCCTTTCCGACAAGCCGATAATAGCGATGCTTGCCGGTTCACGCAAAGGAGAGATTTCTACAATGATGCCGGTGCTGACAGAATTTGCGAGGAAGATGAGGGCGATTCCGAACTATTCCGGCTATCAGTTCATTGTAGCAGGGGCACCAGCCCGCAAGATGTCTGACTATTCGCCTTTCCTGCATGCCAACGAGGATTATATAAAAGTGCTTTTCGGGGAGACACAGTCCATAATCAGACATGCAGAGGCCGCTGTTGTAAACTCAGGTACTGCATCACTGGAGACAGTCCTGTTCGGTACTCCACAGGTCGTAGGGTATATCAGCAGTCCTGTCACATACGCCATTGCAAAGCATATAGTCAAAGTGAAATATATCAGCCTCGGCAATTTGTGCATCAATCGCCTGGCATTCAAGGAACTTATCCAGGATGATTGCAATGCGGATGCACTTGTGAGTGAAGTACGTGCCCTTATAGAAGACAAGTCCTACAGGCAGCATATGCTTGACGAATATGCAGAAATCCGCAGCCTGCTCGGCGGTGCAGGTGCTTCTGAGGCTGTAGCAAAGGCAATGATTGAGCTGCTTTAGATGGAATTCCGGCGCCTTACAGACAGTAAAAAAGAGAAACAGCTACAGGATAAGGTCGCGTCAGGAAAAGTGGCAAAGAAGCACATACTCTGTAGTACGGACATCTTTTGATTTGTTCAAATCACCAAATCTTCTCGTCTGAAGGAAAAAATCGCCGAGAGTATGAGCCAATAATAATTTCACCACCACTTCCATATCCATTACATTCTGTTTATTAATGATTCAAATCTTCTGACAAACATTAATATGAGATTTTCTTTGGCAGCCCGCAATGTCTTTCCAATATTCTGGACAGAAGTTCCGTAAAGTTCAGCTAAAGCCATTCTTGATGTGCCGTGCATAAGGACACAATACATCAATCCAGCCTGTTTTTTCGACCAGCCACTAATAATATCATCTGCAAAAGCACAAGCCAAGGTAAATTCTTCATTAAAGTCATTTGAAGGTGCTGCTACAGCCAGGCGTTGCTTTCCAATAACTTCCAGATTACGTCCAGACAAACGAAAAGCCTCTCCGTCAGACATTGTAACACGTTCATTCTCATACAATACATCACCAAGTCCCAATGACACCCGCGCATCCCATTTTTCACCATCTGGAGCAAAACACATCAGACCGGCACGAATCAATATGGCGCAAAGCATACCTTTTTCTGCGTCATTTACAAGAAGCTGGAAACTGTCACCACGATATACTTCAATGTGTGATGAAGAGATTTCATTCACATCTATAGAAATCTGTTCCAAGACATCCAGCAATGTTTTCCGCATATCAGAACATATCTTTGTTGAGTCAACGATATCAGCAGTAATTACGCATTTCATATTTCTGTCATACTAAACTTGATTGCAAAAATAACAACTTTTTTTGGTTGTTTTTCCAATAACAACCGTTTTTGGTTGTTTCAGCCTGCAGCATTTCCCATCTGTAAAAATACAAAACAATCCGGATTTTCAAGCCTGAACGATAAAGATTCCATTCACGAAACTTGCATAGCAAGAATGCGGACACCAGAGCCGTAGCTCATGAAGACAGAATATATTTCAATATTAATTACGACTTCTATCTCGAATATGCAACTGCCATCCTCATCATTTCTTGCTTTCAGTTTCTGGGACGGATAAACAGGCTTTGTCATTATATACCCGCTCTGCTCGATCCTTGTCGACTGGTATGTCAGCTATCTCATCAAATGACGGAGCAGTTCCAAAGGATATCGAACATTGTCATGGCAGATGCGTTCTTTGCCTTATAGAAGTTCCAGAACGGTATTCCGAGTTCTTCCAGGCGCTTCTTGTGTGAGAGCCCATGCTCTGCACAGTACTCCTCGATCGAGAGGATTTCTTTGCGTGTCATCATAAGCTTTACTTTTTAATGCAAAAGTAGCGGGATGCGATGAACGATACAATATGCTGTTATTCGGATGCTTACTGTTCAATCTCATAAGCCTCATAAGAATGCATGGTATTTAAGCTTCCATTTGAAAACATCACCTCATTTGAGATTTCTGGATACAACATATTTGCATCTGATAACATTGCATTATAAGCTTCTCTATCATTCCTACTAAGCAAATATATTTTGCAAAAAGTATGAGATAAGTGGTTGTTCTCTACTAAGCACCCATAGCTGTCAACGCTTCTTTCTAATGACAATAGTTGCAAGTCCATTCCTGCAACATTACGATATTTCTCATTTATAACAATACCATCTAATACCATTCTATTACGTAATCTCTTAGATAGATTGACAATGGCCTTGTCACGAGAGACAACACCATCCCTTATCTTCTCGAATGTATCTACGAGAAGCGCAGCCTCATGCTCTTTTGAATGGTATTTCCATTGTTTTTGCTATAGTTATTTCAATTATTGTTAATTATTATTTAGTTGCATTTTAATCAAATCACGCGTATCATTCTCAACTGACTATCTCCGTTATAATGCGTTTATCCAACACTCCAGCAAACATTTCCTTTTCTCTTTTGGATAGCCCCAATCGAATTGCAAGTTCTCGCCAGTCTTTTACTGCTTCAATTGCCTCTGAAATAATCTTTTCAGCTGTTTTCCGGTTGAGCATATAATCCTCGCAGGCATTGAGCAAAATGCCCAAATCCGCATTGTTGGAATCAGCGGAGATGAGCAGACTTTGATAATCGTTCAGAGTGGGATTCATATCGTATGCCGGTGACAATGTCCATCCTTTTGCGGTCAAAAGAAAACCATGATTGCGGAAATGGTCATCGCTATTGCCTATGCAGATATTGAACGCTACACGGCGGTAGAGTTCCTGTAAATTGCGCTCAACATCTGTACAGTTCTGAAGGATAAAATCAACGATATCCAGATAACCATGTCCATTTGCCGCATTATCTCCATCTTCCAATCCCAGCAAGGTCATTGCTGATGCAAAATGAATCCGTTTGCCTTCTTGTGTTCTGTCAAAACGCTTCGAGAGCAATGTATGATATTTCTCTCCTGTAGCCAGCACTTTGGTCTGTGCCGCATTTATACCTGCCTTTATAGCAAGCAAATGACTGAAATGTTCCCAAAGTCCGGCATCGTAATCGTCTTTGCGTGATGGAAACTTTGCAACATATAGAGTTTTATCCGTGTCTATCACACTGGCCTTAGGTCGTGCTCCACCCAATGACGAACCAGGCTGAACAAGTTGAGCAACCCATTTCCTATCAGGAAGAATATTGTTGTCTTCACTCTTTTCTATCTCTGTACTGGCTGCTATTAATTCTCTAATATCTGTCAATGGAGGTATCCGCAATGACTCACTCACATTGATAAAATCTCCATTAAGATTTTCCTTGAAACGGAAGCCCCCCATTCGGGAAAAGTCATCAATACCAGTCAGGAAATCAAAAGAAGACAATCTACGAATCAGTCTTTTTTCCTCAGCAGCTTCAATCTGTTCACGACGCAATAACAAAGTATGCCCCCATCGGTCAGGCAAAGCATCCGAGAAACATCCGAATATATCTTTACCCGGTTGCGTATATTGTTGCCCCGGATAATTATTTAGGTCATCACTCAAAAACAAATCTCCATGCTGCGCCAACCATTCCTTGCTAAAAGTAAAACAATAGCTATCTGAGCCACGAAGAGATTCATAGCCTAATTCTCCTATGAGTTCTATCTCTTTAAGCCAGTCAAAATCGGCATATACATACAATTTTTTCATGGCTTATTCTTTTTTAGAGGCTCGCTCCCTTGTCTTCAAACTCAAATCCTGTAAGGCTTTTCCCATTTTATCTTCTTTGGCAAGCCATAGTATATCTTCTTCAAGTTGCAAGGCATACAAAACACGCAGATATATACCGATAGACACGGTTGGCGCACCTTTCTCTATTCGTGACACAGTCAATGGAGAACAGGTAGCACGCTCTGCCACCTGAGCCACGCTCAGATTCCTACGCAAGCGAGCCAGCTTAATCTGCTCACCCACAATCTGCATCTTCTGCACCAATTTTCTGGGCAGCTTAGTCCCCATTGTATTCTTTGCCATATTCAACACATTATATAATATGCAAATTTATAACTTTTCTTCTATTTAATGATGTATTACAGGTAAAAAATCACAAAATTAGAAGAAACGCTTGACCAAGTACAATATAACGGTTATACACTTTTTCAAACGAATTCTATGTTTATAAAAGTTGCAGCAGCTTCCGACAACCATCTTGGGGAAAGTGCGTAAAACAAGATAATTTTGCTTTGGAGAAATATAAACGCTATTATATTGTTTATAAGTGCCAATATATCCACACAACAAACAATCTGTTATTTGTTGCGTAAACACATACGATTCCTCCACACAACATATATTCAAGATTAGTTGGCTATTCAAATGAAAAACAACTTTACTTTATCCCCGTATTTATATATACGTGCATTAAAGTAAAGCTAACAGAGGGAGAAAAAGAGATGACTGCAAAATAATCACATAATTTGCCAAATCCCTTTGACCATTATGTCTCATTTTTGAGTCGAAAACAGTTCATTTTAGAAATTCCATCGTTTATCATTAAATGTTATCGACTAAAATCAGTACCTTTGTATAAGAAAATCACTTAGAGTATAAATATGGTAAGGATTTGATTATCACTCATTTCATCTCTAAGCCACAATACATTCTTCGTCTCGCACTGTAAATGATTAATAGTTCTTGGCTGAGCTAAGTGATTAAAGTTTAGATAGATGTTACTACTAGTTCAAATATAATGTCAAAGAAGATAGGTCGTAATGAGCCTTGCCCTTGTGGCAGCGGCAAGAAATACAAGCATTGTTGTATGCAGACGGAACGGGCAATAGGAACATTGCCTAGAGCAAATCATGCTTTGTGGCCAGCTTCTTGGCTTGATGCACCAAAAACGATAGCGTATTTAAGTAATCATGCAGTCCCACCTATATTGGACTATTTGACAGCAATGCAGCTTAATCCACAAAATCGTGGGAAGAATATCCGAATTGAACACCTTTTGCAAATAGCAGTTGCGAATCTCGGAAAGAGTAGCCAGACTCCTGACATCAGTAAGTTCAAGAGTATAATTGACCAGGAGTTCTCATTTGATCTTATGGAAGACTTGCCGATTAACATGTTTTCTGAACCGGTAGTATTCTATGGAGGTAATTACACATTCTTTCCTGGCATCTCGACCCATGCAACAGAAATTTTCCGTTCGATGACAGAAGCCATATTCAATAAAGGGAATATATTTACGAGAGCTTTCCGTAATGAAGTTTATGATGGAGTACTCTTCATGCTTGAACTGTGCAACCTTTTGTCAGCCCGAGCAGGGATAAGTGGCTTAGTACGAGGAAATGAGAACCCACGCGAGACGCTTAATAAACCAAATACTAACCAATCTTTTGTCATTACTTTGCCGATGATGGCAGAGCTCATTAATCGAAATGGGCTGGATCCAAATGTTTTGAAATCATTTTTGTTAGAGGTTAATGCTCCTGATATACTAACCCAAGATGCAGAAAAGAATCCGTTATTATACAGGCCAATTGTTGAGTTTGACAATAACTTCTACTTGGCTGGAATCTCCAGTCAAGGCAGTGCCATTAACAACTTTATCCTGAAAACAGCTCTAAAACACCGTTGTCTCGAAGAACTAGTAAAACAAACCCACTATGGAGTCTGGATGCGCATCGGACGTTCCTGTATAGAACAGATGCGCTGGGGACAAAACTCAATGGATGAAATCCTTGCCCCTGTTGAAGGCTATTACGAAGATGTATTCCGTATTGACGTCAACTGGCTTGCATACGTGTGCTATGCTCATGATTTGGCCTGTAATGTAGCCATAGATGGAAATGATAATTTCAGCAATCGAGATCTCAGCCAACATTTACAAAAACGTATTGATACCATCAGAAATGACGAAAGCTCAAAAGATGACCATATTCTGACGCTTGTTCTGTATTCTACAATGGGTGAGACATACGGATTTGCCATGGGAGAGCAGAATGTAACTGACTATTTTCTTCAATTCTCTGCCTATGATTTCTTGCAATTGATACAGACTGAGAAATGGGACAGTTTGAGTCTTGTTCGTTATGCTCGTTCCAAGGAGAACGTATCATCACTCGAGACTCCTCTGAATCAATCTATCGATGTATATGCTCTCTATAAGCATTATGGTGAGAGTTTCTATATGACAGACGACAAACCAACAGACATTCTTTATATTGAGCCAAATGATGGCTGTGACCTCATATTCAAAAGCAAAGATAAACTGTATTTCCACGGAACACTGAAGAGACTCAATGGACGGTATGCTCATATACCAGTGATACGTGATCTCGATTATGCGGCAATTTTTAAGCCCGTCCACTCAGTTATCAATGCCAAGAGTTGTGAGTCTTATAGTATTCCTATGTGGGTAAGCTGTTGTCAAGAGGAAAAGCAGGGAATAAATCCATCCTCTATTTCCGATACTGTAATAACAGCTGTTGCATACTGGATGGATACTTTACAACCAGTAATAGCCGATATGCTCAGCCAACGCTATGAAAACTCCGTAGAGATAGAACTTGTCTTCAGTGAAAAGGTCTTGGTCGATAAAGGGATACACTATGACGACGACATAAAGCCTACGCGAGGAGGAAATCTTACCGTATCCAAGACAGAAGGCGGAGTTACCGTTACATTTGATGATGATTACATCCATTCTTTTATGGGAGCAGGCAATGATAGTGAGCGTACCATGATGCGTTGTATCATAATCGAACTCCTGGGAATAGACGAAGAGACTGCAAACCAAATTATAGATAGTCGCATCCCCTTTGGCCAAGCAAAGATGATTCTAATGATGGAGCAGTCACTCAACCCGTTGTCAATACCCTTGTGGCTTTATACTCCTATCTATATTCATGCCGCCACCAGCCAACTACTACTGGACAAATTCCCACAGTGGATGAAGGAGAATGGTCTCGATATAGCAGGCAAACTCAATACAAAAACTGAAAAAATAGACTTCCTTCACAAAGGAGTAGATGTGCTTCTTGATGAACTTGCTAGACGCCTGTCATCATTTGATACATTGCGGTTGCTGCGTATGCTCATGCAGAATCACGAGACATTAGTTTATCAGCGAGAACATAACAGAGTCTTACAACCCGCACAGATTCTTTGTTTTGGAGAAAATGAGTCTAAACGTAAAGAATTCTTCGATACAGAAAAACGACTTGCTGATGCTGGAATATCTACCCGTGCTATGATAGAATATATAGCTGCAACACAGTATCGTGGCGGTGGTGTTAAACCAGGCAATGATGATGTAGAAAGCTTGTTAGCTATCATGAACGAAGTGGTATCCATTGGTGGCATATGTGACGCCATACATTTAGACGTAGCTAATCATACCATTGAGAAATTAGGCTCTGGACGTTATGGTATCTACGATGATGTTTTTTCCGACAATGTAGGAGAGTTTGCAGCAACGCGCACTATTGAGAGTGTAAATGGGCAAATCGAAGATTTCGAGAGTAAGATGGCCAGGATGGCAGTACGTCCAGATACAAAAGAAAAAACCAAGGATGCAGAACTCGAGGAGATAGATGTGGCATTCTTAGAGGATTGGGGAGTATCATATTCTAACATATTGCAGTTCCTTTATGTTTGTTACATCATAGCTATGAAGCAGCAGAAGTCTGTTATAGAGATGGAAGAGTCTCAACTCATCAAGGCTATGCAGGAGCATTGTACAGAACTAACTGAAGATTTAGCAAAGAAATGTATCATTCGCCTTTCTTTGGATAAACGGGAAAACTACCTCACTCCGCCAGTAGGATTAGCTGGCAAGGATATCTTCCCTTGGTCATACAATAGGGAATTAAGTTATCTGCGTCGCCCAGTGATTCGTTATCAATATGATGATGGCACAGTTATGTGCATGTTTGGGTTCCGCTCCTGTATTCAAGCCGGCATTCAGCTATCTGACTTGCTTTATTCTGGTCGCTTACGTTATGTGGGAAGGAAGATAGAAACCTTGCTTGGAAAATTTGAGGCCATAAAAGGGTCTGCATTCAATGACGAGGTACGCTCTTTTTTGGCAAAAATACCAATAATGCGAGTATGGGAACATGATGTCACTATCAAATCTGGAGGTTATTTTGCGGCAGATAAAGATTATGGCGATATTGATGTGATGGCTTATGATACATCACGTGATATACTCTACTTGATAGAATGTAAGAACACCAATCCAGCCAAGAATATTAAGGAAATGAAAACCGAGATGGATGAATATCTTGGTCGTGGTGATAATCCCGAGAGAGACAAGAAGAGAGCTCTTGTTCTTAAACATTTGCGTCGTCATCGCTGGGTAACGGAGCATATTAATGAAGTTGCGAAACGCATTGGTGTGGCAGTTACCCCCCGAGTAAAGTCAATGATGCTGACAGCTACAGTAATACCAACATCCTATCTCAAAAGAGAGAAAATCCCAATGTCAATTCTGAATTACCCTGAATTAAAGATAAAGGGCGTGAATTTACTAGATTCGTGCAAAGAACCAGATTTAAGCGTACTTGATATATGAGACTTTTAGAGGTGCTGACGCATCACGCCTTCTAATTTTTACCAATGCGGATCTGGCTGCAGATATGAGGTCCGCATAGCAGAGGCTGCTGGCTATCTCGTCGGGCTCGCCGGAGAAGGGCAGGCACATTCGTCCCATCTCGATGCGCAGCGCATACAGCACGAGGCCTCCGTCCTCGCGGTGAAGGATCTTCATCCTGTTCCTTGCGGCATTGATGAACACAAACACATCTCCGCTGCGCATGCTCATACCCACTATGCCGCTCAGGCCGTTGAAGCCCATGCGCATATTGACCGGCTTGCTGTACAGCCAGTAGCGCATGGTGTTGTCAAGGCTGAACATTGCCGGCTGCGATTAGCTCCCTCAGATGGGCCGGAGTCAGCACGCCCTGGATGCGCATCGCTGTGCCAGTGCGGGTCTGGAGCTCGATCGTGAGATAGCTCCCGCTCTTTTCCTCCGTCGGTGTGGCCGGCTTGACGGCTGTACGTGCCGGAGGCATCGTCTGAGGCACATGCCGGACTGGGGACAACTGGATGAACTGGCCGGGCTTCCTGCCCGTCAGCTTTCCTGTACTTCTGCCTTGCCCTATAGAAGTTCCAGAACGGTATTCCGAGTTCTTCCAGGCGCTTCTTGTGTGAGAGCCCATGCTCTGCACATTACTCCTCAATCGAGAGGATTTCTTCGCGTGTCATCATAAGCTTTACTTTTTAATGCAAAAGTAGCGAGCATCGCTGCCCGCTACAATATGCATTTCATCGGATGCTTACAATAAAAATGGCATATGAAGTAGTATGCTCTGTCATCTTCATATGCTATCTTATTTTTTAGGACATTTGCTGAATATCCCTATTTACTACTAAAAATTGTTTGTCTTCCAATAAATACTTGCGTTAATCAACGCTTTCTTTGCCTTTATTTCTGCACGTAATCTTTCAAATAAATGATGAATTGAATACATGACATTAAAATCACTAGTATAATAAAAATTCACATCATTCTGATCTAGTAGTATATTTGTCCTATTATTATTCATTTCTCTCAACTGCTTCATTATAGACATTTTAGCAAGTTCATTGGCAGTAATAATAGAAATTCTGACAGATTCCGATGATGGTAGACCAGGAGAGGACTTTGTATTAAAAAATTCCGAAAAGTATTGATAGTCTGTACTGCCAAGAGAATGTCCAAAGATTATCACTTCTTTAGTATTTCTCAGAGCCTGCCTCAAATGTCTTGACACATAGTTCGAACTGAAAGATTTTATCATATAGCTACAATCCTCAATACCTTCAGCATAATCTTCAAATCCTAGTATTATTGAGTGATCTTTCAAATTGCCATGTAGTTGGGAAAACGATATTGGATTATTAGGTTGGAGTTTATTGTTAATATCACTTAAATCAGTATAATTAAATGAAAAAACGTCAAACTCACATGGAGATTCCGCAACCAATTTCAGTAGGCATGCAGCAACAGATTTGTCCTTTATTTCACAATCTTTCTGAACTTTGGTCAAATATACATCTAATGCATTGATTATCTCTATATAATCAGAATGAAAATCAACACCCTTCTTTATTTTCCAACCTTTACTAGTTCTTGCAATGAACTTTAATTCTTCCTCAATATCAACCCAATTACAAAGATGGTATTTTCCTAAAATTGTTTTTAGAAGGTAATTGTGTCCTTTTGACAATAATGTACGACATTCTTCACTCTCCACAAAATGTCGATAAGAAGTTTTTAGACCTAAATTTAGGTCAAACCCATTACCTATAATAACTAATGTTTTCATTTTTAATCTTGTTCTAGCAGTTCATAATCCTTATGTTTGAATGAGTCTTGAATATTTTTGTACACAGTAGCAGCATCCAATCCATGCAAAAAAGGGAAATCATATTTCTTAATGTTTTTTATCATTTTGTTTCGCATATCATCTCGTAATTCACATCCCATAGAATCAGTATGACAATCTTTCATGATAGAATGATAAATTTTTACACCCATCTTCAGAAAATAATAATAACTTTTTATATCACGATTGCCAATATATCTGTTAAACAGAGCATTTATATAATTATCTGTACTCTGTCCTTCTTCCTTTTTCATCAGTCCATTATGCAAATAATCAATCATTGAATCCATAATGTCTTTTGCCAGTATAGGTGTTGACAATCCGTGACAAAAATAAAATTCAGTATATTCTAAAATTGTTCCTGCTATATTATAAACAATTTCATCACTTAAATATTCCTGCTTTTCAAATATTCCTTCTAAATGATATACCTCAACAAGCTGCTTATAAGTTCGACCTGCCATACCAAGCAGAGAACGATAGTTTTTTATTTTAGCAGAAGATTGAGGATATTTTTTACATACATTATTATTATAATCTTTTACTACCTTCATATTATTGGGATCCAGAAAAATATCTTTATAACACCTCCAAATCTTTATTAGAAAGTTATCCTCTGAATCAAAGAACTCTTTTTTATCCTTGAAATACCAAATCATCAACTCAATATTGGAATTACCTCTTAAAGAAATTCTAAGCAACGGATAAAGTTCTTTAAAAAGTGTCATCAACTTCTCTTTTGTTGATTGGAATTGCAAATTACTTGAAAGAAAGGCTTCAAAATCTCCTGTGATTTCCATTATCGCTTTTTCTTCATAATCTTTAACTAATTCATATAACTTATCCTTTGTTGCACATAAATCTGTATATAAATATAGCTTTTTTAGTTCGATAAATAACGCCTCAAGAGTAAAGACACTATCTTCACATGGTGTTTTAATTACATTTGCTATACGTATAAAAAGTTCTGTTCGTCTAACGTCACGTATATCATTCGGACTTTTTTTCATTCCGAATTGATAATTATTCAAGTCTGTTGTATTTGATAGAGTCTGAACTTCACGGCATATTTTTCCATTCACATTATAAGTGGAAAAAAATTCCTTAATAAGTGTTAAAGCTGTTATTATTAACATCTGATTATAAAGATTTGTTTTTCGTAATTATTATTCTACACTAGCATTGATTATTCATAACGTCATACGTTACAATACACTAACCTTCTGCCACATCAGTTCCCACACTTTGCCGGCATACCTCAGCCCCTCAAGGAGGAAATTGGAATAGACGCCATTCTTCTTATAGGCTTTCATGTGGTCACGATAAATCTGTTTATGGCTCGCAAGACCAGAAGTAGAGGCTCCACCTGTCCGCATTGTCACAAAATCAAGCGGAATATATTTTATCTGTATATGATTGACAAAAATAAGCCTCAGAAGATTCTCAAAATCAGCTCCAATCCTGAATGACGTATCAAATGTGCCATATTTATCATACACGGATTTCCTGCAATAGAAAGACGGATGTGCAGGCATCCAGCCCATCCTCATCTTTGACCTCCTGAAACCTGCCGAAGAATAATACCTAACGCATTTTGACAAATCCGAGTCATCAACATAATGGATATCACCATACACTGCACCCAAATCCTCGCCAGCATCCTCAAAAGTCCTGACAATTGTCTCCACGATATTGGATGAAGTATAGAAATCATCCGAATTCAGAATCCCCACCACGTCACCTGTAGCCATAGCAATGCCCTTGTTCATCGCATCATAGATGCCTTTATCCGGTTCACTGACATAGCGGAGCCTTCCATCAAACTTCGGTTCGTATTCCTTGACAATCTCTAAAGTATTGTCTTTCGATGCTCCATCGACAATCAGATATTCGATATCAGCATAGCTCTGTCCCAGTACGCTCTCTATCGTATCACGGACAGTCTTTCCGCTGTTCCAGGTCGCTGTAATGATTGATATTTTCATAGTTTTATATGATAATGTATATTCAAATAATCCTTTATCTTCCCCTTGTCATTACCGCAATTCTTTTTGACTTCATAAACTTTGGCATCAACAAGCATCCTGTACCAAAGACCTTGGAAAAAATCCCATAAAAAACCTTCTTTGCCATCCAGAAAACCAAGTTTCAGAAAATACCGATAACAGAAATATCCCAAGGACCTCCAGAACAATGGCATTTTGGCATACCTGGCTTTTTGTGCACGCTTCTTTTCCACCTCTTTCCCATATTCTTGAGGCAGCTCCTGCAAATCAGACAACTGGAATTCTGAATCAAGTAATAAAGCTGCCTCCCGTGAAGCATAATTGTTATGTTTATCAATGAACTTGCCTATAGGCAGGCGGTTGTCGTCCACAAACTGACATTTAAGTTCCAATGTCTTGCCGTCAAGAATAGATAGATGTTCATCCATCAACCTTTTTTCGTAACGTGCTTTTCCTTTACGGAAAATACGGACAATTCTCACATTGTTGACAATACCATGATGAAGTATCCGCCCTCCATAAGCACGCGCGAGAGAAAGAGAGAGAGCTGAAACGTCCTCTCCTAAAAGTGGCAACTTACTATTCAGTTCATTAACCAATTCCGGCAACAGATACTCATCTGCATCCAAACGCAATATCCACTCAGTATCAATCTTCAGATTATCCAAAGCCCAGTTAAACTGTTCAGCCTGATTGCCCGGCCATTTATGACAGACGACCTCTGCTCCCAATTCCATGGCAATCTCCGCAGTACGGTCTGCTGAAAAACAATCTATGACATAGACTTTTTTAGCAAATTGATTCACATTTTCGATACAACGACGGATATGTATCTCTTCATTATATGTAAGTATTATTGCTGTTATATCCAACATAGTCTACTCGTTAATAATACGTTTTTTGATAAATTTAGCAGGATTTCCTCCGACAACTGTCCAAGGTTCAACATTTTTGAACACGCATCCACCTGCACCGACAACGGCACCTTGTCCAATTGTAACTCCCATTCCAACAATTGCCTTTGCTGCCACCCATGCCTGATCTTCAATCACAATGGGAGCAGTAATTAACGGATTCAATGGATTAGTTATGTCATGGCTTGCAGTACATAGATAAGCACCTTGAGAAACTGTGGAATTTGCCCCAATATAAATTGGAGCAACATTATAGCAATCAACATCAGATGCAAGGCAAGAGTTGGCACACATAGTCAAATTTGCCGGATAGTAGACTTTGACAGACGAATATATGACTGCTGTATCATGTATGTCAGCACCAAAAAGCCTCAAAAGGAATCTCTTCCAGCCGCTTCCAATACTCCTTGGTAATGGTCTTGCAAATATTCCCCACACAAGACTCCAGAAAAAACGCACTGCTTGATGCCGCCTTCCAAGAGTATTATGATATTTCGATAAATCGACCTTAACTTTATTCATATACAAAATCCGGTTTTAACCCAGTACCATTTATCCACGTATAAAGTTGAAGCATCATATGTGCTACCTTATGCTGTTCATATTTATCCTCAATCAATCTTCTTCCTCTTGCTCCCATCTCCATTATATCATTCTTCGATTTAGAGAAAAGTTCCAGAATGATAGAGCAAATGACTTCTGGAGAATTTTCATTCCACCAGCCGCATCCATATTTATCTAATTCTGACCAAGGTGTTCCTAAGGAAGCATAAACTGGAGTTCCGCATAAAAGGGCTTCAGGTACAATCATGCCAAAATTTTCTTGCACAGATGGGACAAACAGTCCCCATAGTCTGGACAGGTGCTTATACTTTTCCTTTCCGGTAATGAATCCTGTAAAACAGACATTCTCTTCTATTCCCAATCGAAGAACCTCATTACGTAGGAATTGCTCATAAGAATCATCTCCTTTACCCATTATTTCAACCCTAAGTGGAGAACAGCCTGATTCAATTGCTTTTGATACAGCATACAATAGATTTTCAACTTTCTTGATTGGATGCAATCTTCCCAGAAAACCAATACTGCAATTATCAGACTTTACTGAATTCGCGTCAATGCCATCAGGTATGACAACACAGTTAGGTATGACAGCAATAGGTCCTTTATAGCCAAATGCCCTGCAATGCTCCATCTCTTGTTGACAAGTTGCATGCAGACAAGTTGCGGAATGGATATCCTTTTCAAACCATAGCTTGAGCATAGGCCATTTTTTCCAATATTTCATATTCAGTGCTGTCGGATATAGCATTCCATGCGGTGATATCAAATATGGTTTATTCTTTTGTCTTGCAGCTTTACAAGTTAAATGATTGATGTACATCCATAATGCATTGGTATGATATATATCATAATCTGATACAGACAAGAAACGAGCTAATCCGTTTGATAATGACAGTGGACTCCAGCAATCATATTTCAATTCCTTCATCCATTTGCTTCCCTTTCCTAAGTTAGGTGTATTTTCATCCTGGCTATCAAATGTCAAGAGTTCAATTTCTGTATCTGTTCCTTGGCAACATATAGACAACCCTTCAAGCATATCGTTGGTGCAAGTTGACGGTCCTCCAGACGATGTCGCCATTCCTTGAATTGTTTGTAATATTTTCATTCTGATTAGGCTTTTGAACAAGGAACATCAAGTATAGATGTGCTCTTGCTATTTCTCAAATCATCTATAAGCTTTTAAAAAGGCAAGGCGGCATTTGCCGGACTCCATATTTTCCGAACCCTGCTATTGGTTTGAAGAATTTTCATATATAAATAATTTTACGCCATTGAACATGGACCATCTGTAAATGTTGTATTCATTCCATTTTGTATCTTTTCAACCAATACCATCAACCTCTTTGCAGCTATTTGCGGATTCCAGACTTCAGTCATTTGTTTGACCGCTTTCTGCTGCATAGTTCTCATTTTTTCTGGATTATCAAGCAACCACTCAACCTTTTCACAAAGTGAATCCAATGCTTCATAATCAACATTATTGAAACTACTTGAAGTCTTGGCACTAGTAAACACCAAACCATTCTCACTATCTTTCACAAGATATGGCGTGCTGCCAATATCATTACCGGCAACCAACACGCAACCGCACGACATGCTTTCATTTGCCACTGCTCCCCACCCCTCGTTACGGTCGCTGGTAAAAAGAAAAACATCATGATTACGCATGTCATTCATCAATTCATTATTAGGCTTGTTTCCAAAGAACCGCACAACATCCTCAAGATTCAGGTCACGGACCAATTGTCTGGTCTGTTCTTCATATTCACCTGCTCCATACATATCAAGTATGAACTGATATCCCTTTTCTTTCAGCTTCGATGCCATTAAAATCGGCAATTCAGGATGTTTCCACATTAAATATCTGGAGCACCACATAAGTGGTGCGACATTTAATGTGGAAACATCCTGGGATCTTTCAACATTATTTTTTTTCGTATTGGTGAAATACCCCCACTTATAGCATTTATTCTTATACATTCCCAGGAAAGAATGATCTTTCGCTGCAAATGCACTGCAACAGAGTTTATATAATGGCTTCTTGTCCCATCTCCCCAATTTATATGACAGGAACATCTTGAAAATAGCCGGTGAGAACAAATTTTTAAAGCCTTGCTTCAGCCAACGTTCACTCATGTCAAAAGACAACAATCCCTTTTTCATCCTTTCCTTCTGAAAAGGAAGAGCCTGTAAACCAGAAAAGACACAACAATCTGCTGTTTGTGCCAATTTCATAGCTTTATTATATGAGTCCTGTGATTCCCAAGCACGCAACAGGTATGGACAAGTGCTATAATCCCTAATATCTCCCTTTTTATTATCACCCTGAAGTTCAAGCAATTCAACAAAGCAGTACTTGTGTCCTGTCAGTTCCCATAATTCATCGGCAACATTACACTGGTGAGCATTAAGAATTGGTGAAAAAAATACTATCTCCATAAAATGAATTCTTTTATGTCTTGAGGGAATAAAAATTTTCGGAGCCTCTCAAACTTGTATATCAAAATAGACAAGTAATACCCTCCACAAAACATTATAATCTGAGCGAGCAAAGCCCAGCATAGGTTTTCAGTTGAAAATTTTGTTATTATAAAGTAGATGACATAGCCAATATATGGATGTATTATATATATTGGAAACGTGTAGATGCCAACATTTGTCAAATACTTAAACTTTGCAATGAAACTTCTTATATTGAACATCAAGAGCAAAAATACAACCGGCATTACCAGTGCTATCCCAAAGTAAATAACATTACTGTTTATGGCAAGTGCATTATAGAAAAAAGCAAATGATAGAGATATAAATAATAGCGATATATATTTATTGTTATTCAGGTATTTTTTTTCAATAAGCTTTCTAAGTGTAACTCCGAGTACTAAATATGATATCGCTTTAAATCCACTGAATGGAACCCAAGAATTTATAAATGTATTTATACTGTACCACTTGCCATATTCATGCGATTGTATTGAAACAAATAATGAAATGCAAGATATCAAAATCAAAATATATCTAACGATTCTTCCTGAATTGTAATAAATATCTTTAATTATTGACAATGAAAACATTGCTGGAAGAAACCAAAAGATTTGGACACCTGTAAACTGCTTTATGGAATCAGCATTGCCAAAAATCAACATCCTTAGTAATCCTACAAAATCAGGTTCATTACCAAGATAAATATTTGAATATAAAAAAGATGTCAAAAGAGTAAAGAAGATAAAGGGCCAATATAGCCGTACAAAATACACTTGTACCCTCTTTAAAGATATTTCCTTTGAACCATATAAAAACGGCAGCAGAAAAAAAGATTGAATATGGAACAGATAAATATATTCCATAACATGGTACGACTCCAGGCTAATAGTGAATAACATATTATGCCCAAGCACTATTAAAAACATAAGTACGGCTTTTATCGCAGACGATTCTTGTCTTGTCAAAAAACTATAACTATTATTATAAACCATGACTACTCTTTACTCATAATACAATGCGACATTGCGTCTGCACAACCCAAAAGCAACCACACATTAAAAAATAAAAATCCTCCAGCTCCCCAAATATAGCCCTCAGCCATCATATGCAATATCCAAAAAATCAAAACAGCTATCATATATGCAGAAAACCTCATACTATATTTAGCATATTGTAACATTTTGACATAAGCTGAAATAAACAACAACAATAGCACTATAAAACCCAAAATCCCCATCATAGAAAGCGCACTAAGCCAAGAAGAACCTGTTTCTACCCCACCAGACTGCATATCAAAAGTAGAGCCCTCTGCCGAATTTGTAGATACAGTACTGAATCCTATTCCGATAACAGGGCTTGTTTTGAATTCTTTTATTCTATTTGCCCAATGGTCATCTCTAGAGCTACTTATTCCACCAGAACGCATAGAACTGGCATTTTTCTCTTGAATATTAGCCATATATGGAGACCACAATGGAAATAAAACCACTAAAACGGCAACGGCACCTATAATGTATTTGAAAAATTTGCCGAAATGCCTTTTGTTCGCCTTATAAAAATAAAAAATAACAGACACAACAACAGCAATCAAAGCTGTTCGCGATGCTGCCAAAAGTACACAAATAAATCCGCAACAGATAAGTCCCACATAATAATATTTTTGTTTTTTATTTATGAACGCCTTATCAGTTAACTTATATACGGATGATATAATAACATTAGCAGCAACAGGAGCAACCAGCATTGAATGTGATGTAATACCAGCAAACACTCCTCTGCCAAAACCTATGCCGAAAAAATAAGCAAGCATAGATCCGATAGTAACAAACTCAAGTAATCTCTGAATGATAGAAAATGTTTTTAATCTAAAGAGCCATAAAAAATCGGATTTAAGAAATGGTGACACCAACGCAGTCATCAAAAAAAAACTAAAAAAACGTCCCCATGGCTTAAAAAAAGGAGGTATGTCATTACATACTATACTGACAACACATAATACATACAACAATGACATCAATATGTCAATACCTTTAATTGATGACTGAGTAAAACCAACAATTAAAGCTAAAACCATGAATATGTAATAAGGAGCTC
The DNA here is from genome assembly GCA_023667095.1 of Bacteroidales bacterium. Lineage (GTDB taxonomy): Bacteria > Bacteroidota > Bacteroidia > Bacteroidales > UBA932 > Cryptobacteroides. Next base: position 54,925 of record JAMPAT010000001.1, read on the forward strand.
CGAAGCTCGGAGTTATTGCCAAAATATTATTAACGGCAACGATGGCCACAAACCAACTTATTTGCTTGACTCTTTTTTGATTCACCATAAACGTTTTACAACTTTTGCAGGAACTCCAGCAACAATATCACCATCACAGCAAGAACGGTTTACAACTGCACCGGCACCTACTATTGCTTTTTTACCGATTGAAACACCTGGAAGAATAACAGAACGGGCACACAGCCAAACTCCCGAACCAATATAGACACTTTTACTTATACCTTTACCTGCAGAATGAAATCCCACCGGATCAATCTCATGAGTTCCTGTCCCGATATAAACACAAGGGGCAATATCTACATGAGAACCTATTTCAATTTTTAAAGTAGAAGATATAAATGTTCCAGGCCCAATCCACACATCATCTCCAACTATAAATTCCCCTATTCCTGTTATTCTCACTGAACTACATATCCGTACATTTTTTCCGATTCTAGCTCCAGACCAACGCAACAACCTATTCTTAAAACCAAATGCTTTAGTTTCAGGAAGAAGTCTCATTATAAGTTCAGTTATATATAATCTACTGCTTATCATAAACTATTATAAATATCTAACAATTTCTCTGCAACACTCTGAACATCAAAATTCTGCTTACCTACTTCAAACGCTTTTTCACCATACTCTTCTGCCATGTCCGGATTCTTAAGCAACATACATATTTGATTTGCAAGTCCTTGTAAATCATTCTCTGGAGCAACTATAGAAAATGGTCCTTGTTCTTTATTCAATAATGCAATATCTTTCAGTCCTCCGTTACCCTCCAAAAATGCAAATGGTGTCTTAGCGGTCATACACTCCAATAAACTTGTCGGCATTCCCTCGCTTATGCTTGTCATTACAAAACAGTCCAATTCTCTTGTCAACTGCGGGGCATCACTCCGATATCCCAACCAATGAAATCTACCTTCAACTCCAAATTTTTGCACAATTTTTTTACAACTGTCTACAAGTTCTACATCACCGTCACCTATTACAACAGCATGTACATTATTCAACTTGCTCAACACATTGCACATGACTTCTGTAAAAGCTAAAGGATTTTTAACTTGAGCGATTCTACAACATGTGCCGATAACTTGAGTACCTAGTTCAACATTTAACAGTTTAACCAATTTATTGTCATTATGACAGTTTTCTCGAAATGACAAGGGATTATATACCACATACTCCTTTTTGCCAGAACCATTGCCAATCAATGCATCTCTCACACCATTGGAGATATAACATATAGCAGACATTCTTACCTGAAACAAACTATTAAGCAACTTCTCTAATCTCATTTTAGAAGTTGCAACCTTCACTTTATCTGAAAGTCCATGTATCGTGCTGATGTATTTGATCCCCCTGAAACAAAAACAAGAAATGATTCTCTCCATCAGAGCCATTACATGAATATGAACAATCTCAGGTTGAAAATCTTTAAGAATGCTATAATATCGCCTTAAAATACGAAAATCATGTCCGGAATGACAACATAAAGAATAGGTAGAAACACCATATTTTTCTAGTTCCGCATTCAATTCACCTTTGGGGAACACGGTACATACCGCTACATGACAATCTTTCATTTTATTCAAAATTGGAGCTATTGTCAGTATATGTCTATTTATACCATCCATCAAAGATGAGTTAGTAGTTAACATCAGTATTTTCATTCTGTATTTTTAACTATTTAAGAAATAATCGTTTCAAATATTTATTCCACAAGTACAATCTTAGTTGATCAATAAAGACAGCAACAATATAGTATCCTAAAATCACGCAAACAGTTAATAATATAAAATATACCCCTTGATAATTCTCATCTATTTGCTGTAACCAATTGTTATATGTGCTGACAGGTGACACATGGACCAATAACACGGCAAAACTTGACTTCCCTATAAAATTTATGACTTTATTGTTCTGTATATTCAAGTTCGAAAAAAACATGAATAAAAAAATACTCTGCAGCAAAACTATTGGGCAATCATAGCTCCACAACAAACTCTTAAAAACAGGATATGTGTATTGCATCCGACTTACAATCAATAGAACTATAACACAAAAAATATAGCCTGCTAAAAACAAATATTTATATGGCGAAATGGGGGGGGTAGATTCTTTACATCTACGTATCAGATGACCGATTGCATAAAGTATTATAAAGAAACCAAAAGAATATCCCCCAAAACCAATATTCAGACTCCAGATAATACTCCAATAATATGTAATGACATATAAAGCTACAATCCAAAAGAAAATGTGTTTCTTTGATGTTTGCTGAAGCCAAGCATTGAGTAGCGGGCTAAACATCATTAAAAGTAGATAACATGGTATAAACCAAATATAGTTAGCCAAAGGAAATAAACTTCTTTTCAATACGGCAGAAGGAATTTCATGCACACCGCATTTTGCGATATACAATGCTAGTCCCAACAGAGAGAAAAAATATATTTGAAATATAATATGAGCAAATTTTTCTTTTTTTAATTTTATACCAAAATAACCTGAAATTAAAATAAAACAATTCACCCCCACAATTGCAATTGATTCAATTAAAAATCTCATAAATGAGCCCATATTATATGGGGACTCATAAACTTGTAATATTCCCATATAATTGCTATGGACAAGAAGAATAAACAACATGCTTATTACTCTCAACAATTCAATATTACTTTGTCTAGTATTTATAATGGTATTCATTCTCTTAAATGTTAAAGATAGTTTTTATCATAAGCGACAGACATTAATATGCCAACCTCAATGCCAATCTAATAGGATAATACTGCCAAGCAGGAAAACCTGACGGACGTTGACTAACAATGTATTTAACTCTCAATGACAATAGACATTTCATATACCATGGAATAAAACAACACTCCTTCATTTTAGTCCATAAATCTACCGTCAACTTTGAAACAATCTCCACATTGTCTGGTAATAAATCTGCATACAACATACGGTTTGCCAATCCTTCTACCACTATAAACCCCGAAAGAAAATAAATAATATCTTGATTGTCTTTAAATAAATTCTTCATCTGAGTACAGGCATATATAAGGGAATTCATTCGCTTAACATATACACTCACATTTATTTTTTGTCTAGACGCAGACCCAAGACGACAACGAGCAATGTAGCCAATATGGTTTATAACAGCATATTGCTTACATCTTTTAGCTAATGACCATAATGTTGTGTAATCCTCATAAAAAGCGATATGGCAAGGAATCAAAATGCCATCAAACAGTGTTTTTTTAAATAATTTACCACATAATGATAATTTTAACTGCTTGATAAGTTCCAAAGTGTAGGATTCAGCATTATCATTTGAAAACACACCCGACGTCTGATTTGACAAAACAAATCTACTACCATCTGCAGACAAATCCATACGACATGTAGAAATAGCAATGTCTGCAAGATTGCTTTGAGCGATAGAAAATAATTTCTCAAGTGTTCCTGACGTTAAAATATCATCTGCATCAACAAAACATAAATAATCACCTGAAGCTCTTTCTATTCCTTTATTTCTAGCATTTGATACTCCTTGATTTTGAGGTAAATCTATTAATATAACCCTATCGTCTTGTTCTGCAATAGAAGTCAAATATTCTTTATTTGACTTAAGTGGTGAACAATCATTAATAAAAATAAATTCTACATTCTTAAGCATCTGAGCCTGCAATGACTCAACGCAATCACGCAGCATTTCATCCGGTATATTATAGACTGGAACAATAACAGAAACCTTTACTTTATTCATATAATGCCACCTATAAATCATTAAACAATTTCAACCATTTTTTACCAATCTCATTGATTGAGAAAAAATCAGACTTCATTTTTGCATTACAAGCAAGTTCCTCACGAAAATTATCATCTGACATAAGTTTCACTAGTTTATTGGCATATGCCTTAATATTGAAAGAATCAATCAAACAGTCATTTATGCCATCTTCAATTATATCTTGTACATCATCATAACTATTAAAAGTCATAGGCACCATTCCTGTTGATATAGCCTCCACTATCACTCAACAGCCCCAAAACTATTATACTTCATATGATATAGTTCTAAAAACCTCTACAATTCTCTCATAGTCTTTGCCATCACCATATGGTTCTTCATTTATCGCTTCCGGACGTTCTGTAGTATCCCTCATAACCAAACAGGTTTTCTTAAGCCTGGGCTCTTGTATACCTCCACTATCTGTAAGAACAATATCAGACTTTTCCATTAAATAGACAAAACTCAAATATACAAGTGGTTCAATAAAGAATGTATTCTCCAAAAACATCATGAATCGGTTTTCTTACATTTGGATTTAAATGCATTGTTCTCTTCTATGTCCTGTAATTAAAACTATATGTCGATTTGATAGCCTATTATATCATAGCCGGATTTAGCAATTGGGAATTTATCTGAAAGTTCAGCATCAGTCGAAATCCGATGAACAACCTGATGAAATGCATCTATAACAGTATAAAGATAGATTCTTGATTTACTCTTTCATTTAGAAGATTTTCTCTACTTAACGGATTCGGTGCAAAGTTAAACTCAGAAATTCTGTTGGTAATCTGTCAATTAATTTCTTCTGACCAGGGACTATAAATATTATGTGTTCTTACCACAGCCCCTATATTGGCAACTGGTATCTGCTTATAGAAAGCAGCTAAAGCTGCAGCTGTAGAAGTCGTAGTATCCTCATGAACAAGAACAACATCTAGTTTTATACTATCCTCCCGACTTAGAACGTCTCTCATTCCTAATAACACTCGAGATGTCACATCATATAAATCTTGCCCTTTTTCATGATTTTTAAATCAGAATCTGGCGTTACATCAAAAATGTTAAGAACCTGTTCAAGCATTTCTTTGTGTTGCCCTGTTACGTATGCTACTGTACTAAAATCATGAGGATACTTTTGAAATGCCTTCACCAATGGACACATTTAAATTGTCTCTGGTCTTGTAGCAAAAACTATAAATATCTCTTTCTTATTATATAGGTCTATCAGAGCAGCGCCAGAATCAATTATTTAAAAATTTCAAAATACTTAGATGATATATATTTATTCAAATCTTCTATGTATTCTTTGCACTTGGCTTTATTGTATTCCAATGGTTTGTGGCTGCAAATATGTTTTTTTATCTCATCTACATAATCCTGAGGTTCTGCTGCAATCAATAATGGCGATTTTTCCAGTTTATAGATACCAACTGCACTATGTGGGTCAACGATTGTCACCTTACCATGTGCAATTGCTTCAAATGTTTTTATCTTTAATCCTGAGCCTTCAAATACAGGGTTAATCACAATATCCCCCAACCCATAAAAATCATCAGGGCTTTCATAGCTGCCTTTCAGCTCAATATTAGGATGTAATTCTTCTCTTGTGAAACAACTACAGATTTGGCCTCCTAGTAGTAAATGAATATCAGAATCTCTCTCTAAAACTAATGGAAAGACTTCATTTATAAACTTGGTTATAGCCTCAATATTAAGCTTTCCTCTACCTGAAAAAAACAAGATATTTTTATTTCCACATACCGGTTGGTCAACAAATGTAAAGCCGGAATAAACAGACAACACTTTACTTTTAGGTGCTAGAAATTTAAAATAGTCACGTTCAACATCCTGTATCGCCAAAACATGAGGAAAACGACGAATCGCCTTTGCTTCTTCTTCTACAGAATAGTGGTGCCAATCTGAACCGGCACACATTCTTTCATCCCTAAAAGCAAACACATCATGAGTGTAAATCGCTCTGATGGGAATGTTACAAAATGCAAGTCTTGATTCCCAAATATAATTTACAATAAGACCAGTGAAGTCATATTTAGAATGCAAATCATTAACATATGAATTTAGCCCACAAGGGTAATAGAAATCAATGTTATTAGGATATGCTTTTCTTACAAGTCTTTTATAAATCCGTTGTAAAAAAAATTGCCATTTTGGGGTCTTATAATAAAAAATATGGTCTCCCCAATACGCTAATGTCTCATCTACCGATTCTTTTGATTGCCCATGCGTACCTATAAGCAAATAATATACATCAAATCCCAGTTGTTTTAAACATTTTACATACTGCATTACACACTGATTATTACCTCCTATACAAGGATGTGTGGTCATGTCTGCTGCAACTAATATTTTTTTCATTTAATATTTCTTTCAGATAATTCAATAACTTCATCAATACGGCTTCTAACTACAGCATTTAATGCAGTTATGTGGCTTAAATAATCATTAAACACTGATACCATCTCATCTGAGATAAAGCTATTTGGAGGTAAAATATATTGGTTTGGAAGATTAAAATGTTTAAACAATCCATCAAATTTACCTTGATATGATGCGACGAGTACACTCTTGCCCTGCCCTAATGCAGCAATAGCAAAATGCATTCTGCTACTGACAAGACCATCAAGCAGATGACAAATTGCTTTTATCTGTGGAGCCCTATAGACTTTCTCATCGTAATAAATTCTATCGCCTAATCCGATCTGAACTATATATTCATGCATTACACCCAACATAAGATTATCAGTAAGACAACTGCGATCATCATGTGGAATAAACACAAAATCAACTGACGGATTTCCTTTAAGAATCTGCTCTACATTATGTGCCAGCACCAATGCATCTTTACGAATATCTTCTGGTCCACTATATTTGCGCAACATAGGATGGAAATTCATTCCTATTACAAATCTATCACTACTAAAGCGACGACCATGAATCCATGCTTCCAGTTTATTATAACCCTCGAAAGCATTATCAGGTATAAGCATAAAAGCAGAATCTGCAACTAATCCAGCTTTTATTCCTGTTTTCGATATAAATCTTTGACGAGAAACATCATCACGAAGATTAATTACAGTTCTATTACTAATATGCCTAAAAGCCATCGGCATAAGCCAATAAGGATTTTCATTAAAACTAAACCCCATTAGAAAACTTTCTATTCCTGGAGTTCTTGTAAACAAATCATGTAAAGACAATAAAGTCAAGCTGATTGACGGGGAATAAAAACCATCCATACAATCTGCTCCCAACAAAACTACATGAGTTGCTTTGGCATTAATACATCCTTTATATATCCTTTCCAAAGGATAATTACCTGTCCAAATTCTCATAGGAGAAACATTTTCTATCGGCAGATCATTTATATATTCATCACCTTTTTCACTACCGGACACTACAGTAATCGGGATTTTGGGATACTTCGTCCTAAAATTCTGAATTACAGCCATAATCATTGCTTCATCACCTCGACTGCCTCCTACAGACCATGGATCGCAAGGAATAATCACCAGCGCAGGAATATTGTTATGCACATTCTTTATTTTTTTAGATAAAGAATGCCATTGCTTATATTCTTTAACAAACACCTTTGCCTCACTTACTTTCTTTAAATTCATACGATAATATATTGGTCTAAAAACTGCTTTATCTAATCTTTCTGTCTCGAATCAAATATAATATTATAGCAAATAGCAGAATATATCCAAGAATAAAACAGCCAATTAAAAATAATATTCTCTTAATCGAAAGGGACATGAACCATTCATAAATTGAAGTACTTACAGGTTTACTAACCTTCTGCCACCCGGAATCATTTACAGCCATACATAGCCTACCGCCAAAAACATAAGATCTGTCATCAATGCCACCAGGATCTGTGTTACAAGCATTTAATCCATAAGCAGTATAACTCCAACTACCTCCTCTTAGTCCACGGCATCCGACAACACCATATTGCCAATCCTCTAACCATTCCCAAACATTGCCACCTTGCTGCAATGTGCCATAATATGAAGGTGATAATGAAAATGAATCTACGGGGGCGACAAAATAAGGTTCTCCAATACACAACACATTATCCACCATATAGTTTGCTTCTGCTTGAGTAGGAGAATCATCTGTCTTTGTAGGATAATTATGATATTTTCTGTTTCCAATAATAGTCGGGTCATAATAAGCAGCTTTATACCACTCATCTTCAGAAGGAATCCAAAATCGCGCTCCTTCATTGCGTTTCCCAAAATCTTTATAAGGTTTCTTATGCCCAAAACGCACTATCTCAAAATCAGACGTGTCATAAGCACCTTGCTCCTTTGTTCCTTCTGTAGTTTGTTCTGCCCCCCCCGATTGCGGACACCCATAATGCATCCAATTTGCATATCTTGCTAAATCATAGTATGAAATATAGACAACAGGTCTTTTTTCCCAATTAGGTTTACATTCATATTGATAACCATCAGCCGTATCCACTCTGAAAATACCTCCACAAACACCACTGCTCATGTTTTCATTGTACAATTTATATGGATCTGATATAGTAGCAACGGAATTCAGGAAACGACAATATTCCTCATTGCTCAATTCTGTTTTAGATATAGAATATTCATAAGGTACAGCTCCTTTAAACTGATAAACACAATCTCCGTGATTATCTATGTCTGATACATATACATACTCTGTCCCTTGGTTATCATATAGATTGTTATTGACAACATATTGAATACTATTATCAATAACACTATCAACCGGTGTTTCCAATAAAGATTTATCAGTTGTTCGACAAATACGAAAACCAAAAGTACTTATTGCTTTTTCTGGAAAATCACCTTCAATCACTCCTAAATAAGAATAATTGATAGGGCGGATTAGACTACCGCCGAGAGCAAGTTTCCAAACATTAGACTCACTTTTGGATTCAATCCATTCTGCAGCATTTCCACACTGGTCAAATGTTCCATTGGGACCTTCGGAAAGTCCAACCTCAGCAATATGAGGATACGGAATCAACCATCCTTCACTTGACGAATAACAATTGGCACCTTCAGTTGATTCATCTATCATCCATTTATAGCCATCAAAATAAGCAGCCCTTTCCCATTCAGAACGATTTGGTAACCAATAACGCGCATTTGAATTTCTTCGTTCAGGAACAATACGAGTGTCATAGGCACCAATCAGTTCATTCCCCTCTGTTCGTGAACTCCATTCCTTTATATTTCTTCCCTCCTCTATATTACATGCATTATAGTGAAGCCAGTTAATATATCTTATAGCACTCATCCAAGTAGTACACACTACAGGTAAATTTTCATATCCTGGCTTACAAATATACGAATATGTTCCATCTTGCAATTGCCTACGTATTATTCCTCCCATAAAGTGCTGTTCCATTAATGGAGAAAACAAATTATGTGAATCATTTTGAGTAGCCACCTTGTTGAGAAAAATACAATATTCATAATTGGTTATTTCATATTTACCAATCTCGTAATTATAAGGTACTATTCCAAAACCTTGAGGATTAGGTACATTATCATTTTTTAATATTTCAACGAACTCGTGTGCCTGAGATATAGAGCTAATGCTAAAAAATATCAGAATAATATATAGTTGCTGCAGCATATTATAAATGAAATTTTTTATTAATAATTTTAGAAAGCAACTTACGCTCATTTGATGTAAGTCCTAGGAAATATATTGATATTGCATTACATATTACACTAACAACTGCTACTATTAATAACCGGATAATCCCGGGTTCCATTATAAAATGTAAAACTATAGGAATCAACAAAGCGACTAATGAGACACCTATACATTTTGAAAAAACTTGAGTAATAAATTTTGTAATTGATATATCAATAGATTTACTTGCAACAAATAATCTAGTAAAAACAGCCAATATTTCAAAGAAAAGATAAACTAAAAAAACACTTTCTGGTGATGCACCTGCTTTTAGCACAACATAAGATATCGGTATTATCATCATAAGAAGTGTTCCAACAAGTATATGATACCATTTAATATTTCCTGTCGCAACAACACCTATACCAATAGAATTAGTCATTGCCTCAAGGGCTATTATCAGAAACATTATCCTACAAAAATTGGCCGTATATTCTGGAACCTCTTTCAGCCATAATTCAAGAATCATATCAGTTTCAAGAACAATAGGGACAGCAAAAAACAATAAAAGAAATACTGAAAATTTACTGCTTCTGAACATCAAAGAATGCATCTGCTCAAAATCATTCTGCGCATAATTCTTTATAATTTGCGGATTAATCGCTGTCTGAAAATTATTGACAAAGGTTCTGACAGATTGTTCTATTTGTAATGATATTGAACGAGCGGCATTCACGATTGGCCCAAAAAATACATTCAAAAGCATATTAAGTCCTTGAGTATACCCGATATAAGCAATATTACCCACAAGACTCCATCCGGAAAACCCAAGAAGAGAACTGAATAAGTTTCTATCCCTAACTTTCTGAAAATAAAGATGATGAAAATTCAATCTAACATAAATATAATAAAATACCAGCATAGCACATGTAATCACAAGCATCATTGCCGCGTACCATATTAATTTATCATTAGGGACGATATAGACAACATATGCTATTCCTAATTTAAGAAAGACATCAACAATTGCAATATAGGCGTACACATTCATTCTCTCGTACGCTATAATTACAGAATTAAATGGAACATTTAACAAGCTTATACAACTTGTCAGAATAACTATGTGAAATACGATATTTGCGATTTCTCTCTTTGCTTCAGGCACGACCAACTTTTCTGAAAGAAACCACTGGCCAAGACTTTCGCAAAGAATAAATATAATTATAGATAAAATAACATGTATTACTATTGATGCATTGTAAGTCTTATTTATCCTATCAGTATCTCCTGTTCCTATAGCATAAGTCAAAAATCTGAAAATTGAAGAACTTAGAGATGAATTGATAAAACCGAACATAGATACAAGACCTCCAATAACTCCCCATATTCCAAAATCTTCTACACCTAACGCATTTAAGACTACACGCGAGGTGTAAAGAGCAACCAACATTGTCAGCCCTGTCCTCAAATATAAAAAAAGGGTATTTTTAGCTATACGTTTATTTCCAGGCTCCACGTTATTCATTTTCAGTCAATTTGCCTATTTAAAAAGATATATTCATCTTATGCAGTTTTGACCAATCCTACCCATATTTAATAAGATACTTTATTCTTCCCAATACTCATCTCCATATCCATACGAATGATAACCGTAGCTATGATATCCATATCGATGATAGCCGCCGTAGGCATCCTGGGTGCCGTTGAGGATAAGGCATAGATTCCTGTATTTCTTTTCTGTGTAGAATGACTCTATTTCTGGAAGCATGGCTTTCTCCAGAAGGTCTGCCCTGACGATGAAAAGCGTCATGTCCACATATTTGTTGATGATTGCAGAATCAGCTACAATTTCCACAGGAGGACAGTCGACGAAGATGTAGTCATATTCACTGCGCAGGGATTCTATCATTTCCGGCAGGCGGTCTTCGAAAAGAAGTTCTGTAGGATTCGGAGGAATGGTACCTACAGGCAGCACATCAAGGTTCCTGTGGATGGTTCCGCTTACTGTCACGTCCTTGTAGGAACCGACAATGCCGTTAAGGAAGTCTGAAACACCTTTTTTCGGGGAACCGATGAATTCGCTCAAGGCGGCCTTGCGCATATCAAGGTCAATGAGCATGACCTTCTTTCCCTTTATGGCAAGGGCCGTGGCAAGATTCATGGTGATGAATGTCTTTCCTGAACCAGGGTTCATTGAGGAGGTCATCACAACTTTGCTCTTACCGTCTCCGAGGATGAACTCAAAATTTGTACGTACAACCCTGAATGCCTCGTTTATCATATTGCGGCTCTTCTCCTTGACCACAATCTCACGCTTGTCTGCATCCTTCTTCCATCTTCTGATGAAATGCTTCTTCTTTCGGTACGACATAGGAATCTCCCCTACAAACGGTATGGAAAGCCCATCAATGTCCTTGCGTCCCTGGATACGTGTATTGAGAAGTTCGAGCAGCACAATGATACCTGCAGGTATCATAAGCCCGAGCAGGATGGCTATCAGGATTATCTTTTTCTTCACTGGAGTAACCGGAACCATGCTGCCTCCAGGCTTTGTTATCATGCGCGTGTTGTATGCTGTGAAAGCCTGTGACAGTTCGTTTTCCTCACGTTTCTGGAGCAGGAACAGATAGAGTGACTCCTTTACCTTCTGCTGACGTTCCACTGAAAGAAGGTATTTTGCCTGGGAAGGTCCTTCCGCAATCCTTTCATTTGTCTTTGCCTCTGTCTTCTGCAGTTCCTCCATCTGCATGGTCAGAGTGGTAATCTGCTCGTCTACAGATGCCAAGATGGCTGAGTGCAATGCTGTAAGGGTCTTGTCCAGGTCTGCAACCAGCGGGTTGTTTTCACCGCTGTTGGCTACAAGCGAGTTCCTTTCCAGCACCATTGTATTGTAGTTGTTGACCTGGGTGGCAATACCGGAATCATCAAGTCCTGAATTGACTGGGAAGAGCCTGAACTTGTCCACAGATGAATTCATATAGGACTTCACATAGCGAGCCATAGAAATCTGTGTATTCAGTTCCATTATGCGTGCATTGGTGGCACTGGACTGGCTCATATACATGTTAGAAACAGCCTGGATGTCAGGTACAAGATGCTTGCTCTTGAAGGTGGAGATGTCATCATCTACAAGCCCGAGTTCCTTCTCTATGACAGCAAGCCTTTCATCAATGAAATTGGACGTGCTTCTAGCAATCTGATTCCTGTCCTGAATCCATTTCTCGTTGTAGACAGCAATAAGTGTGTTCAGTATGTCATCTGCTTTCTGAGTTGAAACATCAACTATGGATATGTCTATGACAGAAGCCTTTTCGCTGCGCAGCTTTACATCAAGTACATTTGTATATCCGGCAACGACTCCACCAAGACTATGCTTGGCGACATATACTGGCTTATCGAAAGTTCCTGAAACGTAGTAAGGGTTTGCTTTTACTGTTATCTTGCCTACAGGAGAGTCTGTAACTTCGCCTATCTTACAGCTGACAGGATCAGCGACTATTTCCTGTCCGTTGAGAACAAAGTCTGTCAGCGAGAATTCTCCACCATTCAGTTTGGCTGTAAAATTAGCTGTCTCGCTGTTGTTCAAGTCATGGAACTCCACACTTACAGGCAGAGTCCTTCCATAAAGGACCGGATTGTAGAAACGGCCGTCTGTCTTGTACTGCACATTAAGCCCTAAACGTTTGACCACTTCTGTCATAACATCGGACGACTTCATCGAAATCATCTCGTTGTTGACATTGGTTTTAGTCTGCATCAGCCCGATCTCCGCAAAGGCACTGGTCTCGGCAGATAGTGAACCCTTGGACTCATCCTTTATCATTATTGAGGTCGTCCTCAGATAGGTAGGAGGAGTAAAATTTATATAGAAGAAGGCAACAAGCAGTGTTATGGCAAGAGAAGCGACAAACCAGTACCACTTGGAAAGGCACATGTACAGAATGTCCATAATCTTCAGGCTCTCTTCTCCTTCAATTGCCTTATTAGCTTTTGTATCAACTGTTTCCATAATATAAACTAGTTCGAGTTCGCGACACTGATGATTATGGATGAGATTGAAGCAAGGAACGAAACTATTGACGTCCAGAACGAAACCGAGCGCAATGCGTTTCCGTTCACTGTTGACTGTCTTGCCTTCATCGCATTCGGTTCCACATATATGACATCATTCTGCCTGACAAAATATACAGGAGAAGAATATAGCTCCCTTGCAGAAAGAAGGTCCACCGTATATGATACCTGTCTGCCATCTTCGTTTCTCAGTACATAGATACTGTTTCTCAAACCGTTGATTGTCAAGTCCCCTGCCATGCTCAGTGCATCCAGGATTGTCATGTTGTCCTTGTCTATGGAATACTTTCCTGGACTGGAGACCTCGCCAAGTACAGATATCGTAAGATTGGCATATTCTACTGTGACGATGGCATCGTTGACAAGATTTTCTGATATAAGCCTGTTCTTGATGAGCTCCCTGATTTCTGTCCTGGTCATGCCTGCCACATGCACTGTTCCAAGGACAGGGAAATCAATATTGCCATTTGAATCAATGGTGTAGGATGCAACCTGGCTTGCACTGCTTCCAGAAGCACTGTCCGTTGTGCCGATAGTCCTGTTGGCAACAGCAAGATTGAAAAGTGCAGTCAGTTTAGGATCCTTGCTGTTGACAATGATTGAGATTTTATCATCTGGCTGCAGCCTTATGTACTGCTGCTCCACGATAAACTCCGGACTGCCTTCCTTGAGGTCCTGGAAATAGACGATATTCTTCTGTGCTACCCCGCACGAGCATAGCAATGCAACAGCTAAGAACACTATGACTACATTTTTGATATGCATAGGTATTTTCTTTTATTTGGTAATTCCCTTCTCCAGATATTCAGCAAGGTTTGTCCTCATGACGGAGGCTACATGCTCTGCTGCAACCTTTTCCATGTCGTGCTTCACCATTATGCCGACAAGCTGCTCGAAACTGGTTGTCTGTGGATTCCAGCCAAGTTCTTTCCTCGCCTTGGAAGGGTCTCCCCATAGATTGACAACATCTGTCGGACGATAGAAGTCCTCACTTACTGCAATGACAGTCCTGCCATTGCTGACGTCTATTCCCTTTTCATTTATTCCTTCCCCTTCCCAACGCAGCTCGATACCTGCATAACGGAATGCAAGGGTAGCAAATTCACGTACTGTATGCTGTACACCTGTGGCTATGACAAAATCCTCTGGAGTATCATGCTGCAGTATCATCCACATGCACTCAACATAGTCCTTGGCATATCCCCAGTCGCGGAGTGAATCAAGATTGCCTAAATACAGACAGTCCTGCTTGCCTTGTGCAATGCGCGCTGCGGCAAGCGTTATCTTCCTTGTGACGAAAGTCTCTCCCCTGCGCTCGCTCTCATGGTTGAAGAGGATTCCGGAGCAGCAGAACATGTTGTAGGCCTCACGGTATTCCTTTACAATCCAATAGCCATATAGTTTTGCTACGGCATATGGACTATACGGATGGAATGGTGTATTTTCATTCTGTGGCACTTCCTCTACCTTTCCATATAGTTCAGAAGTGGATGCCTGGTATACACGGCAAGTTTTTTCAAGGTGGTTTGTCCTTACTGCCTCAAGAATGCGGAGAACTCCTACTGCATCTACATCTGCCGTAAATTCAGGTGCATCAAAGCTGACCTGGACATGGCTCTGTGCTGCAAGATTGTATATTTCTGTCGGCTGTACCTTGCCGACAAGCTTTACCAACGACATGGAGTCACCCATATCCGCATAATGCAGATGGAAATGAGGCTGTCCTTCAAGATGCGCTATCCTCTCGCGGTAATCGACACTTGATCGACGTATGACTCCATGTACTTCATAGCCTTTCGCCAGAAGGAATTCAGACAGATAGCTTCCGTCCTGTCCGGTAACTCCGGTAATAAGTGCAATTTTCTTCGATTCCATATCAGTTGTTATTCATTATTATATTTTCTACCTTTCCGCACGCATTGGATTATTGAGGAAATCATCATAGGCAAGGCGGATAC
>JAMPAT010000001.1:70522-85605 GCA_023667095.1 Bacteroidales bacterium
CGCACCTCTTTTCTCTGATGATTTTTGGGGTACGCATTGACGAAGTCAGGAAAAACATCGAGCCGTGAACATGCAACTGGGGTGTGTTCACGGCCGAAGTGCGACGTTGCCCAAACAGAATACGGCAAAGCACGAAATCTGGTGTAATATGATTTGAGAAAGGCTGACTAACAATATAAGTTAACCAGCCCCTCCGTTAGTACTCCATTTTTTCGATCTTCGTCCGCATATCTTCTTTAAGAGCCAAGTCTTGATATTCGGCACTCAAACTATCGAATATTTCAGCAATGACTGGATAGGTAAACCGGAGTCGATCTGAATGTTGTTTGTATTTCATGGATTCTGCTTTTTCCAAAGATCCCCCTTCCAAAGCAGGTCGAACGGTTACGCCTCGCTTATTGAATAATCTTGTCCGAAATCCGCTATTTACATCAGAATTATTTAAGTTTTCAATAATTTCACAAATCTCCTTTGGCGGATAGCCTTCCTTTTCCGGATAGTTGGCAAGCAATTCTCCAATGGTACGATCAACATGTTTTAGTTTATGGGACTTTCCGCCTAATTCACGTAACTCCTGAATATATTTGTTCAGACCGTTTTCATCTATTTTATAGTCTTGACCAACACATGGGATTCGTTGCAGATCCCATAATATATCAAGAGCAAGACGTGCATAAATCTGTCCTTCCTCTTGTTTCATCTTATTCAACTCCATTTCTCGCTCTGTCGGGTTGGAAGATAAATACGCATAATTCAAGATAGACATCAAATTTTGAGGAGAAGACATAAGTTCATCCATTAATCGGATATTCGTAGAATGGCGATAGTGTTTCAATAAGTTATAAAAAACAAATTCTATGAGGAATAGTTTTTTCGTAGCCACATCGATTCTTTTGTCTAAGGCAACGATAATCTCACTTAACTCATATTGGAATCCGATCTTACCACCAGGAGGATGGGAGATTATTCCTAAAACTGTATCTACAATAAGTTGAGAGGGTATCGATTGAGTTTTCAGAGTGTGATAGATAATATCGATAGATTCTTCATAACGGTGTGCAGTATTGAGTTTATTGATAAGGAAGATATTATCTTCCTTATTTTCATAGACGCCAATCTGTGCATGTTCCCAATAATTTAATTGGGCCGATGCCGGAAGCGTTTCGATATATTGCCATATTGTTTCCGATGTACGTATAGAAGTTATGGCTAAAAGAATGCCATCCTCGAATGCGTCGAATTTTAACGATTTAATTTTATCTATGAATTTTTGAACGCCGAATCGCTCGACATAATTACAAAAGAAACCTTGTGCAAACTGTGTTAAGGTATCAGAGGCTGATTTAACGATATTCAATATTTCGTTGAAATCTTTTTGCTTGCATATGTGGGCATATGTCCCACCGACAATGTATGGGCATCCGACGATTTGAGAAAGATCGTAGATTCCGTTTATTCCATGAATTTTATAAATTTCCCGTAGTGCATTACTGCGAATTATTAGCTGTTCCCTGTAAAGCGAGGGAAGATCATGATCTTTTCGATTTATCCCCAATGACTCTAAACAGAAATCTTTAAACATCCATCGATATTTCCGGATGAGATCTTGTGCTTCGATTTCTTGTAGTAGAGATTCCCATTTGCTTATTTCATCCGGGCTTAAAGCCCATTTGGCATCCTGATATGATTTGTGATGATATATCGTACCGCGTAGTTTGTTCGTTATCGCATAGTTGCCGATGAAATTAGCTTTATTCTGAATAATATGGTTAAATAATAACGTTCTGTTGGCTTCTCCTATCGATAATTGATCGGCCAATTCAAGCATATCGCATACTTGCTCTTCCGATAAGTCGCAAATATCGACTATCAGTCGGCAAATATGATTTATAGCGGTTATTACGTCTCCTTGCGTCGCTCGTGGTCTTTCTTGTCCGAATCTACGCCAGCGCATGGGATAGATAGAACAAGAAGTGCCCCATTCCAATCGATCAACAAGAGACTTGCATAATTTGAAAATTTGTCCGGGATATTTTTTCGATAAGGTGGTTAATACTTCAAGCCTTTGCTCTATAGACGCATATGTTTGAGGATACCAAACGGTATATGTCGTTTGTAATGAGTTGATCGGCTTATCGGTCGTATTCAGGTTATTCTCTATGGATGACAGCTCCAAGAGAATCTGACCGACAGGCAAGAGCAAGTCAGTCTCCCATGAAAGCATATTCAAGGATCGAAGAATTTCCGTATAATTTTCTCCGGAACCGAAAATGTCAACTGTGTCGCCTTTGGGTGTAAATAGTCGTCTTATGATAGAATTATCTTTTGCAAGGTCATTCTTTATATAGTTGACATAGCAACGAGGTGCGGCCTCTGCGATAAGATGAAGCACATGTTTGTTGGAGTACCACCATTCTATCGTAGATTTATTGAGAATATCTCGGATTAAAGAATCTATCCATACATTTCCTCGCTGGGGAGTTTGTAGAGTCGTGGATTCACTGATTAAGGAAATCAGTATCGCACTTTGAAAGATTCCTTCTTTGAGCCATCCGGAATAGTGCTGTTTGTTTTTCCAGAATCGCCATGACGTTGCTACGAGTTTTTCCGTTGCATCAGGGTCATTGTCTTCAGTTATTCGATTGATAACATCTGCATAGTTAGAGAAATCATCGGTTGAAATATAATTGCAGGCATATAAAAAGGCATCGTATGGAGATATGATTCTCCACGCTCCATCAACTGTTACTAATGGCGAGTCGTTGCTGTTGAGCCATCGCTGTAATTTAGAAGAATATTTATCGTATGGTTCACCGGCTAATTTGGCTATTATCTCTTTATCTCCTTCAGACCTGTCATGCCAGCGACCGGCGAGTATCGCAGGAATCAAGTCTCGAACATTTTCGGGTTTCGCCCATTCGGGGCATGTGAGGTCGAATTTCAGCCTCCGTCTTAAAATTGTTATGTTGCGAACGGTTTCTTTCGATAATTGTTCGGCATATTCACGCTGTATTCCGCTTGATTTCAAGGAATGGATGAATTTATCCCGATCGATTTCCGGCAAGGAAATCAGTTCGTTTACTTTCGGAACTTCGGCAATGCTTGTCGCATAAATGATTCGATGGTTTTTCTGTGTGGCATAAATATGATTCTTGTGACCGACATTCGCAATGAAGATCAGATTATCATATTCCTCGATCAATCGCTCCAACGCATCTTCGTTTTCAACGACAAGGCATTTGTCTTTCAGCTTCGTAGCTTGAGGATGACGCAGAATGCAGGCGACGGCGAAAGCCAAAGATTCTTCCTGCGCCATGGATTGAATGATGGATACGGATGGCTGTTCCAGATTCCGATAAATCTTCTCTTGTTCGGCTTCACGTCCCCCAAGAAGTATATCGGGATTCAAAATTATTTGCTGACCGGTAGCCCATTTTTCCCAATAGGTATCAATCGCAAGAACCTTATTTAAGGGTTGGCGGCGCAGATGCTCTTCCACAAACCACAATGCAACAACGGGGCATAATGATAACCAATCCTCCAACTCGACCGCAGTCAAGACAATGACATTCTTCCAGATATGTGTATCCCTTTTTTCCCGCGCCCAATTTTCTGCGCTATTCCAAATCCGAGGAGTTACGAAAACATAGGTCGCAGATTGTGTGTCAAAACCTAAAGCGTTTTTCGTCCTTTTGGTGTAATCTTCTTCGGCCTTGCTTTTCGGATCCGCATTCGTACCGCATTCCCATAGAGACAACCCGGAATCAATACCATAAACAGATTCTTTGGATTCCAAAATTCCATCCCATCCGGTCAAATGCACAGCATCTCCTGACGGGAATCGAAATCGAGTTATGTCCGAATTTGTTACGGTGGCTCGAATCAGCCGTGCGACTAATCCCGGCAAGATACTTTGGGCATCCCGTCTATCTGCCCACTGCTTTATATCGGTTGTTGTAATCCATTTCATAACGTTGAATCATTATCAATTCTCTTTACAACGTTTTCCGCTCTCCATACAATCGGTTCATCCACATGGCGAACAGCTTGTCCGTCACCGAAAATACCTTGTTGATTTCGGTGATGATGTCCTTTTCGAGCAGTTTTTTCATCGCCGACTGCACGGAACTCGCCGACGTCAGACTGTGGCGTTTGATGAACTCCGCCGAGGTGATGCGCAACGCTTCGCCGTCTTTGGCAATGGCATAGAGCAACTCTTTCTGCTTTTCGGGGATGTTCGACAAGATTTCGCGGAAAATCGTGTCGTTCGAGGCAATCATATTGTCTATGGCTGCCTGCAAAGTTTCGAGCGTACATTCCTCGCCTTCGGGCGTATCGGCAAAGGCTTCGTTGAACGTCTTCTGAATGTAATAGGTATGCCCCTTGAAGAGGTTGTAGACCTTTTTCACGTTCTCTGTCGCTATTCGCCGGTTGCGCTTCTCGAAATGCCCCACGATGAACGGAATATAGATTTCCAGCACGATCGCTTTCAGTTCCAATATATCCGCGCTGTGATAGAACGGCCGGGCCGCCGACGTGAACATCTCCTGCATCATGTGCCGTTCGCTGCCGGCGAAGATGAAATTGCAGTTGCGCAACTTCTGAATATGCGTTCGTAACAGCGCCTCGATATTCTTTTCGGGGTATTTGGCAATCTGCTGGAACTCGTCGATCGCCACGATGCACGGCTTATCCGCATCGGCGAGGTATTGGAAAATTTCATCCAACGTATATTCAGGGCGGTCGATGTCACCCAGCTCCACGTTGAATGTAGGTGTACCTGTAATAGGGTCAAAACCGAACTTGCCGCTGATGGATTTGAGTGTCCGGATAAACAGGTCGGACATCTTGCGACTGCGGGGTAACAACGTCTCGTAGATCTCCCGTCCGAGCAGGTAGGTGAACTCCCGCAGGCTCGACGTGTGGAGAATGTCGATAAAGAACGTGTAGTATTCGTCGGCGATTTCAGATTTGTCGTAACAGAACTGAATCAACCCGGTTTTACCCATACGGCGCGGCGAGATGATGACCATGTTGTTACCGTTGGTGATGGATTTGACGAGTCTTGCCGATTCCTGCACACGGTCGCAGAAATACTCAGGTTCTATTTTGCCCGTTACGATGAACGGATTCGTTGTTTTCGGCATAGAAGGATTGTTTTTCACAAAAGTAATTATTCTACACGAATTATGCAAATCGAATAATTATAGTGGCCGTTCTTTTTGCTCGCTATTTCAATTCAACATTCTTCCGTCGGTTGTCGGTATCTTCCAGACGATTTCGGGTATGGTTGCCCGTTCGACGATCCATTTGCGGAATACCTCTGCTTTTTCGGATTTCAGTCGGAATGCCAGTGCCGTAATCATTTCGAGGTCATAGCGTTCGACGAGGTTCCCGTTTCGGCAGCGCGTGCGGCGAGAAACACGGTCTTCGTCCAAAACGCCGCTTTTGAGGATCGAGCGGATATTCGCACTCACGGCGGAGGCGAATACACCGAACAGGTCGGCGATTTGGCTTTGCGTAAGCCAAACGCCAGTTGCATTGGAACGGCTCGTTACCCGCCCGTTTTCGATAGTTATGGGTTGTGTTGTCATAATCGTGCTCTTTTATCGGGTGCTTGCATTTTTATATTCTGCGGTTCTTCATAAAGTTCGAGTTTGCGGCTGGCGGACAGTTGCCGTAATTGCTTTGTGTCCTCATCTACTTTCTTGTCCGTAACGTGAGCATAGATTTGTGTCGTTACGAGCCGTTTGTGTCCCATCATGCGGCTGACGGTTTCGAGCGGCACACCCAGCGAAAGCGTAATATACGTTCCGAAGTTATGCCGCGCCATATGGAAGGTCAACTTCCGATCGATGCCGCAAGCCGCAGTGAGCTGTTTCAACCCTTTGTTCAATTCCGAGTTCCCGTACATAGGGAGTAACTTTCCATCGGGCATTATATCACGGTACTTGTCGATGATATGCAGCGGTAAGTCGAGCAAGGGTATCTCGAACTCCACGCCTGTTTTCTCCCGTGCAGCTTTTATCCAAACCGTTCCGTCTTCTGCCATTTCTAGGTTTTCGGTAGTCAGACGGCACATATCGCCGTAGCTGATGCCCGTATAACAGGAGAACAGAAACAAGTCGCGGACGAGATAAAGCCGCGATGAAGGGAGCGGCGTAGTCATCAATCGTTTCAATTCCTCTTGCGTCAAGTATCGCTGCTTGCGTTCGGGGCGCGGCGGCTCATAACCGGCGAACGGATCGGCAGTGATAACTCCTGCGGCGAGAGCTTTATTGATGACCGTATGCAGCCGCGACATATTCATGAGCACGCTACGTGGAGCCAAACGGCATTCGGTGCGCAAGTATAGATCGAACTTGTCGATAAGCGAGCGATCCAACGCTGTGAATGGAATATCCGACAGCTGCAACCGCAGCGACAAAAAACGAGTGAGATGATTGTAAGTATTGCGATACGTCCTCGCGGATTGTGCCGACCGATTGACGCCCACCCGTTTCTCGAAGTTTTCTATGAACGTGTGAAAATAGTCGAGCAACGTTTCTTGCCCGGCAGCCATACCCAACAACAAGCACTTGACCTCATCGGCTGTTACTTGCTCTCGAATGGCTGACTGCTCACGATATATGGCGAGTGCCGAAGCCCGGTATTCATCCAACTGGCAGTTGATAGCGGTAGCCTCGACACTTTTACCTTTGGCATGATGGAGGAGCAGAACGCGAGGGCCATCGAGGTGAAGTCCCGCAGGCGTGAGGTCCGCAGGCCGGTCATGAGCAAGGACCTTCCTGTAGAAGAGACCCACATCTACCCGGACGGCATCAATCCTGATGAATATACCGAGATCGTAGTCGAAACGACAGACAGGATCGCCATCCGTCCTGCAGTGATGTACATCGCCCGCACAATCCGTCATAAGTTCGTGCTCAAGTCAAGCCTCCAGACCGCGGACCCCGAAAAGCAGACCTTCCTCATCGCCCCGCTTCCGGAGACGGCAATCCCAAAGGGGATGGCCTCAGAGAGCCTTCTGGCCGACATCCTCATTGACAAATATGTCTACCATCTCCCATTCTACAGGGTCATACAGAAATACAGGGAGCTGGGGATCCTCCTGAGTGACTCCACCATCAGGGACTGGTTCACGGCGGTGTGCACAAGGCTGCGGCCGCTGTATGACAAGCTCCGTGAAAGGATCATGTCCTCAGACTACATACAGGTAAACGAGAGTACGTTGCCGGTCATCGACAACGAGAGGCACCGTGCCGTCAAGGGATACATCTGGGCTGTAAGGGACGCCATATGCGGTGATGTGTACTTCCACTATGACATGGGCTCACGCGGCGAAGCTTATCGGCGGATACCGTGGCACCATCCAGACTGACGGCTATGAGGTCTATGAGGCATACGAAGGTGCGCCAGGCAAGCGAATGATCGGTTGCTGAGCCCATGCAAGGCGCAAGTTCGTTGAAGCTCTCGACGAAGACCGGAAGCACGCAAGCGAAGCCCTCGTATATATAGGCAGGCTGTACGGCATCGAGAAGGAGATGCAGGAAGCCGGCCTTGACAGCGGTGCAGTCCGGAAACACCGCCAGGAGGAATCATACAAGATAATCCAGGAGTTCGAGAAATGGATGGACACCGTGTCCGGACGCCTCACTCCCAAATCCAGGACGGGAAAGGCTCTGGTCTATACCTACACCCTTCTTCCTCGTCTGAGCCGATTTGTCCTTGACGGCAGATACAGCATCGACAACAACGGCGTGGAGAACGCGATCCGCCCTCTCGCCATCGGAAGAAAGAACTACCTCTTCTGCGGAAACCACGACGCAGCCGTCAGAGCAGCCATCGTATACTCGCTCCTCGGCAGCTGCAAGGCCCACAACGTTGATGTGCGGACATGGCTGGAAGACACCCTCAGAAGAATCCCGACAGAAAAACGTATTGACCAGCTACTGCCAGGCAACTGGCAGGCAATACCAGCTACTGGCCGACACTACACGGTACTACCTCGGTAATGGCGCCTAATTGCTATCTATATGTATTTGGTCGGATGCTTACTTTAAAGCAGATATGAGATAATGTTTCGATACTGCAAAATGCAACTCATTCTATCATAGATAGTTACTTGGAAACGGGTGCGCGTTTTAGCTTACCCGTTTCCAAGTAATACTCACAGTCTCAATAAATTACATTTTGCACAATTCCTAAAACAACTCCAGCTGGATGTTTTCGGTCGGAGGTTCCTTTGACTTCTTTTCTGCGAACAGTTCCATTGATCCGAACTGCTTGTCGGTGATGGACAGGATCCCGACCTGACCTAATGGCGGCAAAAATGTCTTGACCCTCTTTATGTGGACATTGGCATTCTCAGCACTTGGACAATGCCTCATATAGATTGAAAACTGAAACATTATGAATCCATCGAGCAGCAATTTTTTGCGAAATTCTGCTGCGGCCTTCCTCTCCTTCTTGGTATCGGTCGGAAGGTCAAAGAAAACGAGTACCCACATAACTCTATATTCGCTGAGACGGTTCATCAAGTCATTTCAGGATAAATTATCTTTCGTATTTCCCCACTGAAACATTTGGCCAAGGATGCAGTGGTCGTTGAGGCGGCAACCATCAGCGGACTCCTTCTGCCATTTATTGACACGTCAAGAGACGGTATTGACAACAGCTTGACCTTTGTTTCCTTGTCCAGTTCTTCCGGACACCCTGCTGCAACAATATCATAAACTAACCTGTCTACGTATGGACGGTAAGGTTCCATGATGTCATCAGCAAGACAATATGCATTGTAGCGGTTGTGGTGATGAATCCCCAATGTCGGGAGAAGACCGCTGCCAACCAAAGCACGCGCTATGATAGCCCTCAATATCGCATAGCCATAATTGAGAAGATTGTTTGGAAAATCCTCGAACTGGCCTCTGATGAAATCCGGATGAGACGGGAAAACAGTTCTCCAATAATAGACAGCAGCCCTCGCCTCCATATTGTCGGCATCTCCGCTTCTTACCTGGTTTTCCCAGACATTCATATTGTTGTGTATTTCTCCTGTGACATATTTCAGGACAGCCGCCTGATTATGGATTTTCGCCTGGATTGTCTGCTGCCAAAGCTGTTTCCTGAGAGGGACAGAGGAGTCAAGCTGCCGGCGGAAACGTTCATTCTGGATAGTGTTGCAGTAAAGCGGCAGCATAAGCCCGGCAGGAAGATGGCTGCTTCCGCACGTGACAATTGCGCAGTTGTTGTCAATCAGCATCTCCATAAGCCCCTGTGTGATGGTAATCCGCCTGTTGTCAAGTATAACCACCCCTATGTCCTCTATAGGGACTGTCTTGACTGGGGTGCGGCTGCATTCTGATGAAAGTGCGCCTTCCTCCTGCGCATCTGACTGCCATGGCGGGCCGCTGTCACCTCCATGATCCGGCATCCTGACGACAAGCTGCCCGAGCCGCATCGAGAGGTATGCAGGATTCCCGAAATATAATGTACGCTTAATCATGATATTGGTTGTTAGTGTCAAACAAATTTCTTATATCCCCAAGACTGGACTATACGGAAGAAGGCTTTGATATTTGTGGCTTTAATTTTAGCGTGAATATTTTTATGTTATTCATAAACCGTTGTTTATTCCTATTCTGCATCATTGGCATTTGGCAAATGCTCTTTCCCGATATAGGTTATCTGTCCAAGCCTATCTACTTTAATTGGTACACATATATTTTTAACCATTTCTCCACTTATCGCCTTCTCCATTTTGTTTGATGAGGTAAACTCAACTTTATTTATTATTGGAGTTGCGACATTACTCAAAACAAAAAAGCATTGAGACTTATTACATGAAACCATCTTATAAATGCGGTTCCTATTGATTACGTTTATAGACCTTTCATTTATTTCTTTTTTATCAGGAACATACACCAAATCATTAGGTGACAAATAAAACAATAGTTTTCTTCCGTCATCAGTAATTTCAGGTACAGGAGATTTACCTTCTTTAACACATCCTATAACTTTTTCCAATGGAATAGTTTCATAAGATCTGACTCCGTTTTTATCCACATATATTCCAAAATACAAATTAGTTCCTTTGGCTGCCTCCACATACTTTGCTCCTTTATTCCCTTTTGCCCCGACAGAAAATTTGCTTCCGGATTCATATACCCTTACTTTATATATTGGCATATGTCCTTTCCCGTTGTTCAAATTTACTATATTTTCATTCAGCCGTTCTATGCCATCTGGGGAGAATGCGATACCAGGATTTCCAAAATTCTCGTCAAGATGCCGAATAAGTATCTTCTGAATAGCAGTATCTGTTATCGATTCCTCTATCCATTTAACTGAATTTTCACGTATTTCTTCCGGTGTCTTCCCTTTGCCGATAGACTGTAAATCCCCAACTGGCTTTCTTGTTGCAAAAGTGTCCTCCGTAAAATAGTAATACTTTATTTTATTGAGGTTAACTTCTGCCCAGATATCTTTATTCTCACCTTCCTGAAAATAATTCCTTATCTTTTTCTCATCATATCCAAGTGACAGAAGCCTTAGAATCTCCTTCTTGAAATCCTTATCTACAATATACTTGGGTTCCTTAATGGCTATTCCTAACCTTACATCTTTAATTTTTCTCAAAGACACTTTTGCAAATACAGTCTCCTTGTGCAAAGGTTTCCTTATTGCCAACCAATCCTGATTCTGTTTTTGTGCAATAAATCCCTTTTGCGGCTTTCCGTTTTTGTCTATAAGCAAATTGCCTTGTTCATCACGATATGAACAATAATGGTTTGTCGTCTTATTGACAACCCTCAGATTTTGTTTGAAGCTTATGACAATATTTTTCAATGCTGCCAGAACATCAATTTGGAATGTATTCCATGGAGCGATAAACTCTTTAGGTACATTCCTCGTCTTGCCGTTGACAATTACAGGTTCATAGCGACGTAATTTATGAGATAATGCATATCTCATTTCCCTATTTGACGATTTAGCCGCTTCATTGTTCAATAGATTCACATGGTCACGGGTCGTACATGCTATAACTATTGCATCCATTGCATGATGTCTGTGGTCTATTCTCTTCTTGTTAAGACCGGTAACCTGTGCCGGAATAGTATGTCCCTCCGAGTTAATGCACGTGAATGAATTATTCTCACAAATACGGTTCATACGTTCAAAACGAGGAAGTATAATACGGTTCCACACTTCATTAATTCCCCAGTCCTGTTTTAGCCTTGTAGTGATATTGCCATTGCAGACAATAAGATTCTTTGATGTACTTTCATGCTCAAATTCACCCGAAGCAATCTCTTCCCTGACAATATTGGATAGTAAGGCCGTAATGAACCTGCTGATATATCTTGTGTCGTTCATCTGCCTGTTAATGAATTCATCAGGAATATCTTCAAGCATAAGATTACGTAACTTCGTTTTATTGGCAGAGTAGAGCTTCTTGACAACCTCCTTATAACTGTCCACATCCAATATTGCTACTGTCCTGTTATTTGGCAACGTAACAATCTCCCCATGATGATTTTGAATAAATTCAAATCCCAACTGATTGTCTTTAAGTCTATTTACTTCTGCTTCGCAAATCACCTTATTGTTAAATGAATTATCAAAATATCTGGATTGAGGTATTATATGCTCAATTTCATACTCGCTTGTAAACAATTTGGCAAGCGGTATCGGACAACCTGTATATGGCGAAATATAATTCTGGTCAAGCCAGAGTTTGTATTTATAAATTTCGCTTTTTGTCGGCCTTTTGGTTACATCTTCTGAAGATAATTTTTTTGAGATTACCTTTATCGCCTCTTTTTCATCATCCTTTACATCTGGATTATGTTCTCTGTTATACAATGCACCTTCTTCGTATATTTTGAGCAATTCCTGCTGTGAAGGTGAATATGGACGGACACCTTTTATCTCATAATCCGGGTCCATGAACTCTTTAAGCAACGCGCGAATACGTTTATTGGTATTCTCATTTTCTATAATTGAACGTGTCATGCGCTCACGTTGCTCTTTGGTACTCTTTATTTCCCTTCCTAGTTCGACATGGATCTCATCAAGATTACCATATTGCTTCCATATGTCACGTACTGTCCTGAGTGTTTCCGTAACAATCTGTTCTACTATCGGGTTTCTCAATGAGTGCTGTTTGAAATTTGAAAGGTAAATGTCAATGTCTTTAGGAGACTCCCATTTATCCTTTGGCTTCTCATTGTATATGACAGCACTTGCCAACCACAATGGCAATCCCTGAAATGCTGAAACATCCTTAAAATCTTTAACTTTTTCACGTACCCTATTGGTAATGTTATTATCAAACTCTCCAGCAAGGAGCCTTTCTATCCTTATTTGCGTATTTCTGTCAATATTGTCATAATTCCAATACTTCCCAATTCTCATGAGTGCAAGTAACTTTTTCGTTGCCTTCTCCGAAAATGCACCGTAGTCTTCATCATCGAATTTGACACTTTTCAGTTTTGCAATGCTTTCTTCACTGAAATATTGTCTCAATTCATGATAAATGCCTTCTCTATTCAGTTTGTTGTCCGCCAAGGCCGAATTTATTTCCTCCTGTGTGGATATGGAGTATAGCAGATGCCATATTTTTGTCAGAAGTTCTGGAGTAAGCTTCTTTCTTTCCTCATCTGACAACTTTGATGCGACTGCATACCTTGTTCTGTTGCATGGATATTTTTTGTCTCCGACATAATTCCAACGATACTCCTGAGGCTTCTTAATATTCAGATATTTTTTCAGAAACGTCTGCTGGTCAACTTCTTTCTGTGTATCCAGCCATTCATAGACATCTACAAAGTCCTTGTAATCAGGAAGAAATTCATTTGTAACGTCTATGTTTGTCTCATCATTCCTGTATATTTTAAGATTCTGTACAAATTGCCATAATCTGAATTCCTGGAATATAGGATTTGATTTGTGGATGCATTTTACTGGAATACTTTTCTTTGTTCCTGCTTTACTGTCAATATAGAACCTCTCTTCAAACGGACAGTTGGCTATAAGGTGTTTTTGGCTCTTTAACGGACGCTGATAAAAAATTATGTCTTCAACCAGAAAGTATGCGAAATCGCGGTCTGATATACTTGTATTGTATGCTTCGTTATTGGCGTAGAGCTCATTTACGCATTCTTTATATAGTGCGCTGTCAGTCAATTCCGGATGATATTCCTTTTGTTTCTCAATTATTATCTTGAGTTCTTCTTTGTAGTATTTCCTTTCAATGGTACGGACAAGTTTTCCTATGATTTTCTGTTCTGGTCTTGACAAGATCTCATCAAAGATGAAGGCACCTACGGTTTTCCTGCTATCGTCAATGTCAGCTTCTGTCCTCTTTTTCAGCAAATTCCAATCATCTTCTTTGGGCATGCGGATGCTATACTTATCATTCCCTTCCTTATCTTTTTTGATACTTCCATCCTTTTCAATCTCATAAGTTACAATGAATTCCTTCTCTTTTCCATCCCAATCAAGTAGCTCCTCTGAGCTTCTCCTATAGACAAGTCCATTGCTCAACTTGATATTATACCATACTGCCTTTCCTTTTCTGTCACCAGAATCCTCAATTGACTCTATCCTCAGCTTCTTATATTCTTCCCTTTTTCCTGTAAACGTATCATCTTCTTCTCCACGTAGCTGATAATATCCTCTTTTCTGATTGAAATTCAACAGAATCCAGGCAATCTCCTCTTTAGAGATCTTTTTTGTCAAAGCTTTTTTCCTAAGATAATATATTGTCCAATCTGCAGGAATAGGCCTGTTTGAATATGCTTCTGGATATTTTGTCTTGAAATATTCGATCATTTCTTCAAAACTTTCCCTGAAAATGAATTCGTATTTTCCGGATTCATTCTTTTTCCATGCCAGCTTAGGCTCTGTCCCTTCGATGAACTTCCCAAATCTATCAATCTGTGCAGAATAGCGGGATGGCAAAAATCCCATGAGACGTAATACACGGTGCAGTCTTTCACGACGTAAGATACTCCGTTCTTTCAGTCGCCTTGCACTTCTGGATGAAGTTCGTGCTGCAGTCTGGGAAATAGAGTTACCACTATCAAACTCTCCCATTGTACCTGCATCCATAGGAATAATACGGCTTCCGGCATCTTCAATTCCTGTCAGATTGCCAGATTCATTTTCCTTTACAACAGCCCATCCAATGCTGTTTGTCCCCAAGTCTAGTCCGAGTATAGTTTTCATGCTACCAAAATGTCTTGTCTATTTTTATGTGTTTAGCTGTGGCGAAAAACAGTGCCGATTGTAAATGTAGCAATTTTTTTGCAATACATGTATCTATAACTTGGCTTTACCGTAGTCCATGAGCCTGCAATATAATGGGAGCGGGTGCAACTTAGCAGCATAACTATTTATTTTACAGCTTATTACATACAAGTAAAAATTAATGGTAAATATCAAGTATACAGTGCTGAAGCTACATTTTGCCGGATAAATGGAAAATAAATCCTTGACTAATAATGTCTTTTGCCTATTTATGCAGATCAGGATGTCTTTTATTATAATGATACAAGCATTTCTCAGCCATGTCTACTGTGGTGACAGTACAGAAACTGCAGCACAGGACATCTTTCATTCTCCATTCATCATATTCTTGGATAGATATCTGGTAGGCATTAGTAAGACATTTGGTACAACTATTTGGTCAAAGCAGAAAAATTTTAAAAGTCACCTGAACTGTCCTATACAGAAATCGCCATCTGTCAAGTACTGGCTATTAAGCAAAATAGGGCTGCAAATTGAGTAGCCTCTTCTTAAATTATTACATTTTGTAGTTTATGGCTTCTGTTCAACCATAATACACCCACTTACATACAACAATTGCACAACAACATAGTTCCAAATGTATAAATATAGCACACAGGAGGTGCAGGTAATCACTCTCCCAGGCAATATTTAGCGCACAGGTGGCGCAGGTTGGTCAACGTCATTGCCAACCGGAGACTCAGAGATGGAAAATACGCAACAGGAAGCACATCAGAGGGACAGGTTGGCATAAAAAAACTACCAACCTGGGACGGCAATCGCTCTCACAG
>JAMPAT010000001.1:85705-169708 GCA_023667095.1 Bacteroidales bacterium
CGAAGACATGGAAAATACGCAACAGGAAGCACATCATAGGGACAGGTTGGCATAATAAGACACCAACCGGAGACGGCAATCGTTCTCCCAGACAATATTTAGCACACAGATGATGCAGGTTGGTCAACGCCCTTGCCTACCTGGGACGAAGACATGGAAAATACGCAACAGGAAGCACATTCAAGGTACAGGTTGGCATAAAAAGATACCAACCGGAGACGGCAATCGTTCTCACAGGCAATATTTAGCACACAGATGGCGCTGGTTGGTCTGTGTTCTTGCCAACCGAGGACGCAGAGATGGAAAATACGCAAGGAGAGCCACAGAAATCGCATTCCCGATGTAGGCATGAAACGCACAATCTGCTGACACTTCATGCAAATCCCAAAGTGGAGCAGAATTTTTCCAGCAATTTTTCATTATACCTGTCCCTCAGGACATTGAGAATCACAAAAAACGGCCACACCAGCCAAAATCCAAAGGCAACGGTATATGGACAATATCGGCAAAGCCCATAAAAGCGGCACCCGGCAAATACCCAATGGAGATTTGTCCGGATATACAGCCACAGATTGACGCATAATCTCCATGCCTCATCCAACATAGCAGTAGCCACAAAGCCCAGACAGCTGCATAGGCTGCCATACAGTCCAATTGGCATATCAGATAAACAAAACATTCCCAAGGCCCTGTCACAAAAGTTTACAAGACAGTCCATTGCCCAGTACAAAGGCAGACCTCTTCAAAAAAGGAATAGCACTAAGCTGAGCACGGAACAAAGCCGGAGTCCATAATTGAACGGAAAATGGAAAGCAGACAGACAGCAGACATATACAGTCTGGCCAGATACCTTTAGATAGCAGTAAAACCGGACTTGACCAAGGAAATCAGGAAGACCGATCTCCCAAGACAAAGACAGTTCACTCAAAAAAGGAATAGCACCAAGCTGAGCACGGAACAAAGCCAGAGCCCATAATTGAGCGGAAAATGGAAAGCGGCCAGACAGCAACTATGTCATGCCAGGAATAAGCCACCTTCCATCGCATCATCCTACAGTCCTTTGGAATCGTAGTCAAACTGACGGCGGAAAGCGACAGGACGGTCAGTTGCCACAACATCGACCTTAAGGTCAACGGCCTTCTGGTTTGCTTCAGTCATGTCATCCAGCCCGAGACACAAGGCAAGTACCTGCAGGCCCTTTGAATGGCATTTCTTCACAAATTCAGGAGTAAGAAGATTGATGCGGCACACTATTACATCCGGTTTAAGCTCAGCCATTATCCTGTCAAAGTCATCAAGGTTACGTACGTATGCCTGCAACTTCTTTATCTCAGGAAACTCCTCACGGAAAGCCTTCACGTCTTCTTCCCTCCCGAATGTAAAGGATGTACGCTCCAGCATATCCTCTGCCTTCAGGAGATCAACCAGGTCACGGTACCTTCCGTCACGGTAGTCAATCGTGATGTCCACTCCCCCATCATGCGCCTTCCTAAGGATTTCCGCAAATCTCGGAAGCTTCTGTCCGGCCCATTCCGGTCCGAACCACGCTCCCGCATCAAGTGTGTCAAGGACTGCAGCAGGATAGTCCCCCGGCTTTCCCGTACCGTTTGTAGTCCTGTCGAGAGTCCAGTCATGCAGCAGGAAGAATACGCTGTCCAAACTCATCGCCACATCAAGTTCCATGACATCTACGCCATAGCGTATACAGCTGTCAAGTGAAGCCATTGTGTTTTCCGGTGCTATGCAGTTGGCACCACGGTGTCCGCTGACCAGAGGGTAGCCACGCACTTCAGACGGGAGCTTGGCTACCGTACCGCAAGAATACAGCCCGGCCACAGAAACAAAAAGCAAAAGCCCCCTAAAACCTTTTCCCAAAATACTCATGATAAGTGTATTAATAGCATTAAACATATACAAGCCAACATAAAAGGAAACTAAATAAGGCAAAACGTCTCAACAACATGACACTATACCCCTTTCCTGTTGTCATACACGTCAATCTGCAGGCGTCCGCCATATCTTACATCATGCTCTACAGCCATTTCCAGCACAGCCTGCTTTCTCTCCGCATTAAGTTCCTCACGTGTCTGCCCCTCCGGCATAATGATGACACGCTGCCTGTCCACAAGGCCCGGACGGATAAAGTCCTCCTGGATTTCGTTCCAGTCAGCCTCACCCCTTACCACAAACTTGAACCATGCTTCGCGCGCCATCTTCATCTGCAAAAGGGCAGCAGGATTATATCTTTTCTCCTGTGCGACACCGGAATGCGACAGTTTCGGAGAATTGTTCCAGCACCCTGCCATATCCCACAATGCAGAATTGCCCTCACTGACAGGCAATGTACATTCATTCTCCACCTCGACAAAAGGTCCCGGCACACATTCCTCTGACAGCAATCCGAGAAATTCCGTCAATGCATCCTGCTGAAGCATAGGCGACCCTCCTGTCACGACAAGATGATGTCCCCTCTCCAGACGCTCCATAATCCCCTCCTTCCGGAAAATTCCGGCAAGCTGCCCTGTGGATAGCCGGCATGACTTGCCCCAGATATCAATTGTGTCACACCAGATACATCCAAGATGACAGCCGGACAGGCGGAGGAATACAGAGGGGCAGCCGGCATAGGGTCCTTCTCCCTGTACCGCATCCACGAACAGTTCACACACAGACAGCTGCATTCTGCCGTCAGGCTCTCCAGGAAGAATACCTTTTTCCCCTGGCCTTATTATATATCTTGCCATATCCAGATATTATCAGGTACAACATTCAGGCTGGACCACAATAGTCCCAGCAGTGTCCGGAATGCCCGCTATAGGCTGCAATGGCTTCGAGACAAACCCGTAAGGCTTTTAAATGTAGCACAAAGTCATTTTTGAATCATCGCTGACAGCCACAGACAGGTTCTCCATAATTGAATGTCCGCTGCTCGCGGGAAGCCATGATGCCGTCCGGAGCAGCGAGAAGGGCATCCCATGTCTCTTTCCAGCAGGCATTCTCCTCCATGATTCCAGGAGAGAAGACTGCGCTGCGGGCCATATCTGCCATTCCCCGGAGCAATCCATCGTCATCGGCCTCTGTCTCTGCCCATCCTGTCTCCGTCTCATGCACACGCACAGAATACACTTTTACCTCACCCTGGCCGTTCACCGGCACGGTATTATTCAATATCCCCTGCACAGCCACATGGAAAAACAGCGCAAGATTCTCCGCAGATGGAGAAAACGGCAGCTCAATCCACCTATCATTCTCATTCCTTATGAACTCAACAAATCCCCCCTTGTCCCCGGACCATATTATATAGGAATGGTCAAAGGAATCCAACAGCGAGGCCACACGCCCTTTCAGCAACCCGAAGTCCATGACCATACCGGCATTGTCAAGCCCACGCGCCTGGAGGACAAGCTCGACCTTGAATGAATGTCCATGTATATTCCGGCGGCATCGGACTGTGCTGCATCCCCTTACTATATGTGCAGCCTCAAATTTGAATAATTTCCTTATCTTCATGATTTTCAACAGGAAAGATAACCTTTCGCGCGTTTCCAGTTCCCAAATTTCAGGTCATCTCTGCCGATGGCAATGTCAAATGAATGCCCTTCCGGAAATCCGAGTCCGGAAATATGCGCATCTGCGGCATCGACATGGAGCAGTCCGGCAAAATCCCCGAAAGTTCTTCCAAGAAGCCTTGTACATGCATCTCCATCACCGCACCGCGAAAATTCCATCTTAATGGCAGGCAATGCCAGAGGTGCATCTTCATCATCAACCATTATATATGACTCAAATGTCTCAGGATTGACCTGTTTGGCATATTTCACAAGCACTGTCCCCTTAGGCCACTCCCCCGCACCATTATGGCAAGGGGCCTCATAGCCAAGATATCCATCAAGTGCTGCGAAAAAATACAGCATACCTTCCTTAGGAAGGGGTCCGTCAGCATCAAGTTCTGCAATATCTGCACAGTCCACCTGGCAAAGGAATGTCAATGGATATTCATTCCCGTCAGTATCCTTCATCATAGGATAAGGCATATCCTTCGGCATATCGGGATCTCCCCACCATTTGCTGCAGCAGAACAGCCTTGATTCAGTCCCGGACAAAGTAATTTTTATTGCCATATCAAATAATTTTTGCGCAAAGTTAACCATTAATCGCAATCTTCAATAAAAATGTACGACGCCCCATCTGAGACCGGGGGCTGGACATCAATAATGGAGCCTCAATATTGGCCGTGTCCCGTTTCTTTAACGGCATCGCCGGTTTCCTGCTCCTGCAACTTCTTCCTGTAGGCCTCCATGCACTTTTTCCATGCTGCCTGCCTTGCTCTCTGCTCCGCAGCCTTGCGCTCCCGGTAAGCCTCCATTTTCTTTTCGAGATAGTTATCTGCCATTGTTTTTCCGTTTTTCGCCCGCAAAGTTAGGAAATATATGCCTTTCCGTATTGCAAGAATGCAGAAATTCATATATTTGTCCTTACGGACATATAAACGGCTGGGCTTCGGCATAATCAAAACAAATTTTGCTTCTGCTCTCAGCTTTTCCGTATATTTGTATGATTTATAATAATTTCTACATGAAACGTATATTGTTTACAGCTGCCATACTTATGGCCTGCCTATGCGGAGAAATTTCCGCGCAGAAGAAAAACCAGCCTGTTGCAGAAGGCGAATTTGCAGACTGGAGAGGACTTATGGACTACATCAACATCCAAAGGGCATTCAGTATCAATGAATACGATACTATCTTCATTGCGCCTGTCAACACAGAAAAGATCAAGATGCCGGACAAGGAAGACAACACATACGAGCCTACCGTAAGAGTACTTGCACAATCATCGGAGCTGAGTGCAGAATACATGAAAAAGCCTTTCAGGAAGATGGATATGGAAATATCTGCAATAAAGGACCAGGAGGAAACCAAAGGCAAAAAGGCCCTCATAGTGAATATGGCAGTGGACGAACTTGACGCCGGAAACAGGGCTTTAAGGATATGGGTCGGATTCGGAGCCGGAAATGCAGGAGTAACAATGTCAGGGACTGTATCAGACTCAGAGACAGGAGAGCTACTTATATCATTCAGGCATAGAAGAATTGCTCCACTTAACCCTTCAAGCCATGAAAAGGTCCTGAAGGCTCTGCTGAAAGAAGTGAACGAAGATCTGGCCAAGACACTTCTGCAGTTCCATCAGTGATTTATGAGCATAGGTTCTCTCCGTCCAAGGCATGAGACAATGTCTGTGCGGTGAAGCCATATCATTCCCGGGAAGTCCAGCAGACAAAGAAAATTTATATTTTTGCGAAAATTTTCCATAAAAAATTTGCAGAGTAAAAAATTTTGCCTACCTTTGCAATCCCAAACGAAAAGAATGGGAGTGAGTTCTTTAAAAAGCAATGGTGTCATAGCTCAGTTGGTAGAGCAAAGGACTGAAAATCCTTGTGTCCCTGGTTCGATTCCCGGTGACACCACAAAATATAAAGCCTTGATAATCAATAACAAATATGATTATCAAGGCTTTTTTTTCAGACCCGAAAGTGCATGATATTTTGCTCAAAAAAAGCAGTATCATGCACTTTTTGTCATGTCTTGCATAAAGATGCACTGCTATACTTGCAAAAACACTTGCCAATGGGCGAGCACACAAAAGTGCAATAGAAAGCGTACAATGCGGATTTGCGTGCCTGGTGGCACTAAAAAAGGACGCATGAGACACGTTTCCAAAAATTAAATAGCTATTATACAATGAATTAAAATTTTAAAGCGTGCTTACTGAACGGCAAAACCTATACATAGTCCCCATGTGTTGATTATGTAGCCTTCTCAATTCAGGAAATGAGGTCTTTGCCCAGTTATATCTCGTGTATTATCGGAAAAGGATCTGCATTTTACCAGCATGACATTTTGAAGACTTGGAGGCATTGACTAAATTTGCCGCATCATTTAGAGTTTCAATATTCAGCCGGGGCAGGCACCGGGAGCAGCCAATGAAAAACATCATAGAAAAGATAAAGGCATCGTACCAGGTTTCAGACGAAGCGATAGACAGGCTCAAGGAGCATCTTGAAATATGCAGTTTCCCTAAGAAGACCCTCCTTGTAGAAGTCGGGAAGCCATGCCGGCAGGCATATTTCATAGAGAAAGGCATGACACGTTCCTACTGGATTGTCAACGGTGAGGAAATCACGACATCCTTCTCATGGGAGGGAAGCATTGTATTCAGCATGGATGCAATGTATTACGGCCAGCCCAGCGAAGAATACGTGGAAACAGTGGAGGATGTCACGGCATACCGCATATCAATCGATGGACTGACAGGGCTTTTCCGCACAGACATCGGGCTGGCAAACTGGGGCAGGATAATACACCAGGACGAGTACCGCCGTCTGCACCGTTCACACAAGGAACGTCTTGCCCTGCCGGAAGATACATTGTCCATGCAGACAGACGGCTCCTGCCTGCATATAACGAATTATTTGACTTAGGACAAATGCCAATCGGAATCAGATGCCTATATTTGCATTCCAAAAACCCAAAGACTTAAAAGATGCAGCAGAACGCTTTTGTATTCAAGGACACCAAGCCGCACTATGAACTGCTTGACGGGCTTAGAGGAGTTGCGGCCCTGCTCGTGATATGGTATCATGTATTTGAGGGATTCGCGACCAGTCCTGCAGACCAGAGATTCAACCACGGCTATCTGGCAGTGGATTTCTTCTTCATATTGTCGGGATTCGTAATCGGATACGCATACGATGACAGATGGAAAGGCAGGATGACGACAAAGGGATTTTTCATGAGACGCCTCATCAGGCTGCATCCTATGGTCATAATCGGCATAGTCCTCGGAACAATATCATTTATACTCCAGGGATGCGTACAGTGGGACGGTACATCAGTATCTCCATTATGGATAATGGCTGCTATGATGATGACCATCTTCATGCTCCCCGCAATCCCGGGTACCGGCCCTGACATACGTGGATATGGAGAGATGTTTCCCCTCAACGGGCCGCAATGGTCATTGTTCTTCGAATATTTAGGCAATCTAACCTATGCACTTGCAATCCGCAGAATGTCCACAAAGGCACTGAAAGTCCTCGTTGCCGTATGCGGAGCCGGCCTTGCGGCATATTCCATATTCAATCTCTCAGGATTCCATAATCTCGGAGTCGGCTGGACCCTGGCAGGATACAATTTCCCGGGCGGACTGCTGCGCATGATGTTCTCATTCCCGATGGGCCTGCTTATGTCAAGGAATTTCAGGCCACGGAAAATCAAAGGCGCATTCTGGATATGCAGTGCAGCACTTGCCCTGCTTCTGTCAATGCCATACGCCTGCGGCACTGGGCTGCCATGGGTAAACGGGATCTACGATGCCATATGTACAGTCTTAATGTTCCCACTCCTTGTATACATCGGTGCCTCAGGCACAGCTGACGGGAAAGCTACGTCCGGAATATGCAGGTTCCTCGGAGAGATCTCATATCCTGTATATATCATCCACTATCCGTTCATGTACTATTTCTATTCATTGGTATGGAAAAACGGCATAGCATTCAGCCAGGCATGGCCATTTGCCGTGGGGATATTCATCTGCAGCATTGCCCTGTCATACATTTTCCTGAAACTGTACGATGAACCTGTAAGGAAAAGGCTCAGCAAAAGGTTCCTGTAGAGGTCCATGGGTGACAGCAAGCCCATATAATTCAAGTTTCCGGAGCCACTGCGTCACCTGAGTTTTCCCAGCCACTGCGGAACGCTTCCAAGACGTCTTTCAATCTGGGCTTCATACAGGGACAAAGGCTCTACTGGCTGCCCGGGACTTTCGTTGAGCTTGACCTGCTCCACGTCAAAGTCGACTGCAACGCCATGGAAGCCTACGATTGTAGGAGGAAGGAATCTCCAGTGGCTTTCCGGTCCCCACCATTTCCATACACCTGAAGGTGCAGAGGTTGCCTCAAAGTTCCATATGGTAAGGTCATCGAGATGGTTCGGCAGTTCAGAATCCGCACCTCCCTGGTGACCGCGGATGAAGCCTCCCCTGCAGCAGTCATAGAGTGTAGCCCGCGGCTGTGTGGCATGTGCCTCGAAGTTGGACTGGCTCCCCCACTCGCAGTTCCAGATGACAGTTCCGGTTGCCCATTTTGAGACACCGCTGGCATGATGCTGCCCAGCCCCCTGCACTCCGTATGATTCACTGATATCCTTTATCTTTCCGAAGAAGCATCCTGTAGACTTGGCCGCATTGACGGCAGTATGCCCGCGCATTCCGTCTATGACAATATCGTATGCCGATACATTGGCACATGAAGTGAATCCAGCAGCAGAGGTAACACTATGGAAATCAACACGTCTCACCCAGCTGTTCACAAGACGCATCATCAGCAGGGGACCATATTCGGAAGATGCAGCCAAGTCACCATGCACGAAATCCGGCCTTGCATGGCCTTCAAACCTGAGATCCTCGATTCCTACATTTTCATAGCAGCTGTATGACGACAGTTTCCAGCCCCATCCCTTATGGATATCCCTCATGAGCGGCTCCTTGAAACGCACAACATTTCCTTTTACTGATGCTATCTGATGTATCTCCGCACCTATGACGCCTGTGTTCTTCAGCTGTGTCATCCTGTCTTCAAGCGCGTATGGATAGAGTTCCTCAGCCACGACTTCAGGGTCATTGTTGCCATAGGCACCGTTCGCACCGTCCCCGAGAGTCAATGCCACCCATTTGCCGGCAGACAGTCCTGCTGCAGAGCTGACCTCCACAGAAAAGCTGCCCTTTGATGCATCGGACACGACATCAGAGAGTTCTGAGAATCCGCTCCAATGCTTGAACGAGAGGAGGTTCTGCGCGTATGAATTGTCAGCAAAAGGCTTGTACGGGTCTTTCATCACAATAGAAGTCCTGTCACGTCCTGCTCCTGCAAGGACAATATTTCCGGCCCGGACTTCAATTGTCAGTGACTTGCCGTCAACTGCATCCGTTTCCCCGTCATAAAGGATAAACTCCCCTGCCGGAAAATATATTATTGCATTGGCATTCGGTACTGATGCATTGTAGGAATAGTTTCCGCCATTTATTTTCCATCCTTTGCCGCCGAGTGCCGCATCAAGTGCGTCAAGGAAGGCCTGTCTGTCGGATTTGCCGTCATCAGGGACCGCACCATAGCCGGTAACATCATATTTTTTGTACCCAAGGTCCCATATATCCGGCGGTTCCGATTCCCCGTGGCGGTATCCTGCATATGAAAAATCAAGCAGGACATTGTCCTCGCCGCGGTTCACGAATTTCTCCCATGCAGTATTCCCGACTATAAGGCCACCGTCATCCGGTTCCGTTCCTTCATCCGGTATATCTATGGAAGAGCAGGAGAAAATCACCCCTGCCCCCAAAGCACATAATATATATCTGCCTAATGCCATATTGCCCAAATTTGCAAGTATTCAATCTAAATCAAAAAAAATGTCCTTCGTCAATGCGAATCATATTATCTCAGGTTTACAGTCACAGACTTTCCGCACAGGCCCCCCTGAGGCATGGCTACAGGAATAGCCTGCCCATTATAGTACACGGTTATCTCTGCAAGCCCTGCATCCATTGTGGCATCTGTTATGGAAAGCATGTCGCCATCTATCATCACTACGCATGGGGAAGAGACGGTCAGCGTGCCTCCGGCAGTCTCCACAGCTGCATCCTTGTCATAGAACACAGCCTCGACTACTTTCCCGTCCATGCTCTCCACTGCCTGGGCTGCCTTGTCATTGCGCAGCACCCTGAAAGGAAGACTGCCAGACGGTGCGCCCTCACCGGCATATACGACATAGCCGTATGTCCCGTCAACCACATTGCGTCCATGGTCCACCCATAGCCTGAGTGCATTGACTTCGGACGGTAGATTCTTCTTTCCCTTGTTTACAGCATTATACTTGGCCCAGTCCGTCTTCAATGTCTCAAGGCTGAAACAGGCATTTTCCGTAAACTCCGGAAGTATGGTATAGGAGAACTGCCCTTCCTGCATCACCCACACCGGCTTGCCGCCGACATTGAAAGACCATGTCCCTTCACCTGCAGGCATCTGCTTCCCGTCCTGCACAGCAATGATATTACCGTCGCGGCGTGTATTGTCAATGGTTGTACGCACTGTACCCTCCTGGTCCGGATCAAGGTTCGTTATGCCTGCCCCGAGGGCTACCATGTAGTCTCCAAGCATAAAATATGACTTATAGGCCTTTACACCATAGAGGACAGGATTCTTTCCGTTATTGTTGCCCTTGTCGTTCACATTCTCCTTCAAGGATGCGTTCATCTTCTCGAAAACATATCCGGCCACGGCATTCTCCCCTCCTGCAGTGGCGGCCCCGGCAAAATTGTGCATGCTGCAATATCCCCTCCAGTTTGTGACAGGCGTAATCCTGTCCATTCCTTCCCTGGCTGTGACACCTGGGGTTGCAGTAATGTCCCAGGCACCTGCCATCTCCGCATACTCATTTCCTTTCCTCTGGAAAAGGGTCATTCCGTCAGTCGGATAGAAATTGTAGGCATCAGCGAAATCTGCCGCGCTCTCAATGCCGTCACAACGCACAGAAGACATGTTTACCATTATATGGTAGCGGCTGTTCTTCTTGATGAGGTCATCATTGTTGAAGAACCATCTTGTACCGGAATACACCCCCGGGGCATAGCCGTCCATATTGATATTGCGTTTCTCTGCCTCTTTCGTGAACTGTATCAGTTCACTCCTTTGCTTCCCGGTAAATGAATCAGCCCAGTCCTTTATCATCTGCCTTACCATGGAGATTGAACGGATGTCACGTGTCTCAGGCTTGTACTCGGCTGTCCCGCGGTCGAGGTATGGAAGTATATAGCCTTTATAATAGTACCAGCTGCTCCCCTGGATGAAATTGAAGAGGGTCTGCACATTGTCCTCGCTCAGTTTGTTTGCCCACGGGCTTCCCTGGAGCGAAGTAAGTATGGCCATTGCGTTAAGGTTGCCGTCAATAGGATAGCCCCAGACCAAGCACTGCATTCCATGCCCCCATCCGGCTCCGTCCTCGGTGCATCCCTCTGTCCAGAATGCGTTACCGTATGTATGCTGCGATGTGCGTCCGATACCGCGCTGCGCCACCTCACTCAGCACTTCTATCATCTCCACAGAACGGTACATGGCAGCCACAGGCAGGAGCGAACGGTATGCAAGCGCGTTTCCTCCGACCCACCATACATGGTTGCGGAATCTCTCCACCTGCACCACATCCTCATCTGTAAAATCATTCCTCAAAGGCTGTGTCCAGGCCTGGAGTCCGAGTGCCATGAGCATGTCATGAGTATCCTTCAGCATAGCATCCTTGTTTTTTCCGGCCTCTACCTTTTCCATCTGGCTGTAGAAACAGAAATATGTATTGACTGCTGCAGTAGGGACAGCGAAGCATGAGGCATGGAAACGGTGCACCCTGTTGCTGCGGCTGACCTCAATATCACCATAGTGAAGGATTGCCTTCTGGCATTTCACAAACACTTCCTTGTCAAGGGAAAATCCATATCTGTCCGCACGGAACTCCTCCGCGACCTTCCATATCCTGAAAAATGCCTCTGTCAGGAGCTTTCCTATACGATCCTGGTCCTTTCCGCCCAATGCAGCATTTTCCTCAGCGGCAAGGTCCATGAAGCATCCACCGTCATCAAGATTTGCCACTATCAGTTCAACCGGCATCTCCACCTTCCTCAGTTCAAATCCACGGTAAGCGGTGGATGCATAACGCTCCCTCAATGTTTTCAGCCCGGCTTTCTCCTCCTTTCCCAAAGTACGCTCCAGGGCTTCGGAAGAATATCTGGCATAGTTGTCAAAGGCATATTTCCTGAATTCGTCCTGGGCATGCACCTGCGGCAGGCAGGCAAGCAGGAGGGCCAGCGCACAGGACAGCTTTAAATATATTTTCATGTTATGGCACATATCACTAAAGTTTCTAAATTTCTACCTGTCCATCACCTCAACCGTAATGGTGCGGACTGCTTCATTCATGTTCCACGCATTGGCATTGCGTGCCACAAAAGTAACCGTATAGGTCCCTGATTCCTCAAACACATACGCAAAGGACTTCACCGGCATTGTCAGGGTACGCACCGGTTCCCCCTTGTCAGGAGAGACTTTTGAAGGGTCCATCGGCTGGCTTATGCACCAGATGTCAATGTTCTTCTGGGCAGATGCAGGCTGGAACAGCAATGTTGTGGCATTTACATTGGTGTTGCCCTTCTCCCCTTCAAGGACCACCATCCGGAATCCGAAGTCATCCTGAGGATTCTTCTGAGTCACCTCAACTCCGTCAGCTACCTTTTTCAGGGCCATTGGGCTGATGTCTATCCTCGGATGCTGGGTATCTTCTGCAAGCGGCCCGTCCGGGGTAGCATAGCGGAATGCAAGTGTGAAGGTCTTGTCCTTATATGCCGACAGGTCTCCCCTGCTCTCAACAGCAGGCTTGACATTGCCTGAGGGCACCCACCAGTTCTTCTCTATATCCTTCTGGGAAAGCACGGTCCAGTCTGCCGATTCTATTCCCTCCTTAGTATATGAGCCACCGAAGTTCCCAGACACCATGATTGTCAGCATCTCGGATGTAGCAGGCCTGGAATATTGCTCCATAATGCTGTATGTCATCTCCAGAGTCTGGACCGGCACCTTTGTCCTCTCCCTGTTCCCGTAGCTGTGTCCGTCCTCACCGGACCAGAACACCACATAGTCGGCATCGCCGGAGAAGTCGAAAGTGACCTCATCCCCAGCATAAATCCTGTCCTGTGAATTCCTCAACGCCACATCGAAATCAACGTCACGCACTCCATCGGCATCACATGCAGCAACCAGGCTGCAAGCCAATGCAATATATAAAATATTCCTGTACTTTCCCATAGTCTACCAGTTTTCATTCTGTCCGCACGCCGGGTTGGTGTTGAGTTCCACCTGCGGAATCGGGAACCATATATGCTTTCTGAGTATATTCCTCCCCGGAAGGGACTTATTGTTGTCAGGCATATATCCAATCTCCTTGCCTTTGTCATCCTTGTTGTCAGTATCCGCGAGCAGGCGAACCCTCTGCAAAAAATACTCTTCCCCGAAACGCCTCAGCTCCATCCTGCGCGGTACCTCAAAGCAAAGTTCCCTGGTGCGCTCGTCCCTTACAAATGCGCGGAACTCGCCTTTTCCGGCAAAGTCACTGACTGATTTAAGGCTTGCTCCG
The DNA here is from genome assembly GCA_023667095.1 of Bacteroidales bacterium. Taxonomy (GTDB): domain Bacteria; phylum Bacteroidota; class Bacteroidia; order Bacteroidales; family UBA932; genus Cryptobacteroides. The sequence goes on from JAMPAT010000001.1 coordinate 98,938, forward strand.
GCACGCGCCCGGACTTCATTGAGGGCGTCAACTGCCTCCTGCGTAACCCCGTCCACTTCATTTGCACATTCCGCTATCATCAGCAGGACATCGGAATATCTCATCACAGGGAAATTGATTGATGAATTGTTCCTTGCCCACGGGCGTACAGGGTCGTATTTTGCACGCCATTTTCCAGGATTTCCGTCTATCTTGGATGTCTTGTCGACAGGCTTCTCCACTGCCTTGTTGTCCACTGTCTGGTAGCTGTAGTCTGCAAAATTCCACCATTTCCGGGCATCGTTTTCCTCATCGTAAAGGCGGAAAAGTATCTTCGTCCCGTCATACCATCCGTATGCGTACGGGACATCAGGGTCAGTGGCAAGCATCTGTGTCACACCAAGATAAAGTCCGACTTTACCTGATTCATTTGTTTTGTCTGTCACTCCGTTCCCGTAGAATTCCACCTCAAACATGCTCTCGCGCCAGTCAAGGTCATAACGGTCCGAACACATGTTCCTGAACAGGGCGCAATACCCGTTCATCCCGTCCTCATCACGGTAAAGCTGATGCAGGCCGCTTTTCTTTACCTCACGTGCCCAATGAAGGGCTTCACTCCAGGTGTCAGCATAGACAGGATAGCCTGACTGCCACATATATGCACGTGCAAGCAGGGCCTGGACCGTAGTCCTGGATATACGTCCTGGAGAATTCAGGACATCGGCATCAAGGCATCCCTTTTCTGCATCCGTAAGATCCTTTATTATCTGCGCATACACTTCCTTCTGCGGAGACCTTTTCCTCTGCTGCACATCCAGGTCACGTGAAGGCTCAAGCCTTAGCGGCACATCTCCCCAGAAAGCGGCAAGGTTCATATAGTACAATGCGCGGAGAGCCTTGGCCTCAGCCATGAACATGTCCCTGTTTGCCTTTCCTCCGCAGTCCCCTTCTGTCCTTTGGCCTATAAGTTCAATATAGTCATTGGCCCTGTTGATTCCCTCATAAAGGTCCTTCCATGTCTGCTCCAGGGTCTGGAGGGTATTGTTGTAGTTATAGAGACAGACCTTGGGGTCATTTGCCCCATAGCCTCTGTTATATACCAGTATGTCTGTCCCGGCGTCAAGGTCAGCCCACAGATTCTGGCCGTACGCGCCAGTAGCCTGCAGCTTGTCATAGACTCCCATCAGGCCGGCATTGCATGAAGCTTCGTCATGGTAGAGGTTGCCCACATTCATGTTGCCGTACATCTCCGTGTCCAGGAAGTCACAGGAAGTGAAAGCCATGGCAGAAAGTGCCATATATAATATTCTTTTCATCTTTTTCATAATCAGGAATATACCTAAAATGTAACCTTGACACCAAATGTGTATGACGTGGTCTTAGGATATGCGGAATAGTCAAATCCCCTTGTGAGGGATGAGTTCCTCGTGGAGACCTCCGGGTCATAGCCGGTGTATCTGGTCCATGTCCACAGGTTCTGTCCGCTTACATAGATGCGCATCGAGCTTATCTTCATGCGCCTCAGGAGCTTTGCCGGGAAATTGTATCCAAGCTGCACATTCTTGAGCCTGAGGAATGAAGCATCCTCCACTACCCTGTCGGTATTTATGCCGGGGATATCCCCCTCAACTCCGCAAAGATAATCTGTATAGTTGCCGTCAGTGTATGTCCCGTCACCGTTGTCTATACGCGGTGTCCAGTGATTTGCGGCAGAGGCAAGCCTGTTGGCATTGCGCACAGTCATATCCTCCAATTTGGCCCTGTTGTAGTTAATCACATCATTGCCATATGACCACTGGAAGAATATGCTCAGGTCAAAACCCATATATTCAAAATTGTTCTGGAAACCTCCAGTGTGCACAGGAAGGCCATGTCCGATTACCGTCTGGTCCTCAGGAGTAACCTGTCCGTCACCGTTTATGTCCTTTAGCTTCATGTCGCCAGGCTGTATCTGGCTTCTGTCATTCGTGTTATTCGGGACATTGTCCTTCAGCACAAACACTCCAGGGGAGACCTCATTGAAATCGGAATACTGGTATACCCCGTCATAGACATAGCCGTACATCTCGGAAAGAGGATGTCCCACACGTGCTATATAGAGGTTGCCTATTGCAGGATACTGGATACCGGACACCCAGAAGTCCTGGTCACCTGCAAGGGCTGTGACTATGCTCTTATTGAAAGAGATGTTGAAACTGCTCTTCCATTCAAGACGTCCGCGTCCTCCCTTGAGGTTGACTGTATTGACTACAAATTCAAGTCCCCTGTTCCTGATGCTGCCGATATTCTGCTGAACCTTAGAGAATCCGGTTGAAGGCGGTACTTCAGCGTCAAGAAGCAGGTCCCTGGTATTTTTCTCATAGATATCTATCTCTCCGCTTATCCTGTTGCCAAGGAAGCTGTAGTCCAGTCCTACGTTGGTCTGGTAGGTTGTCTCCCACTTCATGCTCCTGTTGGCCATCTGGGCATAATAGATTGCCGGATTGTCGATATTTCCGCCTATCGGGTAATTCTGGCTGGAATTGTAGAGTTCCTGTGACGGGTATTGCCGGTAGGTATTGCAGTTGCCCGTAGCACCCCATCCGGCCCTGAGTTTAAGGCTGGACAGCCAGCTCTTGGTACCTGCCATGAATGGTTCCTCCGTAATGCGCCATGCAAACGAGCCTGAAGGGAACCATCCCCATGCATGGTAGGGGAAACGTGATGTTCCGTCCGCACGCACTGTCGCCGTAAGCAGGTAGCGTGACTTCCAGTCATAGTTGAATCTTGCAAAGCCTGATGCAAGATTGTCACGGAAATTGGTTGCAGTAAGGCTGTCCGGAGTGCCGTTGCTTATGCCCCAGAAACCGAGTTCATCCCACGGCACCATTGACGAGCCTGCCCCGAGCATGGACACCGTCTTGCTGTTCAGCGAGCCTCCGAGCATTGCTGTGATGTTGTGCCCTGCTATTTTCTTTCTGTATGTAAGGGTGTATTCGTTGGACCAGCCGTTCCATTCCTTATAATAGAAGTTACCGTTGGAATGTCTGGCCTGGTAGCGCGGGTCTCCCCAATATGTATCCGCATTGTTGTATGTCATGCTCCTGTCTATCCTCCAGTTATATGCGAATGTCGCCCTAAATGTCAAGTCCCTGGCAATATTCCAGCTGAGATAGGCATTCATGTTTATCTGCCTGCTCAGAATCTTCGAATACATGTTCTCTATGGTCTTGACCGGGTTGTACGGATAGTTGGGGTCGTTCTGTACAAGGTCATTCTCCATAGTGTCCTCGTCCGCGTATGCCACAGGAGTGTATGCAAGCACCTGATAGAGGAAATATTGCGTAGCCCCGCCGCCGCCCTGTGACGGTGCAGAGCCTATGGAGGTGTTGTTCGCAAAATTGAAGGTCAGTCCGGCCTTCAGTTTTTTGGCTATCTGCTGGTCAAGTGTCGCACGTGCCTTGATGCTTTCGTATGAAGACTTTACGATAGTTCCCTGCTGATTGTAGTATGAGACGCTTGCGCTGTATTTTGTATTCTTGGTTCCTCCTGTGAGTGACAGGTGATGGCTTGTCATAGGAGCCGCGCGGAACACCTTGTCCTGCCAGTCAGTCTGGGGAAAATTGCGGTAGTCCTCCAAGGTCCTGTAGCGTCCGAGCGCGATATCATACCTGTAATAATTGTTACGCAGCTGCTGGACTCCCTGGAGTTCCTCCTGATATGCGACAAAGTCATATCCGTCCATAAGTTTTAGGAACTTAGGCTTTGTCTGCCAGGTCACATAGCCGTCGTATGTCACCTTTGGCGCACTCTCCGAGCCTCTTTTGGTCGTGATTATGATGACTCCGTTGGCACCGCGTGCACCATAGATTGCTGTGGCGGAAGCGTCCTTCAGAACATCAATAGACTCTATGTCATTAGGGTTAAGGGAAGCAGGATTGGCATCCTCAGTGGCAAAACCGTCTATTACATATAGAGGAGTACCGTCTGAATTTTCGGATATTGTATTGCTTCCGCGTATGACTATATTCGCCTCGGCACCAGGCCTGCCGTCACCGGCAACCACCTGTACACCTGCCACACGTCCTCCGAGAGCCTGGTCGAAAGAAAGCACCTGTGCCTTGTTAAGGTCATCCATCTCAACTTTCGACACAGAACCTGTAAGGTCGCTTTTCTTGACTGTGGCATATCCCACGGCAACAACCTCTTCCAGCATCTCGGCATCAATCTTCAAGACAACATTTACCTTTGTCCTCGTGCCGAGAGGCACCTCCTGAGTAATGAATCCTATACATGAGACTGTCAGGGTGGATTTTTCAGGTACATCAATGGAGAAATTTCCATCAAGGTCAGTCACAGTGCCTGCCGTCCCGCCCTTAAGCATGACACTGGCACCGATGACCGGTTCCTCTGTCTCATCCACGACTTTGCCCGTGACCTTCACCTGCGCAAGAAGCGCAGGTGCCAGGCACAGGGTCAGCATAAGCAGAAACAGCCGTCTTGAATTGATTATAGCCGACATAGAGTTCTGATTGCTTTTACTGTTTATTATTTCTGGGCGTTATATTCGTCCTCTGATATCTTCACAAGCTCAACATCGCTGATCTGGAAGCCCATGATGCCTCCGTTAGGCATGATTGAGAGGTCAAAATACCTGTAGGCTTCAGCGTCAGCAGCAACGTCTTCAACAGGAGTGGTAACCTTTTCGCCACCTACTGTTGTAGTGCTGGTAGAAGAATAGGCTGCCTTGTTGAAATTGAAATAGAGTTCCTTCACTTCCCACTCCGTATTTGAGACAATGAGATCCTGCCTTCCACTGTTCTGGTCTTCCTTTGGACCGATGAAATATAGTCCGTCATTTGAAGGATGGGCCGTGGTCTTGTCTGTCCTGATAAATACGGACAGCTTTGTTGCAGTAGACTCTGCTGTCTTCCTTGCTGTAACCTTGAGCTTGTAATATCCAGGCTGGAAATCAGCATAATGATGATACCTCAGGCCACTCTTGTAGAATGAGAATCCTATGCTTGATGTCGAAGTATAGGAAATATATTTTTCTGCACCTTCAGCCACAATCTCTGCCTTGACCTGGTCTGCCTGGGTGTTGTGGACAGACATAAGCCAGCATGTCTCCTTAAGGAAAGCCGCGTTTGTAGAGTTGTGGATCAGGTTAGGAATGTCGCCAAGCTGCCTGAACGAGTCTGCGGTCAGGTCCGCAATACTGATGGAGACAAGGTCCACAGGCTTCTCCTCACCGCTTACAGGAGGAAGTTCCTCAGAAGGCTCCCATGAATCAATGCTTCCAGCCGGGAAGACAAGGCCTACCTTTCCTTCACCTATGGTAGCCTCTATCCTGCGATACCTTGCCTGGGTGTAGGTAACTCCCGGAGACTTGAACACATAGGTCCTGCCGTCTGCTCCGCCAAGGGTAACTTCAAGAAGCATCTCATCCTTTGCAACTGTCTGGGCAGGCACGATGGCGCGGTAGAGCCAGCTGTCCTCAGAAGCGGCAGGCTCGACCTTGTACATCACCACATTCCCAGCAGCAGAAGCCTCGTCAAGCACAACAGACTTTGAAAGCAGATCTATATTTGCAGAAGTCTTTACATTCCTGAGCTTTACCTGTGCAGGAGCCTCTGTAACATAGCTTCCTGAGACAAGTACCTCTACCATGGCAAAGGCATGGGAGAACTGCAGCTGCACATTTGAAACCTCACTTGCATCGACTCCTGCTGTCTCGGCAAAGAGTACATCACTGAGGTCATATCCGGTATTGGAATCATAGATACGGTTCTGGTCTGCAAGTACAGTTGCCTTCAATGAAAGGCCGTCAGCTGTCACAACATCGCTGTTGTAAGGATACCATGCATTGAAGCTGTAGGTCTGTCCGCCTGCCGCGTAGATGGCATCAGCAGAAGAAGCCTCCTTCCATTGCCCGTCACCCTGCTCCTCATATACATACTGATGCACAGGAGCAGCCCCGTTGACATAGATGCCGACCGCATCTGCATTGCGCCATGAGACATTGCGGTTTCCGTCAGCACCGTCAGATGTAGATGTCCTTGTCACAGGCATTCCGCCTACATTCATATCGAAGTGCACCTTCACACCGCCATTTGATGAAACCGGTGCATTGATTTCATCCTTGCTGCACGCTACAGCTGACATAACAGCCATTGCAGCAGCCAATTTTCCAATAGTTTTCATGTTATCTATATTTATGAGTTTAATTACTTAACTTCCTCTCCATCAACATCTACGGAGCCATCCCACTCCCATCCTGCAATCGGGGCGGAAGATGTGGTGACATCAAGGCCTGACTTTCCGACAGTTATGTCGAAGACATATTCCATTCCCCTTGCAAAGGCCGGCACATAGTCAGCAACATTGCAAGTGCGTGGCGTGTTCTCTCCACTGAGATATATCTTTATGGCGTAGCCATTGGTATCCGAATGCGGAATGGCCAGCATTGCCAATGTCCTTGCATCCCCGGAGGCACCGGCCGTCATGCTCACCTCTGCCCTGCTATCCTCCACAGCTGTAAAATGGCACGCAACTACATCGAAATTACCTACGGTATGGATGCCGTTCATCCTTGAAGTTGCTCCCTGGACCTGTCCTGAATTGATACCGTCACCCTCATGAAGGCGCAGCACAATCCTGCTCAGTGCCGGTGCAAGGCGCAGATTAGCCGTCCTGCTGTCCCTGTCAAGGCCACGGGCCCGTGCATATAGCAATGTCCTGGAATTCACTTTGGACTGGTCAGCTACGGACAATGGAAAATATCCGTCAAAATTCTCCTTATACGGGAAATAGGCCGAGACATCCCATTTGTCTTCACCCTCCAGAGGGAAATAAGGGATGGCTTCGATATTGTCCGGCTGGAAATAGTCGTCATGCATTCCGTAGGTAGCCTTGTAACCGAGATTTGAATATTCTTTTGGAGGCATTTCAGAAGCCCTGGACATATAGACACCTATATGCTCACTTTTGCTGAGCATGTCTGCGTCCGTCTGTCCATAGTCATAGATGCGCCCCGCCACCAGCAGAGGATATGCTTTCGGATTCTCTGCCTGCATTTCTTCCTGGGGTTCACAGGATGCCGACATGGCGCAGGCCAGGATAATAGGAATGAATCTGTGTCTTGAAATCATGCGGCAATAAATTTTGTGCTGCAAATATTGCAATCAATCCTGCACTGGCGGTGGCCTGCCCATACATTATATATATCACTGGCGTACATCTGCCTCAAAATCACAGGTTCTGTACTCACACGGCACCTATATGTACGTGGAGCGCACATTGGAGTTTTTCAGGGATGACTAAATAACATCGGCTACAACTGGGTTACGTTGTAGCCGATGTTATTTATGTTGAAGTTCCTCAAATTCTATCTTTACATTAAAACCCGTCAGCATCAAAACTTACTGACGATATTGGCTGGGAAACTTTTTCAATTTCACAAAAAGTCACCTTGAAGGAGTCTCCTTCTTTCAAGGTTTCTCTAAGCCATTTGTAACGTTTTCTATCGGATTCATCACGTCCTCCGACATCGATATGCCCTTCTCCGTGAACATAATCTGCAATAATGGATATTATTCCATTCCTGACAGCGACAGCAACACTTTTCCCGTCTTTTTCAATTAGAAATCCTTTCATAAATTTAATCTTGATTTTTTACATTTGCTACAATTGATATCTGTTTTATATTATCTGGATATGAATTTGATATAATCATAATCTCCCTTGATATTACCCCGATGTCATCTGGAGTAAAAATAAATCCAATCGTACATGTTTCACCTGGCAGTAAATCGGTTTATTACATTTTATGTGTTTAATATCTCTGCTATGATTATTAAATGCAAATTAAGAGTATTTCATACATATGTAGAGTTGGCATTTGTACAAAAATAGTTTGATTTTATACATTTCAAACCAGCCTTTAAAAAAGGGAAATATGTATCCTGTCAATTGTGAGTTTTTTGAATCAACGTAATGCCTAGTTTTGACAGTACAGTTCCGCCTGGACATTATATTTGAACTGTCAGATTAAACCAACAGCTCTCAGCATATGACAATTTTATATAACACACTAATTATTAATTATATATAAGCATATAATTCGCAGCAAAAGCAGTGAATCATTCTTAGTTTTGAGAGAATATAAAGGTTGTGAGCCTGTTCAAATACGGATTGGCCTACATAGCAGAATGCCTGCAAAACACGATGCACCATATCTCATAGATATTTTCAAATTTTTGTCTTATACTTAGGGATTTTATATAAATTTGCCTGCCAAAATTCACTACAGATGACCACTTTGAGATATATGATATATACAATAGTCCTGTCTATATGTGCAGTCTCATCGGCCTGGGGAATAAATTTCAGGCAATTCACCTCTGACGACGGACTTTCTGACAATGCTGTCCTGTGCATATACCAGGATGAAAACGGCTCCATCTGGTTCGGGACAAGGAACGGGCTGAACAGGTACAGCGGAAACGGATTTGAAATCTACAGGAACCGCAAAGGCGATCCTGAAAGCCTCCAGTACAACAGCATCCAGGGATTGGCCGGTGACGGGAATGGGAAGATATATATAATGGCCTCAGGAATCTCGGAACTGGACATAAGGACTGAAAAGTTCAGGACAATAATGCCACAGGCAGCCGATGCCATCTGCTGGCACAAAGGACTATACGCCGCGGTCGGGAGAAAAGTCATGAAATATGACGGGGAGAGTTTTTCTGTCCTGCAGGAACTACCGTCAGAAGCAGTAAAGATAACTGCACTCGGGGCAGACGACAGCATGATTCTTATCGGGACAGAAAGTTCCGGGCTCTTCATCCTTGACGCTGACGGTCTGAGGAACATCGTCCCAAAAGGAAAAATCACATCATTTTTCAAGGACAGGGACGGAAAATGGTGGATAGGGAGCTGGAATGAGGGCCTATACATATTGGATAAGGGAAAACTGACCAATATAAGGCATCAGGACGGAGTACAGGAAAGCCTTAGCTCTGATTTTGTACGATGCTTCTGCCAGGCAAGGGACGGAAGCATCTGGATTGGCACATTCAACGGCATCAATATCTACAACCAGGCAGATGGAACGTTCAGCCATTATTCAGACAAGAACGGCAAGACCGGGTATTCTTCTGTATGGAGCCTCATCTGCGACCACCAGGGAAGCATCTGGGCAGGCACATATTTCGACGGAATCTACCATAGCGACATAGGACAGGATATTTTCAGCTACTGGAAGGCATCTGATGTTGAAAGCCATGGACTAAGCTCCGGACTGGTGAGCCGGTTCACTGAAGACGGTGATGGCAACATCTGGATAGCCACGGACGGTGGCGGCATAGACAGGTTTGACCCTGCAAGCCAGGAATTCAAGTGGTTCAGACATTCTTCTTCCGGAAATTCCATCTCACATGACAATGTCACTTGCCTCCATTATGACACAGGGAACAACCGTCTCTGGGCAGGCACACATCTCGGAGGACTCAACAGGCTGGATATCAGCACAGGAGCATTCACGCATTACGGACACCGGGAAGATTCCGAACATTCCCTCAATTCCGATGTAATCAGGGACATCATATCTTTCGGAGACGGGCTGCTCATAGCCACAGACAAGGGAATATGCTCATTCTCCCCGTCAACCGGGAAAGCGGAAAGGCTGTTCACATCAGGCCGGGACAGGATAACATACGCCAACGGGCTGACAATGGACGCTGAAGGAAATGTATGGATATACGGAGGCGGATATGGAGCATTCAGATACAATCCAGGCAGCGGACAGCTCACAAGCTACAGGCACAATGACACTGTCGCAAACGGCCTGGGCAGCAACTCCGTAAACCATATATACAGGGACAGACGCGGCAGGCTCTGGTTCTGCAGCAACAAGAGCGGCATAGACCTGTACCGTCAGGAAAGCGATGACTTCCAGAATTTTGACAAGGAGACAAACGGACTTGCCAGCAACTGTGTGTACAATGCTGTAGAGCTTCCCTCCGGCAGGCTGCTGTTTACAACTGACTCAGGATTCTCAATCCTTGATGAAGAATCCTGCACCTTCACAAACTATGACAGGAAAAACGGGATGCCCCTTGCCTCCATCAACGAAAAGGCACTTTTCATAAGCCATGACGGCAGCGTATTCATCGGAGGAAGCAATGGATTCATCTCTTTCCGTGAGGAGGAGTGCGGATACACACCGGAAAACTACAGTATCTCGCCTTTCAGGCTGACAATACACGGCAAGACAATAGTTCCAGGAGGTGATGACGGCATTCTCAAGGAAGACATCAGGGACACAAGGAAGCTTGTACTGAAGCCTGAGCAGACAATGTTCAGCATCGAATATGTCACATCAGACTATATTTCCGACGACGAGAAGAACCTCGAATATTTCATGTCCGGGCTGTCAAAAGAGTTCACAAGCATGGAGAGAGGCCCCATAATCTCATTCACAGGACTGAATCCAGGAAAATACACTCTCACTGTACGTCCAAGGAACAACTGGGCACAGACTGCATCAAGCAGCATAGACATTGTCGTGCCCCCGCCTTTCTACATGTCATGGTGGGCGATTCTGCTATATGTCATTGCCGGGGCAGCCATAGTATATTTCAGCATAAGGCAGTACAAGGCACATGTACACCTCGTGGAGGCATTGAAATACGAGCAGAAGAGGATAGAGGATGTCGAAGAGCTGAACAGGGCCAAAATAAGATTCTTCACCAACATCTCACACGAATTCCGCACCCCGCTGACACTAATAAACGGCAATATGGAAATGCTCCTTCAGCTCAGGTCATTCTCCCCTGCCGTCTACAACAAGCTTCTGGGCGTCTACAAGAACGGGCAGCAGCTCAACGAGCTTATAACGGAACTTCTGGATTTCAGCAAGCTGGAGTCCGGACATATGAAAATCCGTGTCAGTGAGCACAACATAGTCAAGTCTGTATATGAGAACTATCTGCTGTTCAAGGAATATGCTGCACACAGGAAGATATCTTTCGACTTCATAAAGACGGACGATACCATAAATGTACACTATGACTCCAGACAAATGCAGAAGGTGCTGAACAACCTGCTGTCCAATGCATTCAAGCATACTCCGGAAGGAGGAAGGATTTCCCTGGTTGTCAGGAAAGACAACGACATTGCTGTCCTGGAGGTCAAGGACAGCGGCCCAGGCATATCTCCGGAAGACATAGACAATATATTCAACCGGTTCTACCAGAGCCAGTACCAGAATTCCCCGACATATACGGGCACAGGTATCGGGCTGTCGCTGACCAAAGGCATTGTCGAGCTGCACCACGGCAGGATAGATGTCTACAGCAAGCCAGGAGAAGGGGCGACATTCAGGGTATTCCTCAGATGCGGTACGGAACATTTCACACAGGAAGAGCTTGCAGAAGGACAGGAAGACATAAGACAGGATTCCTTCAAGGAAATTGAAGCTTCTACGCCTGCAGACGTCATGGAGACAGCGGATGTGTCGGCAGAAAAATCCTTGAAATTGCTTATAGCTGAGGACAATGCAGAACTTCGCGAAATGCTCAGGAAAATATTTGAGCCAGTCTATGCGACCATTGCTGTGGAGGACGGCAGACAGGCATGGGAAAGCATACAGAAAGAGATGCCTGACATAGTGGTAAGCGATGTCATAATGCCCGGAATGTCAGGAACAGACCTCTGCAGGAACATCAAGAACAATATGGAGACCTGCCATATACCTGTTGTACTGCTTACCGCGAAGAGCACTGTAAGCCAGAATCTTGAGGGGCTGTACTCAGGAGCAGACGACTATATCAGCAAGCCGTTCAACATCAACATCCTGCTTGCAAGATGCAACAACCTGGTCAACAACAGGGTGATGCTGTACGAGAAATTCAGCAGGAAAGTCCAGGCAAGCCCCCAGATACTTGCGACCAACCCTCTGGACAAAAAGCTGATGGACATGGTCATGAAATCCATTGACGAGCATATTGACAATACAGAATTCAATGTTGACCGTCTTGCTGCGGAAACAGGGGTGTCAAGGACCAAGCTGTTCTCAAAGCTTAAGGCCATAACAGGGATGACACCGGCAGACTTCATACTGACTGTACGCCTCAAGAAGGCAGCCGTAATGCTGAAAGAGAATCCGGAACTGAACATCTCTGAAATCTCCGACAGGCTCGGTTTCTCGTCCCCTCGCCAGTTCAGCAAATTCTTCAAGGAAAAGTACGGCATCATCCCGCAGGAGTACCGTAAAGGCGGCATATAGTGCGGATATGTACCCATTGAGCACATTTACTGTACCTGCAGGGCATATATATAAGGATATTTATCGTTTAATTTGCAAAGAGCTGCCTGCTACCGGTCCAGCGGCCTTGAAGCCGTGGAGACACGGTACCGGCAGCATAGCAAAATCAATGACAATATGAAGAAATACCTTTTGATTCCAGCCCTCCTGACGGCAGCACTCACACTGAATGCCCAGAAGATAGAAAACCTTATAGAACTCAAGGAAAAGTCCGGAAACTGTCTTTTCCATAATCTCGGAAAAGCTCCGCTGGCCCCAGCCTTTGAATCCGAAGGCTACTGGACATGGGGAAGCTCTGTCATAAAGGCAGAGGACGGGAAATACCACATGTACGTCTCACGCTTTCCAAAGTCACTCCCCTTCCATCCTGGCTGGATGGTGGCTTCGGAGATAGTCCACGCCGTATCTGATACTCCGGAAGGGCCATACACTTTCTGCGATGTGGCATTGCCGACGCGGGGTGCCCAGTACTGGGACGGGAGGTCTACACACAATCCGAGAATACTCAGATACAATGGAAAATACTGCCTGATATACATGGGTTCCACCCATCCTTTCGAAGACCCCACCTACGATGCCTTGACACTGGACAGCAAATGGTGCATCGTGGGGCGAGCAGGCAAACGTATCGGGCTTGCGGTCTCGGATTCGCCATACGGGCCATGGGAACGCCTTGACACACCTATCCTCAACACCGAACCGAACACATTCTACAGCTATTTCACCTCCAACCCGACTCCTGTCATCCAGGAAGACGGTTCTGTCATGATGATTTTCAAGGGCCGCGCCCACCTCGAAGACGGGAAATATTCAGGCATGGCACTCGGTGTGGCCACAGCCCCTTCAATAGAAGGCCCGTACACTGTCCAAAATGACAGGCAGCCGATACTCCAGATAAGCGGTACCAAGGAAGCTGAAGAGGATCCTTTCCTCTGGAAAGACAGCAAAGGCTACCATATAATCTTCAAGGACCACAAAGGCCTGTACACTGGCGAGAAAGGCGGTGGAGTCATGGCGCATTCCAAAGACGGCATCAGATGGAAAGTCAACAAGTCACCGAAAGCATATTCACGTACAGTGGAATGGGAAGACGGTTCCGTGGAAATGCAGGGCCAGCTGGAGCGTCCATTCATCCTCTTCGACGGAAATGGCAACATGACACATATATTCTTCGCCACAATGGACGGCCCCGGCGGCTTCGAGAACTGCACCCGCTCATGGAATATGGTGATACCCCTGACGGTGCAGTAACTATCCGAAGCTGTGCCCTACATGTCAGAAAAGCTTGCGGTCCGAGGTGTCAGAGTCCCCGACAATAGGCAGGACGCTTTCGTATTTCCCGTTCTTGCGTTCTGTAGACCGGGCAAAAGCGGCACGGAGCTTTCCGTCAGCATCATTGAGCTTCGACAGATATTCATCTGCCATGTCATTGCGCCCCTGCCTTGCATATACTATTGCTGTCAGGAGATTCTCCATGGAGCTGTCAATCAGTTCTTCGTATGGCTTGCCGGTGCCGAGGTTCGACGGCCATTCCTTTGCCTCGGCTATCCTCTGAAAGGCCTCGCGGAACTTCCCCCGGTCAATACACTCCGCTGCAAGATGCAGCTTGATGTCGCGGTACATCACATGCGCACCGCTCTGGCCCTCGAAAGGAAGAATCTGCATTGATGAGATTATCCTGTCAGCCTTTCTGTACTGGCGGTCTGCAACCAGGCATCTGACGTATGTGTCTCCTATATGGAAATTGTCCCTATGCCTTGAATAATATGGCTCCAGTACTGCAAGGGCTTCCGTATATCTGCCGTCAGAATAATGGCGAAGGGCAAGGTTCTGCCTGTAACGCCATTGCTCAGGATCAAGCGACATCGCCTTCTCCATATCAGCTGCATTGCCTGTCAGAGTACCCCTGTAGCTATAATATGGAGCATAGTCTGAATCATCACCTGCTATCAGCCCGGCAGCCTCATCCTCATGTCCAAGAAATCCGCAGAGCATTGCCAGCAGGTAACGGCTCCTCCATCCTCCGCCATTGTCCACAGCCCATTTCAGCGGAGCAAAAGATTCCTCCCTGAATGGGAACACCAAATCAACAGAGCAGGATTCCGCAGCAGAAATGCCGTCAGCGTCACCTTTCAGCCATGCACTCCACAAGGCTACCAGGGCATTCCGCTCCGGACAGGCATCAAGGACATCCGCTGCCTTGCCGCCAAGCCCCAATCCGGAATAGAATGCAGCAAATTCAAGATAGTTCTGCCATTTCAGTTCCTCATTTATTGAAGCATACATCTCTTCTGCTGACAATTCTCCGGCAAGCATCCGCTCCATTTCAGGGAAATGGCACAGCGGATCCAGGGACGCCACCCTGTCCAGAATCCATGAAGATGGATCAGCCTGATACAGAATCCAGTATGCTGTCATGTTGTACTGGTTCCCCACAAGGCTTTTACGGGCATATTGCGCAGCTACATCCCTCTGTCCATCACGGAAATAAAGCCCGGCGAGCTGTGTCTGTGCAGCACTTCTGAGTTCTGTGGTAAGCGCAGCAAGCTCAAACCTGTCCATTGCATCATAGACCTTCCCGAGCTTCCTTGCCGCGAGGCCTCCAATATAGTTTGCCTCAGGATCATATTCATCTATGGCAAGTGCACGGTCTGCATACATATAGGCATCCCCATACTGCATTTTCCTGTAGCAAAGCATTGCTTTCAGTGTCAGTGCAGGCACAAGTGCAGGTTCAATCTCCAATGCCCTGTCAACCTTCTGCTCCGCAGACCTGTACTTGCGCATTCCGGCTTCATACCTGCCATATATCATCTGTCCCTGTGCAGATTCCAGGGAAAACCTGCTGTCTATCCTTTCCGGGCGGTCCAGTTCCTGGGAATCAGCAGACCATATCCTTTGCCCTCCGGCAAGAATCCTTGAGGCCTTGCATCCCTGAGGAATTTCAAATGTCCCGACAAATGGCTCTGCAACACGCAGTTCCACATATTGTTCAGCAATTGGCTCCCCGTTCTCATCCTCAATACGCAGCAATCCTGAAATATCATGTATAGGGTATATGCCGACTTTCAGCCGTCCGTCCACCCCAGATACCTCTACAGCCGCCTTTAGATTCATATAGTCAACATCGCCAATCCCTGAAAATGGAAGCCAGTATTCCGACCACTCATCAGTTGCATAAGGGGCGAAAAGTATCTGCTTGTATGGTGTCAGGATACTCTCCGGAAGATTCTGGTTGAACAGTCTTCCGCTCTGCAGCTCAACATACTGCGGTCTTCCGTCAGTAAGGAGGTCCACCCATATCTCTCCCTGCTGGGACTGCGCCCAGCTGAAATATTTCCGGCCCAGCTTCTCGTCACGCAACGCATAATGCAGCATCCCGAAATTCTCAGACGGCCAATATGCCCCGAACCAGTTCTTGTGCGAGCCTCCCGGATGATATGACTTGTCCACCCCGAAATCCTGGTTGGCATAGACAGAGAGGTCACGTCCTTCATTGTCAAAAGGATAAGGTTCAACCAGACCGTCATGGCCGATGGTATATGAAGCCGGATAGATTATCTTCATGTCATCAGAAACCTTGACTCCGGAATTTGCCCATGAATAATAAGGCTGGAATGTTCCCGAGTAATTATGCCAGAACGACCTTGTGGAGACGTATGCGGCATCCTTGGGCAGGTTGATTTCAATCATCCACCTGGTGCGTGTGAGCAGCTCCATCACGCCTATATAGCAGCTTACGCTTCCATCCTCCTTATATTCAGTCGAATAGTCAACCGGATGCGCACACGATGGAGCATGGCCTATTATTCCGTAGTTGAACTCTATTCCCCCGCTTGTCCACGGGCCGCGCAGGGCAATTTCACGGAACTTGACTACATCATTGTCATAGAAAAGTTCCTTTCCGGTTACCTTGTCATACACGGACCATATCTTGCCTCCTATTTCCGGCAGGATCCTGACCCTGAGCCAGTCATTTTCAAGCACCACCATCTTCCATTCCTTTTCTACAGGCTCAAAGGCGAATGTCCCATATCTATGATAGGGATAGGCACCTCCTGTCTGAGGCACAGGGTCCGGATCGGAATATGTGTACGTGCTGTAGACCGTATCCTTGACCGTTACAGTCTGGGCAAATGCAGAAACTCCAAGGACCCAGAGAAAAATTGCAAAAAATCTCTTCATCAATTATCAGTTTTAATGTTCATTTCAGTACCGCAGGGAAAAGCATGTCCGGCTTATGGAAAAACGGTGAATCATCATCCGTCTCGACATGCGAATACCAGTTCACGCTCCCGTCCGGACGGAAATCCGCCCGAAATACACCCATATAGACTGTGTTTCCAGGCTTTAACCCTAATTCATACAGCTCTTTTCTTGAAATTTTACCGTAGACATCATATCCTCCGTCCACAAGATGCCCCAAAACCTCCAAAGTCCTGAAATTCCAGGTATAGTCCATCTGTGACGGGTAACGGCATGAATAGTCCAGGACACGTCCCAAAGGGTCTATTTCAGCACAATAATAGAGTTCCATGCCAGGACCGGGGGAAAGGAAAATCTCAACCCTGTCCTCCGGCTCCACATCCGCCTCACATGAGAAGCCTTCCGTCAATGTAACCGTAGTGTCCAGGACCTCATAGATGAAATACAGATTCTCCTCATCACAGAATGCCCTGAACCTTGTCTCGTCGTCAAGACCGTCCCATGGGGCATGGAGCCCGTCAATCCCGGCAGCATAATCAATTGCAAAGGCCTCACCTGCTACGGATCCGCACGACACCATAAATGGCAAAAGTGCCACAGAAGCAACAGCAGTCCTATTTTTCATAATCCCTCAACGCTTTTCCATATTCGACAAGAAAGTCAGGGAAACCGAATTTCCTCACATAGTCAGGCCCGACATAGGCGCAATAGCACATTATGTTGCGGATTCCGAATGATGCGTATGTATCCAGGTCATCCATGAACACAGACATATTCCACGGGACAGGCTTCAGGTCATCAGGATTCCAGCCGCTGAAAAGCGAGTCATCCATCCAGTACTCAAGCACCTGGGCGGTCTCTGCAGGGAAGACCTTTAGATGGTCCCTCAGTGATTTAAGATATTTCGCATGTGTCATCCCGTTTTTTCCCTGCACCCATTCCTCGGAAAGAGGATGTGACCAGTCCCTGTAGAAAGGTGCAAACTCCAGGAATATGTCCTTGTGCGGCTTCACTGACTTTGGCGGATCGACTGTGTTTGCATAGCAAAGATGTGCAAGCATGGCATCCTCGTTAACTTCCTTCAGTGCATCCATTATTGCATTCTCGAAAATCAGTGCCTGGTCCGCATCGTTAAGGCCACGGCATTTTTCACAATGGCAGACACCGCCGCCGTCATCAAGCCAGAAATAGTACCTGTCATTTGTAGGCTCATACTGCCGAGCCAGCCGTTTGGCATTCTTACGGACCTCAGCCAACGCCCCATCAGAAGACGGGCAGCCGTTGGCATCCTCTACCCTTACCCCCATTTCATTCATCCTGAAATATTCCGGATGGGTGGGAAACAGGCTCCGCGGAATAAGGAAAGACATCATGTGCTCCTCAAATTCCAGGTCAATTCCGGCATCCCCGCACCTACGGGCAAACTCCTTGTACGCCGTGCTGCCACGGTCTGCCCCATATATGCTGAAGGCATTGATGCCGCTTTCCCTGGCAATCTCCACATAGTCAAGCACGTCAGGGCTGCACACATCACTCCATCCGCAGACAAGCCCGCGCGTCCTGAACCACGTGTCCCCGTCATTATCCTTATCTCCCGAAGTATCTCCGCTGTCTTCCTTGTCATCAGGGAAAAGATCCTCCCAGCCGCCCATGGCCGAGCCTCCAAGATGCCCGGCACATGAACAGCAAAGGAAAAGACATGACATCAGGACAAGAATTCTGTCAATGTTCTTTTTCATATAGTCATTTTTGTCTATAGTTCAGCAGTCCGGATCCGTAATCCTCAACACATGAGATGTCCTTGTATGTCTCCAGATACCAGTCATCGATATAGATGCCATAGCATGTTATGTTCCTTATGCCATATCCGGCATACGTCGCAAGGTCATCAAGATACACGTCATTGTACCACTTCAGCTGTACCTGGGGCTTTTTCCACCCGCTTCTCTGTGAGACATCAAGCCAATATTCCAGCACCTGCGCAGTCTCTGCAGGGAACACTTTGAGATTATCCTCCAGCATGTCAAGATAGTCACCATGGCTCCAGTACTGGTCTTCACGTATAGCGTCCCTGTCAGACAGAGGCTTGTCCCATCTACGGTAGAAAGGTGCCCATTCGAGGAAAATGTCCTTCTCCGGCTTGACAACGGAAGGCGCAGGCGTTGTCCTCTCGTAGGCAAGGTGTGCAAGCATAGCATCAGGGTCGATTTCCTTAAGGGCCTTAAGGATATGGTTCTCAAATATAAGTCCCTGGTCTGAAGGGTTATAGTTGCGGCATTTCTCACAATGGCAGATGTCACCGCCATCGTACAGCCATGTGTAATACCTGTGGTTGGTAGGAGTATGTTCTTCCGCAAATTTCCTTACATTGGCCATTATGACCTTCAGGCCTTCTTCGCATGACGGACATCCGTTCCCGTCTGGAGACCTGTTGCCGTTCTCGTCAAGACGGAAATATTCCGGGTGTTCGGCAAAAAGCTCACGAGGCATGAGCCATGTCATTGCATGTTCCTCATATTCAAAGTCAAACCCTTCATCTATACATTTCTGCTTGAAATCAAGATATACCTGCGACCGGTAATCTATCCCGCAGACACTTATAGTATTGAGCCCTGTGCGGTGCATGATGTCAAGCCAGTCCAGCACCTCCGGGTTTTTCACATCGTCCCAGGCGAGGACTATGCCCCTCATTTCAAAGAAAGGGGAATCATTTTGTTTTCTGGACCCGCATGAAGCGAGAAGCAGCACTGAAACCGCTGCAATGATAAATTTAATTCTGTTACTGTACATAATCCGGTATTGTTATAGTTGCCATATCTACATGTTCGCGTGTCTTGTCAGCAAGGCTGGTCATATTTCCCTGAGGAAGCAGCCCGATGCAGCCCCAGTTGTTGCCCATGTCCATTATCTTCACTGCAAGGCGTACCTTGTTGCCTGTAATCCCGAAGAATTCCCTCGACAGCTGCACCTCGACACGTCCTGTCCCGTCCTCATATGTACCTTCACCGAAAATCGCGCTCCCGTCGTATGTCCCGCCAAGGTTTGTCAGGCCAGAGAACACACCGTCACCGTCTGCCCCGCCATATCTGTACACTCCTCCGTATGAATAGAAATCATTGAACTTCGCACCGGCGACATCATGGAGGGCAAGCTCGATATAGTATTCTATTCCCATGCTTGTGGCCTCGTATGGAGGGAAGAATGTGTCATTGTCCACAGCCGTCACAACTGCACCTGTCGCAGGGTTACCGTCAGAATCAAGATAGATGTTAAGAGGAAGCGAATTGTCGGCAAACGGGGTTACAGGCTGCGCAAGATGTGCCCCGTAATTGTTCACCGGGTCATCAAACTCAAAATAAAGGAAAACACGTTTCCCGTTGGCAGCAAGCCTAAGCGACTTTATCATACCATACAGGACCTGTCCTTCAGGAAGTGTCCACTCAAATACATTGGGGTCATTCCAGTCCCCGAAGTCACCGTCAATCACAATGTTTGCCGAGAACGGGTATCTAAGATCTATGGATACTGATGTAACATCCCCCTTGTCAGCATTCTCCACAGAAGATATTCCGATTATCGCAGGATACACTCCAGGTTCCAGTCCGTCAGGAATATCAACCGTCACAGTCACCTGCGCTTCAGTCTCGCCTGCAGGCACTGTAACCGTCCTGTCATAGTTCACAGTGGCCTTGCTTTCCGGCAATGTCCCGAGATTGACAGTAACATCCGCCGGTGCTGCAGCAGTAAGTACAATTTTCACTGTTGCCGTCCTGTCACCGGCAAAGACGTTGTCCGCGTAGACATTGACCTTTGGCCTGAACGCATAGTCCAATGCGATATGGACAGTCTTCGTCTCTGCAAGTTCTGCACCCTCTGCAGAGACCATCTCAATTGCCGCCTGGTAGCTTCCGGATTCAAGTCCAAGGACGTCTGCCTCGACTTCTATCTGCGCAGATGTCTCACCGGCCTTGACAGTAGCTGTCTTCTGATAGTTTGCCGGTACCCTTGATTTCCCTTCTTCGGGTGCAGCATCCTTCAGTTTCACTGTCACATCCTTGCCGGACACTGTTGAAAGACTCAGTACGAGCTGCGCAATATTGTCACTGTTGAAAGTACGGTCAGCAGAAATGCTCACTACCGGAATCCCGGTATCTGTTCCATCCCCTTCTTGAGGTTCTTTCTGGCAAGACACAGCAATCATTGCAAATGTCCCCAAAAGCATAATTAATCTTTTCATCTTGATTGTATTGGTTAATAGTATTATTTTTTACCACCCCGGATTCTGTTCCAATGCCCTGTTTTTGTCAATCTCGGACTGAGGAATCGGGAACAGGTAATGCTTTTCCGGGTTGAAGACCCTGTTCTGAAAGACAGGATAAGTTATTTTCCCGTCTGCATCCACAGTCACCCTGTGCACAGCCCCGTTGTCAACCTCCTCTGCAATCATCCACCTGCGGACATCCCAGAACCTGTGGTTCTCGAATGCAAGCTCGATTCGCCTTTCATGGCGGATCCATTCACGCATGGCATCCTTGTCGAGCCCGGAAGGAAGGTTCGGCTGTCCGGCACGTCCTCGTATCCTGTGCACAAGGGCATATACCCGGGCGGTCGGTCCCTCAACCTCATTCAGGGCCTCCGCATAGTTAAGGATAAGTTCACCTGTACGCATTATCGCAAAACGCCTGTAGGTCCAGCTTGCATGTGTCACAAGGTTATGGTTCTGGTCAAGGTACTTGTTGTTGAAATAGTTGGTCCTCAATATTGAGCCTATGTTTATATTGTCCTTGCCTGTCGCTGATATGTCAATCTTGCGTCCCTGCAGTTCCGCCCCGTGATAGAGGATGCACGAATAGAACCTGTCGTCACGGCCGTCCCACGGATGCTCCGGATCATATCCCGAGGAAAGGTCCACTATCTGGGTGTTGTCGGGATTATATCCGAGCACAGGCACTTTTCCGGTCGCCTTCATCTCAAAGTCATCCACAAGTTCCTGGAGAGGGCCGTCCACATTATAGGCATTGTAGCCGAGCGGCATGGCATAGACATCCCACCAATAGCATTCATAATGCTCCGAATTCTTGGTCCATATCACCTCTGGCTCGATTCCCTCCCTATTGAAGAGGTCACTGTATTTCAGGGAAAGTATATGTCCGTTCTCCTCAGCCATGTTCAATGCAATCCTTGCAGCCTCGGCGGCATCCTCCCAGCGTTCCGCATCATCATCCCTGTTCCAGTAAGGGCTTGCCCAGTAGAGTCTGGCCTGCGATTTTACGATTGCAGCCACAAGCGATGTGAAACGGCCGAAATTTGAGGCATCATGCTTTGCAGGAAGAAGGCGGGCAGCCTCATCCATGTCACTTATAACCTGTTTTAAGGTTTCCCCGGCAGAAGCTCGCCTGATTCCTTCAAGGGACTCGACATTTCCCGGTTCGAGCACAGATGTAATGATGGGAACCCCTCCCCACTGTTTGAACAGCAGGAAATAGAAATATCCCCTCAGGCCGTATGCCTCCCCGAGAAGCCTTTGTCTTCGGTTGCTGCCTCCTCCTGTGCTGAGGTCTTCCGGAATCCGGTCATAGTTCCTTATGAACATATTGCATCTCCTGATGCATCCATAGTAGTCAGACCAGTTCCTCTCCATAGGCATCTGCACAGGATTCCAGCTGCCCAGATTGATGTCAAACGGTGAAGCAGGATAGCCGGAAGACTGCTGGAATCCTCCTTCATCGGTAGCATCCCCAAGTTTATAGCGTCCTGTAAGGTCCTCTGTATTATACTGGAAATCCGGAAGATAGATATAGGCATTGTCCAGATAGCGTTCCGCTGTCTCTATCTTGGAAAAAATCTCCTCTTCAGTCATATTGTCTCCCGGTGCCCTTTCAAGAAAGTCTCCGCATGAGACAGGCATCAATGCTGCAACAGCCATGGCCATCATGGCAGGCAGACGTTTTATCATATCCATAGTCAAAGTTTCTAAATAATAATATGTTACTTAAGTTTCGCAAGTATCAGGTTTTATTGATAACCGTGCATTTATGCGGTTTGCAAAACTTTTCCCACCGCACAGGTTCTGTACACATCAATCATGTCTTTCGCCAATGCAAAAGTTGAATATGTTACAGTTCGAAGCGCAGCCCTATATTGAAGACACGCTGCAGCGGATAAGGCAAAGTGCCGGAACCGGCAGATTCGGGGTCACGGTCCTTAAGCCACATGGTATCCCATACCGCAACATTCTGTGCATTGAGATAGATACGCGCTGTTGAAACCCTTATCTTCTTGAGCATCCCCGACGGGAAATTGTATCCAAGTTCAATGTTCCGGAGCTTGATGTAGTCCGTCTTCATAAGGTTCTGGTCGGACGTGACATTGTTGTTCGCCGTCGTGTGTGCAACAGGAAGAAGCGTGTCCATGTTGCCCTTTGTCCATCTGTTGAGGTTTATGACGCTGCTCGGATAGGCAAACAACCTTGCAGAACCGCCAAGTGCACCGCTGAACATCATGCTGAAATCAATTCCTCTCCAGTTTATGCCTATTGACAGTCCCCCTGTCAATGTAGGTACGGAGAAGCATTTTATCGGCACCCTGTCGGAAGGGTCAATCACTCCGTCACCGTTTTTGTCATAATATTTGATGTCACCCGGGATTACAGGCCCGAAATTCTGAACAGGACTGTTCTCTATGTCGGCCTCATCCTTGAAATATCCTATTGCATGATAGCCGAGGTCATATCCTATCTCATATCCGCGAAGGTCCTGGTACCCGTATTCCGGGGCCGGCTGGTCATTTTCAAGCACCTTGTTCCTTGCCCACGTCATCTGGAGGTTTGTGAAGAAAGAGAAGTCACGTCCAAACGACTTGAATACCCTTATCTCTCCCTCGACTCCCTGGTTGAGTACCTTTCCTGAATTTCTCGGTGCAATATTCTGGATTCCGACATAGTCAGGGACGCTTCCGGCGGCCGTAAGGATATTGTCACGCCTCTCGTGGAAATAGTCCACTGTAAAATTGAGGACATTGTTGTCAAACAGCGACAGGTCCAGCCCGACATTGCCTTTCCTGGCCTTCTCCCATGTGACGTATGTATTTCCGACCCTTATCTCATTATGTCCGCCGGCGGCGAGGGTTCCTCCATTGGTCGTACCGAAATAATATCCGTTCGGGAATATTGACCCGAGACCTCCCCCAGGGCCGAACTCAGTCACATAAAGGAACCTGTCGCCTCCTATCCGGTCATTTCCTACAGTCCCGTATGAACCACGCAGCTTCAGGATCTTGATCCATGAAGGCATCTTCATCCAAGGCTCATCACTGAGCACCCATCCGGCAGAAAACGAGGGGAATACACCATAGCGTCTCCCTTTCGGGAAATTCTCGGAGCCATTATACCCGACATTCAGTTCCAGGAAATACCGCTGGGCATAGCTGTATGCGGCACGTGCACTCAGGCCCTGGTATGCATACATATATTCTGAACTCTGGATATCCTTCAATGTCCTGTTGCCGAGAATCTGGGCATTGACCTGATGCTTTCCGAAAGAGCGGTCGTAGTTAAGGCGCACATCATAATATGTATAGCGTTCAACGTAGGAGGCAGTGCTTGCGGCCAGGCGCCCTTCCGTCGAATAGTCCTGATATACAGGATTTCCCTGTGCGTCAGGTCCACGGTACCAGAACTGCTCGAATGTCTGCCTCCATACCCTGTTCATGCTGTTGGTGTTCTCAAAGCTGAAATACGCCTGTATGCTCAGCCCTTCCGTTATGAAATCGAGGGCATGGCGTGCAGAGATTGTCCCGTACATCACATTTGATGTATTGCGATAATATCCGCTCTGTGTAATGACGCCATACGGGTTGTTCTGGTATGGAATCTCCAGCGCACTTCCAGCTGCAAGCGTCCCGTCCGGATTCCATATTGCCTGGGAGCCAGGCAGCCTTGTCGTGATTATCGAGAAGACATGCGGAAAACTCTCGCTCGGCCCGATCCTTGTCTCCAGCCTGCCGGCAAGGTCTATACGGATATTGAGCATCTTTGTAGCCTGGAAATCAAGGTTCGACCGGAAATTATAGCGTTCATACTTTGACTTCACGCCATAGTTTGCCTCAAACACATCATTATGGTTGAGCAATGTACCCTGGTTGATATAGCTTCCCGAGACAAAATAGTTTACACGGTTATCCTTTCCTGCTGATCCGGAAATATTGACATTGTACTGCTGCTGCCATGAACAGTCTTTCAGCACGACATCAAACCAGTCGGTATTAGGATATTGATACGGATCTGACCCGTCCTTTATAATCTGCAGTATCTCATCGGTATAGCGGAGCGGCTGTCCATCATTGAAATCCACAGCACGGTTATACATCGCCTGCTCATACGAGCTCATGGTCTCAGGAAGCCTTATGGGCTGCTGCATGGCCTCCTGTATTGTAAATGAAATCTTAGGCCTTCCGTTCCCCCCTCCACGCCTTGTCGTGACAACAACAACACCGTTCGCACCCTGGATTCCATAGAGTGATGACGATGAGGCATCCTTAAGTATTGTTATGGACTCTATCTCATTGGCATCCAGCATGTCAAAGTCTGCCTTGTCACGCGGAAGGCCGTCAATTACCACTAGAGGGGCACTTGAACCGTATGTACCGAGTCCACGGACATACAGCGCAGAGGCATCTGCTCCAGGCTCTCCTGAGGACTGCACTGTAATAAGGCCAGGAAGCTTGCCTGCAAGCGCATTTGAAATGTTGGCCACCGGACTCTGCACAAGGTCCTTCGTCTGTATTGTCGAAATGGCACCGGTGACAGAACGCCTTGTCTGACGGTTGTTCATCCCGACCACCACAACCTCGTCAAGATATTCTTCCGATTCGGAAAGGACAATCTCGTACCACTCCCTTGAATCAGCCTTCAGCACAAAATCACTGTAGCCGATACATGATATGACCAGTTCCGCCCCAGATGGGACTGTGATGGAGAATGTTCCGTCAAGGTCTGTAATTGCTCCTTTTGAAGTTCCGGACTGAATGACCGATGCACCGATGACTGGCTCCCCTCCGGTATCCCTTATGATACCTTTCACTGTCCTCTCCGCCTGGCCAGTCCTTAATTCAGAGGCATTTAGCGATACCCCCCCCAGCCACGGCGACAAGAGAGAACACGAAGATGCCGATTAAGCAGATTTTTCTCATTGTCAAATTATTAATGGTTATTAGCTATAATCCGGTCAGGACATTAGATTGCCGCCACCGTACTGCCAAAACAGGCTTTATGCAGGCTCTGTTCAGGCTTCCTGCCGCTTTCAGCTGCCTACGTGCGGCTTCTGTTCCTTCTTCCGGAATATTTTCTGTAAATTAAACCATTTATTTTTATATCGGATTATTAAACCATAGCTTTTATTTATCATTTTATCTCCTTTCAGATATAATTTTCTGCCAATTAGCCAATTGCCATGTATTGCCCTCCACAACCAATAAGAAATAATTTTATAAATTATTTAATTATTTACGCCATAATTAATAAAATTCACTCACAAATATAGCCGGCTGTCCGCTGCAAGGCCTTATATAGCTTCAATTATGGATTGCAATATTCAGGTCTACATAATTCTCCATCTGGCATATTCTTCAGGTATCCCCCCACCAGTGGCACAGGTTGGCAAAAACAACGACAAACCTGAGCCAACAACACGCAACACAACGGCATGGAAGGCAACCAGACAGCGCAGGTTGGCGAAAACAATGACCAACCTGTACCAACAACAAGCAATACAACGGCATGGAAGGCAACCAAACAGCGCAGGTTGGCGGAAACAATGACCAACCTGCACCATCAACCAGCAATACAACAGCATGGAAGGCAACCAGGCAGCGCAGGTTGGCGGAAACAATGACCAACCTGCACCATCAACCAGCAATACAACAGCATGGAAGGCAACCAGGCAGCGCAGGTTGGCGGAAACAACAACCAACCCGCACCATCAAAAGGCAATACAACAACATGGAAGGCAACCAAACAGCGCAGGTTGGCAGAAACAATGACCAACCTGCACCATCAACAAGCAATACAACGGCATGGAAAGCAACCAGGCAGCGCAGGTTGGCAATAAAGATAACCAACCCGCACCATCAAAAGGCAATACAACAGCATGGAAAGCAATCAGGCAGCGCAGGTTGGCAACAAAGATAACCAACCCGCACCATCAAAAGGCAATACAACAGCATGGAAAGCAATCAGGCAGCGCAGGTTGGCAACAAAGATAACCAACCCGCACCATCAAAAGGCAATACAACAGCATGGAAAGCAACCAGGCAGCGCAGGTTGGCAGAAACAACGACCAACCTGCACCATCAACAAGCAATACAACGGCATGGAAGGCAACCAGGCAGCGCAGGTTGGCGGAAACAATGACCAACCTGCACCACCGACACACAATACAACAGCATGGAAGGCAACCAAACGGCGCAGGTTGGCGAAAACAATGACCAACCTGCACCAGCAACACGCAATAGAACGGCATGGAAGGCAACCAGACAGCGCAGGTTGGCGAAAAAGATGACCAACCTGCACCTCATGCAACACCTTTCCTATCAGTTTTTACAAAAACAGAGGCCCCTCTGTCTTTACAGAACTTTGCAGCAGACAAAAATAAGGATGTCAATCGGAATACCTACTGGACAATCCTGACAGGGCGGGACACCACCCAATTGCAGAACTCATGGTAAAGTTCACGGTCGTCCGGTGCCGAGGAATTCTTAAGGTCCCTGACAGCATCTCCACCGACATAATAGGCTATATCCTGCGTATCCCAGGCACCATATTCCTTGAATGCCTTCATGTAGTTGCGCAGGCGTCCTGCCTTTCCCTTGCCGGCCAGCACATTGCCGTCAAATTCCATCTCCAGGTTCATACCGTTCTCCCGCGCTGTCCTGCAGGCATCGTCAAGACGAGAATAAGGCACATTCACATCGAAGAAGTAATTCGGCTGCAGGTATGCCGTATTGAAACCAAATTCGCTCCATCTGCTGAACCCGTTGGCATTATAGTACGGAATCCAGTTGAAGCTGTATTTGAAGCTTCCGAGGTAATCCCCTATTTCATGGAGGATGTCAGATGTAGTTGCAGCACTTTCCGCTATCCAGTAGAAGCCTCCCGTACAGAATCAATATACCATTTGACTGCACGTATCCTGTCGGCTGATTTCATGAAATTCATCTCTTCCCCATCAATCTGCCCCCAGTACACATTTATGTTCAAGTCATGTCTGGCCTGCTTTATCGGCTCCGGTACGGTAATGACAACACCGCACTTCCTGCCTTTGATTCCAAGTTCAGCTGCAACCTCACCGAATGCCTTGTCCAGGGCATCCAGTGGAGAAATTGACGGATTCAGGGCTGACGTTTCAAAATAATAGTCAATCAGAGTCTGCCAGTCCTCCTTGGTGGCTGAGTCAAGATAGACTCCGTCATATTTGTAGCCTACCGTAAACGTATGGTCCGTGGCCTGCAGACCGTTATATGAACCGGCATACATGAATTCAAGGAAAAGGAAGGAATCAAACAGAAGATGCTTCTTTCCTGACCTGTCCTCATAAAGGAGATAATCACGGAAACGGTATGTATCCCATGTACTTGACTTTCCCCTGTGAGGTGAACCGCCGTATGCAAGCACCATATCCCTGTAGGAAGGTATCATTACCCTCTCTTTCTCGTCACCAAGCCATACTGTCTCCTCCCTGTCACCGCCGCCATTTCCATTGTCTGGACCGATGGGCCTGTCCGGATAGTCATATCCGTTTCCGCACGAAACTGCAGCAAAGACAGCGGCCAGGGCAGCGCACTGCCTACATAGGACACTGTATATTTTTTTCCTAAAACAACAACATTTCATATAAGGACTATTCATTATTCAGCAAAAATAGAAAAGTTTTTCTCTCTGTAAAAACGGTACCCATGCTACAGAAGCCAGATTTCACCTCATCGGCAGCACTTCCAGCTCCGCTGAAAGAGGCAAATTCCCGGACGATGTCCCTACAAGAATCTTCCACTTGCCAGGAATAAGCATCCATCCCCCGTCCATGCCTCCGTTCCATACGGCAAGGTCATTTACCTTAAAGCTTATAGACACATCCTCATGGGCATC
The DNA here is from genome assembly GCA_023667095.1 of Bacteroidales bacterium. Taxonomy (GTDB): domain Bacteria; phylum Bacteroidota; class Bacteroidia; order Bacteroidales; family UBA932; genus Cryptobacteroides. Next base: position 127,572 of record JAMPAT010000001.1, read on the forward strand.
TGGAGCAAGGACAGAAGTCTTTGCATACCCCTTCAATTCAATGGCCGGCCTGTCTTCAGTACCTTCCGGAGGGCACACATAAAGCTGCACAACCTGCTTTGCCTCAAAATCACCTGTATTCCTGACCCTGACATGGGCAGTCACAACATCTCCGGCCCTCTCAATCCTCAGGCCGGACAGACTGAAGTCCGAATATGTCAGTCCATAGCCGAAAGGATAGGAGACAGGTACTCCCGCAGTGGCATAATGGCGGTAACCGACATAGATATCCTCATCATAGTCAGTATAATCGATATTGGGAATATCATAGTACTTGCATTTCGTGCTGTAATGCTCGTATGACTGGTTAAGGCCTGTCTCCGGCACATTCAGAGGAAAATTCTGCGAAGGGACATCCGCGTATGAAACCGGGATGCTCACCGGAAGGTGGCCGCTTGGAGAGACTTCTCCGGAAATCACTGAAGCTACGGAATTGCCGCCCTCCTGTCCGGGCTGCCAGCATATCATCACTGCATCAGCCATGTCCTGCCAGGATTCCATCTCAATCACTCCGCAGATGTTGAGCATCACCACGACTTTCTTTCCGGCAGCATGAAAAGCCGAGCTCACATGCCTGATAAGCGCAAGCTCATCAATATGAAGCATATAATCCCTCTCTATATGCCTGTCAAAGGCCTCTGCCGAATTGCGGCTTACTGTAATTACTGCAACATCGGAATTCCGGGCACCGTTTTCCACAGCAGCATCAATGTCACGGACCTCATTCGGCCGCAGGTCGTAGACATACCAAGGCCTGGCCGCCTTCAAAGGTGCAAGTCTCTCCCTTTCCTGCCTGATCCACCCTGAATACAGGCTGTCCACTTCAGCATTCAGTGTAAAGCCATAGTTCAGAAGCCCGTCACGCAGATCTACGACATACGGTTTGTTGACATCGCCTGACCCTTTGCCTCCTGCAATGAAATCGTATGCCCCCACACCATACAGAGCCACCTCACATGACTTCTTGAGAGGAAGGACGCCATCATTCCTGAGCAGCACCATGCCCTCGGCCGCCACATCACGTGCGACCCTTGCATGAGCCTCAAGGTCAGGAGAATCAGAGTAGGCATAGCCCTTATAGCGGGGTGTCTTCACTATAAGTTCCAATATCCTCTTCACACAGGCATCTATCTCTTCCTCCTTCAGGGAGCCATCCCCCAGGGCAGCCACAAGAGTCTCATAATGCTCATTCAGCCCGGGCTGTATCATGTCATTTCCTGCCTTTACCTGCCCTACGGCATCCAGGCCTCCGCCCCAGTCCGTAACCACAGTCCCGCAATACCCCCACTCTTCACGGAGGATCTCAGTTATAAGCCTGTAGCTCTCGGATGTATATTCCCCGTTGACATAGTTGTATGAAGTCATGACGGTCCACGGACCGCTTTCCTTGACCGCAATCTCGAAATTCCTCAGATATATCTCCCTCAACGCCCTCTCGCTCAGCCTTGAATCATTTCCGAGACGGTTTATTTCCTGGTTGTTGACAGCAAAATGCTTTACAGATGTCCCGACACCCTCACTCTGCACACCGCGTATATAGGCAGCTGCAATCTTTCCGGCAAGCAGAGGGTCCTCTGAATAATACTCGAAATTCCTTCCGCACAGAGGATTGCGCATTATGTTTATTCCAGGTGCAAGGAGGACATCAGCCCCATATTCAAGAACCTCGTTTCCGATGGCAGCACCAACCTTCTCAACCAGGGCATCATTCCAGGAAGATGCAAGCAGAGTCCCGACAGGGAAACCCGTACAATAGTATGTCCGCCCTGAACTGTCACGCACAGGGTTTATCCTGAGCCCTGCCGGACCGTCCGCAAAGACAAGGGGAGAAATCCCGAGCCGCTCGACAGGATAAGTCGTCCCTGCCGCTCCAGGGAGAATATTTTCGGTATATCCGACATCCGCCCGTTCTGCATCGGAAAAGCTGCGCGACATCCCGACTATCATATTGGCCTTTTCTTCAAGCGTCATGGAGGCAACTACCTTGTCTATCGTCTTCTCCGTAAGCCTGAGCGGCTTCTTGGCAGCAATAGTCCCGCTGCACAGGACTGACAATGGCATAAATAAGGCGACAAAAAGCGCCAGACGAGAATTAAAACATGATTTCAGCATAACAAACATATATTGGAAGCCGGTTTAAAATTATTCAAAAGTTCGGCAGAGTCCTGTACCCCGGGCCTATTCCAGCATTGATTCAATCACATCCATATCTTCTTTTCCTATGCAGGAATCTGAAGTAATGTCCCAGAATGAAGTTTCCATCTCCATCAGGGCCTGGGTCGTGACAATCCAGCTCTGGATCCAGCCTGTAAGCGTAGACTGTGCGCCCCATCCGGCATCGGCATTGGATGCCCAATAGTCCCAGTTCCTGTAGTTGAATGCACGGAACCATGCTCCGTCCACATTCCTGAACCGGTCGCTCCGCACCTGGATGCGTGTCATGAAATCCGACAATTTCTCCACAGCCTCAATCATGGAAGGATCACCTGTCGCACACGCGGCCTCATTCAGTCCGAAAAACGCGAAATTGCCGGTATAGAGCATATCAGCGACAGGATCACCGTTGTCAAAAATCAGCGGTGCCTCCTCCTTTCCGTATGCCTCATTGGAGCGGCATCTTCCGAAAAGTCCTTTGGAGGCATCTCCAAGCTCTTCCCTTATGGCTCCGCATTCCACCTGGTTGCGCAAAAATTCCGTAACCATAAAATCAAGCCACTCCCTGTGCTCCGGAGTCGGTGATACCCTGTAGAGCCATGCCAGAGGCAGTATCATCCTGGCCTTTTCCTGCTGTATGCCGTTTGTCCAGCTCCAGCCGTCAGGATAGGCATCCATTGTAAGGCCTATCGCCTCCTCGCACATCTCCAGCAGAGGCCCATATCCGGTCTGACGGTAAAGCCAAAGGTAGCAGGCCCACATCCACGACTCGAAATGCGGATGAGGATTTACAAGGTCACGGCTGCGGAAATGTTTCCATCCATATTTCTGCAGGTCCGCATCCAGCAGACGGTCTCCCCTGAACCCATGCAGCCCTGTAGTCCTGTAATTGCCGATTATGGCCTCGGTAATCTTCCTGTCCCAGCGGCTCTCACCTATGATATGGGAACTCAGGATTGTACCGAGAATTGACCTTGCGTTGTCATCCCCGTAATATGTATCCTTGGCTGCCGGGGTGATTGCCCAGCTAAGAAGCCCGTATGAAGGAGACTGAGGGTCATCACGCGGCCCGTCACGGAAATCCCTGAATGAGCATTCCGCAATATTGGCCGCGACCTTTTTGTATTCTTCCTCTCCGAGCAGCTGGCCGGCAATGGCGAATGTCATGGATGATTCCCCCTGTACATCATCACGGAGCCAATAGCGGTAGGCCTGGCGTCCATCCGCATATATGGCAGAGCAATGCCCCTCGAGTACACCGAGCGAGCCGTCTCCATCCGGGGCATCGGCCGGAAGCTCCGGGCCTACAGGCATCATGCCGTCTCCCTGGTAGCGGTACAGCCAGCTTTCCTTCCATGAAGGATGAACCAGGAAATGCCCGTTATAGAACCACTCCACACCTTTACGGACTGAAGAAATCCTTGCAGACTTAGGCAAAGGCTCATTTTCAGTATATGATGGCCGGACAAAGCCAGTCCACCTGCTGAATTTCACCTCCTTCTGCAAAAGGTCCCCCACTATATATTCCCAAAATGCTTTCCAGCGGAATTCCGGCAAGAACCTAACCTTGGCAAAATTGCTCAGCTGTGACGTCGAAAGCCACATGCCATCTCCGGCCCTGTGCACCAGCGGCCATGCAGGAGTATTGTCAAGGCCGTAGACAGCAGTATCGAAACCTGCAACCGAGGCCAGGACCATGACAGCCCCGTCAGAACTTTCACGGAAATAATATCCCCTGTTGACCGTAAGCAAATCCATCGGCCTGAGTTCCGGTGCAAGGCTGTCCACTACGACAACCCTCTCAAGCACAGCCTCATGCAAAGCCGGCAAAGTGTCCGAAAAGCTTGCAAACTCGGCAAATATCCGTAGCTTCTTGGCGGCAGCAACAGACGCCTGCCCTGATGTGACAAGGCGTACGCTGTCCGGATAGGCTGGATTGAGAATCAGCACTGCCGACCCTTCCGGGGCCATATCAAGAATTTCATCCGCATCAAATGAACGTATTATCTTGAAGCCCTCGTCCTCAAGCAGTTCCACGAGGTCATTGCCATCCTCTGCACAACAATACAATGTCCCCTTTGGAACGCATCCAGAAGCCAGCAATGCGATAATGCACAATAGTGCCACAGCCAAAGGCCCGGTTCCTGTAAGTCTGTCTTTAATCATAAATATTCCTGTTTTATACATGTCAAAATTTTCCTGGTTACGTTGCCCTGCACAGTCAGTCGCAAGACACGTCCATCATACCCTCTACAACACCACTATTTCATCAACAATCAGAAAAGCATAGAAACCTGCAGCCGGATGCCATTCAGGCAAGACAGGGTTGCAGGAACGTACCCGTACATATCTTGCATCTGTCCCGGGAAAATCAAGCGCATAAGTCCTGATTCCGTCAGGAACATCCTGTCCCTCAGCCTCATATTCCACGCAGGCCACCTCTTCAAAAGAGACACCGTCATCAGACAATGAGACAGAAAGGTCAGACGGCCCGAAATAATGTCCAGGCTTGTCCACATAGTACGATATCTCCACCCTGGAATAGCGTTCATGGCTTTCTCCCATGTCTATTGTCACATCCACAGGTGACTGCCATCCGGACCATTTTCCTGATGCCACCGTATGGGCATCACCGTGTATTCCGTCCGTAAGCCCTTCCAAGGCATTGGAGGAATATGACGGATGCGGAGGGATATTCAATATCACATCCTTGCCGAAAGCCTTATGCTCCCTGAAAACGATTTCAGTCCCTAAAGGCTTCCCGTCCCTGAGCACAGCAGCCCGGAAAGTGCAGCCATGGCTGATTTCCACAGGTGCATCATAAAGGAGAGCCATGTCCGCAGGAACATATTCATGCCATCCCTCAGTAACCGCATCATCACCGGCAACGGCATTGTCAGGCCTGTCCGCAACAGCATAGGGTTCTGAACCGTCAAGCGTATAATATACCGGAACATCCCCGGCAGTTGAAAGGTCTACCATAAAGCTGTGCCCGGACTTGTGCACTGATGCCGTAACTCCACGCACTGCAGGACAATAGCCATATCCTGACTCTCCATACATTTCAAGCATACGGTCAAGGTTTCCCAGGAACCTGCGGTAATCCTTGGCATCCCGTCCGCACCACTGCACCTCACTCAGTGCAGCCAGCCTCGGTAGCAGCATATATTCAAGTGTCTTCCCGTCATGGACATGCTCAGTCCACAGGTTGGCCTGCACACCTATTATATGCCTGGCAACATCAGCAGTGAGCGAATCCGGGACAGGCTCATAGGAATAGACCTGCTCTATAGGAAGATACCTCCCTGCCCCAGGCTCACCGTCATCCGTACCCTGGCGATAGTCAAAATACATGTTCTGCCAAGGTGTCATTATTGCATCATGTCCGGACTCAGCAGCCTTGATGCCTCCTTCTGTTCCTCTCCATGACATGACAGTCACACCGTCAGAGACTCCACCCTCGAGGATTTCATCCCATCCGATTGCCTTTCTCCCGTGCAAGGCAAGGTAATCCTGTACCTGCTGCATGAAATATGACTGAAGATATTGTCCGGCCGTAAATTCACCGTCATCTTCCAGGGCGAGGGCAGCAGCCATTGCTGAGCAATCTGCACAGGACTCCCACCGCACCTTCGGACATTCATCACCTCCTATATGTATATATTGTGAAGGGAAAAGTTCCATGACTTCATCCAGTACGCCTTTGACAAAAGAGTATGTAGTCTCCTTTCCGGGGCAAAGGACATCATCCGATATTCCCCACCGTCCATTCCATATGGCATATGGCCCTCCGGTACAGCCAAGATGAGGATATGCGGCAAGGGCACCGAGCATGTGTCCAGGCATGTCAATCTCAGGTATCACTGTTATTCCCCTCGCCTGTGCATACTGGACAATCTCCCTTATGTCCTCTCCTGAATAATACTGCCCTGCCGAACCCTCCTGGACAAGCAGAGGATATTTCTTTATCTCCAGCCTCCATCCCTGGTCGTCTGTCAGATGCAGATGAAGGACGTTCAGCTTGTGAAGCTCAAGGATGTCAATATACCTTTTCACCTCTTCTACAGTAAAGAAATGGCGGCTCACATCAAGGTGCATCCCCCTGTAGCTGAATCGCGGGCCGTCCTCAACCGTACAGCAAGGTACAGCAGGCAACAGCTGCCGCAAAGTCTGCACGGCATAGATGAAGCCATGGAGTTCCGGAGCCTTGACGGAAATCCCGTCATGATCCACGCTCAGGCGATAATGCTCAAAAGGAATCCTCCTGTCCAGTTCAAATATGACAGAAGCATCTTTCCTGCATCCCGCCATGCATCCACGATCTCCCCATAGCCTCTGTATGGCCTCGCGTCCAAGACTGTCAACCCCGGGAGCGATCCACCAGGAGGCATCCTCTGCATTGAAAAAACCGTGATGCAGCCTTACTTTCTCCGGGCAAGGTATGACTGGAAAAATTCTATCTCCACCAGGACATGGCTCCGCAGCCCTGCATGAACAGACAAAGACAACAGGCAGAAGAATATGCAGGAAAGAGACTCTCATGACACTATCTGTTTTCCTTAAGCATCTTCTTCCTCAGCGGCCTCTTGGCCACAAAGTCGCAGAAATCATAATAAAGGTCCCTGTCCTGCTGATTTTCAGACTCTTTCAGGACATGCACCCCACGCGAGGAGACATAATATGCGATAGGAAGCTTTTCCCAGGAGCCGTATTTCCTATAGGCATCCATATAGCCCCTCAGGCGTCCTCCCATGCTCGGCTGACCGTCCGGACGCACCGCGACAGCCCTCTCGTCGAACTCCATTTCCATCGCCATACCATAGTTGAGTGCCCTTCTGCAGGCTTTTTCAAGCCTCTCCTCCGGAAGCCACGGATTGAAGAAATAATTTGGCTGATACCATGCAAAGTCAAAGTTCTTCTCTTTCCAGAGATTCCAGCCAGGGGCATTGTAATAAGGTATCCATGTAAGAGGGTAGCCTTTTGAATGCACATAACCTGATATACCCTCTATAAGGTTTCCTGAATCCGTGGTCTCCTCTGTCACATAATAGAAGCCGGCCAGTTCGATGTTCCTGTATCTGGCAGACTTGAACCTTTTAAGGACCTCGTCAATATACCATCTGCACGCTGCCAGACGGTCCTCTTCCTTGTCAAAGTCAGTGACCTTTCCGTCAAGCACACCCCAATATTTTGTTCCTCCTGTCCTGGAACCAGGATTTCTGTATCTGATCGGATTAGGCACAGAAATTATGACCTGACGCTTATAGCCCGGATCACCAATACGCCCGGCAGTCTTGTCCACAGCCTTGTCAAGCGCGTCAAGACAGGCATCCTTTTCAAAATAATAGTCAATCAGCTTAAGCCAGTCTGCCTGTACGGCTGCCGGGAAAATGCCTTTCTCATCCCTATGTCCAGGATCAAATGCGACCCTTTCTACCCTGTCCATGATCTGAAGGAAAAGGAATCCGTCAAAAAGCCAATGCTCCTTGCCGTCACGGTCAACATAGCTCACAAGTTCCTGCATCCAGTCCTCGTCATAATATTTTGAATGTCCTCCGCCGGCATATACAAGCACATAGTCAGAGGCACTGAGTTTCTTCAACTTAGGGTCTTTCTTTGCAGGCAGGGCCTCCGGATGCTTCATTTCACCGGGAAGAAGCTCCGGCACACCGTCCTCAGAAAGCACCTTGCGTGCAACATCAGGACAGTCTGTAGTCAGCTGGTCAATGCCCAGTGCAAGTACACGTCTCATGTCCTCAGCCTTGTTCACAGTCCATGTATTCACACTGAACCCATGCTCACGTGCACGTTTCAGCCACATGGGCTCACCAAGAAGATGCTCAAAGTAAAGGTCAATGCCGTTCACCATATTGTCAAGAAGGTCCTCAAAGTCCACATTTACATTGAGGTACTGCACGGTAAACCCTGGAGCAGCCTCCGCCAGGAGACGGCACTGGCGGATATGGAACGAAATGAACATCACCTTGTCAGGAGAAAACATTCCGTATTTCTTGAGCTTTTCAATTGAAGCTGCCACAGCCCTGTCCTGCAGTTCCTCTGTAATATGCCCTTTCAGTTCAAAGACCAGCATAGGGAAGTCAGGCTGGGAAGAAGCATATTCCAGGAACTGGTCAACAGTCGGGATAGGCTCACCGTTCTCAAGGCGGTAGTCCGCAAAATCCGAATGCAGGCTATGGTCAATCCGCTTTCCGCCTATTGTCTCATCATGGAACACAAGCAGCTGTCCGTCTGCCGTCATGTTGACATCGAACTCCGTTCCCCAGAAACCGGCATGGTGAGCCGCCTTGAATGCAGCCAGGGAGTTCCGGGCATGGCCTCCATCCTCACAGTTCCAATAGCCGCGGTGGGCAACGATTCCGACAGAAGAAGCATCTGCAGCCTTGTCCACAGCATTTGACTTTCCACGTCCCGCAACTATTGCCGGGAACATCATTCCGGCAGCTGCCAGGACAGATAAAATTCTTTTTGCCATAATATATAATTTTTTGTCATCAGGTATCTAAAAGTTTCCACGCCATTTCCCATAAAACCGTCTGCAGGCCTCGATTTCGTCTCCGGAAGGCTCTACAGGATATATGTCATGCCCCTCAGTCCATGCTTTCTCAAAATCCAGGCATTCAGCCACAAAGGCCTCATAGTCAAAAGGCCTTACATCAGAAAGTGCAGAACGTTGGCCAGCATAGAACAGTTCAAGACGCCTGCGGTAGAAATCCTTGACAAGGCCAGACCAGTTCTTGCAGGCATAGTCATTAAGCCCGCTGCCAGGCACTCCCCAGAGAGTAACCTGTGTCTTGGCATTCCATTCATAGAGATTCCGTTCAGACTCGTCATTGCCATATGACTTTGCATCCTCAACCCATGGCCCGAGAAGGAATTCACGCCTTGTAGCCAGCAGACAGTCAACATCATCAGCCAGCTCAAGCACATTGTCAGCATACCGGGCAAAGCCCTCTGCGTCAGAGCTATAATAGCACTTCTGGGAATTATGGTGCATCATGTCAAGAAGTTCAAGGAGGCACTGACGGGTAACGTCAACAAGGTCATATCTGAATCCGTCGCTGCGCGTGAAGCCGTCCGCACACGCAATCATGCCGTCCCAGGCAGAGAGCAGGGAGTCAAGGCTGAAAAAATTGTGCGGCATCGCAAGTGAATCGGCGGAGCCGGCAAAGACAGGCCTCCCTGTCATGACAGACTGCCTTCCACCATCCGGATCAGAGTCATTGGAATAGACAGAATGCAGCAGGCTTTCCCATGAACGTCTCACACAGGCTGAATCCGCACTGGATTCAGGAACCCCGTACCTGCATCTTATATAGTCCCCGAGGAACTCTTCCCTGTCAACAGGGCCATCCTGCCATATATTCTCAAACATAAGGGCAAAGATAAATGGATTCTGGCCTATCCCCTCCATTGTAAGTCCTATTCCCTGCATATTTCCGGCATCCGGATTGTGCAGAAGGGCATCAGGTTCACCGGACACAGCCTCTGAAGAGCCGCACAGGCATTGGCGTTGCCCGAAATTCTGCAGCATGCACCATATCCACGGCTTGCCGTAAAAGGCCTTTGCACGCTTCCATACCGGTTTCATGTCTGCAAAAAGGTCAAGAACAATCATCCTGTCATCAGGCACAGCACCTAACAGGGCCTCTATCTGGGCATCTCTCCAGAAATCTGCCTGATGGTAGAACAGCCAGGCCTGCATCAGCCAAACTGCCTCAGGATCTGCTGCCGCCATTCCATCGTAGACGACCTTCGACATTGCTGCAAGATATCCCGGGTCATCAGACGGCGGAAGGTTTTCATTGAATGTATCGGCACTGTAGAAATGGTTCGTGCCGTATATTTCTGTCTGCCTCCTGATGAACATTTCAGCAATCTTGCTGAACATCTCTTCTGAAGGGTCAAGGATAGTGACTTCCGGATAGTCAAGCCAGGTTGTCCTGTTGACTTTTACATCAGGAAACCTTGAGCTGAATGATGGAGGGACATGACCTGTAAAGGCCGGCAGCACTGGAGTCATTCCGAGAGAACGTTCCCTGCCAAGAATAAATCGCTGGAGTTCTTCATGCGCATCTATGAAAGACTGGGGAAGCGGTCCTCCCCACCCGTCCAGGTTGCCCATCCAGAACCAGTTGAAAAAGGCAGGTCCGCTGAAAAAGTCCGCCAGTTCCTCATCCGTAAATCCAAGTTCCCTGTACACCTGCTGCCAGACAGTATTCTGTCCTGTGAGGGCAAGAGGCATGTTTATGCCGTTCATTGCCATGAAATCTATCTCTTCCTGCCAGCGTTCCCGGTCCCACCAGCTCAGGGAATAGTTGAATGTGCAGTAATTGAGATTGTACCTGTATCTATATGGCGAGCTTTTCTCCACCCTGCCCTGCGGAAGCGGCAGCTCTGCCGGGAGCGATGTATTCTTGCCGCACCAGCTGTCATGCCAGCCGCACCATGTCCTGAGATATGAATGCAGGGCACTGGCCACACTCACACCGTCATTTCCCTCCAGGACAATCCTGCCGTCCGGGGAAGCATAGTAGGCAAACCAGTCACGCCCATCTTTCTGTAAAGGTGTGACTATGACCTCAAATTCACGGGCATGTACACCTGTCACCCTTTTGACGAGGGCCTTGGCCGCCTGCTGCTGTTCTGACGGGCTGTATTCAGACTTAAGGCACCTTCCTGGGTCATCTGTCCCACATGAGCACAATTGCAGCAAAGCAAGGGATACCGCACAGAACCATGCAATGCGCATACGGAGCATATCTAAAGTCACCATTACAAAATCACTTTTTCGCAAAAAATCCTATTGTAGACCAGACAGGCCTGTTTCCGCCTGTGGTAATGTCGTTTACATGCGTAGAGCCGACCATCATTCCTGTAGAGCCTCCTCCGTCAAGGTTGACGGCAGCCTTGCACCCAAGCCCTTTCATAATCATGGCAAGCTCAGTAAGGGTCGCCCCCTGGCTTCTGTCATACCTTCCGTCACATACAAAGAGAATTATCTTCCCGTCAGCGGTGTATCCTACAGCCGTCCTGTCCGGTGATAGCCCCGCATTGAAGATATCGTAAGGTATCATCTCGTAGTTATGCAGATAATATTCATCATATCCGGCAAACTGTACATTCTTTTCAGACAGAGTGAAGTCAAGCGGACATTTCCCGTCATACAGTAGGACAGGCCCTGCACTCAGGGCATATTCAGGAGTCCAGGATATGCTTTCCGAAGGATAGTCAGCCGACACATTCCCATACATTTCCTCCCCGATGACAGACGGCAGGGGACGGTCAAAGAACCAGTTCCTTGAACCTCCCACCCAATATACTGCCGGTTTCCCGTTCCTGTCAACCCCGAAACATCCCCTCGTTGCATGATAATAGTTGTCATATTCAGGATGCCCGGCACGCAGGGAGCCGCGATAGTCTGACACATATCCCGACTGCACACCCTTCAATGCAAGAAAGCCAAGATTGCCTCCGGCAAGGAAATATGCCCCGTTGGTAAGCACATGGCAGTCGCCGGCCTCCTCTGCCTGACGGTCAATCGTCTTCAGGCCGTCCGGAAGCAGTACCCTCAGCTCCACATCACCTTTCGACATGTCGGCAACCGCATACCATGCATTCAATGGACGGCCGTTGAGAGGCGTAGCTGTAGAATAGACCTGTACTGACTCAGGAAGCCCGTCATAGCTGAGCCTTGTCCAGCTGAGCGCTACAGGTTCCGGCTCCTTGCCCAAGCTGCACTTTACGGCATCGCTGTAATATATTTCTTCCCCTGTGCTTATATATGCCCTGAACCAGTATGTCTTGCCATAGTCCAGGACCGCATTGGAAATTACCTGCATCTCCTCCCTGCTCCTGTAGCTGAGCCTTGGACCTGCCTGGTGGCTGTCCTCAATTGTCGGAGAGCCTTCTGTATTCCAGCAGACACCGCACTCAGGCTTAGGAAAGGAGTCATAGTCTTTCTCATTGTACAGTACAGAATAGTCCACTGCAACTGACACAGGTGTAGATTTCACACCGGCTATGACGGCAGAAGCCTTGGCCGGCCTGTCAGGTTCTACAGTTACCGGGCCACCAGGAACTTTTACCGGCTGCCGGGAATCCGGTTTCTGGCATGAGACCATGGCGCACAGGGACACGATGGCTGCCAGAATCTTATGGGTAATCATATCTTTTCTGCAAAAATCAATCAGTAAATATTCTTTCAAAAGGATGGCCGGATACAGGAAACCATTGCCAGGAATCTGCCGGCCACCCTTTCACTTCAGGCGTTACTACTTAAGAATCAGCGTTTCACAGTTACTCCGCATAGTCAACAACAGTGTACTTCTCGATATCAATCTCGCCGAATGTCCACCTGTACCACCATGCCTCCTGTACATTAGCCTTTGCAATGGCAATATTCCATACCTTGAGTCTCCAGTATCTTGAGGCAGGCACGGCATCGTATGCAAACTCAATCTCAGACAGGAGGTTGACGCCATCCAGGCTTGTTATGTCCCTGTAATTGTCATCAATTGTACCGACAAGTTCCCAATTGCTCCAGTCACCCACAGCTGGATCAGTTGCAACAAACTCCCTTGAAGCCTCACCGTACGAAGCCTCTATCTCTCCATCTCCCTTGTATGCATAGATTTCAATCTTGCCTACGTAACCATTGTTCTGTGTAGGAAGCCAATGAGGATGGAATACAAGCTTTGAAAGGGATGTCACTTCACCGAGGTCAAAGACAGGGGCTCCTGAATATTTCCCGTCAATTATAGACTGCGGCACAACCACACCGGCATCATTAGGATTCAGAATCATTCCGAAATATTTGTACGATATGTACTTCTGCGTCTGTGTATCAAGTGACTCAGAACCGTCGAACATATACTCCAGCTTTACATTGTTGTCCTGGATTCTCCCGCGTGGATATGTCAGGTCATTGTCTGTCCCGAGAATCAGTGTAACCTTGTCCTTGTTGACTGCAGCCTTCCTGATCTGCTTTGCAGGCAGGATTACATAGTCAACGTCATCATAGCGGTCATTTACCGTGAATTTTGTCATCTTTGTAAGGTCTGCCTTGAAGCTTTCCAGAGCCGCATCATAGACAGCTCCATCGGCAAATGCGACACTTACAACAGCAGAAGCAGGATCAGCCTCCATATCAGTTATAAGGAACTCGACCGTATGGCGTACATTGTCAACAGTACCCTCAACGACAGTCTGTCCAAGAGTTGCCTTGGCCGAAACAACAAGGCCTTCGACACGTGGCTGTTTCTCCTCCTTGCATGAGACAAGTACGGAAAGAAGTGCTGCAGATGCAGCAAACAAATAAAATAAACGTTTCATAATTATTTAGTTAGTGTTGATATTCCCATTATTGGGACAAATCCAGGCTATAGTGTATAAGCTTCAATATCAAGTTCAGAGAAGGTAAACCTGTGTCCCCACGCATCTGCCGAATCATCATAGTACATGGCATTGTTCACAATAGTGAATCTCCAGTAACGGGAGACAGGGGCATTCCCATCCTGAAATTCTATCCATGTTGCAACTTCGGCGTCCGGATTGTTCCTCTTGTCATGTGCATCTATCGTCCCGACAAGTTCCCATCTGTCCCATGCTCCCACGGATGGGTCATTTACAATGTACTCACGCGGGCGTCCCTCTGCTGCATTGGCAGAGATAATGTCATTGCCCCTATAGGCATAGACTTTAATCATGGCTGAATGGTTATAATGGGTATTCTCCCAATATGGCCAGAATGTGAGTTTCTTCAGGCACACATCATCTGCCATGTCAAGCGTAAACGCTCCGGAATAGCCGGCCTCCTTGAGATATTCCGGGACATCACCGTTGGCACCGTTCAGGATTGCACCGAAATATTTGTACCCGGCATCTCCATAGCCTTTCCAGGAAGTCACCCGTTTCCCGTCAAGCAGATAAGGAAACGCGATATTTGCAGGATCAGCCATATAGCTTTTCGGATACGGGCTGTCACCGTCCAGGCCGAAAAGTCCCTTCATGTTGTCTTTATTGACCTCGAATGAAGTTGCCATTGCCGCAGTGACAGTATAGGTGACATCCTCCTGGAGGTTGTTAACTGTGAATGAGAAAGGCTTGGTCAGGTCGGCAATCATTTCTTCCCTGGTCTCCCCGACAAGAATTGCCCTTTCTGCAAATTCGATATTGAGCCTGATATTTTTCAAATCGACAATCTTGTCAAATGTCAGTCTGATGGTCTTCATGGAATTGTCTACCGTATTCTCCGCAAGGCTCGCTACAGCGACAGCCTCTGACCCGTCATATACCCTTTCGCCTGTCGCCGTCACTGTATAGACAAGATTGGTAAGTGGATGAAGCGGTATGTACTCGCTGAATTTGGCTTCCTTGTCACAGGACACCAGCCCAAAGAAGACAAAGGCAACTGCTAAAGTCAAATATATTTTCTTCATATAGATGTGCGTTAAATCATATTCTACCATCCCGGGTTCTGGACAAGGGCAGTACTCTTGTCAATCTCCGTCTGGAGAATCGGGAACAGATAATAGGCATCTTTCCAGACCCTCTGGTCTGCGCTTGAGCCTTGGTTTATCTTCTCTCTCCTATAAAAGTCCAGAGTGTTGAAATTGTTTGTCTTAGGGTCTCCGGCACGTACGCTCATCCCCCAGATCCAGCCTCCGTCCTTCTTGTGCTCAGGTCCGGCGAGAAGACGCCTGTGCATAGTGAAATACCTGTCTCCTTCAAGTGCAAGCTCAATCTGGCGTTCACGGATTATATATTCGCGCTGCCTGTCCTTGTTCCCGCTGAGTCCTGAAACTGTGTTATATATGCTTGGAAGTCCTCCCCTCTTGCGGATGAGGTCCCAATATTTCTTTATGTCAGGATGTGAAGGATTCACCTCGTTCAAGGCCTCGATATAGTCAAGCAGAATCTCACCGTACCGTACATGTATGTTCACATATTTGCCCGTCGGCACAAAGGAAGTCTGGCTCTCATTGGGAACTATGAATTTCTGAGGTGTCATTCCGGTCCTTGAATACGAGTCTGTCTCACCTGTGTTTGACACACCTCCGTAATACATCTCCACCCTTCCGAACCCGTCCTGCTGTCCTGCAGAGTTGAAGTTGTCACGGCACTGTTTGTCAATCGAATAGACAAGCTGTATCCTATGGTTATAGTTCACCGTTGCATAGAAGCGGGCCTCACGGTTGGCGTATATGTTTCCGTCGCCTGCTGAATGTCCCCATGCAACCAGGTTCTTATAGTCCTTCAGAAGGGCCGTCCTGTGCTCACCCTTAGGGTCATTTTCGAGGTCATGTCCATTTGGATTGAAATGAGGCCCGTTCTCCTTTGCAAGGCCCTCTTCCGTATATCCTGATGCAGGATCGTCCTTGTCACGGCCATTTTCCATATAGAATGCATCCACCAGCTTCAGCGTAACCCCCACAACAGTCTGTGAAAAGCCGTTCTTGTTGACCGGAGTACAGTACTGCATCCATTTTGACCTTCCGCAATGGCCTCCTACGGCATAGATTGACCCGAAGAGGATCTCCTTGTTCCAGCCGACATTGAACAGGTCGTAGAAAGACTTGAAAGGATTGAATTCCGCAGAATCCATTGATACATCGCCGTTAGTGTAAAGCCCGATATACTCAGGATTCGCCTCCGCCATGTCTATCACAGCCTTTGCCGCATCTGCAGCCCTCTGCCATTTTGCCGGATCATATGTTGTATTGGCAAGAGGAGTCCCGTCATTGTTCCTGAATGTCAGATATTTGTCATTGCCGTTCCACTGTTCCGAAGCAGCAAGCAGCAGGGCCTGCGCCTTGATTGCGCGGCAGGCAACCTTTGTCGCCCTTCCGCAGTCATCATCTGTAGGGGCATAATATGCAGGAAGAAGCTCCTCTGCCTTGTCAAGGCATTCCACAACATACTCTATGCACTCGTCAAATGGCGCACGTGCCATGGACGAAAAGTCTGCATCATTTGAAGGGAGGCTTTTCAGCAGCACTGCAGGGCCATAGAGCCTGAGCAGGTCAAAGTAATAATATCCGCGCAGGAAAGTGGTCTCACCCACATAGCGCGACTTCAGCGTAGAAGAAAGTTCATCGCAGCGATGAATATTGTTCTCGAATACAAATGTAGAACGTATAGCCTTGTAATACAGGCTCCACCTGTCAGGGTACCATGCAGCAGTCGGGCTCCAGTCCCCCCTGCACATCCTGTACGGGACAAGGTTCGCATTGCATATTTCCATGTCATCACCCATGGCCACCCACGGGTCCTGCTCCGTACGGCACTCGTTCCTCAGCCCGGCATAGCAGTTCGTGAGGTATTTGTTGACCTCTGTACGGCTGGTCCACACCATTTCATCCGTCTTCTGGTCATCCGGCATCTTGTCCAGATAGGTGCATCCGGAGATGGCCAGCAGGGCAGTCAATATAGTAATATATCTTTTCATCTTCTTCTTGGAGTTTAGAAAGTAAGTCTGAGACCGAAGTTATATTTGCGTGTAAGCGGATAGGCACGTCCGTCCTGCGAACCGGTCTCAGGATCCCACATGTCCCATTTTGAATGCATCCACAGGTTGCTTCCTACGAAATATATCCTGATTGCCTGGCATCCCCATGAGCTTAGCCATGAAGCCTTGAGCGTATATCCGACCTCAACATCTGAAAGCCTTATGAAGCTTCCGTCATAGATTGTCTTTGTCGAACGCTTCTGGTTGTTTGAGGAAGTCATGGCGGACAGGCGCGGATAGCGTGCATCCGGATTTGGATTCTCGACACTCCAGTGATCCAGGGTATTCGCATAGAGGTTATTCCTCCCGACACCTTCCTGGAACGGGAAATACATTCCCCCAAGATAGTAGGTCACATTTCCCTGCCCGCGGAAGAAGACCCCTGCATCGAATCCCTTCCATCCTATCTGTGCCCCGAATCCGTAGTTGATTTCAGGTACATTTGAATATCCTATCGCCACCTGGTCATGGTCATCAACCTTTCCGTCATTGTTGTAGTCAAGGTACTTCACATCTCCGGGACGCACTGTGCCGAAAGCCTGCTCAGGACTGTTCTTTATGTCCGCCTCATCCTTGAAATATCCCAATGCAATAAGTCCGAAGCACTGGTTGATCGGCCTTCCTGTCTCCATTCTCCACGGATCTGTCTGCGGCTCATCCTTTTCAATCACCTTGTTCCTCGCAAAGGAGAAGTTTCCGTAAAGCCTGTAGTTTACAGGTCCTATGTGATGGTTGAATTCGCCTGTCCCTTCGAATCCCCAGTTGTTGACACGGCCCATGTTTGCAAGGGGCGCCTCATTCAGTCCTGCGATAGAAGGTATGGTCTTCCTCTGGATGAGGATGTCCCACCTGTTCTCATAGAAATAGTCGAAATCAAGGGAAATCATTGAGTTAAGCAACTTGACCTCCAGTCCGATATCCCTCTTGAGACCTTTCTCCCAAGTCAATCCGACAATTCCTTCCTTTGCCTCCCCGATAGTTCCGGAAGAGGTGGCGTTCGGCCCGAAATAATGGTTATGTCCCTTTGAGGCCGAGTCATTCAGCCCGTTTGCACCAAGTCCTCCTCCCCATGTGGAGAGATATCCGAAACGCTGCGATGAGGCAAGCACATCAGAACCCACGAGGCCGACAGAACCGCGCAGCTTAAGGTGGTTGACATATTTCCTTGCTCCCTTGAACCAAGGTTCATTCGAGATAAGGTAGCCAAGTGCACCGGCAGGGAAGAAACCGAAACGGTGTCCTTTCTCGAAATTTTCTGAACCGTTGTATCCGGCATTGAACTCAGCAAAATAACGGTCATCATACGAATATGTGGCACGGAAGGCCAGGCCCTGTTTCCGGTAAGGCAGCGAGAATATGGCAGAGCCTGCCGCAAGGTTCACATAATTGCGGTGATAATACATGAACATCGCCCCTACGCGGTGCCTGTCAGCAAAATTGCGGTCATAGTTTATCTGTCCCTTAAGCTCATCAGCCCTGTTTCCGGTATTGTTGTGTGCATAGTTCAGATAATCCTGCCCCTCCCTTATGGACAGGTCATAAAGGCCTGTCTCATCATTGACTCCAAGTACCATGTATGTAGAGGATGTCTTGCTTCTCACCTGGGCAGACATGGTAAAGTAGTCATACGAGAATGACACATTTGCACTCAGTCCCGGAGTAACCATCCCCAGATCCTGCCTGAGGATAATCTGCGACATTATCTGTGTATTGTATGTCTTGTTGTATCCGGAACCGAAAAGACGTTCTGCAGGGTTTCCGCTTCCTATGGACGATGTTCCCCAGCCCCACTTGACATCACCGTATTCATCATATTCGACTGGTACACGGACCGGCATCGAAGTAGGGTTTATGTTATAGACATTATTGAAAAGTGCCGTTACCTTGGAAGAATATTCCGTTGAATTTCCCGCTGTGGCAGGCTGGTGCGAATCAGTCATGTTGGCACCTATCTCAAGACTCAGGATTGTGCTCTTTGTAAGATTTATGTCAATATTGGAACGGAAATTATAGCGTGTCACATGGATGTTTGTGCTGTAATCTGTCTCAGGGCTTGTATAAAGGTTGCCATTGTCCCTCATATAGGCAGCTGTCACATAATAGCGGGCACGCTCCCCGCCGCCGCGGATATTTATAGAAGCTGAAGTATTGTTGGCCCACCTTGTAAACAGTTCATTCATCCAGTTCACATCAGGATATAGATAAGGGTCTATCCCTGAAGCGGTGGCCTCAATCTGTTCCGGAGTATAATGGCTGTATCCTACAGCTTCATTGTACATCCTCATGTAGTTCGGACCATCGATGAATTCCGGGAGCCATGACATTTCGGAAAGTCCGCTCTCGATCTTCACGTCTATCACAGGCCTCTGTGCAGCCTGGCCTTTACGTGTTGTGACAAGCACGACACCATTGGCCGCACGTACACCGTAAACTGCTGTAGCCGATGCATCTTTAAGGACAGATATATTCTCGATTTCCTCAATTGAAAGATTGGACATGTCACGCTCGACACCGTCCACGAGGACAAGAGGGGCACTTGAGTTAAGCGAAGATATTCCCCTGATCCAGAACTCTGCATTGTCCATACCCGGCTCACCGCTCCTCTGGACAACGACAGCTCCGGCAATCTTTCCTGCAAGGGTATTGGTCAGGTTCCTCTGCGGCACCATAAGTTCATCCTTTGGTACGGCAGAGATTGCACCGATAACGGAAGCTTTCCTCTGGTGTCCCATACCGACAACGACAGCCTCGTCCATCTCAAGGGTATCATCCATGAGGACTATGTCCAGAGCCAGGGACTTAGGTACGGCAACCGTCTCCGTACGGAAACCCAATGAAGTAAATTCCAGCACTGTACCGACAGAAGGGACATCAATCACATAATATCCATTGATGTCAGTCACCTCGCCTGTATTTGTGCCTTTGATCATGACGGCAGCACCCGGGACAGGCTGTCCCGTGCTGTCAAGGACCTTACCCTTTACGGTAAGTTTGTCCTGGCCGGTGTCTAATCCGTTCCCCCCCCAAGATTTTCACCCGGCAAGGATGCGAAAGAAGGGACGGCAACCAGGACAAGCATCAGAGTGCATAGGGCAGCCCTGATTCTCAAAAAATGATTTGCCATAAACAGTATATTAATAATATTGGTTCCAGTGTTATACTTATATTGACCATATATTTAAATGGGCTGCTGTCTGCGCCGCTCCCCATCACCTATGGATTCCAGGACAGCAGAAATATGGTAAAGTCCTCTCGGGACATGGAAACACCCTTTCCACTTCCCTCCTTTCAGGGTAAGGAGGACCTCACCGCGCCTGTTCAGGTAGCCGAACCACTCCGGATATTCATCATCACGGAAATGCTCCCACATATATGCATCAAGCTTCTCAAACCACTCCAGGCATTTCCTGTTTCCGGTCAGCTGATAGCCCTTTATCATCGCAATCGCAGATTCAAGATGCACCCACCACAGCTTCTGGTCCCATTCCAGCTTCTGCTGAGGATGGCCGAGCCTGTCCATGAAATAATAGATTCCGCCATACTCCTTGTCCCAACCGCGTTCTATTACGCTCAGGGAGATTTCCACGCATTTCTCTATAAGGGCCTTGTCATTGAGCCTTATGCCAAGGTTCATCATGAACCACAGGGCCTCAAGGTCGTGCCCAGGATTTATTTCACGTCCTTCAAAGCAATCTACCATCGAGCCATCCAGCGCATTCACATTTTCAAGCATACAGCCAAGCTCAGGCTTGTAGAACACCTTGAGAATCTCATCAAGGCATTCCCTTATAGTTGCATCAAGTATACCCTTGTCTTCGATTATGTCCTCAATCTCCAGGGCCATATTGCAGATAATCATAGGAAGTGCAAAACCTTTGAGAGAGCGTGTGCTGCCTATGGACTTCTCCCAGATTCCTTTCGGATTGTCACGTCTTGCGAGAATCCGCCCAAATGTCTTCCTCGCAATGTCTGCATATTCCTCACTCCCGGTTGCCTTGGCAAGCTGGGCAAAGGCCATGCAGGCAAAAGTATTTGAAAAGATATTGTACGGTGACACAAGAGGCTTCCCGCAGCGATCGAGCGAGAAATAGAAATCATAATTCCCGTCATGTCCATATCTTTTCAGGAACTCTGCACCATGGATTGCCATATCCAGCCATTCACTGCGTTTCTCCATCTGATTGTACAGCATGGCAAACATCCACACCTCCCTTCCCTGGAGCCAGACAAACTTATCCGTATCATAGACACTGCCGTCCCTGTCCAGACATGAGAAATATCCTCCGCATTCCCTGTCTACGGACTTTTCAAGCCAGAACGGTATCACCCTTTCCAGCAATTCTTTCCTGTACCTTTCGGCTGTTTTCCTGAAATCCATTTAGCCTCAATATAATCTTGTTCAACAATAATTGCATGCAATATCATGCATTTCCGTATATTTGGCTCTCCCGGCAGCACCGTTGGCGTCCTCCAAATCCATGGAACCGGGAAAGCGTCCCCAAATAATTCACGATGTAAATTAAAACATTTATTTTTACACAAAACATTTTATTTTCCCGATTTATTTACAAGTGTATCAAAAATACAGCATTACGCTCTAATCACCAACAATTTAAGTACAAAGTACCAAACCATGCAATAAGAAATATTTTATAATTATAATCATCATTGTTGCACAATTTAATAAAATATTTTATTTTTACCAGACTTTTAAATTCCGGTAATATGAAGAGCAACTCCTCAGCAGCAATGCGGAACAGCATCATGTCCTGTTTCCTGCAGAACGGTACAATGATGATTCCTGCAATATCAGAAATGACAGGCTACAGCATCCCGACAGTCACAAAATTTGTCCAGGAAAGCATGAAGGCCGGCATAGTCATAGCCACAGAAAAGGCCACCGCGACAGGTGTCCGCGGACGTAAGGCCATATTATACAGCCTGAATCCAGGCACTGCCTATTTCCTTGGAGTGGACACAAGGCATCACGGGCTCTCGCTCGCACTGATGGACATTACCGGCAAGATAGCCTTCCACCGCGAATACAGGGACCTCCGCTTCATGAACACCCCACAATATATGGAGAAAATGTGCATGCGCATAAAGGACTTCATCGCGGAATCAGGCATACCGATGAAAAAGATATCTCTTGCATGCTTCAACATATCCGGCCGTGTAGACACAGAACGGGGACTGAGCCACAGCATCTTCGCCTTTGAGGACAATGACGGCTCCTCCCTTGCGGAAATCCTGGAGGAAAAGACGGGGATACGTTCTGTGATAGAGAACGACACAAGGGCCATGCTGCGCGGAGAACTGAGCCGGGGAGGAGTCAGCCGCTACAGGAACTGCCTATATGTAAATGTAAGCTGGGGACTCGGGCTCGGGATCCTGATGGACGGCAAGATCTACTGCGGTGCAAATGGATTTGCCGGTGAATTCGGCCATATAAACGCCTTCAACAATGAGATAATCTGCCACTGCGGAAAGAAAGGATGCCTTGAGACAGAGGTATCAGGCCTTGCAGCGAAACGTATATTCACCGAGCAGATTGCAGCCGGAAAATCATCAGTGCTCAAGCTGCAGACAGATGACATCAGGAAAATCAAGCCGCAGGACATAATCCGTGCAGCCAACAACGAGGATACCCTCTGCCAGGACATAATCGAGACCATGGGCAGGAAGCTCGGGAGACAGCTCGCCAACCTGATAAACATATTCAACCCGGAAGCAGTCATAATAGGTGGAAGCATGTCCAAGGACAATGATTTCTTTGTAGAATCCATAAAGATGGGCATAAAGAAATACTCTCTCAGGCTCATCAACCGCAACCTTACAGTGGAAAAGTCCTCTGACCCGGACCATATCGGGGTAATCGGGGCATGCATGGTCGCACGCGAAAGGTTTGTACGTGACTCGCTTTTCAATGCCACTGTATGATATTTTTCAGCAGGAATGTTCCCCAAATGGCATTATAATGCTAACTTCGCAGTCCAGACAAGCATCCTGTATGGCAGCATCAAGGACATATATAAGTGTAATGCTCCCTCTGAAGATAGAGTGGGAGCCTTGCTACTATACCACCCGTCACGACATTGCCGTCGGGCAGAGGGTGAAGGTCCCTTTTGCAGGCAAGGAATACCAGGGAATCGTCAGTGCAACAGGGATAGAGCCTCAGACTGCCCCGTCAAGGATAAAGGAAATAACCGGGATAGAGCAGGGACTGGAACCTGTCTCGGAAGAGGAGATCATGCTATGGAGAAAGGTAGCGGAATATTATCTGTGCTCTGTTGGAGAAGTCTACAAGGCTGCCTACCCTGCAGGGAAAATATCCTCTGAAGGGAAAATGGCAAGGAAGATTGCCCGGATGGAGAACAAGGCAGGGAAAGAAAGGGAGAGATGTGAGAAAAAGGCGGAAACACTCAGAAAAAGGATTTCTGCGCGGCAGCAGTCACTTGAAAAGAAGCATGGCAAGGAAGTGGCGGAAAGGCTGTCGGAGGAGATTTCAAGGCTGTCGGAAGAACTGTCCTCCGTGGAGGCAAGGCTCTCGTCCATCAAGGAAGCCACGCCCGGCTACACAAATCCCAAGGATGTGTCAAAAGCACACGCCGCTTCAACCATGGACAGAAGCGGAATAACTCTTTCAGAGGCACAGAAAGCAGCATATTGCAGTATAGAGGATGCATTTTCCAAAGGGAAGCCTGTACTACTGAACGGTGTCACTGGCTCAGGAAAGACAGAAATCTACATATCCTTAGCTGCCGAGGCCCTCAGAAACGGACGGAATGTCCTGTACCTTGTACCTGAAATAGCAATAAGCAGGCAGCTGGAATACCGCCTTGAAGCAATATTCGGCGGAACCCTTCTCGTATTCCATTCAGCGGAAAGCATGATGCACCGCCGTGAAGTTGCATCGGCTGCACGAAGCGGGAAACCATATATTGTCCTCGGCACACGCTCAGCCATCTTCCTTCCCCACAGGAACCTCGGCCTGATAATAGTAGACGAGGAGCACGACAGTTCCTACAAGCAGGAATCCCCTTCCCCGCGCTACAACGGAAGGGACGCCGCCATCATGCTTGGAGGAATCATGGGAAGCGATATCCTGCTCGGTTCCGCGACCCCGTCATTGGAGTCCCTGTATAACTGCATATACGGCAGATTCACAGAAGTCAGGCTGACAGAACGGTACTACATGGCCCCGGACCCGGACATTGAGATAATAGACACAAATGCAGAAAGGCGCAAAAACGGAATGGTCGGGACATTCTCCAGGAAACTGATTGACCGCATCTCCGGTGCACTCAGGGCTGGAGGCCAGGTAATGATACTCCGCACAAGGCGTTCATACTCCCCTATCCTGCAGTGTACATCATGCGGACATATCCCGAAATGCCCCCACTGCAACGTAAGTCTCAGCTACCACAAGGACCGCGGACGGATGAAATGCCACTATTGCGGATATTACATCACAATGCCTTGCATATCCGCTCCTGACGGTCAAATATATCACCCGTGCCCCAGATGCGGAAACCAGCTGAAAGGACTCGGGGCCGGCACACAGAAGATAGAGGAAGAGGCTGCTGCCCTGTTCCCGCAGGCAAGGATAGCAAGGCTTGACAGCGACACGGCCCAGAACCGTACAGCAGAATCAGGAATAATAAAGGAGTTCAGCGAAGGCCGGACAGATATCCTCATAGGGACACAGATTGTCGCCAAGGGATTTGATTTCAAAGGGCTTACGCTTGTAGCGGTCATGCAGGCGGACACGTTGCTCGGAGCACAGGATTTCAGGGCAGACGAAAGGGCGATGCAGACCCTGGCGCAATTCCGCGGAAGATGCGGACGCCGGGATGCCAAGGGACTGTTTGTGATACAGACATCACAGCCTTGCCACCCGATATACAGGCAATTCGCAGAAGGAACCGCAGACAGCACAGGTTCCACCCCATATACCATGGAGCTCCTTTCAGAAAGAAAGGACTTCAACTACCCCCCATTCACAAGGATTGTCAACATTATCATAAAGGACAGGTACGGGGAGCGGGCAGAGCAGATGTCAATGAAGCTGCACAATGCCCTATGCGGCTTTGCATCCGGAAAGCCAGGCATGACATTCACCCCACCGTTCAGCCCTGCCGTCAGCCGTATTGCAGATGAGCACATAAGGATAATCCGTGCAAGCATCAGCAAGGACAGGTCATTGTCCATCAACAAGAAAGGCATTTCAGATGCGGTTTCGTCATTCGTGCGTTCGGAGCGGTACCAGGGGCACATATCAATTGACGTGGACCCGTCATAGGGCAGTCGAAGCCATCCAGGAGCATAGGACCGTAACCATGGCCGGCAATGCTATCTTCCCTGTAGGACATTTATCTGCTCCGGAAGGACATCAAACCTTACCGGAGTCTTTCCTACCACCTCACCGTCCACTTCAACAGGCTCAGGTGCATTATCCATAGGGACTACAGCAATGCTCCGTGCTTTCCTCGACACTATTTCCGGGACTTCAAGCAGGCTGCCGTTGAACAGCCTGTACGCCTCCCTTACAATCCTCAGGAGCGGAAGATCAGGTATAATGGTTATATCCAGAAGCCCGTCATCTGTCAGCGCGTCAGGGGTCTGCCTCATCCCGCCACCAGAATACCTGCCAATGCCCAGGGCAATGGAATACACACTGCCCTCAAATACAGGCTCCCCGTCACACAGCACCTTCACATCAGAATGTCCATAGCGGAGCAGATAGTAAACCAACGAATTGATATACAACATTCTTCCCGACTTCCCAGCATCCTTCTGGGCATTGACCCTTCCGCATATCCTGGCATCAAATCCTATTCCCCCGACATTTATCATATATGATGTCCTGAGCGGCACCTCATCATCAGCAGACTGGAGAATGCTGACCCTGACCACATCCTGCCTGGCGAAGGAACCGGATGCTATAAGCTCCACCGCCTCCTCTGTTGAATGCTGGACATTGTGCGACTTTATCCAGTCATTTCCAGAACCTATAGGGATGACAGCAAGAAAGAACTCTGACAGCTGCACCGCAATACCTTTCAAGGCAGAATCGGCTATACTGTGCATTATGCCGTCAAGTACCTCATGGACAGTGCCGTCACCACCTACAGCAATGAATTTCCTCACACCTTCATTGGCAGCATTGAAAGCAAGTTCCGTCGCATGGAACTTGCAGTCCGTTGCCCTATAGATGTAGTCAACCCCACGGTCTTTCAGTAATGTTTCCGCCTTTTTCCATTCGGCCAATGTCTTTCCCGCTCCGGCATGGGGATTCACGACGGCCAGCCATGCACTGTTAATCTGCTTCATTATGAATAGGTAATATGAAAATAGCCCACAAAAGTAGCAAATTAAGGGAATGAAAGAAATTTTTTTGTAAATTTGCCGTGATTATGCAAAAAATTCAGAAAGGATGGGAAAAGTAATTGCGATAGCAAATCAGAAAGGTGGTGTAGGCAAGACAACCACTGCAATCAATCTTGCCGCATCTCTGGCCGTCCTGGAGAAAAAGGTTCTTATCATCGATGCAGACCCACAGGCCAATACGACATCCGGATTGAACTTTTCCCCGGACAACGACCAGAAGAGGACCCTGTATGAGGTGATGATAGGGGAGATTGACATCAGGGATACGCTTATCCAGACTGAGATTGCCAATCTCCGGATGATCCCTTCGCATATCAACCTTGTCGGGGCAGAGATAGAGATGCTGGACAACGACAACAGGGAATCAGTCCTGAAAGACGCAATTGCGCCTCTTCGCAATGAATACGACTATATAATAATAGACTGCTCCCCTTCCCTCGGGCTGATTACAGTGAATTCACTGGCGGCAGCAGATTCGATAGTCATTCCTGTACAGCCGGAGTTCTTTGCACTTGAAGGCCTTGGAAAGCTCCTGCAGACTGTCCGTCTCGTACAGGGCGGCATAAACACCGGGCTTACAATAGAGGGATTCCTGATAACGATGTTTGACGGAAGGACAAGGGTGCACACACAGGTTGCGAATGAGCTTAAGGAGCATTTCGGGGACATGGTATTCAAGACAATCATCCAGAGGAACATCCGTCTGAGCGAGGCCCCGTCCCACGGCAAGCCTATAATCCTGTACGATGTAATCTCCAACGGAACGACAAACTACCTGAACTTAGCCAGGGAGATACTTGAAAAGAATAAAACATTCCAGCAATGAGCAAGCAGCCAAGAGGATTAGGTAAAGGTCTGGAGGCACTTCTTGGAACCAAGACCGACCTTTCAAACATAAGGAAGCCCGTTGAATACATAAACAAGGCAGTCGTCACAGCTGAAGAGCCTAAAGGCAATGCAGGTGTGATGCTTGTGCCTGTAGGGATG
The DNA here is from genome assembly GCA_023667095.1 of Bacteroidales bacterium. Lineage (GTDB taxonomy): Bacteria > Bacteroidota > Bacteroidia > Bacteroidales > UBA932 > Cryptobacteroides. The sequence goes on from JAMPAT010000001.1 coordinate 154,669, forward strand.
ATTGAGCCGAACCCTTTCCAGCCGAGGACCCTCTTTGACCAGGGGAAGCTGGAGGAATTGACGGAATCAATCAGGAGCTATGGACTCATACAGCCTATTACAGTCAGGAAAATCTCCCCGGAGAGATACCAGATAATAAGCGGTGAGAGACGCTACAGGGCCTGCAAGCTTGTAGGAATGCAGGAAGTGCCATCATACATAAGGGACAACACCAACGACCACGAGATGATCGGGATGGCAATTGTCGAGAACATCCAGCGTGAGGACCTCGACCCTATCGAGGTGGCCCTCAGCTACCAGAGGCTCATCGATGAATGCAACCTGACCCAGGAGCAGATGGCCGCAAAAGTAGGCAAGCAGCGTGCATCCGTGACGAACTATCTGCGCCTGCTGCGCCTTCCGGACAAGGTTCAGCATGACCTCAGGGTCGGTATCCTCAGTGTAGGCCATGCAAAGGTCCTCCTTGGCATAGATGACAGCGAAATGCAGGAAAAGCTCTGTGACCTCGTGATAAAGAACGGGCTTTCAGTCAGGCAGCTCGAGGAAAAGATACGTAAAATCGGCAAGGCTGAGGCAGAGAAGGAGGGGGCCAAGGTTCAGGACCTTCCGGAGAACTACTGCAAGGTACTCGAGATAATGGGCAAATATTTCTCAAACAGCATAAGCCTGAAAAGGAGCAATGCAGGCAAAGGGACGATGACAATACATTTTGACTCGGATGAGGAGGTACAGAAGTTCCTGAACGCAATCACAGAATCAAAACTCTGAGCATGTGGCCATGCCCCGAAAACCTGTTGTTGACTTGAAAAGATATCTAATATACATATCAGTCCTGGCCGTGGCCATTCTTGGTTTCTCGCCCGATGCTGCAGCGCAGTTCAGGGAAGAAGCTTTCACACAGACATATAACGAGCCCAACGACACAACTTTTGCAAAAGACACTTCAGACAAGATGTTCTCATTCCAGGAACTGTTCGGAGGTGTTGCACATAAGAGGGACGTAAGGATAGGAACCCTGTTTGCAGGCTCGATTGTCCTTCCTGGACTTTCACAGATACACAACAGGGACTACTGGAAGCTGCCTATAATATATGGAGGAATGGGAGCCTGCGCAGGATTTGGAGGATACTACCTCCACAAATACAGCAAATCCAAAAGAGGATATGAGGCAGCCCTCGCCAATATACCGGAGGGAGCGATGGATGTAGACATCTACCCTGCAATCGACTACAGGGCAAAGACAATGGGAACATGGCTGATGGTAGGTGCCGGCCTTGTCTACTGGGGCTCCCTGATGGACGGTGTGGCATGCTACAAGAAAGACATTCATCCGCATCCTGGAAGAGCGACAGTCTACTCAATTATACTTCCTGGCCTTGGCCAGGCATATAACGGAGAATACTGGAAAATCCCTATCTACTGGGGAGGAATGATAGCCTCAGCCCATTTCCTCTACACCAACGATATCAACTACAAGCGTTTCAAGAGGATACACAATGAGGCCACCAGCGGTGAAGCCTATACCGGCCCCATTTCCGGTGAGACCGCCAAATACTACAGGGATGTCTACAGGAGATACAGGGACTATTCAATTGTAGCCCTTGCCGCTGTCTACCTGCTGCAGGTAATCGATGCAAATGTCTTTGCATACATGCACGACTTTGAGGTAAGCGAAGACCTTTCACTGAAGATAGAGCCTGCTGTAATCGCTCCCGACAACTCATATGCCATGCATTCCACGACAATGATGATGAGCGGTATTGACAACAATGCCATAGGGCTGAGAATTGGATTGAGATTCTAAGATTTAAGGATTTATATGAATATAAAGAATATCATTTCAGTCGCTGCTGCGGCTGTTTTTATTGCGGGAGCACCACTGTCCGCACAGACTGCATCAAAGGAAAGGAAAGGCACACCCAAGACAAAGAGCGAGCTTGTCAGGGAAAATGCAAGATATTCAGCAATTATAGATTCCCTCCGTGCAGAAATTTCAAGGATGAATTCAGAAATGGCCCAGAGGGACAGCCTTGCAACGGAGATTATGGAAATATACGAAGAATCCGAATGGAAGAGGCCGCTCGAATATACAAACGAGACTACGGACAGCCTGCTGAGCATCTGGTACCTTCACCAGAGCATGAACGAAAGCGAAGGACCTGAATACAACATGGACTCTGTCAAATTCATGTCAAATGTACCGGACTCCGTGTATATCAGGAGGATAAAGAACATGAATCCGTTCATACAGCTGCCCTATAACGAGATTGTAAGGAACTATATAATCCTGTATTCCGAGAAAATGCCCAACAAAATAGGTACGATAATGGGGCTATGCAGGTTCTATATGCCTATTTTCGATGAGATTTTCAATGGATACAACCTGCCTGAGGAGCTTAAGGCAATGGCAGTCATAGAGTCAGCCCTCAACCCTACCGCCGTATCACGTGCAGGTGCAAAGGGAATGTGGCAGTTCATGTACAGCACAGCAAAGCAGTACGGACTGACAATAAACTCCTTCGTCGACGAGCGTATGGATCCGGTAGCCTCTGCAAAGGCTGCTGCACAATATCTGAAGGACTCGTATGAAATCTTCGGTGACTGGAATCTTGCAATAGCCTCATACAACTGCGGGGCAGGAAATGTCAACAGGGCCATCAGAAGAAGTGGCGGCAAACGTGCATTCTGGGACATATACCCATATCTTCCAAGGGAAACCAGGGGATATGTACCGGCTTTTGTCGGTGCCCTGTATACCATGAACTATTACAAGGAACATGGCATCGTACCGGAAGCGATAGCCCTCCCTCCTGCCGTAGACACATTCAAAGTCAACAAGATGCTGCATTTCAAGCAGGTAGAGGCACTTACAGGTCTTCCTGTACAGGAACTTCGCAACCTGAATCCGCAATACAGGCATGACATTGTCCCAGGAAATGAAAAGGAATATATCCTTACTGTGCCATACAACTATATCAATGCATTCATTGATGCAGAAGACTCGCTCTACACATACAAGGCAGAAGAATATTTCAGCCCTGTGAACATCAAGAAGATAAAGGAAGGAGGAGACGGACAGAGGATTGTCTACAAGGTAAAGAGCGGTGATGTCCTCGGCAAGATTGCAACAAGACACCGTGTTACAGTCTCCCAGATAAAGAAATGGAACAACCTCAAGAGCAACACAATACGTGTAGGCCAGAGACTTGTGATATATACAGGCAACAGTGCCCCGGCATCATCATCCTCGACAAAGCCTGCATCATCCGGAAGCAAGGAAACACAGAAGCCGGCACAGAAAACCGTCTCATCTGTAGACCCGAATCTTCCCTACACTACGTATGTCGTAAAGGAAGGCGACTCCCTATATGAAATCGCCAAGAAATACCCTGGGGTAAGTGCCCAGAACATAATGGATTTCAACAAGATCGGTTCAAGCATCCGTCCTGGCACGACAATAAGGATACCTAAGCTATAGATTCAGCACCAGCTGCAGCCGGACCTCAGTCTTCCCCTCCCTATCCTTTCCGGAAGGCTGGCTCCATGGATACTGCACTGTAGAAGTCCTCATATAAAGGCGGCACCGGCGTGTCGCCTTTATTCCTATGACAGCGGATGCACTGCAGCCGCGTCCATAATATGCCGGTATGCTGAAATTGCCCGGAGCATCACGTTCATAGACATATATCCTGTCCTTCCATGAATCGATACGGAATATCCCTGCCCTGAAATAGGCTGTAAACACCTTTCCGGAATATCCTCCCTCCAGATACGACAGCAATCCTATATCCTCACAATGCAATGCATTGAGCCTTAGCAATGTCATCCATCTTCCGTCAGACCACTTCATGTCGCACCTGATTTCTGTCCTGTTCTTCTCACCTTCTGAACGCAATCTTTCCGACAGACGGGCAGACAATGACCAGAAACTGTCTATACGCAGACTATAGTCAAGAAGCACCTTCACCTGCCAGTCACTGTCCTGCCCTCCATATCTTGGATATGGATAATATACGGCATCAGCACAAAAGGTTCCTGTATGTCTCTGCTGAGCGGAGCCAAACCCGGTCTTTCCTGCAAGAGGCACTCTCTCACCTGCATAGAACTTTCCTCCCGATGATAATCCATATTCGTTCCTTGAGTATCTGCCGCTCAATGCAGCCTCGACATGCTCACCGGCCTTGAATGCAGTGCCAGCTACAGCAGATGCACTCATCTCAATGATATCCATGGCTACTTCCCCGAAAATGTCCACCCCCTTGACACACCACCTGAAATCAGCAGATGCTGCAGCCGCTGCAAATGCCTCTCCATTTTCTTCTGAAGTGCGGTTCACTGCAGCCCCTCCGCATACTGCTGCAGTCTCCCCACTGACTGTAAATGAAGCCTGCACACTTCTCCCAGTCCACCCGACATTTACAGCAGGAGCAAGCGAAATCCCGGTATCCTTCTCCCCTCGCATAATCTCTTTCAGCCCTGATGCCCCCAAAGATGCCGACACAGTGAAACTCCCTATGCCAAAATCAGCGGCAAGGCCACGGTATCCTCCCGTCCCAGAAAATGAAAGATATGGAGAAATCCCTGATGGCCTTCTGAAAAATGACTGGGGATATGACACACCGCCCATATTGAAGCCGCTCCACATTGCAAGCCCCTGGCCATATCTGAGATTATAGTCACCGACAACTATTTTCCCAAGATTCCTGCGCCCGTAGCAGGCAAGAAAGAAAGTACCGGCCCCAGGGATGGCATCCCCGGCATTGTATGGCCTGTTTGCAGCAATGCCGAATTCAACCCTGTCATCAAGCGTAAGCCTGTATTTAAATCCATAGACATAGTCAAATCCCTGTCCTTCACCTTTCCCGGAAATATAGTCCGAATATTTCCCGTAAGTTCTGAGGGTCAAGGAATTTCTTGCATCTCCCTTATATACGGAAGATTTTCCGGCTGGGGCATTGCTGTCAAGGGAAACAAAATATTCAAGCGCAGCAGCCACTTCCGCATTGAAGCCATCCAGGGCAGCAAGCTCCGGAAACGACAGGATATCCCCGTTCCTTGCCCTGTAATCAATTATGGATACGACCTGATACTGTGTAAACAATCCGCTTGAAGCAAGCCTGCTCTGTGATGCACTGTTTATACGCAGCGGATGCCCGGCAAAGGCCCCAATCTGGTCTAAAGTATTCTGTTCAATATCCTCAGGACTGTCTGCACCCATCAGGCACATTATTGCCGCAAGTTCCCCAGGCCTATCCTGGGCATACACACATAGATAAAATAAAGACAACATGACTACGCCAAGACATGGCAGAGCCTGATTTTTCAAGATATGCATTCCTTCCCTCCATATTCCATCTTCTGCACGTCATGTATTTGCCGTCCCAAAAATAGGAAAGTATTTCCTGTTTTACAAGCCTGAACGTTTTCATCAGAAACATATTTTTGCTATTTTTGCGTCTTTAATTGAAAAACCATGGAAAAGGTAAGACTACACGACAAAACATTCAGGCTATTCATCAGCAATGAGAAGCTTATGAAAGCCATTGACGGAGTGGCAGAAAAGATTAACGCAGACTTCAGGGGCTGCACAGATGTACCTGTGCTCCTGTGCGTACTTAACGGTTCTATCCTTTTCACGGCAGAACTCATGAAGAGGCTGGACTTCAATCTCCAGCTTGTCTCCACCAAGCTTTCATCCTATTCCGGAACATCCACCACAGGGGAAGTAAGGCAGACAATGGGACTTACTGCAGACATTACTGGACGCAGGGTCATCATTGTAGAGGACATTGTAGACACAGGGCACACGATAGTGGACCTGGAAAAGATACTTAAGGAGCACGGAGCTGCGGAGACAATGGTATGCACACTGCTCTACAAGCCGGAGTCATACACAATGGATATCCCTCTCAAATATGTCGCGATGGAAATCCCCAACGACTTTATCGTCGGATTCGGACTTGACTATGATGAGCTTGGACGAAACCTCAATGACATTTACATACTTGACGAAGAATAAATAAACAAAGTAATAAGGACATGAAATATTACATTCTTTTCGGGCCTCCGGGAGCAGGAAAAGGCACCCAGGCCTCATCTATGGTAGAAAAGTACAATCTTCATCATATCTCGACAGGAGCACTTCTACGCAAGGAGATTTCTGCAGGCACAGAGCTTGGCCTTAAGGCCAAAAGCCTGATTGACGCAGGAGCACTTGTCCCTGACGAGATTGTGGAAGGCATGATTGAGTCCGAGTTCAGGACCGTTACTGGCGTTGACGGGTTCCTGCTTGACGGATTTCCAAGGACTGTGGCACAGGCAGAGGCACTTGACAAGATTCTGGCAAACAACTCGGCTGAGGTTACTGCAGTTGTCTCAATCATGATTCCTGACGAGATGATAAAGGAGCGTATCCATCACAGGGCTACAATCGAAGGCCGTGCAGACGATGCAAAGGATGAGACAATAAACAACCGCATCAAGACATACCACGACCAGACCGAGCCGCTTATAGGCCACTACAGCAATGCAGGCAAATACAATGAAATCAATGGTGTAGGTACAATCGAGGAAGTCCGCGACTCGATCTTCTCAATGATGGACAAATTTTAGCCACATCATTCTGGAACCATGCCTGACAGCAATTTTATAGATTACGTAAAGATATTCTGCTCCTCCGGAAACGGAGGAGCAGGTTCAATGCATCTTCGCAGGGAGAAATATATACCTAAGGGAGGGCCTGACGGAGGAGACGGAGGCCGTGGAGGCCATGTCATCCTTAGGGCAAATCCGCAGTTTTGGACACTCATACACCTGAAATACCGCAAGCACATCCATGCTGAGCACGGAGGGGCCGGAAGCGGACAGCTCTGCAAAGGCAAGAACGGCGAGGACATCTACCTTGATGTCCCGCTCGGCACCGTAGCCAAGGACGCAGAGACCGGAGATATCCTGTTTGAGCTTGTAGAGGCCGGAGAGGAAAGGATTCTTGTCAAAGGAGGCCGTGGCGGACTTGGCAACAACAACTTCAAGTCAGCAACCAACCAGACGCCTCGCTATGCCCAGCCTGGTGAACCCGGACAGGAAGGCTGGTTCATACTTGAATTGAAGGTACTTGCAGATGTAGGACTGGTGGGGTTCCCGAATGCAGGAAAATCCACGCTGCTCGCTGCAGTCAGTGCAGCTAAGCCGAAAATCGCCAACTATGCCTTTACAACACTTGAGCCTAACCTGGGCATTGTAAGCTACTATGACGACCAGTCATTCGTCATGGCAGACATCCCTGGAATCATCGAGGGTGCACATGAAGGCAAGGGAATCGGGCTCAGGTTTCTAAGGCATATAGAAAGGAACTCTATACTCCTGTTCATGATTCCTGCTGATTCGGATGACATAAGAAAGGAATATGGTATCCTGCTGAATGAACTTAAGGAATATAATCCTGAACTCCTTGTAAAAGGAAGAGTCCTGGCCATCTCCAAGTCTGACATGCTTGACGAAAAGATGAAATCGGAAATGGAGGCAATGCTGCCTGAAGGCATCAGCCACATATTCATTTCATCACTGAGCGGAGAAGGACTGAAAGAACTGAAAGACAAGCTATGGACAGTTCTGCACGAATAAGAAACAGTTCTACATGAAAAAAGAAACCGGTCCTTTTCGGGGAACCGGTTTCTTTTTTATCCGTCACGTTTCCTGATTATCCTACAGTGCCGGTATCACCATCTCCATCCTTGTACTGCGCGAACCTTTTATAAGGACAGCTGCACCGTCTACCGGTACTTTCTGCAGGCTTTCAGCCGCTTCTTCCGATGTAGCAAACCATTCCGGATTAAAGCCAAGTGCTCCTCCATTCTTCATCTCATCCATAGCCAGCCTAAACTGTTCCCCGACAAGTATTATTCTGTCAAACGACTCATTTTCAAGTCGTTTCAATACTTTTATATGCTCTGGTACTGATTCGTTTCCAAGTTCTCCCATATTCCCGAGACATAGCACCTTTACTGGCGACTGTACAGAATCAAAGCTGTCAAGTGCAGCTGACATGCTCATTGGATTGGCATTGTAGGCATCAACAATAAGTGTATTCCTTTCTGTACGCACCATCTGTGAACGGTTATTTGAAGGCACGTATGAATTGACAGCCTTGACAGCCTCTTTCACAGGAACACCGAAATATTCCCCGACTGCAATGGCTGCAAGAACATTGTCCTCATTATAGCTGCCGACCAGATGGGTCTCTATATTCATCGCCTCCTCACCATCATGTATGACAACCCTGAGGAACGGCTTTTCCCTAGACGGAGAAAGCACCTTGGCACCCATGACCTTAGGACCGTATGGAATAACCTTCATGGCCGGCCTCTCCTCTGCCATACCTACAAGTTCCTTGTCATCTATATTCAGGAATGCAGGTCCTCCGGAACTTTCAAGATAGTCATACAGCGCACCTTTTGCCCTCTTGACCCCGTCAAGGTCGCCAAATCCAAGAAGATGTCCCTTTCCGACACATGTGATAAGCCCGCAGTCTGGAAGGCACACGGCAACCAGTTCCATAATGTCATCAGGATGGTTTGCCCCCATTTCAACAACAGCGACCTGTGTATCTGAGTTGATTCTCAGCAATGTCAGAGGGACACCGATACTATTGTTGAAGTTCCCTTCAGTTGCTGTCACATTATACCTGCACTCCAGTACTGAACGTATCAGTTCCTTGGTAGTGGTCTTTCCATTGGTGCCTGTCAATCCTACCACAGGCACAGGCCTGCCGTCAACATACGTATTGAGACGATGGCATCTTGCAAGTTCCTGCAGGGCCTTCAATGTATCATCCACAGGGATGACCCTGCATCTGCCGACGCTGTCAACAAGACTGTTTTCAGAAGCGGCTGCGGAATTCGCGTCCACAACAGCAAAGGAAGCACCTGCCTCCAAAGCCATGACAGCATACTCGTTGCCATCAAAATTCTCTCCCTTAAGGGCAAAGAAAAGTTCTCCTCCGGAAATCGAGCGGCTGTCTGTAGTAACCTTGCCGCATTCCAGAAAAATACTGTAAAGTTCAGTTATATCCATAATATCAATATTTCAAGACAGCCCGTGTCATTTCCTTCCCGTACTTCCGAATCCGCCTTCTCCCCTGCCTGTCTCATCCAGGGTATCGGTCTCATCCCATTGCACCTGCTCAAACCGTGCTACGACCATTTGCGCAATCCTTTCACCAGGATTTATGGTAAAGTCCTCATCTGACAGGTTGACCAGTATAACCTTTATCTCTCCACGATAATCTGCATCTATGGTTCCAGGAGAATTAAGTACTGTAATGCCATGCTTTGCAGCAAGGCCGCTCCTTGGACGCACCTGGGCTTCCGTTCCCTCCGGAAGAGCAATATACAGACCTGTAGGCACAATTGCACGTGCAAGCGGCTCCAAGGTTACAGGAACTTCAATATTGGCTTTCAGGTCAAGTCCTGCTGAAAGCGGAGTTGCATATTCAGGAGTAGGATATGCAGACCTATTTACGATCTTTACCTTCATAAAATCAGATTTTCCATAAGCGACATCCGGCCAAGACAAATACCTTGCCAATCACCGGACAGGACATTAAAATACAAATGTAGCAATTTTACATATATAAAGAAAGTATAAATTATTTTGCACATTCAGAAAATTTGCTTACCTTTGCATCCGCAATGGGGGATTAGCTCAGTTGGCTAGAGCATCTGCTTTGCAAGCAGAGGGTCGTCGGTTCGACTCCGACATTCTCCACTAAAAAAAGCGATACCATAGAGGTGTCGCTTTTTATCTGTTCCTGTCCTGCTCAATTGTTGATATAATGGACATTTTCCATATGCCATGTATAATCCTTAAATATGGAGAAAGAATAGGTGCCACCTGTTTCAGGAAGCACCTTTATGATAATTACAGATGGCATTAGAACCTCACGGCAAGCCCCACATAAAACTGGTCACGGTTAAGCTTTCCCGTATCTGCAAAATCTCCCTTGTACCTGTTGACCAGGCCATAGTCATATCCAACCTTAAAATCAATGAATCGCACAATCTCAAGCCCGACACCTCCTCCAAGCATCACATCAAACCTGCGGTATCTGGAATCAGAAGGCAGGTAGTCATCATAGATTCCCGCCTGTGAATCATTCAGAGATGAAGTCTTGATCTTCTGTGTATAATAATTATACCGGATCTTTCCATCTATAAGGTTCTCCATTGACGTATTGCCCTTCACAGAAAGTTCATCTGAAGCTGACAGCCCGATCTCAAAGGAAGGTCCGGCAAAGACATATATCTTCAAGATGCCAGGTACTATATTTATCGCACCCTTGAGATGGACTGGAATTGCCAGAAAATTATCCATATAGGAATTTGTCATCTTGACATTCGGGAAAGAAGACTTTACATCATTGACTTTCATCAGGTGCTGGTAATACAGTCCAGGACGGACTGAAAAAGCCTCCCCTATTATATTCATGTCATAATACGCCCCTACATAGAATCCATTTGTTGAGAAATTCACGTTCTTCTCAACTCCTTCTATCCTTGTCCTGTTGTTAGACAGCATGTATCCGGCACCCACACCAAACTGGGCAAATGCATTAGTTCCGGCCAAAGCCATAATGGTAGCCACAGCTACAGTCCTGACATATCTTTTCATAATATAAAATTTTAAAATCTACATTTCTGACACAACCTTCACCAGTGCGGAAGTCAGGAAACTCAGGTCATCATGCCCGATAATAAACGGAGGCATAATATAGGCCAGACGTCCGAATGGACGTACCCATACACCCTCCTCCACAAACCGTTTCTGCATGACAGCCATATTGACCGGCTCCTTTGTCTCAATGACCCCGATTGCACCAAGTACGCGCACATCGGCCACCTGTGGCAAATTCCTTGCCGGAACAAGTTCCTCCCAGAGCTGCGCCTCTATGCTGCAAACCTTTTCATCCCATCCTGTGTCAAGAAGAAGCTGTACAGAAGCCTTCGCCACTGCACATGCCAGTGGATTTCCCATAAACGTAGGTCCATGCATGAACGCATTAGGATAGTTGTCAGATATTGTGTCTGCGACATTGTCAGTTGCCAGGACTGCAGACAATGTCATATAGCCCCCTGTCAAGGACTTACCTATACACATTATGTCCGGGACCACTCCTGCATGCTCCAATGCAAATAATTTCCCTGTACGTCCGAATCCAGTCGCAATCTCATCAAATATCACAAGAATGCCATGTTCCCTGCAAAGCCTGGATGCCTGCCTGAGGTATTCGGGACTATAGAACCACATTCCTCCTGCCCCCTGAACAACAGGTTCAAGTATAAGTGCTGCAATGGTGTCCCCTTTCTCCTCGATAACTTTCCTGAGCGGCCCGATGTCTGAAGGATCCCATTCACCGTCAAAACGGCTTCTTGGCTGCGGCACGAAATAACGGACCGGAAGCGCAGAACCGAAAATGCTGTGCATCCCTGTAACAGGGTCGCATACTGACATCGCATTCCATGTATCCCCATGATACCCAGAGCGAATTGTCACAAAATCTGTCCTTTGCGGTGCCCCTGCCGCATAATGGTACTGTACAGCCATCTTCATTGCCACCTCGACCGCCACTGAACCGCTGTCTGCATAGAATATATGGGTCAGTTCATCCGGCACCAGCGACAGGAGCAATTTTCCAAGCTCAATTGCCGGTTCATGCGTAAGCCCGCCAAACATGACATGCGACATCTTGTCAAGCTGCTCCTTTGCTGCCTGGTTGAGTACAGGGTTGTTATACCCATGAAGAGCGCACCACCACGATGACATCCCCTCGATAAGTTCAGTCCCGTCAGACAGGGTAATCCTGCATCCATGCGCTTCCTTTACCTTATATGAAGGGAGCGGGTTTGTCGTAGAAGTATACGGATGCCAAAGATGCTTCCTGTCGAAATCATCAGTCATAAGTTCAAAATTCATAGCCTGCTGTCTCTATAAGTTCAACATTTGAAGATATATCGGCCCCTGCAGTAGTAAGCATGTCACCGATTATGGCAGAATTGATACCTGCCCTGTAGGCCTTGAGCATAGTCTCTTCTGAAAAGCGGGCCAGCCCCCCGGCAAACCTCAGGTATACCTTCGGCAGAATCAGACGGAATATGGCTACAGTCCTGAGAAGTTCATCATCCTTGAGCTGCGGCTGATCCCCAAGTGGAGTTCCCTTTATAGGATTCAGCACATTTACAGGCACAGAACCGACTTCCAGTTCCTTCAACTTGAATGCAAGCTCTATTCTCTGCTCCATACTCTCCCCCATTCCGATAATGCCTCCACTGCAGATATCCATTCCAGCATTCAGTGCAGCCTTCAATGTCTCTATTTTCTGCGACTGGTCATGGGTCGTGCACAATTTACCGAAAAATGACGGTGCTGTCTCAAGGTTGCAATGATAGCGTGCGACACCATGGCTATGCAGCCTCTCCAGCTGCGGCTGGGTGAGCAGCCCTGACGACATGCACAATGATATGCTGCATCTTGAACGTATCTCATTGCAGCAGCTGCATATTGCATCTACCTCCGCATCATTCAACCGGCGTCCGCTTGTGACAAACGAAAACCGTCCTATTCCCCTTTCATGGCACATCACGGCCGCCCTTATCATTTTCTCTGAACCAAGCAACTTATATTCAGCTGCACCAGTATGGTAATGTGCTGACTGTGCACACCATTTGCAGTCTTCCGGGCATCTGCCGGACTTCGCATTTATAATGGAGCAGGAATCAAACTTTACAGGCATAAAATGCCTTGTCACAACCTCTGCAGCAGCAAGAAGGCTATCGGTAGAAGACTCTTCAGCCAATATACGGGCCTCTTCCTTTGTCAGTCCAATACCTGTACTGACAATATTTTCCAGCAATTTTTCAAGCATAATATTCGATAATCTCTCCCGTAACCAAACAATATACGGGACATAAGGGCGACAAATATACGGAGAATTAAACAAAATAGCTATCCTCCAGAAATGAGACGCCCGTCCTGGAGCACCAGTCATGAATGAAGTGCCAGATTCAGCATAATTATATATAAACCGGCTGTAATCACAGAAGCCTGGCAGCTATTTCATCACAGGAAGCCATATGCACGATGCATGGCGTCCTCCATGGTAGAGCTTTATTTCTGCTGAGATATAGTCCTCCTTTTCAGCAAGATATGGATTCACAACAAATTTTTGCGGATTTCTGTCCACCAACGGAAACCATGTGCTCTGTACCTGTACCATAAGCCTGTGACCAGGCAGGAGATCATGCACAATATCTGGCATCGTAAATGAAACCTCTGAGACTTTTCCCGGCTTCAGAGGCTCTGGAGTCTCCAGCCCATGACGGTACCTTGCCCTGTATACATCTCCCCTGACAAGCATCCAGTAGCCATCGGGAGCAACATCCACAAGCTTTACAATCATGTCCACATCACCTGAATCCGAAGATATGCTTAGGGATACCTTGACAGGGCCTCTCAACTTCAGCGTATCATCCTGTCTGCATGCCGTAAATGACAGTACATCTTCACGAGAATCCAGAAACCCCTGGTCCGCAACCATATATGTCCTGTCACGTCCTTTACCCGGCCTTTCCATATAAGGTACCGGATTCATAGGATCAGAAATATATGAGGAGATTCCCCTGGATACTTTACGGGAAATTGACAATCCTCCTCCGGATTCGAGAAATGCAGGAACATACTCCACATCATCACAAGGCCAGCTGTCATATTCACGCCATCCTTGTGCTCCAGATGCATAAATGGAGACAGAAGACGGCTTATCACCTTTCCCCTCAAGATAATACCTGAAAAACGGATATTCTATTTCACGCATGAAGTATCCTGATATATCTTCCCCGAAATACACATCTCCCAATGATGTATATGATTCATTGTGCCATCCGCCATGATACCATGGACCATATACAAAATACGCCTCTGTCCGCGGGGAATTCTCCCGTATCAGCCGATATGTATTGACAGCTCCATAGCAATCATCCGTATCGAATGTACCTCCCACAACCAGCATGGCAGGACGAATATCTTTAAGATAAGGCTCAAGTGAGCGTTCTTTCCAGAATCTGTCATAATCAGGATGCGCAATGATGCTGTCCATAAAAGGCAGTTCTTCAAGAAGGGAAGCACGTACATTTCCCATAGTCTCCTTCCCCATGAAAAAATCATAGACATTCCTGTCTATAGGGTTCCTGTATTTAGGAAGTGACTTATAAGGAGTAGTGGCAGTACGGTAGAAAGAGCCTCCGAAAGAATATGTATCAAGAAGCATGAGAACCCCGTTATGGTGCGCATCATCTCCTTTATACCAGTCAAGGATTGGAGCCTGAGGCGAAACAGCCTTTATAGCGGGATGCCCGGAAAGGGCAGCCATCGTAGCATAGAATCCTGGATAAGAGACTCCTGTAACTCCCACATTGCCGTTTGTTGAAGTATTCCTTATCAGCCACTCAACAGAATCATAGGTGTCTGAAGCTTCATCAGTCTCGTCTGCAGACTTATTCGGATTGAATGGACGGATATTTTCATACACTCCACCACTCATATACCTCCCGCGCACATCCTGAAAAACTATTATATACCCGTTCTGGACAAAATATTTCATATAACCAGACAAAGCAGATGCATATCCATCTCCATATGGTTTGCACGAATATGGCGTCCTGGTCATGATGATAGGATGCTCTTCCGAGATTTCAGTACCAACAGGTTCATATATTGCAGTAAAGAGTTCAACTCCGTCACGCATAGGTATAAAGACCTCACGCTTCGAATAATTCTCCTTTAGCCACTGGGAATCCTGGGCAACAAGGGCCAAAGAGATGGCCTGGAACAAAAGAATAAAAAATATCTTTTTCATAGCATAACAATTGTCAGCTGTAAAGATAGCAAAGAATAGACAGACTGCCAATACCTGCACATGCAGAGCCACTGCCACAAAAACAAAACATCCCGGCCACGAGTCGTGACCGGGATGTCAAGAGAACGGCAG
>JAMPAT010000001.1:169808-252802 GCA_023667095.1 Bacteroidales bacterium
TCCGCGAGACGCGCGTGCTGAAGGCCGGCGCGAAGGACACCGCCGCGGTCAATGCGCTGCTTCCTGTGATGTCCATCCGGCCCTGGAGTCAGTTGATGTCTTCTATCATCCTCTGGCCCCTTGGGGCAGGATGAGATTCAAGACCTACGGTATTGACAGCCTCATTGTTGACGGCAGCCATAAGTTTACAATAAGTTCACGTGATTCCCTGCGCATAGCTGGACGGCTTGTACGTGAATTTTATGTGGACAGTTCCATTGTTGAGACCTATGGCGATGCTGTGATTGCCGCCCTCCTGCACTATGGTACTCATACGGATACGCTTGTCACAAATGCCCGTCCTGGCTTCAGGATGAACTACAATTCGTATGCTCTATATGACGATAGTGCAATGATGTATCTTATAGAGAGCGTTGTCTCCAGAAGCCCGGTATGGAAAGAGGCGTATGACTCCTTGTATTACGACAATGACTTCCATTATCTTTCCCGCAGCGGATATTCACAGGACCCTCCGCATGACAAGGGAGGGAAGTGGTTCCTGCCATGATGTCGAATGACATGCAATTACCAGTCACGTCTTACGGACAGGCTGCACAGGTTGGTCCTCATTACTGCCAACCTGTACCGCTGACCTGCATTATACGCGCTGAGAGACCGGTAGCCGTCCCAGGTTGGTCCTCATTGCCGCCAACCTGCACCTCCGACCTGCATTATACGCTCTGGGAGGCCGGTAGCCGTTCCAGGTTGGTCCTTATCACTGCCAACCTGCGCCGCTGACCTGCATTATACGCTCTGAGAGGCCGGTAGCCGTCCCAGGTTGGTGAACTAATACACCAACCTGGCCATGGATACCGCCATTTCAGATGCCTGTATCCATGTTCAGCGTTCCAGAAAGGTCGGCTGATGTGCCAGTCTGGAACGCTGAACCTTATTTCATGACAACGCTTCAACGGCAAGGAGTCCCAAAAGTTTACCGGCCTGCCGCTTCTCGACTACGGCGCAAGGTTCTACAATCCGTTCCCTGCCCGCTGGACAACAATGGATTGGTTTTGCAATGAGCAAGCACGCAAAAGTGCCTTGGAGAGCGTAGAACGATGATTCGTGTGCCAGATGGAGCAGAAATTGGCTTACTTTGGCACACTTCGGAAAATGAAACAATTGATTATTAGATGATTGTGATTTTACAATGTGCTCGCTCAATCGCAACTTTTGAGGGGTGCCAGAGCTTTAATTGCAAAGACGATAGGGGCATCATCGGATACTGCTGCCCCATGGACAGCTGCAGGGCACAGCCAACTCTAAGCGGAGCCTGCTTGATATGGTGAGAAAATATCCGTCGGCTGTCATAGTTCCGGGACATGCATCCAGAAGCACGAGGCATGGAGTCAAGCAGCAAGAAACGTAAATGGAAACAAACGTAGACAGAAACATAAAGATAATAGGTGTTTGGGCGTTTATCAAAAAATAATTTCTATATTTGCGTGCAAAAATTTTTCGCAGATGCAGACTTTTGTAAACTCTCAGATTTCTGAAGGATTGACCTTCGATGATGTTCTTCTGATTCCTGCACGCTCCGAGGTCCTTCCCCGGGATGTAGATGTCACTACCAGTTTCACAAGGGAAATCAGGCTCCGTACCCCGATTGTCTCGGCGGCAATGGATACTGTAACCGAGGCCGAGCTTGCAATCGCTATAGCGCGTGCCGGAGGTATAGGCGTGATTCACAAGAATATGACCATTGAGCAGCAGATCGCCCAGGTGCGCCGTGTGAAGAGGGCAGAGAACGGAATGATCTATGACCCTATCACTATCCGTCCGGATGCGACAGTCGGTGCTGCACTCGGGATGATGGCACAGAACCATATTGGAGGTATTCCTGTCGTTGACGAAAACAATTTCCTTATAGGTATAGTCACAAACAGGGATCTGCGTTTCCAGGACAACATGAAACGCCCGGTTTCAGAGGTCATGACTTCAGAGAACCTTGTGACGGCCCCTAAGGGCATAAGTCTTGAGGAAGCTACCGACATAATTCGGAACCATAAGTTCGAGAAACTTCCGGTAGTCGATGCAGACGGCAAGCTTGTCGGCCTGATTACCTACAAGGACATAATGAAAATCAAGGACAACCCTATCGCATCAAAGGATTCCAAGGGACGTCTTCTTGTGGCTGCCGCTGTCGGAGTAAAGGCTGACACAATAGAGAGAATACAGATGTTGTCCGAGGCAGGGGCGGATGCTGTTGTCGTGGATACGGCGCACGGACATTCTGTCTATGTCCTGGATGTGATAAAGAAAGCCTGCGAGGCACTTCCTGATATCCAGATTGTTGCTGGAAATATCGCTACAGGTGAGGCTGCAAAGGCCCTTGCCGATGCTGGAGTAAGTGCAGTCAAGGTGGGAATAGGCCCGGGATCAATCTGTACGACACGTGTTATTGCCGGAGTCGGCATGCCGCAGCTTTCTGCTGTTATGATGGCTTCTGAGGCTCTCAAAGGCACTGGAATACCAGTGATTGCAGACGGAGGAATCAGGTATTCCGGAGATATAGTAAAGGCTCTTGCCGCAGGTGCGAGCACAATCATGGCAGGCTCGCTCTTCGCAGGCGTAGAGGAGTCGCCGGGAGATACAATTATCCTGAACGGAAGAAAATTCAAGTCATACCGTGGCATGGGCTCGCTGGAGGCAATGCAGCAGGGTTCAAAGGACAGGTATTTCCAGGATATGGAAGAGGATGTCAAGAAACTTGTTCCGGAGGGTATCGTTGCCCAGGTGCCTTACAAGGGGACGCTTTCAGAGGTTGTCTACCAGCTGCTCGGTGGCCTGCGTGCCGGAATGGGATATGTCGGGGCAAAGGATATAGATGCCCTGCGCTCAGCTAAGTTTGTCCGTATCACAAATGCCGGATATGTAGAGGGACATCCGCATGATGTGACAATCACACGCGAATCTCCAAATTATTCGAGATAGGATGTCCGGTGTGTCAAGAATAGCCATAGTGCTGATGCTCATGGTGCCGGCCTTTTCTTCCTGCCGCCTTGTCAACTCGCTTCTGCATGACGGGGAGGTTGTTGCAAGGGTCGGCAGCAATATGCTGTACAAAGGCGAAGTGTCGCGTCTGATTCCGGACGGGATTCCTGCGGAGGACAGCCTGCGCCTTGCGATGCAGTATATAAATACATGGGCTTCTGACATGGTTTTCCTTGACATGGCAGAGAGTCAGCTCTCCAAGGGCGAAAAGGATGTAAGCAAGGAACTGGAGGACTACAGACGCTCTCTCCTGAAATACAGGTATGAGCAGATCTATGTCAATGAAAGGCTTGACACTGCTGTTACTTCCAAGGAAGTGGAGGAATATTACAGTTCCCATCCAAAGGATTTTGTACTTGTCCGTCCTATCGTCAAGGCAAGGTCACTCAAGATTTCCCAGGCCTCACCGGACATAGACCATTTCAGGAAAATGATGTCCTCGTTCGGGCTTGACGGCGGCTGGACTATGGATGATTTCTCCTCTCCGACAGTCGGGCAGTTCACGACATATTCAGACAAATGGATTGACCTTGATATCCTGGCAAGGGATATGGAAATGGAACTGTCCATGCTGGATGATGTCAAGGCAGGGAAATTCTACGAGAATGTTGACAGCTACGGGCTTCTGAATGTTGCATATATTGTCGAGGTGCTGCCGGCAGGGACAGCCTCGCCGGTAGAGTATTGCACGCCGGCGATCAGGGACCTTATCATAAGTGCAAGGAAGCATCGTCTCACCACTTCTTTGGAACGGGATCTCCTGGAAGACGCCCGTGACAAAGGTAAATTTGTAATATATTGATTAATATGAACTATATCAGGTATGCAGCTGTGGCTTTCCTGGCGGGGATATCATTCCTTGCCTCTGCGCAGCGTTATCCGGACGGCATCATAGACAAGACAATCGCCGTTGTCGGAAATGAAATGATAACCATTTCCAATCTGGAGCAGGAGGTCCAGATGATGAGGGCAAGCGGAATGGCCTCGGACAGGAACATGAGATGCGATATCCTTGAGCAGATGATGATTTCCAAGCTTTTCCTCATGCAGGCAAGGGTGGATTCGCTGACTGTCAATGAAGACCAGGTAGCCGCCGAGATGAGCAGCCGTATGGACCAGCTCAGGACTCAGCTCGGGGGAGATGATGAAGTCGAGAGATATTTCAACAAGCCGATGTACAAGCTGCGCCAGGAATGGAGACAGGCACTTCAGGACCAGACCCTTACACAGCAGATGCAGACCCAGATAGCTTCAGGGATTCCCGAGATGACTCCATACGATGTGGAAAAATATGTTGAGTCCACTGACCCTCAGGACCTTCCGATTGTACCTGTGAAGTATCAGCTCTCCCAGATATCTGTCTATCCTGACCGTGAAGCTGCCAATACTGCTGTAAAGGAACGGCTGCTCTCTATCCGTGAGAGGATTATCAATGGAGAGAAATTCTCGACACTTGCCCGGATATATTCACAGGACCCAGGAAGCGCAAGGAAAGGCGGTGAACTTGGAATGGCTTCAAAATCAATATTCTGGCCAGCATTCTCCGATGCTGCAATGGCTCTCAAGCCAGGAGTGGTCTCGCAGATTGTAGAGACCCCTGACGGGTTCCATATAATAGAGGTTCTGGACAAGAAAGGTGACATGTTCAATGCAAGGCATATCCTTCTCAAGCCTGAGTACACATCTGATGACAGGGAAAAGGCTTTCAGCATGCTTGACAGCCTAAGGACTCAGATACTGGAGCATAGCGTTCCTTTCGACCTTGCAGCGCGCTTCTATTCACAGGATCTTGCAACGAGGACAAATGGCGGCCAGATGTCTGACCCGAATACGGGCTCTGCATATTTTGAGATGGACCAGCTGAAGCCCCAGGACTATAATGCAATAAAGGAGCTCAAGGAAGGCGAGATAACCGAGCCGGTTGAATCACTTGACAATGAGGGACGTTCGGGAAACACTGTCTATAAGATTATCAGGGTTGACAGGATATTGCCGTCGCACACAGCCTCTTTCCAGAATGACTATAGCCAGCTTCTGGAGCAGGCAAAGGCGGAGAAATCCATGGAGGCCATTGACAAGTTCATCAACGAAAAGATAAAGACAACATATATTGTCATAGACCCTATCTTCCAGGACTGCAGTTTCGAGCGTGAGGGCTGGGAGGACAAATTCCGTGTAGCAGAGTAAGATGAGGATAAGGGTAGTTGCAATAATCCTTCTGGCTGCGATTGTTCATGTACTGCCTTTGTATGGGCAGTCACAGGAGCAGTCTGACAGTCTCGTAAGGCTTATTGATGCCCGTTCCCTGCGCCTCATCCAGTCCAATGGACAGAATCTGCGCAAGGTAATCGGGCCTGCACGTTTCCTTCACAACAATACATATCTCCTTTGTGACACTGCATTGTGGAATGTTGATTCCCGCGTCATCGATGCCATAGGCAATGTCAGCATCATACAGGACGGGACAGTCCTGACGAGCGACAAGATGGTCTATTATTCCGACATGGACCTTGCTGAATTCCGCGGACATGTCGTGCAGCTCCGGGACAGTGACAACAATACGTTGAGGACCAGCAACCTTGACTATAACACGAAGGACAGTGTCGCTGTCTTTACCGGTGGAGGTTCTATGAGGGACAAGGACGGCCAGATCATCGAGAGCTACAATGGTACCTACGATTCAAAGATAAAGACCTTTACCTTCACGAGGGATGTCAACATGTTCACTGACTCGATCTTTGTGAAGACATCCACGCTTAAATATGAGTCCGACCTTAACAAGGCAACATTCGGCAGCGGTACAGATGCCTGGCAGGAGGAAAACATGCTTTCTGCAGATGCAGGATGGTATGACAGGGGACGCGAAATCTTCTTTTTCAGGAACAATGTCCATGTCATGACAGATACGCAGGAGGGATGGAGCGACAGCCTTTATTTCTATCGGAATACCGTTGATGTGGAAATGCTTGGACATGCCCAGGTGACTGATACTTCACGCAACGTCTCCGCTGTGGCAGGACGTATCAGATATCTGGATGCGCAGTCCAAGGTCATCCTGACCCGTAAGCCTGCCATTATCTCGGAAATTGAGGAGGGAGAACAGAGGGATACTTTATATTTTGGTGCAGATACGATGATGTACCGTACCATAAGGTATTGTGACATCGATTCCGTATATCTTGCGGATGCAGCCAAGAGGATTGAGGAACTTGCCGGTGATCCTGTCACAGCCTATAGGAGAAAGAGTGCAGAGGAAGCGGCAAAGGCAGCGGAGGAGGCTGCCAAGAATGATCCGAATTACCGTCCTCCGCAGCAGAACAGGCCTTCGAAAGGCAAGGCGGAGCCATCTGTGGACAAGCCTGCAGCGGAAATGCCAATGCCTGGACCGCAGGCTCCGGTGGAAAATCCACAGAAGCCATCAGTCTCACCTGGGAACCGGAACTCTGAGTCGCGTGATACGGCTGGGATTTCCGGCCTTCCTGCTGTCCTGGATTCCATTGTATCACCGGATTCCATTGCCGGGAACGGTTCGTTTGCCCTGGCCGGGGCATTGGCCAAGGCTGATTCTTTGGCAGTGTCAGACTCACTGGCAATGCCTGCCGGGACGCTTTTCTCCGGAGATTCCCTGGCACTTTCGGGATTGCCCGCAACCGTGGATTCACTTGCCGTTGCGGATTCGCTTTCAGTTGCCGATTCCATAGCGACAGAGCCGCTTGACACGACAAAGATGGGATTCCTTACTGCGCTCAGGAATGTAAAGCTGTTCCGCAAGGACATGCAGATTGTGTGTGATTCACTTGAATATTCAGATGTAGACTCACTTGCACGCCTGTTCCTTGGACCGATAGTGTGGAACGAGGTTACCCAGCAGTATTCGGCAGACAGCATAACCGCTGTAATAAAGGGCAATGCCATGGAGAAAGTGCATCTTATGTCAGATGCATTCATACACATGCAGGAGGATCAGGAGCATTATGACCAGATAAAGGGTACCGAGGTCATAGCCTATTTCAACGGGGAGGGAACGCTGAGACGTTTTGATGCCCTTGGAGGGGCTTCCGGAATCTTTTTCCTTGAAGAGCATGATGTCCTTGCTACTGTAAACAAGAAGGAGGCGAAGATGCTTTCCGCAGACTTCGTTGACGGGCAGATTGACAAGATCCGTTATTATGACGAGGTCAAGAGCGATGCCTACCCTGTTGTACAGCTTACAAAGGATGAGCGTATCCTGAAAGGCTTCAACTGGCAGCCGGACAGGCGTCCGGCAGACCGGACTTCCGTGACTCCGCTTAGCCTGCGTCCTGTGGAAAGGTCCAGATATATGTCACGCCCGAGGGCACAGTTCCGGCAGACCGACTTGTATTTCCCTGGATATATGTCAGATATCTATGTCCAGATTGCAGTACGTGACTCCCTGGCGAAGGTGCGTGCCGAACAGAGACGCATTGAAGATGAGAGACGTGCGCTTGAGGAGAAGAATGCAGCTGACTCAGTCGCGCTTTCTGATTCTTTGGCTTCGCTTGACAGCCTGCATACCATGACCGCGGCAGACAGTCTTGCTGCAGCTGATTCCCTTGCCGGAGTCAAGGCCGTTGCTGACAGTATAGCTGTTTCCGACAGCCTTTCAGGTGTATCTGCGTCTCCTGATTCCACAATCCTGGACAAGAAGGCATTGAGAGAAAAGGCAGCAGCAGAAAGGAAAGCAGCGCGTGAAGCCAAGGCGAAGGCCAGAGAGGAACGCTGGGCGGAGAAAGACAGGATAGATGCCGGGAAAATTGCTGCAAAGCAGGAAAAAAAGGCCGCTAAAAACAGGGAACGTAAACGCAAGACCCTTGAGGCTGCCGAGAAGCAGGCACGCAAGGATGCCGCTGTCCTTGACCGCTATTACAGGGTACTTGAAGCAAAGGAAGCCCGCAAGGCTTCACGCAAATCCTCCAGCAATGCCTCCGGGAAATCTTCAGGCAAAGGGCATAAGCCATCTGAACCTGTCAATGTGGAGGAGCCTGCAACTGTCAAAGAGCGCATAGAAAAGACGGCTGACTAAAGATGAACTTTAGCCGGCCGTCAATTGATTTTTCTTTGGAAGGCAGAACCTTTCCTACTCAATGTCAAGCTCCACCGGACAATGGTCCGAACCAAATATGTCAGTGTGGATTGCTGCACCTGCAAGCCTTTATAAAGTTTTTGGAGGAATATATTGACTACTATAACAATAAAAGAATCAAAGCCCGGTTAAATGGAAAGAGTCCGGTGCAATACCGAACTCTTCCTATAACTGGATAATGTTTAACCCGTCCAATTTTTTGGGGGCACTTCAAATTCAATTCTGGCAAGGATGAAGATTAGAATCATACTTGTTGGACAGCCTTTTTCCCGTATAGGTGGAGTATTATGATTGGCTACCCTTCAAATGGAGTCCATGCTATGTCAACAAGCAAAAGTTCTGGAGCCATGTAGTCACCGCTTGCCGTCGGCTTGGATGCGTTCTGCCGGATTTCCATGTAGAACTCACCTGCCAGGCCGACTTCCTGGGAATATTCTGCGGCTGGAGTCTCTGCACTTGCAGTCATTTTCTCGCCTGTGACATTGAACTCCTTGCCTGCTATCGGATTGCCGTTCCTGTCCTTGAATGATACTGTGAAGTCAATGTCATTGTAGGATTGGAAATATCTGAAAGAAAGCTTGCTGCATCCGCCTGCAATGAGAGGGGATTTCAGGATACCCTGCTCTGCAACTTCTTTGGTTGCTCCCAAAAGCACGACACCAAGCATGCCTTCTGGAACCCTGCCTGCACTACCGTTCCAGCTTTGTACATGGCCGCTATAAATTGTCCAGCCATCGAAGGTTTCATAATAATATCTTCCATTCTCACGGGCCTTTACATCTTTTAGGGTCTCTATATCGGCATGTGTCGCCTGAATGGCCTTGGTGGAGACATCGGTGTATTCGAGGTTGAATGTCTTGATGGCTCCGGATTCGAGTGCAAGGGACTCATCCAATGTCTTGGTGAAAGTCTGGCTTCCTGAAGAAGTTATGACACGCACTTCTATCTTGTCTCCGGGATTTAGTGTGACAGGAAGTGTCGTGGCATAAAAATGTGCGGAAGAGCCTGATGTGTAGGCCGCTCCGTCATTGACTGCAAGGTTGAACATTTTGAGCAGTTCCTGATCTTTTGCAAGCCAATTATGTACGAGGTCAAATGCAGGCTTGGTAAAATTAAAGCCCAAAACGTTGTTCGGCATCATTCCATTGGATGACCTTACTTTTATTTCCTTGACTGTAAAGTCGTTCCCTGTGGAATTCTTTACGTTGAAATCAATGACGGCAGCAGCAGGTTTCATCCTGATGGACGGAAATTCAGAAGACGGGACATTTTCCACCTTGCCTATAAGTATGCAGTTTTCACCTGCAAGATGTGCCTTGCTGTCATTTCCGGTCTGAGTCTGTGTTGTACTGACACCTGTTCCTTTGGTATACAGATGTTGCGTGTTGTGATTATTGTCATAAGGATAGATCGCATACCAGTCATAGTTCTTTTCCGGCATTAACTCTTCTCTAAGGGTTCCTTCAAACCTGCCTGTACGTGTATCGGCAATTTTGAAAGGGGAATTCACGAACAGTGACAGTTCTTTCCCGCTCTCGGAATAGAACAGGCTGATTCTGTCTGTGTCTCCCCATCTGGTCATCATGCCGTCATTGACGGTCCTGGTGACAGGAGCAAAGCTGTCGTTGTTGAGGGTAACTGTGAAAGGCTGTCCTTCAGACATGTCACCTTTGTCCGATGAGATATCCTTTGTACAGGAGAGGAGGGCTCCTGCACAAAGAATAAGTGATGTTATTGTGTAGTTTTTCATTGCTTTCTGATTAATGGCTCCCGTGGCAAGCACGGGAGTAGATAATATAATTATTCAGCAGCCTGTTTCAGATATATGAAATGGGTGTAATTATTTTCATTGACATCAGGCTGTTCGCCCATGTAGATATAGCCATCCCTTTCTTTACCGGTATTGTTGGCTGCAACATTGAAAATGAAACCTAATTCCCTGTAGGCTGGCATGTCTCCCATGGCAGGAACGTTGCTTATGAACCATTCTACACTTTCAACGAATTTTTTCGCCTCGGCACTCAGGCAGAAGTTGAATGTTGTGAAGGTATTGGACATTATCATCCCCATAAATTCCTGCTCAGTGGCATCGAATTTCACTGAATAACAACGTTCATCGCCAGGAGTTGACTGCTCGATTGTCTGGTCAAATCCTTCAATTTCCCAGATTCTTTCAACAAACGATACAACGGCTGATGATGTTGCCGCATCGCTGACCCTTGTCACGGTGCAGAGAAGTTTTCCGGACGGTACATCATTTACCTGGGCCCTTATATTGACCATTCTGCAGCTATTAGGGAAAACAGATTCTGCTGTGAATTCCGGAAACTCTCCTATCGGGGTGATGTCAAGGATTGTGCTTTCATCTGCACCATCAATGTTGATTTGGAAATATAGTCCATTGGCAGCATTGACAGGAACTATCGGGCTGCCGTTGTTTATCTTGATTTTCAGAGGCACGGCCGATATGGCTACAGGGATGTCAAATGTGGTGCCGTCCTGAAGTGTGAATGTCACTTTGGACGGATCGGAGACAGGATCCACTTTCTTGAAGATGCCAAGGACAGGAGTGTCGCTTATCGGCTCCCAGTCCTTGCCGTTCCAGCTTATCATGAGGTTGCCGTTCTCTGCTTTGAATTCAGGCGTGATGGCCTCTCCGCGTGCCGGGACTGGCTTGCCGTCCAGCATGATGAACTCATCATCAATGGTCCAGCAGTATTGGCCGGATGCCTCATGAAATTTTACACTTATGACAGGGGCCGTGCCAGGTGCTCCTGGAGTTCCCGGTTCACCCTGTTCTCCCTTGTCACCATTGTTCCCGTCCTTGCCGTTCCTGATGACGATAGGCTTGTGCTTTTCGAAATAGATTTCATATCCGGAACCGTCTGCGAGAGGCCTGCATTCTGTGATGAAGTCCTTTTCTTCAAGGGCTGAGATAGCTGTTTTAAGCGATGTGTAGTCTGAGTTCAGCTTGTTTACTGTCTGCTCCAGCTTGGTGAGCCTGTCATCAAGACCCCCTATCTGGTTCTTGAGGGCTGAGTCATCGTAGCATCCGCTGAGGGATATGGTGGTGATTGCCAGGATGGCGATAATCAAGTTTCTGGTCTTTTTCATGATTGCTTATCTTTAAGTGTTATTGTTTTCAGTTAAAAGTCGATGCTTCCGTTGCTTGTCCAGTCTTCGATGTTGCCTTTGTAGCCTTCTGTGTCATCAGTTATGGCTTCTTCCTGCACTATGGTGTAGGTGGCGTATGTGGTCGAGCCTTTGGCGAGCCTGATTACGGACTGGCGTTCCGCACCCTTGTTCTGCGAGACAATGAGTGTCACCTGTTCGTTTCTGATTGCCTTGGTCGCTGAGCCAGTTACAGTCTTGAGCCATCCTTTGTCCGTTTCCGGTATGATTACATCATATTCGAGGTTGGTGGCAACTGCTATGATGATTTCCCCTCCTTCCGCAGGTATTTTTAGCCTGTTGGCCTCTGATGTCCAGCTGCCTTTCTCGAAGGTCAGGATACGGAATGATGGCACACCCTTGGAATTGACGGCCATTGCCATGATTTCACCGTCTGCCGGGACAGTAGCTGGTACTTTCACCTTTATCGTGCCTTTGCCAGGACCTTCCGGAAGCACGCCAAGGACTTCAAATCCCCCGTATCCATAGGCGCGTACGAGTGTGCCTTCATCTGCTGCTGTAACTGTGTAAGGGACTGATATTTCTGTGCCTGGGTTGACCGCTATGCTGAGCTCGTTGAAGTGCAGGGCAAATTTCTGTTCTTTGGGAATGACAATTTCACTGCTGTCGGAAAGTACGAAGGTAACTGAGTCCTCTCCGTCTATGACATTCTTGAAGATGCCTGCCCCTCCTGCAGTGCCGATTTCCTGCCACTTCCTCCCATCGAAGCTGAGCATGAATTTGTTGTCTTCCACCTTTATCTGTGGCACCAATGTCTTGGCTGTTGCCGGTACTTTCTCCCCGTCAACAAGAAGGAACTCCCCGTCAAGTGTCCAGTAGAAGTTGCCGTCATCGAATTTTTCTACGCTGATGGCAGGGGCTGTGCCGTTCCTGATGATATATGGGGTTCCGGAGCCTGAGAAGGTGACAGAAAGTCCGGAGCCGTCCTCTAATTGATGGATGTCGACAATCCTCTCGTTCTCCTCAAGTGCCTTGACTGTCGCACGCATGGCACCTATGTTTGTATTGATGTCTGAGACCACCCTCTCGAGTTCGCTGAGACGTCCGTCAAGGTCGGCGATACGTCTGTTCACGGCTGTATCGTCGTAGGTACAGCCTGCAACGGTCGCAGCCCCTATGCAAAGCAGGACCGTCAGTGTCAGTAAGTTGTTTTTCATTGCTGTCATATTGTTTTTAGTTTTTATCTTAATGTGGTTTACCAGTCTTTTAGCCATTCATTATAGCCTGTCTGGCCTGCACCGGTCGTGTATAATTGGTGTTTGTCGAAAGAATATGTGATTCTTTCATCATTGCACAGATATTGGAAGGCCAGGCTGTTTGCTTCTATGGAAAATTCTGTCAGATTCTGTACGTTCGTGCTTATGTCGTTGAAGACAACCATGTTGTTGTTCCTTAAGCCGGATTCGACCCAGGCCTTTATGTATTGGGAGGTACATTCATCCCAGATTAGAGCGTTTATGTCTTCTGTGTACAATGTGAAGAAGATGCAGCCGTAACGCTCCTGTGCAAGCCCGGCTATCGGCAGTCTTGGATATTCGCTGGATACTCCTGGGCCTCCCTGATTGTATGGGTCCACCACGGGAAGATTTTTCATGGTGACATTGGCTGCCCACGCATAGTCCAGATACTCTCCTGCTGCTATGCCTCCACTGAGTCCGGTATCATGGAAAGACTCTGTCGGTACTCCCTGGTCGGCAAGGGTCAGCAGGGGCCTCCAGCCGATGGCCTCCCTTAGTTTCTTTATGAATTTTGGATATGATGTCGTGCCGGGAGCAGGAAGATTCCTGTCGGCGGCCTTCTCGTAGCCGGAACTTCTGTCCCAGAGGTTTATTCCGTCCAGTCCATAAAGCCTCAGGATGGATTTCACTTGCATGGCAAGGTCTTCAGCCTGTGCGTCAGTAAGGTTGCAGAATCCAAGTCCGGTGTTGCCTCCCTCCAATGTGATGCACACTTTCCTGCCGCTTTCCTGAAGCGGACGGATGTATTTGTCCGGGTGCTCCAGGACGTAGGCCAGGTCGGAGGAGAGCTTGAGAATTGCCCTTCCTGAGTCCATGTCATATTCAATGGATGATTTCCGGAGATTGACAATATTGCCGATTGATGCTTTCCAAAGGGTTTCAGTCCAATTTCCGTCAGCTTTGTTGTCGTCAATGTCACCGTGCTGGTATGTCTTCTCAAATACATAGTCTGTGATAATCCTCGGATCATAGTCTGCTGTGTTGATGTAGCAGACAGTGAAATTGTCCGTGCCGGTGTATAGCTTGTATTCTTGACAGATGCGCGGCACAGGTACATAGATGTCATAGTAGAGGATTTCTTCCATGCTTCCGTTTTCCGCTTTCAGTGCGAGGACATATCTGCCTGGAGTCAATTTATGACCGAACCTGTCGACTGTGGCGATCTGTACAGTCTTGGCCTCAGAGCGGTTCATTCCTGCATCAAGAATGATTGTAGCACCGTCCTGGAAGTTACAGAATGACTTGGGAAGGACTGTCTTCCCGATTGTCGTTATTTCTACGCGTCCGTCTGAATCAGTGACACGCTCAGGTACGGATGGATGGGATGCAATGTAGGACAGTGCGTCTTTCTCCGAGAACGAGAGGGTTATGTACGTGTCAAAGGCAGATGTCCTGTTGGTGCAGACATAGAGCTGGTCTGTGACAGAATGGCCCTCCTCCATTTCTATGGTTACCGTATCGCCTGAAGTCATGCTGCTAAGGACAGTGACTCCAGATGGAGACAGGTCCTTGATGTCTTCCTTGTATTTGACACAGATGGTCTCTTTCCCGCAGGATGTTGCAATGGCAAGCAGGAGGGTGATATTTGTTATGCTGTTACGTATGTTCATGGTCATTTGTTGATTTCGGGGATTTCTATGCCTTCCGGCCAGATGATGTTCTTTTGGGAGACACCATGGTTGCCGTAGATGGACCAGTCCTTGATTTCGTTGCCCTGGCCTTCATCGAATTTCCAGTAGCCGATGAGCTCAGGATGGTTCTCCGGATCCTTGATGCGGTACATGTTTTCCCATATCTGCTCAGGTGTCCGTGCCACTGACCAGACCCTTGCCTCTGCAATTTTACCCTGGAGAGGGCGGAAGTCGTTGTAGGAATAGCCTATGAAGAACTGTCTTTCGTCTCCTGCCGCTCCAGGCATGGCTCTCATTGCGAAGTTCATCCCACCGTCAGGGAGGTTGCCTGTCTCATCAGCCTCACTCTGGATCTTGCCGTTGACATATATACGGACGGTCCTTGTGTCCGAGTCGTAGGTGGCGGCAAGATGATACCATTGTCCTGTCTCCAATTTCTTGGAGGCATCCGATTTCGGGAATTTTCCGAAAACAGCTCCACCGCTGAACTGCAGCTGCTGGCGTTCAAAATTCGTGTCACCTATGCGCAGAAGCATGTATTCCTCCACACCCATGACAGTAGAGATTGCGCAGTCCCCGAATCCGTTGCTCAAGTCGAACCGGTCAATATAGACAAGGGATTCGTATGTCATTGCCGAAAGCCCGTTATAGGCATCAGCGACAGGTCCGGGACTATCCAATAGAGGGAAGTTTATCCAGTTGTCTGTCAGTTCAGCTGCTGTAGTGACTGCAGATGAGCGTCTTACTATGTAATATGCTATCGAGGATATGTCCATCACTTTCATGTTGTCTGACACTATACGAACCGGGAAAAGATAGGACTTGTCAAGTTCCAGGGCTCCTGTCTGCTGTTCCCCTTCGCCAATGAGGCCTTTGAATGCAATTGTTACAGGAGAAGACGCTGTCTTTCCCGCAGGAATATGGATCTCAACCTGTGTGAAGTCATGATATCGCTCCGGCAGCATTTCGTAGTCGGTGCCATAGGTGCGGTTGTAGTCTTCTACAAGGGAGACATCAAGGAGGAGGGAGGCATTGACGTCTTTTTCTGACGGGTATGCCAATACTGCCGAGAGTTCTGTGTCGAAAGCATCTGTCTTGCTGCTGAACGTCTTGGTCTGTATCTGCGAGGTCGCGCTTACGTCAATGTAGAGCGAATTGTCGAATTTATAGCCTGACGCATCGTAGCGATGGCAGGAAACGGGAGCAATGGCTATCATTGCTATTCCTGCCAGGACAGGAATCCTCTGCATCAGGTGAGGGATAAGATGTGGCTTGTTGGCAGTTTTCATTATCGTGACGGATTAAGTGTCTGGATGGTGCGGCGGACATTGAGGTAGTTGCCTTCCGCATGGTAGTAGTCCTTGGTGATATCGCTGACGCAGATTCCCTTTAGAGGACCTGCGGTGCAGGCTATTTCGGCAATGGCATCCATTGAGTTGCAGTCTTTCTTGTCAGCATCCTTGATGACAGTGCCTGGGATTGATGCTATGATGATTTTAGATGCGTCTATTGAGCTCCTTTTAGTGGCTTCAGCGATTTTCATGCTGATTTCCGAGGTCTTGCTGTCCTTGTCGGTGTCAAGGACGAACAGATCCACCATATATCTCATGTCGGAGGCCACAAAAAGCGGATTCCCCTCGAAGACAAGCAGCTGTGAGTACTTTTTGGCATCATAGAGCTTCTGTACCATCAGTACGGAAGCAGCTGCGGCCTCCTGGTCGTCCGGTGAATATGTACCAGTGAATGACCAGCCGTCAAGTCCGTGTTCACGGACTTTGGCTATGGCGTTGCTGATGTAGGCTTCCAACTCAGCAGGCCCGGAAAGTTCAGCTTTCTTTGCAGCATATTCAAGCCTGTAGAGAACCTTGGTGCCGACTTTGCGCATTGCTTCCATGTCCTCTGCGTCTTCTTTGGAGAAGTTGTCTGCATTGGTCAGGCTGACAATGTCCAGTGAGTCGGGAAGGCTGCGCATGAAATGTCCTTCGTCAGGGGCGAACTCCGGTGAATTGTGCAGTGTGGCGTAGACGAGGAAGTGTTCCTCGGACTTGTATTTCTTCAGGTTGTCGTAATATCTGGCGTATATTCCAGGGTGCTGGTCTTCCGGGAATATTATTTCCGTGTCCAACGGCTCCGGATTATTCCACTCTGAGCACGCGGCAAGGAAAAGTATAGGGATGATGTATGTTATTGCTCTTTTCATTACTGTTGTCTGACTTTTATTTTTCGGTTAAACTTACAGGTGTTCCGGCTTGTTTGAAAGCAGAAATTAAAAGTATTGCTTGCAGTCCCACCATAGGCGGGTTCCCATCTTGTCGCCCTTGAAAGTCCTGTCATTGTTTTCATCATCAAGTATTGATATGGCTTCCTGCAGGTTTGCCGGGTTCATGTTGTATTCATCAATCGGATATGTCAGGCGGCGTGCCCTGTGCTTGAGGTCTACCGTGCCTCCGCTTTTGTCAAGCAGCATCGGGAGCAGACGAGGATAGCCTGTCCTGCGGTATTCTGCCCAGGCCTCGTTCCCGAGAGGGAAGATGGCTATCCATTTCTGGGTGATGATGCGCTCAAGGTTGCGCTCTTCTGGACAGTCTGACATCAGAATCCCGTCTGCGAGACATCCGCTTTCTTCCCATGCTATCTTGATTTCGCTGGCTCGTGCTGTCTCTGTGTATGTCTTGAGAGGGTCGGTGTAGGCTGCAGGCATTTTGCTCCTGTCCGCTATGTATGCCGCAGCTCCTTTGACACCTTTCTCTTCAAAAGAGAGGGTTATTCCATGCTCATAGAATGTCCTGGCTGCTGCGGGGTCGCCCCAGCGCAGCTCGTATTCTGCCATCAGGAATGCCGCCTCCGCTGCGTTGAACCATAGGTAAGGCGTGCCTGTGTCTACGGCTATGCCTGAATATGCCTTTTTGAACGAGTCCTGGCTGTCTACCGGACATCCGATACGCACTCCAGCGTAGATCTGTTCCTGAGGTCTTGTGGATAGTGTGTTCCTGTAGAACATCTTTTCCATACGGGGGTCTTCGTAGCCGTTCATATAGCAGATTATGTCCGCTCCGGCACGGGAGTCTATCCAGTCGTTGTAGATAAGGGTCGTGCGGTTCTCTGTCGCATGCATTTCTGCATTGTCTTCGTTATTGAGTATCACTCCTGCCGCAATGGCTTCCGAGGCTTTCTTCCTGGCGAGTTCCGGCTTTACGTATGAAAGCCTCATTGCTATCCTTAGCTTCAGGGAGTTGGCATACATGAGCCATTGCTTGACATTCCCGTTGTAGACATGGTCGTATTTTATCCATAGCGAAGCATCTGTATTGTGGCATTCCTCCATTCCGGCAATGGCGTCTTCAAGATCTGCGAAAAGGGCATCGTATGTCTTTTCCTGGCTGTCGTATTTGACGTAGAGGGATTCGTTTGCTACGGCATCGGAGTATGGAATCGGACCGTATGTGTCTGTAAGACGGTGCATTATTGCCACCCGGAAGAGTTTTGCAAACGACCTCGACAGGACATCTTCCGTGCTGTTGACTATGCCACGGTATGGCGCGTATGTATCTGTCATTACGTCTGCGAATACAGCTGTCCGCCAGTGGCTTTCAGGGTTGAAGTATTCGAAGCTCCCCATCCATGTCTTTGTACTGCCGACATAGCCGCCGAACGGTCCTCCGCTGAGGCTTTCCACAAATTGGTAGCGGTGTTCCTGGACTGGAACCACCTGGTTCTGGAGATTGAGTACCTTGGCTCCCGTGTCGTAGTTGTTTGCGCCCATCTGGTCTTTCAGCACCTGGTTCGGGTTGGTGTTGTATTCTTCGAAAAGACCGACACAGGATGGACATAGTATCATGCAGAGAAGGCACAATGCCATACCTTTCACGCTCCTGCCGACATTCTGCGCAGATTGCGGGAAGCCGTCAGATGACGTCCTATTATTGGTTCTATTCATTATTTTATTCATATATTGATTCATATATTGATTCATTGGAAGATTTCACCCTATGCGAAACGGCTAAAAATCAAGCTTGATGTTAAAGCCCATGCTGCGGAGTGACGGCATCATGAAATAGTCTATTCCCTGGTAGTTGTTGTCTGTGGAGGCTACGGATTCCGGATCGAACGGTGCCTTGCAGTAAATCATCCATAGGTTGTGCCCTACGGCAGATACGGTGAGGGAACATTTGTCCTTGAACCATTTACGTGGCAGTGTGTATCCTATGCTGGCTTCCTGTAGACGGAAATTGGTGGCAGAATATGTATAATATTGAGGCAGTCCGCTCTGTGAACCGACAGCCTGGTACCATTTCTGAGGGTTGACCCAGTCCCTGCCGTTGACAATCACTCCTCCTGCGTCACGTGCTGCCGCAGAAGCCTCAGACACACCGTACATGTCAAGATTTGCCTGTGTGGCGGAGTAGCAGACTCCTCCGATGCGTCCGCTGAAGAGGAATCCTACATGCAGTCCCTTGTAGCTGAAGTCGTTGCGCCATGCGAGGCTGTATTTGGGGAATACTGTGCCGATGAAAGTCTCATTGCCGTTGTCTTCAACGGTCACATTGCCTCCGGAGTCTATTTCCACATAGCCCTTGCTGTTCCTTCTCAGGTCGGAAGTTGTGTAAAGGTCCCCGAGTGTACCTCCTTGCTTGAGTATGTAATATGCCTTGCCGAGACCTTTGATGGTGAGCCTGTCTATATTGAGTGGCTGTCCGGTCTCCGGGTTGACAGCATTTGAAGCAAGGTCAAGGATCTTGTTCCTGTTCCAGCTGAATGTGAAGTTGCTGTCCCATGTGAATCCGCGCCAGGTGTGGTTGTAGCCGAGGCTTGCCTCAATACCGGTATTGCGCACGTTTCCTGTCTGCAGATACATTGTGCTGTAGCTTGACGATGGTGGCAGCTCTGGATCAAAAGTCTGGTTGTAGGTGTCCGCCATGTACCACGATACGTTCAGCCTGAGGTCATTCCAGAAGGTCATTTCCAGTCCGGCTTCGTATGTCAGTGTCCTTTCCGGCTTCAAGTCGCTGATAGGGTAGTGTGTCTTGTCCTTCCATATCTTGTTGGTCGCATCGTACTCGTATGTAGGGATAGTAAGGAAGCGTGGGAAAGGCATGCCGACAGAGGCGACCGAACCCCTTATTTTCATATAGCTGAGCGGACCCATGTGCCAGAGGGTGGTAGGTACCCATGATAGTCCGGCTGAAGGATAGAAGAATCCCTTGTGCAGTGAACTTGAACCAGCTAACTGCGACGCCCAGTCGTTACGTCCGGTGACTGTGAGGTAGAGCATCTTTTTCCAGCCGGCCTCCACACTAGCGAAGACAGACTGCGTCTGGTCATGCCATCCGTTCTTGCTTGCACGTTTCTTTACGTCGTCAAG
This sequence comes from Bacteroidales bacterium, assembly GCA_023667095.1. Taxonomy (GTDB): domain Bacteria; phylum Bacteroidota; class Bacteroidia; order Bacteroidales; family UBA932; genus Cryptobacteroides. The sequence continues at coordinate 189,366 of JAMPAT010000001.1, forward strand.
GTCGAAGACATTGAATACGTTGGCAAGTCCGTTATCCTGGATAGGGCCACCGTACTGCAGCTCATCAGTGCGGATGTCATTGATTGAGGCTCCGATGTTTGCCACGAGGCTCCAGTCCTGCCCGAAAGTCTTGTTGACATTGAGCATTATGTCCGCGTATGTCTGGGTGTCGTTGCTGCGTGCTTCCGTGTAGTGTCCGTTCTTGCCGCCTTCAGATATGGTCGCTTCCGTGGTGGCATAGAGTTTCTGTGTGTAGAGGTTGTTTGCGTTGTCTATGCGTACACGGCCTGTGATGTTGAGCCAGTCAAGGATGTCGTATCCTGCATTTAATGTGAGCATGTAACGCTTCTTGCTGTTGTTGCGGAGGTTGCGGTGCGCAATCCAGTAAGGGTTCTGCATACGAAGGTCTCCGGCGAGGTCATCGCTCCAGAACTGCTCCATCAGCTTGGAACTGCTGTTATATCTTTCAAACAACCTATATATATCGAAGTGTTCGCCACGTGGAAAGAGATAGACAGATGTCAGAGGATTGGCATAGACACCCTGGTTTGTCATGTTCTGGTCTTTCTGGATGATATAGCTGGCACTTGCATCTATACGCAGCCTGTCTTTCAGCAGATAGGTAGTATTGCGGAAAGTGAAGTTGTAGCGGTCGTAGAGATTGTTCGGGATTATACCGTCCGAGTTGACTGCTCCGGCAGAGAAGTACGTCTGGTTCTTTTCACTTCCTCCACTGATTGTGAATACGTTGGTATATGTATGTCCTGTCTCGAAGAAGTCGCCTGGCGTGTATCCTGGACGTGAGGCTTCAGGCATGAACTGTCCCCAGCTGTAGATTCCTGAGCCGCCTGTATTGCCGTTGAGCCCTGTGCCGTAGCGGTTCTGGAAACGTGGAAGTACAAAAGGACTGAGGAATTCTGTATTGCTTGAGAATGATACTTTCACTTTGCCGGCATGTCCTTTCCTTGTAGTGATCATTATGGCTCCGTTTGCTGCCTGCGAGCCGTAGAGGGCTGCAGCCGCCGCACCTGTCAAGACTGACATGCTCTCTATGTCCTCCGGGTTGATGTCGGCAACGGATTCCGTCTTTCCGCGGGAGTCGAATTCTGTCCCACCGCCTCCTCCGAAGTTGTACATCGGTACACCGTCAATGACATAGAGTGCGTTGGATGACTGGCTGATGGACTTGTTGCCTCGAAGTACTACCTTTGATGCACCGCCGACTCCTGATGATGATGCATTGATGGTGACACCTGCTACCTTTCCGCTCAGGGCATTGATGAAATTGGCGTTCTTGACTTCTGTGAGCACGTCCGACTTTACTTCCTGGACATTGTAGCTCAGTGCCTTCTGGTCTCGGCGTATACCGAGGGCTGTCACAACTGTGCCTTCAAGGCTTACGGTCTCTTCTTCAAGGACGATGTCATAGACAGTCCTTTCATCTATGTGACATTGCCTGGTCTGATATCCGAGACTGTTAAAGCTGAGTGTGCCTGTGAGGTATTCGGAAGGGATGATGAGGGAGAATTTTCCGTCAATGTCAGTCAATGTGCCGACAGATGTCCCTTCAATCATGACTCCTATTCCAGGCAGCGGGAGGCCATAAGTGTCCTTGACCTGTCCGGAGACCTGCAATGGCTGGCGGACCTCCTCCTTTTCGAGAATGATATTGGAGCCGTTCTTGCGGTATGTGATCCCCGTGCCTTTCACCATCTGGTCGAGGGCTTCGTTGAGAGGACGCTCCTTCACTTGGACCGTGACGATGATGCCAAGGTCGATTTCCGCATTTCCTGCGAACAGATAGCTGGTCTGTCTCTCTATTTCAGCCATTACCTGCTTCATCCTGACGTCTTTCATGTCTATGGTCACATTTGATTCCTGTGCATGCGACTGTACTGAAAGAAGGATGGACAGGGACGAAAAGAGTATGGCGCAGGCTTTCCGTATGATTTTTCTATCCATACTTTGTTGGTGTTTAGTTGTTATTTCCTGTGGTCGTTTTCGGGTGAACTGGCACCCATTATGTGCTCTTTGGCACGCAAATCCCGTATCGGGCCGGGAAATTTCCTTGTCAATTGGCTATACGGTATCTGTTTTCCTTTTCGTTGTATGAAACCTTGAAGTTGGACCCCATCTCAAGCATTTCAAATGCGTGTGCAATGCCGTCGGAAATCCTCAGCTTGAGGAATGAGTAGCCGAATGCCGGTTCCTCATGGCAGTCCACTTCAATGTCGACTCCATAGCATCTTTCGAGGCGGCTGACTACTTCTCTGAACGATAGGGATGCAATGGAGAGCACTCCTTCTGTCCATAGGCTTGTCTCATCAAGGTTGGTTACGTTCTCACGTTTCAATATCCCGTTTTCTGCATAAACTTTCTGGTTCGGGGCCAATACGATACCATGTCTTGTGCTTCTGTCGGTCACGGTAACCTTTCCTTCAAGAAGCGAAGTGCAGAATTCTCTGGATTCGCTGTCTGCAACTACGTCAAACTTGGTTCCATGCACCTTTACATCATAGCCGAATGTCTCCACGATGAATGGCTGCTGCGGATTGTGCCTGACGTCGAACATCGCTTCTCCTTCAAGGCTCACTTTTCTCAGGTCACCGGTGAAAAGGGCAGGATAGCTGAGTGTAGAGCCTGAATTGAGGCAGACTGTGGTGCCGTCTGGCAGGGTGATGTCCACTCTTTGACCGTTGCCGGTAGCGAATGTCATGAGCCTGGATGCCTCGTCGATGTATTTAATGTCAAGATATCTGAAACTGAAGAACGCCCCTATTGCAAGGGAGGCAGCTACTCCGACAGCATAGATGAACGGTCTCCATATCCTGTTTCTCTTTGCCTTGACTGTCTTCTTCTGTGTGACGGTGTCAGCCGTTATGGATATTTCCTGAAGAAGGAGATTGAATTTCAGGGCATTATTGAAGGCCTGCTCGTTTTCTTTGCTTTCGCTGACCCAATTGTATATGGCTTCATTTTCCTCTGCTGTCGTGCAGTGGTCAAAAAAACTGTCCAATAATTCTTCTGTAACCATTTTCTATTGCGTTTGTATATAGTAGACTCCTAACTCTTGGGTGTGGAAGATTTTTTCTTCATTTTTTATGGCATTGCCACCCCTAAACGTCTGCACCTCGGCATACATTCAGGCAAGCTTGATGTCTGCTCCCGGTTTTTGACTATATTTGTGCTGAGGCACACATATACACATGCGCTTCGGCAATCTTACAAGTAAACTTGACGATTGCTCTCAGCTTTTGAGTATATTTGCAGAATATGACAGAAAAAGAAAAGTTGGCATATAGGAAGATAGAACAGCTGTATGTCGCAAAGAAAGATATACTGACAGCGCAGGCATTCAAGTTCATCAATGATGCGGAGCAGGCTCACGACATTGTCAGTGAGTCTTTTATTTCGTTGATAGAGCATCGGGACAGCATCGGATCGGACAAGTTTTCAGAATACCTGTATCAGATAATGAGGAACAAATGCCTGTCCTACAGGAGGGATGACACAGTGCATCAGAATGTCTATAGGAGATTGGCCGAGAAGGAGGGCAAGATGATGGAGTTCTATACGAGGGCCATAGAAGGGACAACCATGACAGAGGTACAGACGTCTGAAATAATGTCCATATACAGGGAGAGGATAAGCAAACTTCCTCCGCTTCAGTACCGTATCTTCCACATGAGCCGGTCTGAAGGCAAGACGAGGGAGGAAATTGCCGCTGAGCTTGGTATCAGCGAGAACAAGGTCAAATATGAGATGACAAAAGTGCTTTCCGACCTGCGCAGAAGCCTTAAGGACTATTCCGATATATTGTTTCTTATTGTCATGATCCTGTCGTAGAATTCTGCCGGCAGACGGAGCGGTTCCATAATGTCAATGTGGAGGAGCCTGCAACTGTCAAAGAGCGCATAGAAAAGACGGCTGACTAAAGATGAACTTTAGCCGGCCGTCAATTGATTTTTCTTTGGAAGGCAGAACCTTTCCTACTCAATGTCAAGCTCCACCGGACAATGGTCCGAACCCAATATCTCAGTGTGGATTGCTGCACCTGCAAGCCTGTCCCTGAGGCTTTCCGATGCAAGGAAATAGTCGATGCGCCATCCGGTGTTCCTCTCGCGTGAGCGGAAACGGTATGACCACCATGAATAGATGTCTGTCTTGTCTGGATAGAAATACCGGAATGTGTCGATGAAGCCGCTGCCAAGAAGGTCTGTCATCTTGCCGCGCTCCTCATCTGTGAATCCTGCGTTCCTCCTGTTTGTCTTGGGATTCCTGATGTCTATCTCCTTGTGGGCTACATTCAGGTCACCGCAGACAATTACTCCCTTCTTCTCGGCAAGCCCGTTCAGGTAGGCCCTGAAATCGTCTTCCCAGTGCATCCTGTAGTCAAGCCTTGCCAGTCCGTCCTGTGAATTCGGGGTGTAGACACAGACAAGGTAGAAATCAGGCATCTCCAGTGTAATCACCCTGCCTTCATGGTCATGCTCGTCTACCCCTATGCCATAGCTTACTGAGATCGGCTCATGCCTTGTATATATGGCTGTCCCGGAATATCCCTTTTTGTCGGCATAGTTCCAGAATGACCTGTAGCCCTCAAACTCCAGGTCAAGCTGCCCGGCCTGCATCTTTGTCTCCTGGATACAGAAAAAATCTGCATCGAGTCCCTTGAATATTTCGGCAAATCCCTTGCCGCATACAGCCCTGAGGCCGTTTACATTCCATGATATGAATCTGTACATAGTGTCTTTTCCAATTGTGCCCCGAAGTTAATACAAAAAACGCTAATTGTGATATTGGGCGTTGCAGTATGCGAAAAAATAGCTAATATTGCGGGAATGTTTGCAGAGAAACAAATACAGTATGAGAAATTCGTGGTTGACTACCAGCCGCGCCTTATGGCGTACGTCCTGCATTTTGTCGATAACAGGAGTGATGCCCAGGATATCCTCCAGGAATCATTCATAACACTCTGGACAAAATATCTCAACCGCTCGGCTGTAGAGTATCCTCAGCTTATCTTCAGGATTACACGCAACAAATGCCTTGACTACCTTAAGCACCGCAAGGTGGTGGATTCATATTTTGAGCCAATCCGGAGCTTCGGGGAGGAAAGGCTGTACAACTGTGACTTTGGCTTGGGGGGGGCAGACTCCAGATATATATATGAAGAGCTGCAGTCGCAGGTCGACAGTATCCTTGATACGCTTCCGGACAAGTGCCGGGAGGTCTTTGTCATGAGCCGTTTCAAGAAAATGAAGAACCGTGAGATTGCTGAAAAGCTCGGCATATCTGTCTCGATGGTGGAAAAGCATATCCGCAGGGGACTGGGGGCATTCACTGAGGCACTTGGTGACAATACGCCGCTTCTCTGGATTCTCGTCATGTCATGGGAGATGATGGACAAAATGTAGGATTTTTCTGTTCCATGGGTAAGGTAAAATGCAATCCTGTCGTTATAGGGGTAAACGACAGGATTTTTTATGGACACAAGACTGATAATCCGATATCTCGAAGGGCATCTGGAACTGGAACAGGAGAGGGAACTCTTTGACTGGCTCAATGCATCTGGCCAGAATATGCAGCTGTTCCGCGAAGTTGAGGCGGAGTGGAAGGCAAAGCATATCCCTTCCGTTGAATCTTTGCAGACAGTGCAGAGTTTGCGCAAGGCAATCAATTCACATAGGGCAAACCGCCTGAAGAACGTCAGACGATGGATCTCTGCTGCGTCTGTTGCAGCAATGCTTGCCGGTGCCGTTGTCTACGGCATATCCTGCCATTTCTTCGGTTCCGGGGATGAAAAGCAGAGGTTTGCCGTGGAGGCCCCGATGGGGGCATATTCCAAGGTCCTGCTTCCTGACGGGACCAAGGTCTGGCTGAATGCAGGCTCTGTCCTGAGCTATGATTCGGATTTCAACAGGGAATACCGCGATATAGACCTCAACGGAGAGGCATATTTTGAAGTCATGCATGATGCGGCAAAGCCATTCCGTGTACATGCCGACGGATGTTCATTCACGGTTCTCGGTACCAAGTTCAATATAAAGGCATACGCAGACAACGGGATGGTGCAGACAGTCCTTGTCGAAGGCTCGCTGAGGTTTGAAAATGAAGAGACCCGTGACATTATGTCACCTGGTGAGATGATCCTCTGGAATCCTTCAGAAAAGACATACAGCAAGGAAAAGGTCAATGCAAGGCAGTACTGCTCATGGATAAACGGTGTTGTCCTCTACGACAGCATCACCCTGCCTGAACTTCTCCAGAGGCTTTCACGGGAATACAATGTAAATATATGTCTTGACACTGACCTGTTCAATGGAAAGTCATTCCGTGTCTCCTATACTGACGGGGAATCAGTCGATGCGATCTTCTCGGCCCTCAGCCGTATCCTCCCTATAGCAGTGACATGGAAAGACGGGAAATACCATGTGGGCTGCCGTTCTGACAACTAAGGCAAACAACTAATCCATATAATATAAACAATATGCTAACTAACCTTTCAAAGATCATTGCAATCGCAATGTGCATGCTGTCATTTGCCTTTACGGCAGGTGCACAGAAAGTCTCGAGGGAATTCAAGGAAGTTCCGCTGAAGACTGTTTTGGAGGAGATAGAGGCCCAGACAGGATGTTCATTCATCTTCGAGAACTCCGAGGTCAGCGCAGACAGGCTGATTACGGCAACTTTCTCGGAGACGCCCCTGAACACCGTCCTGAGCAGGATTCTCGGGCCGAATCTCAAGTATTCAATTGACGGGAAGCTTGTCACCATCTCAAAGAAGGTGCAGCAGGAGAAGCCGGCAACATCCCGGCAGAAAACAACTGCAAGCGGAACCGTAATCTCTGCCCTTGACAACCAGCCAATCATCGGAGCTGCAGTAATGGTGGACAACAATGCCTCCTATGCAACGGTGACTGACATCGACGGCAACTGGTCGCTGGAGATACCGGCCGGTGCATCAGACATCTACTTCACATGCATGGGGTACGAGACCAAGATTATCCCTGTAAAGGACCTTGTGCTCTTGAAGCTCGTCGCCCTCAGTGAGCAGTCAAGCATGCTCGAGGATGCCGTTGTTGTGGGTTTCGGTGTCCAGAAAAAGGAGACAGTGGTAGGCGCAATACAGGCGGTGAAACCTGGTTCCCTGGACTATCCTTCAAGTAACCTGACAGCATCGTTTGCCGGAAAGATTGCCGGTGTCATCTCTACCCAGACAAGCGGTGAACCTGGTGCTGACGGTGCAAACTTCTGGATAAGGGGTATCTCTACATTCGGTACCAACACTTCTCCACTGATTGTCCTCGACGGTGTGGAAATCAACACAACCATGCTCAACTCCATCGCTCCGGAGACAATTGAGTCTTTCTCGGTACTGAAGGATGCAACTGCAACGGCCCTCTATGGCTCACGTGGAGCGAACGGTGTGATGATTATCACTACGAAGAACGGAAAAGACATGGAGCGCATGAGCATCAATGTCCGTGTGGAGAACGGCTGGTCAATGCCGACGAGTGTCCAGGAAATCGCAGACGGAGTCACCTATATGGAGGCCTTCAACGAGGCGACCGGGATGCAGTACTATTCCCAGGACAAGATTGACGGGACAAGGGCAGGACTGAACCAGTACGTGTTCCCGAACAATAACTGGTACAAGACCCTCTTCAAGAAGAGCACAATGAACCAGAATGTCAATGTGAACGTGACCGGAGGAGGAAAGAGGATTGACTATTTCCTCAACGCCACATTCTTCAATGAGAACGGTATTCTGCGCTCAGGCAACGAATCCTCGTTCAACACCAACATCAACTACAAGAAATTCCTTTTCCAGAGCAACGTGAATGCGTGGATTACCAACACGACAAAGCTCGGGATCAGGATGAACACCCAGCTGCATTACCGCCATGCACCTTATGAGAGTGTCAACAACCTCTTCTACTACACGATGCGAAGCAATCCTGTCCATTTCCCTGTGACATGGCCTGCTGAGGAGGATGACACATTTGTACGCTACGGCAGTGCCGATGACCCTAACGGGGGAAGCAACGAGCCTAACCCATACGCCCTTATGAACAGGGGATACAGCGACAGGCACTATTCATACTTCACAGAGGTGATTACCCTTGACCAGGACCTGAAGTTCGTTACCCCAGGACTTAAGGCAAAGGCGCAGGCATCGTTCTACAACTATGTCTATGCTGCTACAAGCAAGCTTGTCATTCCTCACTACTATAAGCTCGTGGATTATAGCCTTAATCCGGAAACAGGTGACTATGACTATGTTACCTCTGCAATCGGAGCCTCTCCGCAGGACTATTATTCGATTTCCACTTCAAGGGACGGCTACAGGGAGATGTCATTCCAGGGCTCACTTGAATACACAAGGAATTTTGCCGGGAAGCACGATGTGAACGCGCTTCTGCTCTACCACCAGAAGGAAAAGGTTTTCAACACACCTTCGGCAACTGAGAACGAGGTGCTTCCTTACAGGGAGCAGGGCCTTGCAGGACGTGTGACATATGCCTACAGGAATACATATATGTTTGAGGCCAATTTCGGATACAACGGTTCCGAGAACTTTGCAAAAGGCAAGCGTTTCGGATTCTTCCCGTCAATGGCAATCGGATATAACATCTCCAACGAGAAATTCTTCCGTCCGGTCAAGGATGTCCTGAGCCTCCTGAAATTCAGGGTCTCATACGGACAGTCCGGAAATGACGCGCTTTCAGTGAGGTTCCCATATCTGACAGAGGTGCTTACCAACCAGTCGATGTACTGGAAAATCGGTCCGGAATTCGGCAGCATGTACGGAACCACAATCGCGACCCTCGGAAACGAGGATGCCACATGGGAGGTAAGTACAAAGCTGAATGTCGGTATCGAACTGGGACTTTTCAACGACTTCACCCTCATTGTTGACATCTTCCGCGACAACAGGACAGGAATCTTCATGCAGAGACGCTCGGTACCGTATTCTGCAGGATATTCCGACACAAAGCCATGGTCAAATATCGGTGCAGTCCTGAACAGGGGTATAGATGCCTCATTCGAGTATAACAAGGTTTTCAACAAGGACCTGACATTCTCGGCAAGAGGCTCCCTCACATACGCCCACAACGAGATTACCGAGAGGGATGAGCCGATAGGTACACCTTCTTACCAGTCAGAGATAGGCCATCCTATCAATTCAGTAATCGGGCTTGTAGCCTGCGGGCTCTTCAAGGATCAGGACGACATCGACTCTTCTCCTGTACAGACCTATCAGACCGTAAGACCGGGTGACATCAAGTACAGGGACCTGAACGGTGACGGAAAGATTGATGACAATGACATGACTATAATCGGACGTCCGGCTACTCCGGAGCTTGTCTATGGCTTTGGTGCCTCTGTACACTACAGGCATTTCGACATCTCTGTCTTCTTCCAGGGCCAGGCCCTGTCCTCAATCCTCATGAGCAACATGCACCCGTTCTGCGACAGCGGTGTCTCCGGATTCGGCCTTACACAATGGATTGCCGATGAGCACTGGACTGCTTCAAATCCAGATACGGAGGCCAAATATCCAAGGCTTGATCCGGACTGGAACCAGAACAATACCAGGACATCAACATACTGGATGCGCAACGGTTCTTTCCTCAGGCTCAAGACAGCAGAAATAGGATATACGTGGAAATGGTTCCGTTTCTATGTGACAGGCTCCAACCTGCTTACATTCACCAAGTTCAAATATTGGGACCCGGGTCTTGGCTCCGGCAACGGACTCTCTTATCCATTGCAGAGGACATTCAATGTCGGTATCCAGTACAATTTCTAAGGAGGTTTTAACTATGAAACTTATTAACAAGAATATAATTCTATCATTCCTTGGCATTCTTGCCGTCAGCTCGTGCAGCTATCTGGACATTGTCCCGGATACCAAGGCTACCTTTGACGACTGCTTCAAGTCGCAGGCAGAGTGCAAGAAATTCCAGATGTACCTTTACCAGAGCATGCCGTCGCCGGGCAGCTGGTATTCTGTCCCCGAGACATATGCCGGCGATGACTTCATCTCCGGAAGGAAAGGCTCTGTGAAATATTTCCAGTACAAGAGCCTGCTGTACGGACTCGAAAGCCCGAGCCAGAGCTATTTCGGCTTCTGGTACACCGGAACATCGGACGGAATGGACAATTCAAGGAGGACTATCCTCGAAATGTATGAGAGCATAAGGCATTGCTACATGTTCCTCTCCAATATTGACAGGGTTCCTGACATTACAGAGGAGAACCTGAGGACATGGAAAGGTGAGGCGTATTTCCTCATAGGCTTCTACCATCACATGATTTTCAATTACTATGGCCCATGTGTGCTTATACAGAAGGAAGTTTCGACAAATGCATCTTCAGAGGAACTCCTGCTTCCGCGTTCGACTGCCGAAGAATGTGCTGAATTCATATGCAGGATGTATGACAGGGCGGCAGAGCTTCTCCCTGCAAAACGTATTGAGGCCGAGTTGAACCTTGCAACGGCCGCTGCCGCCAAGGCATACAAGGCAAGCCTTCTCCTTACTGTTGCAAGCCCTCTCTACAACGGCAACTATGACCTTGTCGATTTCAGGAACCATGACGGCACACCTCTGGTGAGCCTGGAGTACAGCAAGGAAAAATGGGCACGTGCAATGGAGGCCGCAAAGGATGCATACGAATATTGCGAAGCAAATGGATATGTACTCTATAATCATAGGGACAATACCATTGAAAATGAATTTTCAAGGAATGTCGAGAACTACCATGATGTATTTTGCAAGGACCATCATAATCCTGAGGAATATCTCATGGCATACGGTGGAGCCTATATCGCACAGCAGACAATCAGGCACTGTGCTCCAAGGAGCGCAGACCCTTCTGGAACAGGAAGCTACTATGCAGATGGCTGGAGGGGATATTATGTCCCGACATTCGAGGCTGTGGAAATGTACTATACTGCAGATGGACTGCCGTGGGACAAGGACCCGAAGACGATGGGCATAGACCCTTATGAATATGACCCTGCTACCGGTACTGCAAAGATGCATTCAGGACGTGAGCCACGCTTCTATGCAAATGTAGGCTACGACCGTGGTACATACGACATAAACGGGACCACAATCGAGATACATGCACGAGGTGGCGAGGAGCATGGAAGCGCGCTCAATGTAGAGCCGGAATATCAGAACTGTACAGGCTATTTCAACAAGAAGTTCATCAACAAGAAGAACCGTTTTGACCCTACCAACAAGACATTCAGCTACTTTGAGTACAACTATCCTATGATGAGGCTTGCCGAGCTGTACCTTGACTATGCCGAAGCTTCATTTGAATACAACGGAAGCCTTGACGGAACTGCCCTGGAGTGCCTTAACAAGGTGCGTTCACGTGCCGGCCTTCCAAACTTTGAGGATTCATGGAAACTTGCCGGAGGCATGCCTTCGGGCGATGAACTCCGCCAGGTGCTGCATGTCGAGAGGAGCATCGAATTTTTCTGCGAGGGACACAGGTATTTCGATTTGCGCAGGTGGAAGGAGGCAGAGACTGTAATGGTCCGCAAGCCAAAGGCGTGGAACCTTGACGGGAAGACAGCCGAAGAATTCTATAAGGTTTCTGAAATGCCTGAGCTTATGGACAGGGTATGGAAATCCTATTGGCTGGCAATCCCGCTGCAGGAGATGAACATCAATCCTAATCTTGTGCAGAACCCGGGATATTAGAACCTGCTGATATTGTATTGATACAAAAAAGAAATAAATAATGAAACGTAATATTTTAATATCCATTATCTTGGCAGCCGTGACACTCTTGTCGGCCTCATGCTCGGGGAAATTCGAGGTCGGCCATGATGTGGATTCAAGCCTTTATCTGCTCAATTTCGGCAAGAGTGAGCTCACTGTTTCCATGGACAAGGCTGTGCACAGCATATATGTCTGCAAGGGAGGCCTGAATGACGATGTCTTCGCAGTATCGCTTGCCGTCGACCAGGAGGACCTTGTTGCCTACAATGCAAAATACAAGTCAAGCTACAGGATATTGCCGCCTAACAGCTATGCCTTCAGCTGTATGAATATGCTTGTCGGCAAGGATGATGTCAAGACGGAGGTGCAGATAGCATTTGACTATGGCTGCCTGCCGTCGGGGACATCTGTTCTGCCTGTAAGGCTCAAATGCACATCGGACAGGAATGTGCAGATGACGGAAGAGTATTCTGTCGCATATATTTTCGTAACCAAGGAATAATCCACAACAATCAATAAAAACTGAACATGAAAAACATATTTTCAAAATTATGCGTGCTGATGTCGGCTGCTGCTGTTTTTGCCGGCTGCCAGGATGTCGTTGATATAGTGCCTCTGCCGGAAGATGAAGCCTCATTGGCAAAGACAGGTCCGGCTACAATAGATGAGACAGAAGTGACCTTGGAGGGAACTTTCATATATGAGGGTGAGTCACCTGTATCGGCTGGCTTCCGCTATGCGAAGACACAGACGGAACTGGAGGTGGCGCAGACAATACCTGCGAAGATGGCAGGTGCGGACAGCTTCTATCTTACAATCCCTGATGTTGCAAACGGTGAGTATTGGTACCAGTCCGTGGTTGAGATTGGCAATGATGTATATTATGGAAAGGAGGGATTCTTCAAGGTTGACTTCAGCCTGGTTCCGTCCATCACTACCCTTGTGGCAGAGATTACAGATGACGCGTATGTCCTGAAAGGAAGCTATGTGTTCGAAAGCAAGAAGATTTCCATCGTTCCGGGCTTTTTCTATTCGGCAACTGAGGACGGGCTTGAGACTGCCACCTTCGTAAGGGCCAACGTCAATGGAAAGAACTTCTCGTACGAGGTGCCTTCTTCATTCGGCGAGGAGTGCTGGTATCAGGCAGCAGCCCTTGTGAATGAGGAATACTACAGGGGTGCCACACGTTTTGCCGGGCTTACAAACCTCTCTGCAAGGGGTGATGCCAACTGCTTTGTGGTATCTCAGCCAGGAGCCTATGTCTTTGATACAAAGAAAGCTGACGGGACGGAAGTTACAGGTGATACTGCAGATTGGATATGGTGTACCGGGGCTGAGACTATCCTGTCTGAAATAAGCTATAATGACGGTAGGATAATGTTCTCGGCAGGTGACAGGAAAGGAAGTGAAGTAATCGCACTTCTCAAGGACGGCGAAGTGCAGTGGAGCTGGCATGTCTGGGTTACTGATGAAATAAAGGAGCAGAGCTATTATGATGTAACGATGATGGACCGCAATCTCGGTGCCATGTCCGATGATGCAGCTACGGCTGATGCTATCGGACTTATGTACCAGTGGGGAAGGAAAGACCCGTTCATCGGTACCAATGTGATGGACAAGACTATATCCACAAGCCTGACAGAGTCATACGGTTTTGGACTCGGAGCGGCAGAGAGGGTCTGGACAGCTCCATATATTGTCAACACCGATGTTCTCCCTGACGGATTCAAATTGCAGCAGGTAAGGTGTACAGAAGAGCAGGCTTCAAAGAATCCTATGGTCTTCTACGGCAACTGGAACAGCGGAGACTGGGCTGCTTCCAACAGTGAAATACAGGATTACTGGGGTGGCGTGTCGCTCGGCAATACCATGAACAACCCTTGTCCTGCAGGCTACCGTGTACCGACCCATTCCGAGATGGTGAAATATATCAACGGAATAGTTACTGACGGTGAATGGCAATATGCAAATTATGCCATGACATGGGGAAGGAAGGCTGTCTACAACGGAGAGACATACAATTTCCCTGCAACAGGATGGAGAGAATGGCACTGTGCACTTACCCGTCCTGGAAGTGTAATTGCAATGAATACCTCAACACTTGCTGCAGCTGAGTGCAGAGTCAGCATCTACTGGGATTTCAATACTTCTCCTGGAACCAACCTGACTTGCCAGTCTTTCCCTGTAAGGTGTATCAAAATCAAGTAGTATTATATCATGAACAAAGTATTTCTGACATTGATGATGTTTGTGGCTGTTGCCTGCGGATGTGAAAAAAACTCCGCAGGACCGGCCGGAAAGCCTGGAATCCCGACTCTTGAGACTTCCTCAAGGCAGCTGATCCTGACCGAGCAGGCTTCAAACACAGTATGTATCTATGACCAGCCGACACGTATGCTGCTATGGCAGTGGGATCCTGCGGCAGACGGACTTTCGGAGTCAAGGGCAAAATGGTTCAGGCTTCCTGACGAGGCAAAGCCTGTGTACAACAGGTCATGCCTGCTGATAACTGCCAGCAACGGCGGCTGTGCGATTGTAAGGATAAAGGACAAGAAGGTGCTCTTCCTTGCAAAGCCGGGCGGAAACCCTCATTCAGCCGAGGTGCTTCCGGACAACAGCGTTGTCTGTGCATCATCAGAGGGTTACCTGACCTTGTGGAAATGCGATACCCTTAAGGCGTATGCTTCTGAATATGTAGAGAAGATTGACTTCAAGGGTGTGCACAATGCAGTCTGGGATGCAAAACGCAATTGCCTGTGGTGTGCAGGTGATGAGGAGATGCGCAGCTATCTCTATCAGGATGGCTCCCTTGTACTTGACAAGGCTTTTGCGCTGCCGTCAGTGCTTGGGCATGACCTTGTGCCGGTGTATGGCGAGGACAGGCTCCTGCTTACTACATGGTCACAGGTCTCGTATTTCAACCCTTCAGACTGCACATTTGAGCAGGCTCCTGCTTTCCTGCAGAAGAATGTGAAGAGTGTCTCTACAGGTGAGCCTGGACAGGCTGCCATATATACTACACCTGTGGAAAGCTGGTGGACAAATGAGGTCCTGGAGCTGTCTTCCGGCAACAGGCTGTTCTTTGTCGATGGCCTGCATATCTACAAGGCACGCTGGAGAGCGGAGAATCCATTCTCATACCCGGAAAAACACAGCCTGTAATGAAACGCTTCTGTCTATTTATATCTGTGCTTGCCCTGGCGGTTTCGTCATGGGCAGGCCCATTGAAATGCGACCGCTCAGCGATTGCTGTCATTCCGCAGCCGCAGAAGATGGTGACCGGAGACAAGGTGTTCTGCCTGAAGCCCTCTTCCGGAATCTGTCTTCTCTCTGATGACGCGGACCTGAAATTCTCCGTTGACCTTCTTGGACGCCATCTGTCGCCTGTATTCGGCAGGCCTCTGGAGCAGAAGGAAAAGGCGGCAGTGCGGATTGTGCTCTCCCCGGCCATGAAGCGTGACGCCTATAGCCTCAAGGTCGGTTCCAAAGGTGTGGATATTGTCGCCGGTTCTGCCAGTGGTGCCTTCTATGCCTGCCAGACATTGCTCCAGCTTATGCCTGTGGCAATGCCTTCAGACGGTTCCGCCACTGGAATTGAAATCCCTTACGTTGATATTGAGGATGCACCGGTGTATCAGTTGAGGTCGATGATGCTTGACTGTTCACGCCATTTCTTCACAGTGGATGAAATCAAGGATCTTCTCGACCTACTTGCCATGCACAAGATGAATTCTTTCCATTGGCATCTTACTGACAGCCAGGGCTGGAGGCTCGAAATCAAGAAATATCCGGAACTTACCCGTATAGGCAATTACCGTCCGTACACTGTCAGATGGCCTTCATGGAAGCCGAACGACATCCCTGTTGACGGATACTACACCCAGGAACAGGTGCGTGACATCATACGCTATGCCGCCGAAAGGTTCATCTCTATTATCCCTGAAATCGACATCCCTGGCCATTCCAATGCTGCACTGGCTTCATACCAGTGGCTCGGATGCCGTGGCGAGGGCTATAAAGTGCTGCCGAATTTCATGATTAGCAAGGAAGTCTTCTGCCCGGGAAAGGAGACAACGTTTGAATTCCTCGAGAATGTCCTTGCAGAGATTATTGAACTCTTCCCGTCTGAATATATCCATATCGGAGGTGATGAATGCCCTAAGGATGAGTGGATGAAATGCCCTCATTGCCAGAAAAGGATAGCGGACGAGGGACTTCAGGACGAGAAGGCCCTGCAGAGCTATACCATACGGCGTGTCGAGAAATTCATCCGTTCTAAAGGGCGCAAGCTTGTCGGCTGGGATGAAATTTCCGAGGGAGGACTCAGCACAACGGCTGTTGTCATGCAGAGATATTTCGGTGACCGTGCCCGGAAGGTGTTCGCCAACGGCAACTATTCAATCCTTTGCCCGAATTTCTATTGCTATTTCGACTATTACCAGGTACCGGAGGCGGAACATGCCAATGAACCTTATTGCCATATCGGAAGCAACAAGAACCTCAATGTCGAGTGTGCCTATAGCCTTGACCCGGCCAGGGATTACACCCCAATGGAGATGAAGCAGGTTCTCGGTCTCGAGTGCAACCTGTGGACAGAGCATGTGCCTGATTTCAATATGCTGCAGTACAAGCTCCTTCCACGTCTTGATGCATTCAGTGAGGCTGCCTGGACAGCTTCTCCTGACAGAAGCTATGAGGAGTTCCTTAAAAGGCTGTCCGTAATGGTATCACGCTATGATGCGATGGGGCTTACAAACTATGCAAAGCATGCGTTCACAGATAAAGAGTAGATTTATGGGACACTTGTACCGTGCTGCCGTCATCTGCCTGATCGCATGCGGAAGCCTTTCGCTCCTTGCGCAGAACAGGGCTGACCCGCAGCGTCTCCAGGACAAGGATTCTTTTTCCATGATTCTTCTCGGGGACCCGCAGGGATATACAAAGTATGACATATATCAGCCGATCTTTGAGCTTTGCACAGCCTGGATTGCTGACAATGTGCCAAATCTGAACATCAGGGCGGTACTTTGCACGGGTGACCTTGTCGAACAGAACGAGAGCTTTGTCCAGGATGACAGGATGGTCAACCAGACCAGCAGGGAGATGTGGGAGTCAGCCTCACGCTCCCTTGCCCGTCTGGACGGGAAAGTCCCGTATGTCATCTCTCCCGGCAACCATGACTATGGCTACAGACGTTCGGAGAACGGGATGACCCATTTCCCTGAATATTTCCCTTTTGAGAGGAACCCGTGCTGGAGGGATATCTGTGTAGCTGCATATCCCAACAGGAACGGCATAATGTCCATAGAGAATGCAGCCTTTGAACTTGAAGATGCCAACTGGGGCAGCCTTCTCATTGTCACTACCGAGTTCGCCCCCCGCGATGAAGTCCTTGACTGGGTGTCAGGGCTGATTTCGCAGGAAAGGTACAGGAACCATAAGGTTATTTTCATGACGCATTCATTCCTGTATGAGAATACGGCTGAGAGAACTGACAATGAAAGCTACGCCATAGCTCCGCGCAACTGGGGCAAGGCTGTATGGGAAAAGCTTGTCTCCAGATCCTCCAATATCGTGCTTGTCATCTGCGGGCACAAGGGACATCCGGGAGGATTCAATGACTCTGTCGCCTACAGGGTAGACAAGAATGCCGCAGGGCGTCCAGTGCACCAGATGATGTTCAATGTCCAGGCCATCGGCGGAGGATGGGACGGAAACGGTGGAGACGGATGGCTCCGCATCCTTGAATTCATGCCTGACGGAAGGACCATAAAGGTACGTACCTATTCCCCTCTGTTCGGCATCTCCCCGTCTACCAGGCATCTGGCCAACAGGACGGACAGCTTTGACCAGTTTGACATGGTAATAAAATAATTCAGAAATTATGCAACAGAAATCCGGACGCCTCATGTCCATAGATGCCCTGAGAGGCTTCGACATGCTTTTCATAATGGGCTTCACAGGCCTTGTCATCAATATCTGCAAGCTTTTCCCGTCAGGGGCCGAATGCTGGCTTGCAAAGACAATGAAGCATGTCCCTTGGGACGGGCTTACCCACCACGATACGATTTTTCCGCTCTTCCTCTTCATCGCAGGACTGTCATTCCCGTTCTCATTTGCAAAGCAGAGGGAACAGGGCAAGCCGATGAAGGATATAGTCCTGAAGATTTTCAGACGCGGCCTTACACTTGTCTGCCTCGGCATAATCTGCAATGGCTTACTGAGGTTTGACTTCGCCAATCTCCGTATTGCCAGCGTGCTTGGCAGGATCGGTCTCGCATGGATGTTTGCTGCGCTTCTGTATGTCTATTTCAAGCCGGCAGCCCGCGCTGTCATAGCGGCAGTAATCCTGGTTGCCTATTGGCTTCTGATCTGCTACGTGCCTGCCCCTGACGTACCGGGCGGAGACCCTCTTTCCATGCAGGGCTGTTTTGTTGGGTATGTGGACAGGATTCTTCTGCCGGGACGTCTGATATATGACGGAGGACGTTTTGACCCTGAAGGGCTGCTGAGCACAGTCCCGTCAATTGTGACAGCAATGCTTGGAATGTTTACAGGTGAGTTTGTGCGCTCCGGGAAGCTGGATGGGGCAAAGAAGGCTGGATATATGGGCATTGCCTCCCTGGTCCTGCTTGCAGCCGGGCTTCTGTGGAGCCTTGTCTTCCCTCTCAACAAGATGCTGTGGAGCAGTTCTTTCGTGCTGGTTGTCGGAGCCTATTCACTCGCCCTGTTTGCACTGTTCTATTATATAATAGATGTGAAGGGGTATCAGAGGTGGACATTCTTTTTCCGTGTAATAGGGATGAACTCCATAACTATCTATGTGGCCCAGAGCATAATAGATTTCAATAAGATTGACCGTTTCTTCCTCGGAGGGCTGGCCGACATGCTGCCTCCTGAGTGGGGCGCGGTTGTCCTTAGTGCCGGATATGTCGCAGCCTGCTGGCTATTCCTCTATTTCCTCTACAGGAAACAGGTATTCCTCAAAGTCTAAAAGACCAACCTGGCACGCCAATATGCCTCATAATGCATATGTTAAATACAAACGGTGCAGGTTGGTCACAATATCTGCCAACCTGCACCGCCTTATTGCTTATCTATGTACTTCCGGAATATTTTTACAAATTCCCTGGGTCACCAGTACCGCTATCCAGCCTTCTGATGGTTACCCCGGGTGCTATTCCAGGGTCCACTCCACAGTGCCGTCCTTGGTGTCCTTTATCTGGATACCGATGGCCTTGAGCTCATCACGGATGCGGTCAGAGGTAGCCCAGTCCTTTGCTGCCTTTGCAGCCTTCCTCTGCTCCAGTACAAGGCCCATAAGCCCGTCAATTGTCTTAGTCGCCTTGCCGCCTTCGTTGCTCTCGTCTTTCAGGCCGAGCACGCCGGAGACAATGTCATCGAACAGCTGTAGCAATGTCGCGAAGTCGCCTTTTGACAGCGTGACCTTCCTGTCTTTTGCCGAATTGATTATGCGCACTGCATCAAAGATATGCGAAAGCGCGACCGGCGTGTTCATGTCATCACACAGCGACTCATACACATTGTCAAAAATCTTGCGTACCTCCTCTGAGTCTGCGGTGCAGGTTTCCGGTGCGGTAGCTGTGTTGAACTCACCGTATGCCATCTCGTACACCTTGTGTCCGCGTGTTCCGGTAGAAACTGATTCAACTCCTGCTGCAGCGGCGAGTTCCCTTAGGTCCTTTGCTGCCTGGAGTACCTTCTTGAGGCCTTTCTCCGCTGCCTGCAGTGCCTCGTTGCTGAAATCGAGCGTACTGCGGTAGTGTGCCTGCAGGATGAAGAACCTGATTGTCATCGGCGAATAAGCCTGCTCAAGCAGCTTGTGTGTCCCTGTGAACAGTTCCTCAAGAGTGATGAAGTTGCCCAGTGACTTGCCCATCTTCTTGCCGTTGATGGTTATCATGTTGTTGTGCATCCAGTATCTTACTCCGCCGGTTCCGCGCGATGCTGTGTTCTGTGCAAGCTCGCATTCATGGTGAGGGAACATCAGGTCCATTCCGCCTCCGTGGATGTCGAATTCCTTCCCGAGATATTTCTCGCTCATTGCAGAGCACTCCAGATGCCAGCCCGGGAAACCCTCGCTCCATGGTGAAGGCCACCTCATGATATGCTCCGGCGAAGCCTTTTTCCACAATGCGAAATCATACGGTGCATGCTTGTCCTCCTGGCCGTCCAGGCTGCGTGTCCCCTCGCGTGTCTCGTCAAGGGTACGTCCGGACAATATTCCGTATCTGTGGTCCCTGTCATATTTCTGTACATCGAAATATATTGAGCCGTTGCTTTCGTAGGCATATCCTGCCTCAAGGATTTTCTTCACAAGCGCAATCTGCTCGATGATATGTCCTGAGGCCCTCGGCTCTATTGACGGTGGAGCGACATTCAGTGCCTCCATCGCCTGGTGGTAGCGCAGTGTGTATTCCTGCACGACCTCCATAGGCTCCAGCTGCTCCAGGCGTGCCTTCTTTGCAATCTTGTCCTCTCCCTCGTCCGCATCCTGCTCAAGGTGTCCGACATCGGTTATGTTCCTTACGTACCTTACCTTGTAGCCGAGATGCCTCAGGAGCTTCACCAGGACATCGTAGGTCACTCCTGGCCTTGCATGCCCGAGATGTGCATCCCCATAGACTGTCGGACCGCAGACATACAGCCCTGCATGCCCTGGGTTGACAGGGACGAAAAGTTCCTTCTTATGTGTCAGTGTATCGGTAATATACAAGTCTTTCATGCTAAAAACATATAATATGAAAATGTGTCAACAAAACTTCGCGAAGATAGATATTTTAAAATTGGGAACAAAGAAAATTTTTACCTGTGCAATCGTCATTTTATATGGTTGTGGAGTGTGCCACGTTCCGCTTGTAAAAGTCAGATTTGATATAAACTTTAAATAAGATGAAAGTTGCGGACAACTTAGCACAGAATGACTCTCCAAACAATGAAAACTATTGTCATTCAAATTATTTTTATTATTTTTGGAGCAAATGCTGCGATTTGCAGCAAAAGGTTCTGTTGGCATAGCATGTCTTTAGTTCCACAATGAAAACTGATAACCTTTAAAATGTTGTTGCCATGAAAAAAATGTTTTTTTTCGCCGTACTGTTGGCCTCTTGTTCTGCAATTGGGGATAATTTGCAAGTGGAGAGCCATGACAAAGAATCAAACCTGATTACTCCAGATGAAGCTGTGTCGAATTTATTGCAATTTGTCGAAACTCATAATGGAGTAACAACAAAAGTGTCTGATGTCTTGGGACTTGACATCCGTGATATTGAAACATTTGGCGGGATACAACTTCATCCTGGAACAAAGGCAGCTTCAGCTACCGGATTGCCTGATACTTTGGTCTATATTGCCAATCTGAATGACGGCTTTGCCGTAATGTCCGCTAACAGGAAACTGGATTATGATGTGTTTTGTGTAACGGAGTCTGGGGAGTTGCATGCTGAAGATTTTGTTTCCGCATATGAAAAATTATGTGTGACCAAAGGCGATATGCTTGATGAAGAGGTAAGTAAAATGTATCAAGGAGAAGAAATCGTTTCTTCAATCCTGTTGTCTTCAATTATAAATAATTATTATACGGAAATAGCTGATACTGTGAATACCGGTGAAATGTATCCGGATAATCCTCCTGTCCCGAAGAAGTATGGGCCTTTTATCAAGACAAAATGGTCTAATACTAACATCGCTCCATTTAATTCATATACTCCTGATAATGCAGTGCCTGGGTGTGTGTCAATAGCTGTAGCTCAGATAATGGAATGTAACAGATGTTCCAATACGATGAATTTTAATGGTGTAGAGTGTAATTGGGATGATATGGAGACAGTGTGTAGATATGACAATATTTATTATTATGGTACGGCAGCTGCACAAGCGCAAGTTGGTAATTTTATTTGTCAGATAGGGAAAAAGGAAAATTGTTATATCAGATATGATAATGGCAGCTGGGCGATGGCTGATGGAGCGAAAAGGACTTTTTCAAACTATGGATACAGAAATGTCACTAAGCGTACAGGGTTTGCATTGGCTGACCAGAAAGCAGTTTCTTCTCAGCTTAAAGCCGGCAGGCCTGTGTATATGGGGGATGTGCTCCTAAGACTACGACTGATGGGCATGCTTGGGTCATAGACGGCTTGACCGGGAATTATTATCACATTAATTGGGGTTGGGGTGGAGCAAGCGACGGATATTATGTGATAGGGTGTTTCAATACATCAGAGAGAAAATCATCCGATATTTTTTATGACTGCAATAAAGAAGAAGTGCAGCATAATTACACATGGACCTATAGAATTGTTTTGTATGAACTGTAATGTGATAAAAATGAAACGGATATTCCTGTTGCTTTCAGTTTCGTTGATTGTATGTGGCTGCATTGGAAAGATAAAGAGTATGGGCTTTTCCAAAAGCGAAATCGTGTTTTCTGATGAAGCATCGTCAGACATTGTCTATAGCGATGTCCCTGCTGCCTTGGATGTGCTTAAGGAGGACGATACACCTGATTATGGATTCCCTTCTGAAGAAAACAGGACTCATGTTGAGGGAAACTGGGTTACAGTTACTATTGCCAATGAAAACCAAATATCTGTTCAGGTCTCAGAAAATGTATCCGGCCAGACCAGAACGGCTGTTGTCAGTTTTCGGGGTCGCCAAAATCCAAATTATATTGATTCGATTCATATCATTCAAACTGCTGAATACGGTGATTAATCAATGATGCCGTAATCCGGCTTTCAACAAAACTTTGCGAAGATAGATATTTTTTACTGTAAATTACCTATTGAAGACGTGGAAAATTTGACTACCTTTGCGCCTGTTTTGTGACGGGCGCAGTCTGCCGGATATGAGCAGGTCGAAAGGAAGGGGGGCATTGACTCCTGCACAGAATACAGCCAGCGGTATCTTACTCGCAAAGCAAATATATATGAAAGTTGGAATCATCATGGGCTCTACCAGCGACCTTGACGTAATGTCAGCTGCGATAGAGACACTTGCCGAATTTGGAGTCGAATTCGAGAAGCGTGTCATAAGCGCGCACAGGACTCCCGACCTGATGTTTGAATACGCCAGGACTGCAAAGGAA
This sequence comes from Bacteroidales bacterium, assembly GCA_023667095.1. GTDB lineage: Bacteria > Bacteroidota > Bacteroidia > Bacteroidales > UBA932 > Cryptobacteroides. The sequence goes on from JAMPAT010000001.1 coordinate 212,220, forward strand.
CGTGGTATAGACGTGATTATTGCTGGGGCAGGCGGAGCCGCACATGTAGCTGGTGTAGTGGCCGGACTTACAACGGTACCCGTAATCGGTGTCCCGATCAGGACCCAGACGATGGGAGGGCTTGACTCCCTTCTCTCAATAGTACAGATGCCGGGCGGCGTACCTGTCGCCACAGTCGCTATCAATGGTGCAAAGAATGCTGCGCTTCTTGCAGTGTCCATGCTCGCGATCCATGACGATGAACTCGGGCAGAAACTTGTCGAATACAGAAAGAAACAGACAGAAAAAGTTTTGAATTCTGAAATCTAATTGCTGAAATTCAATGGAAAACTACCGCATTTTCGTAGAAAAGTATCCGGAATTCCAGGTTGAGGCAGGCAGTTTGAGGACTGAGTTGAACGAGAATCTTCAGCTCAGCCTTGAGTCGTTGCGTCTGCTCAATGTGTATGACCTTTTCGGATTTACCCCGGAATTATTGGAAAAGAGCCGCTACAGTGTCTTTGGTGAAACCGTGACAGACATGGTCACTGACGAATGTGACCTTGACGGCAAGAAATATATAGCAGTCGAATACCTCCCTGGCCAGTTCGACCAGAGGGCTGCATCTGCAGTTGACTGCGTAAGGCTTATTGACCCTGAGGCGGATGTACGCATCAAGAGCTCAAGGCTCCTTGTCCTCGATGGAAATGTCTCCGATGATGACATTGCCAGGATCAAGCATTATGTCATCAACGCTGTGGAATCCCGTGAGAAGGATCTCGCAAAATTGAGCGACACCGAGCATGCAGCAGTGAAGCCTGTGCCTGTCCTCGAGGGGCTGACTGCGCTCAAGGATGAGGAACTTGCACCTTATTGCAGGAATATGGGGCTGGCCATGAACGCCGATGACCTCCGTGAGGTAGTCAACTATTTTAGCAGGGAGGGACGTGACCCGTCAGAGACCGAACTCCGTATCCTTGACACATACTGGAGCGACCACTGCCGCCACACGACATTCACGACAGTGCTCCAGGATGTAGAGGTTGAGGATTCATTCATAAAGAATGATATAGATGACACATATTCGCTGTACCTGAAGATCCGCAGGGAACTCGGACGCGAAGCCAAGGACATCTGCCTGATGGACCTTGCGACTGTAGGCGCACGCTATCTCAAGTCAAAGGGGCTTCTCGATGACATGGAGGTCAGCGAGGAGAACAATGCCTGCAGCATATATGTGGATGTTGATGTCACTGACAATGGGGAGGATACACGTACAGAACGCTGGCTGCTCCAGTTCAAGAACGAGACACACAACCATCCGACAGAGATTGAACCTTTCGGAGGAGCTGCGACATGTCTCGGAGGTGCAATCCGTGACCCTCTTTCCGGCAGAAGCTATGTCTACCAGGCGATGAGGCTCACCGGTGCAGGAGACCTGTGGAGGGAAGTCAAGGACACCCGTCCGGGAAAGCTCCCCCAGAAGGTCATCAGCCGCAAGGCAGCCTATGGATATTCAAGCTATGGCAACCAGATAGGACTGGCCACAACCAATGTCCACGAGATGCTGCACCCTGGATATGAGGCCAAAAGGCTTGAAATAGGTGCTGTCGTGGGAGCCGTAAAGGCGGAGAATGTACGCCGCGAAAGCCCTGCGGCAGGGGATGTGATACTTCTGCTCGGGGGACGTACAGGACGTGACGGTATCGGAGGTGCCACAGGCTCTTCAAAGGAACATACAGAGGCGTCGCTTGAGACATGCGGAAGCGAGGTGCAGAAAGGAAATGCACCTGAGGAGAGAAAGCTCCAGAGGCTGTTCCGCCGTCCGGAGGTTACCAGGCTCATAAAGAAATCCAATGACTTCGGTGCAGGCGGTGTAAGTGTCGCGATAGGAGAGCTTGCAGACGGCCTTGACATATATCTTGACCGTGTGCCTGTAAAATATAGCGGCCTGAACTCGACTGAACTTGCAATAAGCGAGTCCCAGGAAAGGATGGCTGTGGTAATTGAGGCAAAGGACAGGGAAGAATTCGAGAAATATTGTGCATCGGAGAATGTTGAGGTCACATACGTGGCAGATGTGACAGACACTGCACGCCTGAGGATGTACAGCGGTGACAAGATGATAGTTGACCTTTCAAGGGAGTTCATTGACAGTGCAGGGGCGAAGCATTTTGCTGCGGCAACCGTAAGCCCGGTTGGGCAGAAGGATCCTTTCTGCTGGACAGGTGATGCCGATGAGACGGAGGATGCCATAATTGCCAGGGAACTCTCTGACAGGAGGCAGTCTCTCCAGAAAGGTCTTATAGAGATGTTCGACTCCACAATCGGACGTTCTACAGTGCTTATGCCTTTCGGCGGTGCCCTTCAGACAACACCTGTGCAGGTTTCCGTACAGAAGCTTCCTGTAGACGGATATACTGATACGGCATCTGTGATGGCGTGGGGATGTGACCCTTATCTGAGCAGCTGGAGCCCTTACCATGGTGCTGCATACGCTGTAGTTGACGCTTGTGCAAAGGTTGTTGCAGCAGGAGGAGACTTCTCAAAAATGAGATTCTCATATCAGGAGTATTTCCAGAGGATGTCTGCGGACAGGCACACATGGGGACTTCCTCTCAGTGCTCTTCTCGGTGCATTGAAGATGCAGCTTGCCCTCGGCCTGCCTTCAATCGGCGGCAAGGATTCAATGAGCGGAACATTCGAGGACATAAACGTACCTCCGACACTTGCAGCATTCGGTATCACAACCGTTGATGCCAACGATGTGATTTCACCTGAATTCAAATGGGAGGGCAACAGGCTGTATCTCATCAGGCACACCCCTCTGGATAACATGATGCCTGACACAGACCAGCTGAAAAGGAACTGGGAATACATCCACGGACGCATAGTGGACGGTACAATAGTCTCTGCATACGCTGTAGGACTTGACTCAGTTGCCGGCTCTCTCGCAAAGATGTCTTTTGGAAATGCATTCGGAATCGATGTCAAGGCAGACAAGGGGACACTTTTCGGGAAATACTATGGCTCAATCGTTGTCGAGAGCCAGGAAGCACTCGATTTCGAGAATGCAGTCCTGCTCGGTGAAGTGACGGAAGGAGAGGACGGTATGCTCCATATCAATGGCAAGAGCATAGATATATTTGAGATGATGGAGCTGTCAGACATGGATTTCAATGAAATATATCCTTCTGTCTGCGAACCTCAGCACAGGAAACTTGTCCCGTCAGGGCTTGAAAACATAAAGCCTCTCCAGGTGAAGAAGGCAGAGCTTAAATATAAGGGCGAGCCTGTGGAGACGCCTGTGGCCTATCTGCCAGTGTTCCCAGGCACGAACTGTGACTACGACACGGCAAAGGCTTTCCGCAAGGCAGGTGCAGAGGTGAGGATGACAACATTCTGCAACCTTACAGCCGATGATATCCTACGCTCCATAAAGGAGATGAAAAAGAATATCTCGGAATGCCATATCCTTGCGCTGTGTGGAGGATTCTCTGCTGGAGACGAGCCTGACGGAAGCGGTAAATTTATTGTCAATGTGCTCAATAACAAGGAGATTGCGGAAGAAGTGCATAAACTTCTTGACCGTGGCGGACTTGTTCTTGGAATCTGCAACGGCTTCCAGGCCCTTGTGAAATCCGGACTCCTGCCATACGGACGTCTCGGGCAGGTGACAAAGGATTCCCCTACACTGTTCCGCAATGACATCAACCGCCATATCTCACAGATGGTTACAACACGTGTGGCAAGCACGAACTCGCCTTGGCTTGCAGGTATGTCAATAGGTGACCTTCATACCATAGCTGTCAGCCATGGAGAGGGCAAGTTCGTTGTAAATGAGAAACTTGCAAAGGAACTTTTCGCCAATGGGCAGGTTGCGTTCCAGTATGCAGACCCTATTGAGGAAGAGGCTACAATGGAGTCCCCGTACAACCCTAACGGCTCATATTATGCCATAGAGGGCATCATAAGCCGTGACGGAAAGATCCTCGGAAAGATGGGCCATACCGAAAGGTTCGAGGAAAACCTTTTCAAGAATATCGTGGACGATGGACTGGCGCAGCCGCTCTTTGACAATGCTGTAAGATATTTCAGGGGAAAATAGACCGTGCTATGGAAAAGAAAGGAATAATATATAACGGTGAATCTGTAAAGATCTATGCTACAGAGGACCCTGCTCTGGTCATTCAGCAGTTCACAGACAAGATAACGGCCTTCAACAAGATCAAGAAGGCCGCGATAAGGGAAAAGGGAAAAGTCAGCTGCGGCATTGCTTCGCTTGTTTTCCGTCATCTGGCTGAAGCAGGCATCAAGTCCCATTTCGAGAGGCAGATTTCTGATGATGAGATACTTTGCCGCAGGACAGAGAGCATACCGGTTGAGGTCATTGTCAGAAATGTCATTGCAGGTTCAATGGCGCACCGGCTCGGGCTTGAAGAAGGCATCAGGCCGGCCAACACCATATATGACATCTGCTACAAGAACGACAATCTCAGTGACCCTCTTATCAATGACCATCATGCAGTGGCACTCGGGCTTGCCACATACGATGACCTGAAAGTGATGTATGCTCTCACTGAGAAGATAAACACCGTCCTCTGTGAACTGTTCAGAAAGGCAGGCATCGAGCTGGTGGACTTCAAGATAGAGTTCGGCAGGCTTCCGGACGGCGAGATAATCCTTTCGGATGAGATTACTCCTGACAGTGCACGCTTCTGGGACCTGGAGACCGGTGAGCGTCTTGACAAGGACCGCTTCCGCCGTGACCTTGGCCGCGTGGGAGATGCATACCGGACAGTTTACGAAAGGCTCGTAGACAGTACGGCAGGCCACTGACCCACTGGCATGGGACTGAGGAAAATCAGAAAATCTGTTTAGCAGAACAGCTATCGGGTCTATAAACCAAAATATAGAAAATGGAAAAAATTTCAGATAGAGATATTCATGAGGAGTGCGGGGTGTTCGGTGTCTATGGAGTGCAGGAAGCAGCCAATCTTGCCTACTATGGACTTCATGCCCTTCAGCATAGGGGACAGGAAGCCTGTGGCATAGTGTCGGTTGACGATAATGGAGAACTTAAGCGAATCAAAGGGGAGGGACTTGTGACAGAGGTCTTCAATGAGGACAATGTTGCTTCCCTTAAAGGAAGCATGGCTATAGGCCATGTGCGCTATTCTACAGCCGGCGGCGGTGGAATCGACAATGTACAGCCTTTTGTATTCCATCACAATACAGGTGATTTTGCGACTGCCCATAACGGTAACCTGGTCAATTCCATGCAGCTGAGGAAATATCTTGAGGACAAGGGAAGCCTTTTCCAGTCTTCTTCAGACAGCGAGGTGCTTGCACATCTGATAAAGAAAGAGGCTGCTGACCGCAACAGGCCGAGGATATTTGCGATAATCGATGCCTTGAATATGATAGAGGGGGCGTTTGCATTCCTTATCATGACCAGGCACCGTATCTATGCATGCCGTGACAAATACGGTCTCCGGCCTTTGGCCCTTGGAAAGTTGGGTGGAGGATATGTGGTTGCGAGCGAGACCTGTGCATTCGACACTATCGGGGCAGAGTACATCCGTGATGTGGAGCCAGGTGAGATAATAACGATAGACCACCATGGGGTGCGCTCCCGTAAATATTCTGAATATCAGCGTCATGCGATGTGCGCTATGGAGTATATCTATTTCGCCCGTCCGGACAGTGACATAGAGGGATGCAATGTGCACAATTTCCGCAAGGAGTCCGGAAAGCTCCTTTTCAAGGAGTCTCCTGTCGATGCGGATATCGTGGTCGGCGTTCCGGATTCAAGCCTCAGTGCAGCAGCAGGATATGCAGAGGCAAGCGGACTCCCGTATGAAATGGGGCTTATCAAGAACAAGTACATAGGCCGTACATTCATACAGCCGACCCAGGAGCTGCGCGAGAAAGGGGTGCGCATGAAACTCTCTGCTGTCAAGACTGTTGTCAAGGATAAGAGGGTGATACTTGTCGATGACTCGATAGTGCGCGGTACGACTTCATTGCGTATAGTGAAGATGCTCCGTGAAGCCGGTGCCAGGGAAGTGCATGTACGTATCGCCTCCGCTCCGTTGAAGACACCGTGCTACTATGGCGTGGACATCACCAGCGAGAGCGAGCTGATAAGTGCAAGGCTCAATGTGGAGCAGGTCTGCAAGGCCATAGGGGCCGATTCACTGGCTTTCCTTTCAGAAGAGGGGCTGATGAAGGCAGGCAACCGTACAGACCTCTGCCTGGCATGCTTCAATGCAAAATACCCGACAGAGCTGTACCGCAGCCTTGGCGAGGAATAAACAATTAAATCTTTATATAGTATGGCAGTAAGTTATGAAAAGGCAGGTGTGAACCTTGAGGCAGGATATGAAGTAGTCCGCAGGATCAAGGCACATGTTGCCTCCACCTCACGCCTTGGCGTGATGGGAAATATCGGCGCATTCGGAGGAATGTTCGACCTTTCGGCCCTGAATATCAAGGAGCCTGTACTCGTCAGCGGAACCGACGGTGTCGGAACCAAGCTAAAGCTTGCATTCGAGATGGACAAGCACGACACAATCGGTATTGATGCCGTTGCAATGTGCGTCAACGATGTCCTTGCACAGGGTGCTGAACCTCTTTTCTTTCTTGACTATGTTGCGGTCGGCCATAATGAGCCTGCGAAGATTGAGGCTATCGTAGCAGGTGTGGCCGAGGGATGCCGCCAGGCCGGATGTGCCCTTGTCGGCGGTGAGACAGCGGAGATGCCCGGAATGTATTCTGACGGTGAATACGACATTGCAGGATATACTACAGGAGTTGTGGAAAAGTCAAGGCTGATTGACGGAAGCAAGGTAAAGGCCGGTGATGTCCTTGTCGGAATCGCCTCTACAGGAGTGCATTCCAACGGATTCAGCCTTGTCAGGAAAGTCTTCTCCGACAATGGGCTTGACCTCCACAAGGTCTATCCGGAACTTGATTCGGAGAAATGTCTCGGCGAGGTGGCGCTGACCCCTACACGTATATATGTAAAGCAGGTGCTTGATGTAATCCGCAACTGCGATGTCCATGGTGTCGCCCATATAACAGGTGGCGGATTTGACGAGAACATTCCGCGCATCCTGCATGACGGGCAGGGTATCGAGATCAAGGAAGGAAGCTGGGAGATTCTCCCTATATTCCGTTTCCTCGAGAAATATGGAAGGATTGCACACAGGGAGATGTTCAATATCTTCAACATGGGTATCGGAATGGTGCTCGCCCTCGATGCTTCCGAGGCGGACAAGGCCATCGAGATTCTTGCATCCCATGGTGAGAAGGCATCTGTTATCGGCCGCATCACCGACATCCCTGGAGTACAGATAATCTGATTTACCAACAATAAATTTACAATTGACAAGGCAACGTCAGCTGCCCGAAGGATTACGGAGTAATTATGAGAGCGTTATTTTCAGTAAGCGATAAGACAGGCGTGGTAGAATTCGCCAGTCAGCTTGTAGCCCTCGGATGGGAAATCATAGCCACCGGCGGCACAATGAAGCTCCTGCAGGAAGCAGGGCTCAAACCGATCAACATCAGCGAAATCACAGGCTTCCCTGAAATCTGTGACGGACGTGTGAAGACCCTGCATCCGAAGGTGCACGGAGGGCTTCTTGGACGCCGCGACCTTGAAAGCCACATTGCGCAGCTCAGGGAAAACGGCATTGAATTCATAGATATGGTCTGTGTAAACCTCTATCCTTTCCGCCAGACCATTGCAAAGCCGGATGTGACAATGGAGGATGCAATCGAGAACATTGACATCGGAGGCCCTTCAATGCTCCGGAGCGCAGCCAAGAACTGGAGTTCAGTCACAGTGGTCTGCAGCCCGGACAACTACGGACGTATCATAGATGAAATCAGGCAGTACGGTGACACTACAAAGGAAACGCGCCTCCAGCTTTCAGCAGAGGCATATACCCACACGGCTGAATATGACATGATGATTGCCGCATATATGCGTAAGGCTGCAGGCCTTAACGAGAAGCTTTTCCTTGAATACGACCTCAAGCAGGGACTGCGCTATGGTGAAAACCCTCACCAGGGAGCCAAGTTCTATGCTTCTGCAGAGAAAGTCCCGTTCTCGCTCGCCACTGCCGGGCAGCTCAATGGTAAGGAACTGTCATACAACAATATCCAGGATGCCAATGCTGCCCTTAACATCGTCCGTGAATTTGACGAACCGTTCTGTGTAGGCCTTAAGCACATGAATCCGTGCGGGGCAGCAACAGGTACAGATGTAGTCGATGCATGGAAAAAGACATATGAAGCAGACAAGGTCAGCATCTTCGGCGGCATCGTTGCGGTCAACCGCGAAATCAACAAGGAGGTGGCTGAACTCATGAAGCCTGTCTTCCTTGAGATAATAATGGCCCCTTCTTTCACTGACGAGGCCCTCGAAGTGTTGTGTACCAAGAAGAACCTTCGCCTGCTCAAAGTTGACATGACAAGGACAGACAAGCCTCAGATGCAGTATGTAAGCGTCAACGGCGGACTTCTTGTACAGAACCAGGATATCAATACAGTTGAGGTAAAGCCTGAAATGTGTGTAACTGAAACAAAGCCTTGCGAAAACTGTATGTCAGACCTCAATTTCGCATGGAAGATTGTAAAGCATATCAAGTCAAATGCAATAGTAGTTGTAAAGGACGGTGTGACCATGGGAGTGGGAGCAGGACAGATGAACCGTATCGGTTCCGCTGAAATCGCTCTCAAGCAGGCAGAGGCAACCTGCCGCGAGCGTGGTGTGGATGTCAGGGAAATAGGCCTTGTGATGGGTTCAGATGCTTTCTTCCCTTTTGATGACTGCGTGACACTTGCAGATTCATATGGAGTGAAGGCAATCGCGCAGCCAGGTGGAAGCGTGCGTGACGAAGACTCCATAAGGAAGGCTGACGAATGCGGCATTGTGATGCTCTTCACCGGAGAACGGCATTTCAAGCACTGATATATTCATGTCCAGCCCGTTGACCCCGATCCCGTCCTGGTGATTGCCGGCAATGGAAAGATGATGCCGTCTTCTGGGCGGGTAAAAGACATATAGGGTTCCCGATGTGCGGTTTTTTGCATAGTGGGGACCTTGTTTTTTGTAACCGCCTAATAAATAGGTGTTTGTATATATGGTGGCTCCAAATGCAACCTTTTGTATGGCATTTGGAGCCACAGGAAACTGTGGCATTCTTTTCCTGAAAAAATCCGATGCTATTTCGAGAATTATGACTAACTTGCGAAGTTTTTGGCCGGAACTTGATGCTTTGGATGCATCTCTCCGGAATTATGGAGAAACAGATAAAACAAAATAATATGTCATTAAATAAAGTAATGCTGATCGGTAACGTTGGACAGGACCCGGAAGTACGTTATCTTGATGGAAATGCTTCGAATGCCAAAGTGGCCTCTTTCAGGCTGGCCACAACGGAAAGGTACAGGGACCGCAACGGTGAGATGAAGGAGAACACAGAATGGCACAGCGTTGTTGCCTGGAGGAATCTCGCAGACATCATAGAGAAATATGTGAAGAAAGGCACTCAGCTTTATGTAGAGGGACGTATCCGTACAAGGAGCTGGGATGACCAGGGCGGCAACAAGAGATATACGACTGAAATACTTGCAGACAACCTCCAGCTTCTCGGAAGAAAATCAGATAACCCTGGAGCCCAAGGCCAGCCATATCAGGGTGGAAACCAGTATGGGCAGCAGCCACAGGGCTATGCGCCTCAGCCTGCATACGGCCAGCAGCAGTATGCCGCTCCGCAGGGTGCACCTCAGACCTATGGCGGACAGCCACAGTATGCACCTCAGCCTCAGCCGCCTCAGTATCAGACTCCTGCAGCTCCGCAGATGGACAATGCCTCAGAGCCGGAGGATGATCTTCCATTCTAGAAATTAATTACATAAAAGACACAAAAACAGACATATATGAAACTTGATGTAGTTCTTGGCCTCCAGTGGGGCGATGAAGGAAAAGGAAAAATAGTTGACGTACTTGCAGGAAATTATCCTATAGTGGCACGTTTCCAGGGCGGTCCCAATGCCGGGCATTCGCTTCATTTTGAAGGACAGAGCTTTGTGCTCCGTTCTGTCCCCTCTGGAATATTCCGCAAGGATGCAGTCAATATTGTCGGAAACGGTGTTGTCCTTGACCCTATCACATTCAAGGGAGAGTGCGAGAATATAGCGAAGACGGGAGTGCCGGTAAAGGAAAGGATTGTGATAGCGAAGAAGGCGCATCTTATCCTGCCGACTCACAGGCTTCTTGATGCAGCCAACGAGGCTGCAATGGGCAAAGGCAAGATTGGTTCGACCCTGAAAGGCATAGGTCCGACATATACAGACAAGGTAAGCCGCAACGGCCTACGTGTCGGAGATATCCTCGCACCTGATTTCGAGGCACGTTACAGGAAGCTCAGGGACAGGCATGCTGCAATCCTCGGCCAGATGGGATATGAGTGCAATCCAGATGCAGAGGAAGCAGCATTCATGGAGGCAGTTGCATATATAAAGGAATTCCAGCTTGTAGATTGCGAATATTTTGTCAACAATGCACTCAAGACCCGGTCCATACTTGCAGAAGGTGCCCAGGGTTCCATGCTTGACATCGACTATGGCTCATATCCGTTTGTGACATCATCATCAACCGCATGTGCAGGTGCGTGTGTCGGCCTTGGAGTTGCCCCTTCACAGATTGGACATGTCTACGGAATATTCAAGGCATATTGTACACGTGTCGGAAGCGGTCCGTTCCCTACCGAGCTCTTCGACGGGACCGGGGATAAGCTTCGCAAGATCGGCAATGAGTTCGGTGCAGTTACAGGACGCCCGCGCCGTTGCGGCTGGCTAGACCTTGTCGCACTCCGCTATGCGGTGATGATCAGCGGTGTAACTGACCTCATCATGATGAAATCAGACTGCCTTGACGCATTCGGGACAATCAAGGTCTGCACCTCATACAAGGTGGACGGCAAGGAAACTGACCAGATGCCTTTCGATACATACGCAGAGATTGAGCCTGTCTACACTGAATTCAAGGGCTGGAACGCAGACCTTACAGGATGCAGGAACGAGGATGAACTGCCTGCTGAGTTCAAGGAATATATCAAGTTTATGGAGGACTATCTCGGAGTCCCTATCAGGATAATCTCAATCGGGCCTGACCGCGATGCAACTATAATGAGATAGCATCAATGCAATATTAACAGCTTAACTATACAGAAATGGCAAATCTACTAAGGGACAACAAAGGCACCAGATGGCTTATGCTGCTTTTCATCAGTGTAATGATGTTTGCAGCATACGTGGCTTCGGACAACATATTTGCAGTCGAGACAACGCTGACAGGTGCGGACTACGGGATAACGGAAGGTGAATATTCTTCATTGGCAGGAGCTTATTCTATCTTCAATGTATATCTTCTTATGCTGATTTTCGGCGGACTTATCCTTGACAAGATGGGCATACGCTTTACCGGAATAATGTCATGCCTTCTCATGGTTGCAGGAATCGGGATGCTGACATGGTCGCTCTTTGACCTGCGTGCAATGGTCACTTCAGGAGCAGAGCTTCCTGTGGTGAATTTCCTCGGTTCAGGGATGAGGACGCCCGTGCTATGGGCAGTCATCGGGATCGGAATCTATGGCGTAGGTGCGGAAATAGCCGGGATAACGGCAACCAAGGCTATAGCCAAATGGTTTGTGGGATACGAAATGGCACTTGCAATGGGGCTTCAGCTTGCCCTTGCACGCCTTGGGACTGGTATAGCATACGGCGCAACCCCTCCTATCGTAAGTGCAGCCGGAGGAAATGTCGGCGTTGCAGTCCTCATCGGCCTTGTCCTTCTCGCGGCAGGACTCATGGTGTTCCTTGTATACTGCATATATGACAAGAAGCTTGACAGCCAGACAGCTGCTCTCGGGCTTGAGGAAGGCGGGGCTTCACCTGAGGATGAATTCCATTTCAAGGACATAATGGAGGTAGTGAAGAATCCTGCATTCTGGATGATAGCATTCCTCTGTCTCCTTTTCTATGCGGCAGTGAACCCGTTCCTCAAATATTCCACAGGAATGATGGTGTCAAAATTCGGCGTAAGCCAGGAACTTGCCGGGCTTTTCCCTCTTATACTGCCTTTTGGCTGCATTGTGCTCACCCCTCTTTTCGGAGGGATCTATGACAGGAAAGGACATGGTGCTGACCTGATGATTTTCGGGGCTGTACTCATTACTGCGGTGCATCTCATATTTGCAATCCCTTCAATGACCAACAAGATTGTTGCAATCATACTTATGGTCCTCCTTGGAGTAGGCTTTGCAATGCTGCCGTCTGCAATGTGGCCATCAATCGCCAAGATAATGCCGGCCAAGCTGCTCGGCACTACGATGGCACTGACTTTCTATATCCAGAATATCGGCTTTATCTTCGTGCCTAAGGCAATCGGGGCAATCAAGTCTGCAACAGGCAACAACTACACATACGTGATGTTCTTCTTTGCGGGACTCGGTGTTGTCGCCCTTGTACTTGCCATAGGAGTGAAACTTCTGGATTCAAGGAAAGGATACGGACTTCAGGAACCAAACATCAAATAGAAAAAGCTCCGGTATGCCATTATTGGACAAGGTAAACTATCCGTCTGACATAAAGGGTTTCAGCACGGGGGAACTGAAGGACCTCTGCGCTGAAATCCGCAGTTATATGATTGACTGTTGCTCAAAGAATCCCGGGCATCTCGGCTCAAGCCTTGGCGCAGTGGAACTCATTGTCGGGTTGCATTATGTCTATAATACTCCGGAAGACAACATCGTATTTGATGTGGGACATCAGGCATACGCCCACAAGATACTTACCGGCAGGAAAGACATTTTCCGCGAGAACAGGAAGAAGAACGGTATAAGCGGATTTCCGAAAAGGGATGAAAGTGAATATGATGCGTTCGGGACAGGGCACTCATCCACGTCAATCTCTGCCGCTCTTGGACTTGCAAAGGCTGCAGAATTTGCCGGGACCGGTGCTAAGACAGTCGCACTTATCGGAGACGGTGCGCTATCCGGCGGGCTGGCTTTCGAAGGATTGAACAATGCCGGAGGCGCCAAGTCTGACATCCTGCTGATTGTCAATGACAACAACATTTCAATAGACAAGAATATCGGTGCTATCCATGAGCATCTCCTTAACCTCACAACACATCCTGCGTACAATCGTGTGAAGAACCGTATCTGGAACGGCATAGGGGAGGGACGCTTCCGCGAAGCCTTGCAGAACATAGTCGTGACAACCAAGTCTCACCTCGTCCAGGATTCGGGAGGAGATTTGTTCGAATCGCTTGGCTTCAGATATTTCGGCCCTATAGACGGCAATGACATGGAGCAGGTCGTCAGGACCCTGCAGAAATTGAAAGACATAAAGGGCCCACGTGTGCTGCATGTAATAACTACAAAAGGTAAAGGGTATGCCCCGGCAGAGGAGGACCAGACCATCTGGCATGCGCCAGGCGTGTTTGATCCGTCTACCGGCAAAAGGCTGTCGAGCAGTGCCGGCAAGCCCAGCCGCTATCAGGATGTCTTCGGTGAAGTCCTGCTGGAGCTTGCACGCAAAGACAACCGCATCGTAGGTGTCACTCCTGCAATGGCAAGCGGATGCGGCATGAATATACTCGCCCGGGAGATGCCGGAACGCTTCTTTGATGTCGGCATTGCGGAAGAGCATGCCGTAACATTCTCAGCCGGTCTGGCGGCAGGAGGAATGAAGCCGTTCTGCAATATATATTCGTCCTTTTCCCAAAGGGCCTATGACCAGATTATCCATGATGTGGCGTTGCAGAACCTTGGTGTCGTGATATGCCTTGACCGTGGAGGACTTGTCGGCGAGGACGGGGCTACGCATCATGGAAATTTCGACATGGCAGCATACCGCAGCATACCGCAGACCGTTATAGCTGTACCAAAGGATGAGATAGAGCTGAAGAACATGATGTTTACAGCATCTGAATATCCAGGAGGCCCGTTTATTATAAGGTATCCGCGCGGATATGGAGAAGGGGTGGACTGGAGAAATTCTGAATTTTCAGGACTTCCGGCCGGAAAAGGGGAGAAGCTTCTTGACGGAAGCGGAGTCGCTGTGATTGCCGCCGGTCCTTTTGCCAACAGGGCGCTGGAGGCGGCAAGGTCATGTCTGCAGCAGACAGGACTTGCACCTTCCATATATAATATAAGGTATGTGAAACCTCTCGATACAGATCTGGTTGACGAGGCTGCGGCAGAATGCGCCTGTATAATCACTGTCGAGGACGGCTGTGTTGCCGGAGGACTTTTCGGAGCGGTGTCTGAATATCTTGCAGGAAGAAGAAACAGGCCTTCTGTTGTGCCTGTCGGGATTCCGGATGTATTTGTATCTCAAGGGACTCAATCAGAGCTGAGGGCAGACTTCGGCCTGGACTCTGACAGCCTTCTGAAGATAATTTTAAAAGAATTTGCAAAAATAGAGCAAAAAGTTTTGCAGAATTAGAATTAATGTCTATCTTTGCAATCCCTTTCGAAAAGTAATCAACTGCTGATTGAAAATGGGAAACGCCGATGTAGCTCAGTTGGCTAGAGCACGTGATTTGTAATCTCGGGGTCGTGGGTTCGACTCCCTCCATCGGCTCAAAAGTTCTTTATGGATTTTGGGAGAATACCAGAGTGGCCAAATGGGGCAGACTGTAAATCTGCTGGCTTACGCCTTCGGTGGTTCGAATCCATCTTCTCCCACAAGATTAAAAGCGGAAGTAGCTCAGTTGGTAGAGCATTAGCCTTCCAAGCTAAGGGTCGCGGGTTCGAACCTCGTCTTCCGCTCAAAAAGAAACTACGCCAGTGTAGCTCAGGGGTAGAGCGCTTCCTTGGTAAGGAAGAGGTCGAGAGTTCAAATCTCTCCACCGGCTCTGCTTATTTTTTTGTATATAATACTCATTAAAAGATAAAATTATGGCTAAAGAAACCTTTAAAAGAGACAAACCGCATGTTAACATCGGTACAATCGGCCACGTTGACCACGGTAAGACTACTTTGACTGCAGCAATTACTACAGTACTTGCTAAGGCTGGTCTTTCTGAGCTTCGTTCATTCGACTCTATCGATAACGCTCCAGAGGAGAAAGAGCGCGGTATTACTATCAACACCGCACACGTTGAGTACCAGACTGCAAACCGTCACTACGCACACGTAGACTGTCCAGGCCACGCTGACTATGTAAAGAACATGGTAACTGGTGCAGCCCAGATGGACGGCGCTATCCTTGTCTGCGCAGCAACTGACGGTCCTATGCCTCAGACCCGTGAGCACATCCTGCTTGCCCGTCAGGTGAACGTACCTAAGATTGTTGTCTTCATGAACAAGGTTGACCTTGTTGACGATCCTGAGATGCTTGACCTCGTAGAGATGGAGCTCCGTGATCTTCTTTCATTCTACAACTTTGATGGTGACAATGCTCCTGTTATCCGTGGTTCTGCACTTGGTGCACTTAACGGTGACCCTCAGTGGGAGGCTAAGGTTATGGAACTTATGGCAGCTGTCGATGAGTACGTTCCGCTTCCTCCACGTGACAACGAGAAACCATTCCTGATGCCTATCGAGGATATCTTCTCAATCACAGGACGTGGTACTGTAGCAACAGGACGTATCGAGACTGGTATTATCCACGTTGGTGACGAGGTTGAGATTGTCGGTCTTGGTGAAGAGCCTAAGAAGACTGTCGTTACAGGTGTTGAGATGTTCCGTAAACTCCTTGATCAGGGAGAGGCTGGTGACAATGTCGGTCTTCTTCTCCGTGGTATTGACAAGAAAGAGATCAAGAGGGGACAGGTGCTTGCTAAACCTGGCACAATTCATCCTCACCAGAAATTCCAGGCTGAGATTTACGTGCTGAAGAAAGACGAAGGTGGCCGTCATACTCCATTCCACAACCACTACCGTCCTCAGTTCTTCATCCGTACCCTTGACATCACAGGAGAGATTGCTCTTCCAGAGGGAGTTGAGATGGTAATGCCTGGTGATAACGTTACAATCACTGTAGAGCTTATCTATCCAGTTGCTATCAACGAAGGACTTCAGTTCGCAATCCGCGAGGGTGGCCGTACAGTAGGAGCAGGTCAGGTAACAAAGCTTCTTGACTAATCCGAAAAGATAATCAGGTGGGTGTCCTGAAAAGTTCACCCACTTTTTTAGGGGAATAGTATAAGGGTAGTACAGAGGTCTCCAAAACCTTTAGTCTGGGTTCGAATCCTGGTTCCCCTGCAAAATATCAAAGGTTACGATTTGGTAATGTTTAACAGACGCTACATCAAGCTTCCAATCTGTGGCGTCCATTAAAAGTAAAGATGAGAAAGTTCATAAACTATCTTAAAGAGTCCTACGTGGAGTTGACCAAGAAAGTCACATGGCCATCATGGAAGGATCTGCAGAGTTCTGCGCTCCTTGTAATGATTGCTTCTGTGATTTTTGCTGTTGTTGTCTTTGCAATGGATTATGCTTTCGAAAATCTGATGCGTGTTATCTACACACTGTAATACCGGTTCGATATGAGCGAGAGCAATAAGAAATGGTATGTGCTGCGCGCAGCAGGCGGGAAAGAGAAAAAAGCCAAAGAGTATCTCGAGAAGGAGATTGAGAGGTGCGGTCTTCAGAATCTGGTTTCACAGGTTCTTGTCCCAACAGAAAAAGTATATAAGATCCGTGATGGAAAACGTATCTGTACAGAGCGTCTTTTCTATCCTGGATATGTGCTTATAGAGGCGGAACTGACAGGAGAGCTGCAGTATATCATCAGGAACGAGGTACCCCACATGTCAGGCTTCCTTACAGAGAAGCGTGAAGTAAGCAAAGGCTCGGGCAAGGCTCAGGAAGAAAAGATTCCTATTCCACTAAGGGATTCAGAAGTTAAGAGAATTCTCGGAGAGCAGGATGAGATTGCCGCAGGTGACGGTGAGACTATCGTTGACTATGCAGTCGGTGAGGCAGTCAAGATTACTGATGGACCATTCAATGGCTTTGACGGAACAGTGGAGGAGATTGTCGAGGACAGGAGCAAGCTTAAGGTTATGGTCATGATCTTCGGAAGGAAGACTCTGCTTGAACTCAACTTTACACAAGTAACTAAAGAATAATAAAAATCATGGCAAAAGAAGTTACCGGGTTTATTAAACTCCAGATTAAAGGTGGCGCGGCCAATCCATCACCTCCAGTAGGACCGGCTCTCGGTTCAAAGGGTTTGAACATAATGGATTTCTGCAAGCAGTTCAATGCGCGCACACAGGATTCTGCAGGGAAAGTACTGCCTGTTGTAATTACAGTCTACAGCGATAAGTCTTTCTCATTCGAGGTTAAGCAGCCGCCTGTAGCTGTACAGCTCAAGGAAGCAGCAAAGGTCAGCACTGGATCAGCAGAGCCGAACAGGAAGAAAATAGCAACTATTACCTGGGATCAGGTAAAGGCAATTGCAGAGAGCAAGATGCCGGACATGAATGCATTTACACTCAGGTCTGCAATGACAATGGTTGCCGGAACAGCGAGAAGTATGGGTATCAAAGTCGAGGGCGAGTTCCCTGCTGACATCTAAAAATCACACGCAAATGAGTAAACTTACTAAAAACCAGAAAATGGTGGCAGCAAAGTATGATGCTGCCAAAGAGTACAAGTTGGCAGAGGCATGTGAGCTTGTTAAGGAGATTACCTTTACTAAATTTGATGCTTCAGTAGAGCTCGCAGTTAACCTTGGTGTTGACCCACGCAAAGCCAACCAGATGGTCCGTGGTGTTGTTACACTTCCTCACGGAACAGGTAAGCAGACAAGGGTTCTTGTCCTCTGTACACCAGACAAGGAGGCAGAGGCAAAGGAGGCTGGAGCAGACTTCGTTGGACTTGACGAATTCATAGACAAGATCAAAGGTGGCTGGACGGATGTTGACGTCATCATCTGTACTCCATCAGTGATGGCCAAGGTCGGTGCTATCGGTAGAATCCTCGGTCCGAGGGGACTTATGCCAAACCCTAAGACAGGTACTGTGACTATGGAAGTAGGAACAGCTGTCAAGGAGGTCAAGGCTGGTAAGATTGACTTCAAGGTAGACAAGACAGGTATCGTTCACGCTGCTATCGGAAAGGCATCCTTCACTGGTGCGCAGATTTGCGACAATGCACAGGAGCTTATTTCTGCTATCATGAAACTGAAACCTCAGACCCTCAAGGGTACCTATCTGAAAGGTATTTCAATCTGCACTACAATGAGTCCAGGAATTCATGTAGATATCAAGACAGTAAGTGCTGAGTAATAAAATTCAATGTTATGAGAAAAGAAGAAAAAGCCCAGATAATTGAATCTATCGCAGCACAGATCCAGGAGACTCCGAACTTCTATATCACTGATATCTCCGGACTCAATGCTGAACAGACAGCGAAGCTTCGCCGTGACTGCTTCGAGAAGAACATCAAGCTTGTTGTGACAAAGAATACTCTTCTTCACAAGGTGTTCTCAGGTATGGAAAATGAGGAGTTGAACCTTCTCTTCCCTATCCTCGAAGGTCCTACAGCGGTGATGTACACAGAGACTCCTAATGCTCCTGCAAAGCTCATCAAGTCATACAACGAGAAAGGATCAGAGAAACCGGCTCTCAAGGGAGCATACGTTCAGGAGTGCGCCTTTGTCGGTGCAGACAAGCTTAACGAGCTCTGCAACATCAAGTCACGCGAGGAACTCATTGGAGACGTTGTCGGACTTCTCCAGTCACCTGCACGCAACGTTATTTCTGCACTGCAGTCTGCAGGCGGAACAATTGCAGGCCTCGTGAAGACACTTTCAGAAAGAGAATAATAATTATAAACTATTTAAATATAAAGAATTATGGCAGATATTAAAGCACTTGCAGAAGAGTTGGTAAACCTTTCTGTAAAAGACGTTCAGGAACTTGCACAGATCCTCAAAGATGAGTACGGAATCGAGCCTGCAGCCGCTGCAGTAGCAGTAGCAGCACCGGCAGCAGCAGGAGAGGCTGCAGCTGCAGAGCAGACTGAGTTCAACGTAATCCTTAAGTCAGCTGGCCAGGCTAAGCTTGGCGTAGTAAAGGCTGTCAAGGAGATTACAGGTCTTGGACTTAAAGAGGCAAAAGACCTCGTAGACAAGGCTCCGGATGCAATCGTTAAGGAGAAAGTATCTAAGGCTGAGGCTGAGCAGGTTAAGGCTGCCCTTGAGGAGCAGGGTGCTGAAGTTGAGGTTAAATAACTTCACCGCTCCCTTTTAAGGGAATATGAGTCAGGTTTAGGGTCGGACTAGGCCCTAAACCTTTTTGTCGTATTTAAGTTTTTCTCTATAACAAAGACACAGTACGATGTTACAAAAGTCTAATAAACAGCGAGTTTCATTCGCATCATCAAAAATACTCCTTGAATATCCAGACTTGCTCGAGGTGCAGTTGAAGTCATTCCATGATTTCTTCCAGCTTGACAGTACTCCGGAGAACAGGCGCAATGAGGGTCTGTATCAGGTATTCATGGAAGTATTTCCAATCGAGGATACAAGGAACAATTACAAACTTGAATTCATCGATTATTTCATCGACCCTCCACAGTACTCGATTGATGAGTGTCTTGAAAGGGGGTTGACTTACAATGTCCCTCTAAAGGCAAAGCTTCGCCTTTCGTGCAGCGATTCGGAGCACGAGGACTTCGAGACGAAAGTTCAGGACGTTTACCTCGGGAACATTCCTTATATGACACCTGCAGGTACGTTCGTAATCAACGGATCAGAGAGAATTATAGTCTCACAGCTTCACAGGTCGCCTGGTGTGTTCTTCGGACAGAGCCTTCATGCGAACGGTACAAAACTGTATTCTGCCAGGATTATCCCTTTCAAAGGATCATGGATTGAGTTTGCTACTGACATCAACAATGTCATGTATGCATACATTGACCGTAAGAAGAAATTACCTGTTACAACCCTTCTCCGTGCCATTGGATTCAACGGCGACAAGGATATCATAGACATATTCGGACTGGCTGACGAGATTGAGGCCACTCCAGAAAACCTTAGACAGAACGAGGGCAGGAAACTTGCGGCAAAGGTGCTCAAGACATGGATTGAGGACTTCGTTGACGAGGATACCGGAGAGGTGATTCCAGTGGAAAGGACAATGCCGATAGTAGAGCGTGGTGAGATACTTTGCGATGAGACTATCGAGAAACTTTCAGAGACTGATGTCAAGACTATCCTTCTACAGAAAGAAGAGACAAATGTAAATGAATACGCAATCATCTACAATACTCTTCAGAAGGACCCGACAAATACAGAGACAGAGGCTATCAACTATATCTACAAGCAGCTCCGCAATTCGGAACCGCCTGATGAGGCAACAGCAAGGGATGTCATAGACAAGCTTTTCTTCTCAGAGAAGAGATATGACCTTGGAGATGTCGGAAGATACCGTCTCAACAAGAAGCTAAATCTTACAATCGATGAGAATACCAGGGTTCTCACCAACACTGATATCATCGAGATTATCAAATATCTGATTCAGCTTATCAACTCAAAGGCAATTGTCGATGACATTGACCATTTGAGCAACAGGCGTATCAGGACAGTCGGCGAGCAGCTTGCAAACCAGTTCAGCGTTGGCCTTTCAAGGATGGCAAGGACTATCCGCGAAAGGATGAACGTGCGCGACAGCGAGCAGTTTGCACCTATTGACCTTATCAACGCGAAGACACTTTCCTCTGTGATCAACTCTTTCTTCGGAACGAGCCAGCTGTCACAGTTCATGGACCAGACCAACCCGCTTTCAGAGATGACGCACAAACGCCGTCTTTCTGCCCTCGGTCCAGGAGGTCTGTCGAGGGAGAGGGCCGGATTCGAGGTCAGGGACGTGCACTATACACATTACGGACGTCTTTGCCCTATCGAGACACCGGAGGGTCCGAACATCGGACTTATCTCATCTCTCTGTGTCTATGCAAGGATCAATGAGCTTGGATTCATCGAGACTCCATACCGCAAGGTGGAGAACGGAAAGGTTGACCTTACCAGCGGCGGCTGGCAGTACATGAGTGCTGAGGAAGAGGAGAACCAGATGGTCTCCCTTGCGAACGTGAAGCTTGATGATGAGGGAAATATCCTTGAGGACAGGATCCTCTGCCGATATGGTGCAGACTTCCCTGTTGTAACCAAGGAAGAGGTGAACTACATGGACGTTGCCCCTAACCAGATTGCCTCAGTCGCAGCCTCATTGATTCCGTTCCTTGAGCATGATGATGCGCACCGTGCATTGATGGGTGCCAACATGATGCGTCAGGCTGTTCCGCTCCTTAACCCAGAGTCACCGATTGTCGGTACCGGCCTGGAGGAGAGGGTCTGCCTGGATTCAAGGACACAGATCATTGCAGAGCGCACTGGAGAGGTTGTCTATGTAGATGCAAAGGAGATACATGTAAAGTATGAGCGTACTGATGATGAGAGATTTGTAAGTTTCTCACCTGATATTACAGTATATAAGCTTCCTATATATAGAAGGACAAACCAGAGCACCACTATCCTGCTCAAGCCTATCGTCCGCAAGGGTGACAAGCTTGTGAAGGGACAGATCATGACTGAGGGATATGCAACCCAGAAGGGAGAGCTTGCACTCGGACGTAACCTTAAAGTGGCATTCATGCCTTGGAAGGGATATAACTATGAGGATGCTATCGTCCTTTCCGAGAGGATGACCCGATGGGATATCCTTACTTCAGTACATGTCGATGAGTACATAACTGAGGTCCGTGACACCAAGCGCGGTATGGAGGAGCTTACATCTGATATTCCTAACGTCAGCGAGGATGCAACAAGGAATCTTGATGACAACGGTATCATCCGTATCGGTGCACACATTGATCCGGGTGACATCATGATCGGAAAGATTACTCCTAAGGGAGAGAGTGATCCTTCACCGGAAGAGAAACTTCTCCGTGCAATCTTCGGAGACAAGGCAGGTGATGTCAAGGATGCTTCACTCAAGGCTACCCCTTCACTTAGCGGAACAGTTATCGGCACAGCACTCTATTCAAAGGTTGCCAAGGAAAGCAACAAGAGGGGTGCAAAGGCTGACCAGAAGGCTAAGCTTGACATTGCGGAGGATGAATTCAACAAGAAGGCAGAGCTTCTCCGTGAGAAGTTCCTCAGCAAGCTCGCTGTACTTGTCGAAGGCAAGAAGAGCGCAGGTGTAAGTGACCTCTATGGAGTTGAAATCATAGCTAAGGGCAAGGATATCACAATGGAGGATCTCCGTGCAATCAACTATGAGGACATAAATTCAAGCAAGTGGACTGCAGACAAGAATACCAACGTCCTTATCAAGGATATCATCAACAACTATTGCATTGCCTACAAGGAGGCGGCTGCAAGGCACAAGAGGACACTTGACAAGATCAAGGTCGGTGACGAGCTTCCTAACGGCGTGATGCAGATTGCCAAGGTCTATGTTGCAAAGAAGAGGAAAATCAGGGTCGGTGACAAGATGGCGGGACGCCACGGTAACAAGGGTATCGTTGCCAAGGTAGTAAGGGATGAGGATATGCCTTTCCTTGCTGACGGAACTCCAGTGGATATCGTCCTTAACCCTCTTGGTGTGCCTTCACGTATGAACCTCGGACAGATCTATGAGACTGTCCTCGGCTGGGCAGGTGAGGAACTTGGACTCAAGTTCAGCACCCCTATCTTTGACGGAGCAAGCCTGGATGAAATATGTGAATACACAGACAAGGCTGGACTTCCAAGATATGGCAAGACATATTTGAGGGACGGCGGTACAGGAGACTGGTTTGACCAGCCTGCAACTGTCGGGGTCATCTATATGATTAAGCTCGGCCACATGGTTGACGACAAGATGCACGCCCGTTCTATCGGACCTTATTCACTCATTACACAGCAGCCTCTTGGAGGTAAGGCACAGTTTGGAGGACAGAGGTTCGGAGAAATGGAGGTATGGGCACTCGAGGCATTCGGTGCATCAAATGTCCTCCAGGAAATCCTGACCGTGAAATCCGATGACGTGACCGGAAGGTCAAAGGCCTACGAGGCTATCGTCAAGGGAGACCTCATGCCAACTCCTGGTATTCCGGAGTCACTCAACGTGCTCCTGCATGAGCTCAGGGGTCTTGGACTGAAAGTAACTTTGGATTAATTTGTCTGACAATTTGAAATTATAGGAATATGCCTACTTTTAATAAAGAAAATAAAGTCAAGAGCAATTTCGAAAGGATCAGCATCTCTCTCGCATCTCCTGAAGACATCAAACTGAGGTCTTCAGGAGAGGTCCTGAAGCCGGAGACGGTCAACTACAGGACATACAAGCCGGAAAGGGATGGACTGTTTTGCGAAAAGATCTTCGGTCCGACAAAAGACTATGAATGTCATTGCGGAAAGTACAAGAGGATCAGGTATCGCGGTATTGTCTGCGACCGGTGCGGAGTCGAGGTTACTGAGAAGAAAGTCCGCAGGGAAAGGATGGGCCACATTGAGCTTACTGTACCTGTGGCACATATCTGGTACTTCAAGTCAGCTCCAAACAAGATTGCCGCCCTCCTCGGAATCCCTGCAAAGAAACTGGAGTCTGTAATCTATTACGAGAAATATATCGTAATCAATCCAGGTACTACTGAGACAGCAAGGCAGGATCTCCTTTCTGAGGAGGAATACCTTGACCTGATAGACAGCATGCCGGAGAACCAGAATCTCCCTAATGACGATCCTGACAAGTTCAGGGCAGGAATGGGAGCCGAGGCCATCTATGAACTCCTGAAGGACATCAACATAGATGAGCTTGCAAAGGAACTCCGCCAGAAGATGATACGTGAAACTTCACAGCAGCGCAGGGCAGAGGCCCTCAAGAGGCTGAGCATTGTGAAATGGTTCCAGGAGTCAAAGGGTATCAACCGTCCTGAGTGGATGATCCTCAAGGTTATACCTGTGACACCTCCGGATCTCCGTCCTCTCGTTCCGCTTGACGGAGGCCGTTTTGCGACATCTGACCTGAATGATCTCTACAGGAGGGTTATCATCAGGAACAACCGTCTGAAGAGGCTTATCGAAATCAAGGCGCCTGAGGTTATCCTCCGTAACGAGAAGCGTATGCTCCAGGAGGCTGTCGACTCACTCTTTGACAACTCAAAGAAGTCAAATGCAGTAAAGAGCGAGGCAAACAGGACACTGAAGTCACTCTCTGACTCGCTGAAGGGTAAACAGGGACGTTTCCGTCAGAACTTGCTCGGTAAACGTGTCGACTACTCAGCACGTTCGGTGATTGTCGTAGGACCTGAGCTGAAGATGCATGAGTGCGGTCTTCCTAAATTTATGGCAGCTGAACTTTACAAGCCGTTCATCATCAGGAAACTGATTGAGAGGGGTATTGTGAAGACTGTCAAGTCTGCGAAGAAGATTGTTGACAGGAAGGACCCTGTCATCTGGGATATCCTTGAGAATGTGATGAAGGGACATCCGGTTCTCCTGAACCGTGCGCCAACACTTCACAGGCTCGGTATCCAGGCATTCCAGCCAAAGATGATCGAGGGTAAGGCTATCCAGCTGCATCCGCTTGCGTGTACGGCATTCAACGCCGACTTCGACGGAGACCAGATGGCTGTTCACCTTCCTCTTGGAAATGCAGCCATACTTGAGGCACAGCTCCTCATGCTCGGTTCGCACAATATCCTTAACCCGGCCAACGGTACGCCTATCACTGTCCCTTCACAGGACATGGTGCTCGGACTGTACTATATCACAAAGATCCGTCCGGGCGTAAAGGGAGAAGGAATGAGGTTCTATGGCCCTCAGGAGGTAATTATTGCACTTAATGAGAAGGCTATTGAGATACATGCAAAGATAAATGTAAGGCTTCCTAAGAACAAGATGAACCTTGAGGAAGGCTATGAGATGGTAGAGACTACCCCTGGTAGGATTATCGTCAACCAGCTTGTTCCTCAGGAGGTCCCTTACATCAATGAGATTCTCGGAAAGAAATCACTCAGGAAGATCATCTCACTCGTAATCAAGAATACCGGTGTCGCAAGGACAGCACAGTTCCTCGATGACATCAAGGATCTTGGATACACAATGGCATTCAAGGGAGGTCTGTCATTCAACCTTGGTGATGTGCTCATCCCTGAGGAGAAGAAAGGCCTTATCGAGAACGGCTACAAGACTGTAGAGGAGATCAAGAACAACTTCGCGATGGGATTCATCACCAACAACGAGCGTTACAACAAGGTGATTGACCTCTGGACTTCTATCGACAACCAGATTACCGGTATCGTCGAGAAGCAGATTTCAAGCGACCAGCAGGGATTCAACCCTGTGTATATGATGCTTGATTCCGGAGCCCGTGGTTCAACTCAGCAGATCAAGCAGCTCTGCGGTATGCGTGGATTGATGGCGAAGCCTCAGAAGTCCGGTGGCCAGGGAGCCGAGATTATCGAGAACCCTGTCATCTCCAACCTTAAGGAGGGAATGTCAGTGCTCGAGTACTTCATCGGAACCCACGGTGCCCGTAAAGGTCTTGCCGATACAGCGTTGAAGACTGCCGATGCAGGTTACCTTACACGTCGTCTCGTTGACGTTTCACACGATGTGATTATCAATGAGCAGGACTGCGGTACACTCCGTGGACTTATTGCAACTGCAATCAAGAGCAAGGACGAGATTGTCGAGTCACTTGGTGAGAGAATTCTCGGACGAACATCTGTCCATGACATATTCAACCCACTTACAGGAGAACTTATACTTCCTGCAGGCGAGGAGATTACAGAGGATGTTGCAAACCTTATCGAGTCGCTTCCTATTGAGCAGGTTGAAATCCGTTCAGTGCTTACCTGCGAGTCCCGTAAGGGTGTCTGCGCAAAATGCTACGGGCGTAACCTTGCTTCCGGAAGGATGGTTGAGAAAGGAGAGGTTGTCGGTGTCATCGCTGCACAGTCAATCGGAGAGCCTGGTACACAGCTTACACTCCGTACATTCCACGTCGGAGGTACAGCATCAAGTACGGCGTCAGAAAGTTCTATTACATCGAAGTACAACGGTAAGCTCATGTTTGAGGAACTCCGTACTATCGAGAGGGTCAACAACGACGGAAGCATCAGCGATGTTGTTGTCAGCCGTACAACTGAGGTCCGTATCGTAGATGAGAACACCGGTATAACATTCTCGCAGTATGATGTACCTTATGGTTCAGTCCTTTACAAGAAGGATGGTGACAAGGTTGTCAAGGGTGACCTCATCTGTGAGTGGGATGCCTACAACGCAATCACAATCATCGAGACAGCCGGTAAGGCACGTTTCGACAGCATGCTTGAAGGTGTCACATTCCGTGAGGAGATGGCTGATGAGTACTCTCTCAACAGGGATAAGGTCATCATAGAGTCACGAGACAAGACAAAGAACCCTTCTATCAATATCATAGATGAGAACGGTGAGAGCAAGAAACAGTACAACTTGCCTGTAGGAGCACATGTAATGGTCAATGACGGTGACGATGTCAAGGTCGGAGACATCATTATCAAGATTCCTCGTGCAATCGGTAAGTCAAGCGATATCACCGGAGGTCTTCCTCGTGTCACAGAGCTGTTTGAGGCACGTAACCCGTCTAACCCTGCAATCGTTTCCGAAATCAATGGAGAGGTTATCATGGGCAAGATCAAGAGGGGTAACAGGGAAATCATCATTAGGAACAAGACTGGCCTTGAGAAACGTTATCTCGTTCCTCTTACAAAGCAGATCCTGGTACAGGAGAATGACTATGTGAAGGCCGGAATGAGGCTTTCGGACGGTGCAATCTCCCCTACAGATATTCTCAGCATCCTCGGTCCTATCAAGGTTCAGGAGTACATTGTCAATGAAATCCAGGAGGTCTACCGTCTCCAGGGTGTGAAGATCAACGACAAGCACTTTGAGATTATCGTGCGTCAGATGATGCGTAAGGTACAGATCAATGACCCGGGTGACACTGAATTCCTCCAGGAGGAGCTTGTTGACAAGTGGAACTTCATGGATACAAATGACAGGATCTATGGCAAGTTCTATGTTGTCGATGCCGGAGATTCACAGAACTTTGAGGAGGGGGACATCATTTCTGCGCGTGAGATGAGGAGCGAGAACTCTTCACTTGACAGGCAGGGACTTAAGATGATGGTTCTCCGAGAGGCAAAGCCTGCAACTGCGAGCCAGGTGCTCCAGGGTATCACAAGGGCAGCGTTGAAGACAAACAGCTTCATCTCTGCAGCATCATTCCAGGAGACTACAAAGGTGCTCAGCGAGGCTGCTATCCGTGGCCGTGTCGATACTCTCGAAGGTCTGAAGGAGAACGTTATCTGCGGACATGCAATTCCGGCCGGTACGGGCCAGAAGGATTTCCAGGAGATACTTGTCGCTCCAATGGAAGAGTACCAGAAAGCAATGAACAACCTCTAATAGAGGTCTATACAGAAGAGAATCCCGTCTCGGAAGAGGCGGGATTTTTTCGTATAGAAGAGACTGGATTTTCTTCGTGCAGAAAGTTGTTCTTTAGGGCTATCTCAATGGGTTGCTGTCTGAGCAGTACCATTCAATGAATCTTGATATGCCTTCGTGCAGTGTTATGCACGGACGGTATCCAACCTCTTTCTCCAGGAGTGATGTGTCTGCATTTGTCCGGTATACATCGCCTGGCTGCATCGGGAGGAATATCTTCCCGGCCTTCTTGCCCATTGCTGTCTCAATTTCCTCTATGAAGTCCATCAGTCTTACCGGATGTGAGCAGCCGATATTGTAGATACGGTACTGGACTCCATTGTGGTCAGGTGACGGGATATGCTCCATTGCCTTTATTGTTCCTTCCACGATGTCGTCAATGTAGGTGAAATCCCTTATCATGTCACCATTGTTGAAAACTTTTATAGACCTGCCGTGGCTGATGGCATCTGCAAACAGCATTGGGGACATGTCCGGGCGGCCCCATGGACCATATACGGTGAAGAATCTCAGGCCTGTCACAGGTATGCCGTATAGCTTTGAGTAGGCATGGGCCATAAGTTCGTTTGACTTCTTGGTGGCTGCATAGAGGCTTACAGGACTGTCTGCCTTGTCCTCCTCACGGTATGGGACACTTTCGTTCATCCCGTAGACGGAACTTGATGAGGCGTAGACAAGATGCTTTACAGGATGGTTCCTGCAGCATTCCAGGATATTGAGGAAGCCGGCAAGGTTGCTCTGCAGATAGGCGTATGGATTTGTTATCGAGTATCGGACCCCTGCCTGTGCAGCAAGGTTTACGACGATATCGAACTTTTCTTTCATGAAAAGCCTGTTGATGGCATCATTGTCATCTATTGACATCCGTATGAACCTTGCTGTGCCGAAAACTGTGCTATGCACTTCTTGTCCGGCAATCTCTGCCTGATGGCCTATGCCGCATTCGGCCAGGCGGCCATATTTCAATCGTGTGTCATAATAGTCATTGATATTGTCTATGCCGACGACTTCATCTCCTCTTGATGCAAGTGTGTGAAATATGCGGCTGCCTATGAATCCTGCAGCTCCTGTAACAAGTGCTTTCATCTTGTCACCTCCTTTTCTGTTGTGCCCTGCCGATGTCCTGTTCCTGAATCAAGGCGGTATATCGTGTATGGACCGCATTCTATGGTCTCTTTTCCTATCAGGAATTCTTCAAGTTCCTGATTGCCTGATACCCTCTTGGCCGTGACTATCAGATAGCCTGAATCCGGAGCGTCCTTGATGAATGACTTGATGTCTTTGCCATGGTCAACTATGTCATGCCCAAGGTAAGCGTCCATGTTTTCCGGCCTGTGCATATGTAGAGTGTGTACTTCTGCCAGTCCTGTAGGGTCCATTTCCAAAATCTTTTGGCAAATGTTTCCATATCCTATATAGTCATTTGCCTGCGGTATTGTGAACGAAGCAGCAAATACAGCTAGCAGCATTGAAATGGATATTGACATTACCTGGAACTGCCATGACTTTGTCTTTGAGGCTAATGCTATTGACGCTATGCCTCCTGTTGCAAGTATAAGTGCGGATACATATACGGCAGGGGAATGAATGAAGCCGTATTGGCCGGAAATTGTTGATAACTGCGGTATTTTGTCCATTATGGGTAAAATGGACAAGATACCGATGCCTGCAGCTGCCAATATTGCCGATGGAAGGGCGAATCCTGCTGAAATGTATATGTTCCGTCCGGACCGTGCATAGACAAGAGGAAACAGGTAGACCAGGAACGGGAATACTGGAGCAAGGTATATTGCAAGCTTGGAGCTGAAGCATGACAACATGAAGACTGTTGAGATGACAGCTGTGGCAAAAAGCAGCTCCGGTTCTGTCATCTTATTGCCTTTCAAGGTGAAGAAGCTTGCCATAAGTACTGGAATCAGAACAATGGAATACGGTGCAGTGACATACCAGATGGTTGTCAGGTAGTACCAGAACGGTTCCTTGTGGTGGAATGCATTTACGGCACGGTCTACTGTCTGGTGAAAAAGCAGATTGTTTAGATATGCCTTGCCGCCTTCAATATATACGCCTGTAAACCAGATTGCACAGAGGACAGCTATTATACCCCATGTCTTCCAGCCGAGATATTTTCCGGTTTCCCTCCATTTCCCTGACAATATGAGGAAGACAAGGATTGTGACAGGCGGCACCAGCAGTCCTACAGGCCCTTTTGTGAAGAGGGCAAGGAATATGAACAGGGGCAGCAGACAAGAATTGACCTTGAATGAGCCTTCACCGGTGTACATCCTGTAGAATACATACAGGGCAAGTACAATGAACATGCACATCAGCATGTCCATCCTGAGGAAGACTGACATCCCGAGGAAAAGTGCCGTTGACATCATCATCAGTGCCATTGCCGCCCTGGTCACCGGACAGTAGCAGGAGAGTGAATACCGTCTGGAGACAGTCCCGAGCCAGCGGTCCATTATTGTGACTATGACAAATGCCGGAATAAGCGACAGCATTGACAGTACAGGCATGCTATGACATCCGAAGACTGTGCGGCAGAGCATCATCAGCCAGAAATAGAGAGGCGGCTTGTCTGCGTATGGCTCTCCCTGGTTCCTAAATGTAAATACATGGCCATCAGCTATTGCTTCGTCCACAATAGATAGATACCTCAGTTCATTGGAAGGGGTGAAGTCCCTCATTGATATCAGTGGCAAGAGCAAAAGTGACGACATCAGTATGACACATCCCACGGGATGTGTCTTGAAAAAGTTTTTCATATTTCTATATTGTCTGAAGTTTCCTTGATTTATGTCCAATTACAAGATTCCTGCAGTATGCTGCAAAGCCGAATGACTGGCCGAGGATAAGGACAGGATCATGACGGAATATGCCGTATGCAATTATGGTCGCAGAACCGATTATGCTTATAATCCAGAAGCCGCGGGGCAGCACGGATTCGTGCCTTATGATTGACCAGAACCATTGGTAGACGAACCTGAGGGTGAATATCACCTGGCCGGCGGAGCCGAATATTATAAGCCACAGCGGAATATCCTTGTTGCAGAGGAATGAATCCAGGAATGCTCCGGTATCCTTCAGCATGAATCCGGCTGCAGCAAACGGTGTCACAATGAGAACCATGCGTACCGGAATGTGCATCTGTTTCCACAGACCCTTGAGATTCAGGTTCCACAGATATATGTAATATGAAATGAACTGTCCCAGGATTATGGAGAAGTCATTGCGCATGTATCCATAGATGAAGAACAGCCATGATCCGGCAACACTCAAGACCCAGTACGAGGAAGGTGACACCACTGTCCTGGCCTTTTCTGACTTGAGCCATTGCAGCAGTGTCCTGGCGGAGAACAGGAACTGTGCGGCAAAGCCGATTGCAAATATAATTGCTGTACTCATTTCGTGTACGCTTCGGTTTTAGGCTCTGTTATATTGCTTTCGGCTATCGAATAGTTGATGTAGCGCGGTTTCATCCATCTGTAGGCGAAGCAGTCTGCGAACGGTCCCCACAGCCTGTTCCACAGATGGTATTTCGAGACGCCCGCGACCCTAGGGAAGTGCCTGACAGGAATCTGCCTGTAAGTTGCCCCCTCCTGTAGAAGCACGAGTGCAGGCAGGAAACGGTGCATCCCCTTGAAGAGAGGAATACGTTTGGCCACATCCGTATGCAGGACTTTGAGAGGACATCCAGTGTCTGTCGCACCATCGCCTGTCATCATTCTCCTGAAACCGTTGGCTATCCTTGACTGGAGGTTCTTGAAGAATGAGTCCTTGCGGCTGGCGCGGATGCCGATGACCATGCTGTAGCCAGCAATGTCTGCAAGCAGGAGGTTGAAATCCTCAGGCGCAGTCTGCAGGTCGGCGTCCATATATCCGACATATTCTGATTCTGTGCAGTCTATTCCTGCCTTCAGGGCTGCGCTAAGCCCAGCATTGC
This sequence comes from Bacteroidales bacterium, assembly GCA_023667095.1. Taxonomy (GTDB): domain Bacteria; phylum Bacteroidota; class Bacteroidia; order Bacteroidales; family UBA932; genus Cryptobacteroides. The sequence continues at coordinate 243,664 of JAMPAT010000001.1, forward strand.
GGGTAAAGCTTATATAGAAGAAATCCTTGTTGCGGCTGCATATCTCTGCCAGCAGCTTGCCGCTGTTGTCTTTGGAGCCATCGTTGATGAAAAGTACGCATGCCCTATATGTACAAATTGGAAGATAGGCTTTCAACCTATCTTCCAAAGTATAGATGTTGTCCTCTTCATTGTAGACCGGGACAATGATTGTAAATGTGTATTCAGATGTACTGTTCATGGTAATTCCGTAAAAAGTCATGTGCCACGCACAACTTTTATGCGGATTTCCATGTCAGGCGAATAATAGGATATAACTATAATCCTTTAGAAAAGTTTTTCCTAAGGAAGCATTCGATGGTGTTTTCCATAAGGCAGCAGATTGTCATGGGACCGACACCTCCTGGAACCGGAGTGATGACAGAGGCTTTGGGCTCAACTTCCGCGTAGTCAACATCTCCGCACAGTTTACCTGTCTCCGGGTCACGGTTGACTCCTACATCTATGACAACAGTGCCGTCTGACACCATGTCAGAGGTGACAAAACGGGGCTTGCCGATTGCTACGACAAGTATGTCTGCCTGCCTGGTGATTTCCGGGAGGTTGGCAGTACGGCTATGCGCGATGGTCACTGTAGCATTCTCATCGAGCAGAAGCTTCGAGACCGGGAGACCGACAATATTGCTGCGTCCTATGACTACAGCCCTCTTGCCGCTGATTTCAACTCCTGCTTCTTTGAGCATCTTTACTATTCCTTTTGGGGTGCATGCCACTGTGCATGGCTGTTTCTGCCAGAGAGCCGCCACATTGAGCGGATGAAATCCGTCTACGTCCTTTTCTTTCGCTATGGTCTCTATGACCTTGGCTTCACTGATGTGCCTCGGGAGCGGAAGCTGGACAAGGATTCCGTCGACAGTGTCATCATTGTTCAATTCCATAATAAGGTCAAGAAGCTCCTGCTCTGAGATTGTCCCAGGTTTCCTTATTGTGGTGTTCTTTATCCCGACTACCTCTGATGCCTTTGCCTTGCCAGTCACATATGATACGCTTGCAGGGTTGTCCCCTACAAGGATCACAACGAGATGAGGTACTCTGCCATATTTTTCAGGGAATGTCGCCACCTGGGCTGCCATTTCCTCCTTCAGCTTTGCTGAAAGTTCCTTTCCGCTTACTATTCTTGCCATTGTTCTTGAATTTCGGATAATTGCCTTTGCCTGGCCTTTGGGTTTAAAGTACTCTCCAGCCGATGTCACGGCGGAAGAACAGGTTGCTGCACTCAATCTTTTCAACAGCTGCGAGCGCCTTGTCATGTGCCTGCTGCAATGTTCCTGCAGTACCGACAACCATGAGGACGCGGCCTCCGGATGTGGCAATATTGCCATCCTTGGATACAGTTCCCATATGGTAAATCCTTACAGATGCATCTGAAAGCGCATTCTCAAACCCTTCGATTGTGTATCCCTTTTCATAGCTTCCAGGATATCCTTTTGATGCCATGACAAATCCCATAGTCACTTCCTTTGACCATTTGACCTCTGGCATCTTTGTGCCGTCTGCAATTGCGGAGAATATGTCATATATGTCTGATTCGAGACGTGGCAGTACAACTTCTGTCTCCGGATCCCCGAAACGGCAGTTGAACTCTATGACCTTCACTCCGGACGGTGTCTTCATAAGGCCTCCATATAGGACACCCTTGAACGGGCATCCTTCAGCCACCATTGCGGCCGCTGTAGGCTTCATTATCTTTTCCAGTGAATATTCAATGTCATCATCCGTTATGATAGGGACAGGGGAGTAAGCTCCCATTCCTCCTGTATTTGGCCCCTTGTCACCCTCATAGGCACGCTTGTGATCCTGTGAGAGTGCCATCGGAGTTACATCGGTACCGTCTACAAAGCACATGAAAGAGAACTCAGGTCCTGTGAGGAATTCCTCCACAACGACTTTCCCCTTGCCGAACTTGTCGTCAAGAAGCATGTCTTTCAGGACAGCATCAGCCTCTTCAAATGTTTCAGGGATGACGACACCCTTTCCAGCTGCAAGCCCGTCATATTTCAGTACGACAGGGAATGAACCGTTCCGTACATATCCGAGTGCCTCGCCATAGTCTTCGAAAGTCTCGAATGCAGCAGTAGGGATGTCATATTTTGCCATGAGACGTTTGGCGAAATCCTTGCTTGACTCGATTGTAGCAGCAGCCTTTGACGGGCCGAATATCCTCAGTCCTGCCTGTGTGAAGGCATCTGAAATTCCTGCAGCAAGTGCCGCTTCCGGACCAACTACAGTCAGGTCTATCCTGTTTTCAGCAGCGAAGGCCTTGAGTTCTTCGACCTGCGTTTCTTTGAGCGGGATACATTCCGCCTGTGCTGCAATGCCGGCATTTCCGGGAGCGCAATAGATTTTACCGACTTTCTGTGAACGGCTGAGCGCATCTACGATTGCGTGCTCACGGCCGCCTCCTCCTATCACCAGGACTTTCTTCATATAAAATAGTTTAGGGGTTTATATGTTCGGGCTGTCCCATAGGACAGTCTCTGTGCATTTTACAGTTACGCTTTCATCTCCGATTGACAGCACGAAGTCACCTGCCTCGAGAGTCCATTTCCCATCATAATTGACAAATGCAAGGTCTTTTGCAGGGAGCTTGAATGTGATTGTCTCCTTCTTTCCCGGCATGAGGTCAACCTTTGCAAAGTCACGCAGCCTGCGGACATCCGGAATTGAACTTGCATACATGTCGCTTGAAAACAGGAGGACACTTTTCCTGCCATTTGCTTCGCCTACATTTGTGACATCTACTGAGATGTTCAATGTGTCTTCTGCAGTGAATTCGCATTTGTCGACTTTCATGTTTGAATACACGAAGCTTGTATAGCTCAGGCCGTATCCGAATGGCCACTGAACGTCCATTACAGCATTGTAGTTGTATGCACCGGACATAGTCTGCTGGTTTTCGCATGGCTTGTAGTCGTATACCGCAAACTTGTTGGTGTATTTAGGGTATGTAAACGGAAGGCGTCCGCTGAAATTCTCTTCTCCGGAGATCAGCGCGGCAAGTGCATCACCGCCGTAGTTGCCAGGAAGCATAATGTCGATGATTGCGTCTGCAAGAGGCTCTATGTCATTCAATACGCGTGGCCTTCCCTCGTTGAGGACAAGGACAATGGGTTTTCCGGTTGAGGCGAGTGCCTTGACAAGGGCCTTCTGGCTTGAGGACAGGTTTATGTCTACATCATTCCCGGGAGTCTCGCAATATGTGTTCTCTCCTACGCAGGCTATGATTATGTCCGAATGACGTGCTGCAGCAACTGCAGGCGCAATGTCAACTGTCTCATGTTTCCAGTCAGTGCTTGTGAGATCGTATGATACTCCGGGAACGAAACGGATATTGCTGAATTTTGCAGAAAGGGCTTCAAATATGGTGTTGTACTGTTCTGTGCAGCCTGGCTCTTCTGCCCCATGTCCCTGCCATGTGTATGACCATCCTCCGTTCAGTGTCCTCATTGAGTTGGCGTTAGGTCCTGTGACAAGTATTCTGGTGTCCTTGTCTGTGATAGGGAGTATTCCGCTGTTTTTCAGAAGGACTTCTGATTCTACAGCAGCCATGTATGCCTTCTTGGCTGAAACTTCTGACGCAAAGGCATCGTAGTCCTCAAATCTTGTGCAAGGATTCTCAAAGAGGCCAAGGCGATATTTAAGGCGGAGAATCCTCCTGACTGCATCGTCAATCCTTGACATAGGTACTTCACCTTCCTCCACAAGCTCTTTCAGGTCTATGCAGAACTGGCATTCGTATGGAACCATGGCCATGTCTATTCCGGCGTTGATTGCCAGTTTGACTGCCTCTTTCTTGCTTGAGGCTACGCGTTCACGGGTGTACAGGTTGTTGATGTCAGCCCAGTCTGTCACTATCATCCCGTCCCAGTTGAGTTCCTCCTTTACCCATCCTGTGAGAAGCTCACGGTTGCAGTGGAACGGCATTCCGTTGTTGCTTGCAGAATTGACCATAAGCGAGAGGGCACCTGCCTTCAGGCATTCCTTGAATGGCTCGAAGTATTTTTCGCGGAGTTCAGAAGCTGTTATAGAAGACGGGGTGCGGTCCTGGCCTGTAACAGGGACACCGTAGCCCATGAAATGCTTGGCACATGCTGCGATATGCCTTGAATCTATATGGTTCGGATCGTCTCCCTGCAGGCCTTGTGTCATTGCGACTGCCATCTTTGCGTTGAGGCAGGCATCTTCACCGAAGCTCTCCCACATCCTTGGCCATACAGGATTGCGCCCGAGGTCCATAGTCGGAGAAAATGTCCATGGAACATTTGCAGAACGGCTCTCGTATGCCGTGACTTCGCCCATGTTGAACGCATTGGCGCGGTTGAATGTGGCTGCAATGTTGATTGCCTGGGGAAAAAGAGTTCCTCCCTTGACATAGCTCGTGCCGTGTATATGGTCAAGCCCGAAAAGACATGGGATACCGGTCTCTTCAATTGATATTTTCTGAATGTTGTCTATGAGTGAGTTGAAGACCATGGGTGTCTGTGCCTTGTCTGCCGGAGTGTTGAGCACTGAACCAAGCTTGTATGTCCTGAGGATAGAGTCTCCCTGATGGCTGAGGCTAATGCCGCTTGCATCGGTGAGTGCCCCGATTGTTATCTGTGTCATCTGACCTACCTTTTCCTCCAGGGTCATGCCTTTCAGCAGTTTCTCGATATTGTTTTCTATTTCACTGTCTTCCTGGATTGCAGGTTGAGTCTGTGTTGATTGGCATGAGACAAGTAAAAGCGCAGTCATGCCAGCTGCGATGAAGATTCTTTTCATGGGTCAAATAGTTAATTTGTGCGAATATACAACCAAAATCCCGTTTATCCGATAGATTTGGTAAATTTGCACAAACAATCCCCTTTGTGAGTGTTGTTGTTTAACATACTTTCATTATCTTTGCCCTATTGTCCGGAAGGACAGACATATTTTGATGAAAGTGTTTTCGCTTCATCCTTCTGAGGAAATCTGACAGTTTCAATTTAGGTAAGGATAGGCAGCAGCACTCATCATCTGTATAGATATAGCTATAACTATATACGTACGGGTGTGGGGATTGTTTCCGTTTATTTACCTATTGGCTTTGTCAGAGCCACCTCAGAGATAGACGAGACCGACCCACACTTTCTTTTTTTATCTTCCTGGAGGGCCGGCAGGAGCAGAATTCATTTTTTATGAAAAAAGTAATTTTTATTGCTGCTATTGTCATGATTGCTGCATCTTGCAGTTCTACGACAATGATTACGCGTACTGCAAAGAGCGGAGATCTTTCCTATTCATCGCTTGCAACTACAATCACATCTGAATTGAAAGTCTCTGAGACCAAGGTTACAGGTGAGGCAAACAATCCAAACTCGTTCTTCAGCCAGGTGGAGATGGAGAAGACTGCTGTAGCTGATGCCCTCAAGAAAGAGGATGCAGATATTCTTCTTGAACCTCAGTTCGAGTACAGAAGGGTAGACGGCAAGCTTGTCTCTGTAAAAGTGTCTGGCTATCCTGCAAAGTACAGTGGATTCCGTCCTGTTACACAAGATGATGTTGATATCTACAATAAATTATATTCGCCAAAGAGAGAGACACTTGTGATTGTTAAGGAGAAGGTTGTAGAAAATAAGTAGTAGCCATGAAGCCTATAAGGTTGTTAATGTTGTGGGGCTTCATTGTGGTTTCTGCTTCCTGTTCTGTACAACGCTCTTTGACAAGCACTGCAAAAGTCGCTCATATCAGGCCTGAAATAATAGCAATGCCCACTGTCGTTGAATTTGATGTCAGTGAGACACCAGTAATGGCAGATACGGTAGTGACAAGGAATATGTTTAAAAAGGATGTTGGCTTCAGCAGCAAGAAGACAGTAACTGATGCCCTCATTGCATCTGTCTTGAAAGGTGTTGATGCAGATGTCCTAATGGAACCTAAAGTCAACACCGAGATAGTAAGCAAAGGCTTTAATTCCACTCTTAGGGTCGAGTTGTCCGGCTATCCTGCAAAATACGGCAGATTCCGCACTGTTACCAAGGATGATGTTGATGTCCTGAATGCCTTGAAAAAGGAAAACAGTATAGCTTGCATAAGTATGTCAAAATTTCTCAGGACGGATGTCGGAAAACTGTATAAAAACTCTGAGCCATATACTAATATTTCTGATGGAAATGGCGGTGAGGCCGTTGTGAAGAATGTGGAGAAGGTCAGGTGGAGGAGAAAGACGGGATATAAGGGAATTTACGAGTTCGGATATAATATGTATATTGATCCGTATTATGGTATTGATGAAGATTCCGGGTTTGATGCTACCATGTATGCTCATGTTTCCCAGGGTGCTTTGCTGAATCCATATCTGTTTTTAGGAGGATGTACCGGATTTGATGTGCTGTCTGACAGGTGGAATGATTTCGGAATTCCGCTCCTTGCCCACATGAGGGTATATATGACAAGCAGGAAATTTGCTCCATACTTTGATCTGAAATTCGGAGGTTCCACGATGTTTTATTCCGGTGAATATGACGGTATTTGCGGAAATTTTCAGACAGGACTAGGCTTTAGTGTGGGGGCATTTTCATTCGGAGCCAATTATAATCTTGGATTCGATGCTGAAGATATTGCATGGAATGCATTGAAATTCAACATCGCGTTTTCTTTCTGATACTTTGGGGCATTAATCAATACGGCCGTCAATGGTTTGATTACGTGGATAGTCGTATTGATTTGTTTTTGAATATCTCTTTTTGTCTCATAGAGACAAAAAGAATTAAATTTTAAATTGCTATGAAAAAAATATTATTTACATTATTTGCAGTGTTTACTGTATCTTGTGCCTTTGCGCAAATCAAAGGCTCCTCTATTTATATCAGTGGAACTATGCCGAACAAGGAGCATACTTTCGGTGGGGTAGTAGGATATAAATATCAATTTGATTTACCTGTTCCAGGTTTAGGTATAATACTTAATGCAGAAGTTAGTCTTGATGGGCCTAATAAAAAAAATAAAGCAACAACAGAAGAAAGTTATGATAAGACAACGACTTTATATGATTTTGATACAGATGATTCAGAGGTATTCGTAAAGCATCCACTGTTTTTTAATGTTCCAATTAAGGTTGGTGCCAATTATTCTTATCCAGTCAAACAGGTAAGGCTATATGCAGAAGCCGCGATAGGTGTGAATATGGCTTTTCGGTCAAATCTTAATTATTCTGCGTATAAATACTCTGAAAAATATTCTGGAGATAGGCACTATTATATTACCACCAAATCTAAACCAGGATTTGCATTTTCATGGAATACCGGTGCTGGCGTTTTATTTAAAGAAACATACTCAATCGGTGTCAATGTCCAAGGTATAGGAGAATATGAATATAAATCTGTAACAATCGAAGATTACAAGAAATATACTAATTCATCTAAAGGAGCATTTGTAAAAGAAACAGAAAACACTCCCAATAGAGTTAAATCTTCCGCTTTGGTGCAAATTAGATTTGGTTTTCACTTCTAAATCTAACATCTCTGCCATTATTATGCAGGAGTTTCGTACGATTTGGGGGTGAGCAATTTAATGAATAAGAAGTATCTCAAGCAGTTGAGTGAAGTCGGTGCAACAGGCTATATGCATAATGGTACATTTCCCATTTCTGTTGGCTATACTTTCTGATACTATATTTGCTTAATGACTGAATTGTCCCTTGCCGTTGTCTCTATTTGGCAGACAATGTCAAGGGGCTTTTGTTAATGATGGTGAAAGTTTTGATACAGAATAAATCAGGCTGTTGATAACTTTATTCTTCCCTAACGTTATTCAGCAGATATCACTGAAGCCATCCTGCTGAGGGACGGGGTTTTGCCTGTGAATAGGTCATATCCGGCGAATGCCTGGTAGAGAAGCCACTTTTCTCCAGGGATGTAGGTGATGTCCTTTGGGTTGAGGCTTGATATGATGTCTTTCAGGGCTGGGTTACGGTAGTTCGCTTCCAGGATGTATTTTTTTCTTTCACCGTTGATGCCGCTGATGTTTTGGGCTGAAAGTCTGCCGCTGTTGATCTCTAAACTTCCTGCCCCTTGAGCATCAGGGATTTCTGCGTGCATTGGCATTGACTTGAACATGTTCTCCATGCCTTCCAGAGGCTTTGGAAGAGTGTAGATTATAATGTCATTTTCAGTGAAGGCTTCAAGAAATTCGTTGATGCCACGAACCTTGAAGTTAAACTGTGGCAGTTCGGATGCGGTCTTTTCGACTTTTTCCACGGTCCTGTTCATAAGTGTTGTCTCAAGCCCGAGTTCAGCGGCTGCGATGGCTGCTGCCTTGCCTGCTCCGCCGGCCCCGACCACAAGGGCTGTCCTTGCTTTTCCTGCCATGATTTCCCTTGTCTGCTGGCGTGATGGTCTTGGCGGAAGAAGTGTCTCAGAATTGCTGACAGCATCAAGTATCGTGAGAATGATGCCATAGTAGTCTGAATTGTATGCCCTGATGCCTTCGTCGGACTTTACAAGCAGGTTTGTCGCACCGATGAGCCTGCATTCCGGAGAAATGATATCTGCCTTGGCAAATGCAAGCTCCTTGAATGGAGCGGTTACATTTATTCCGTCATATTTTTCCAGAAATGTTCTGTATGATTCTGTGAAATTTTCCCCTTCAATCAGGTCATACGAATATTCCTGCTCTTCCGCAATTTGTGGGACATCCAGCCTGTAGCCTGCCTTGAAGAGGGCTGGGCTCAGTGAGTGTGCGATAGGGTGACCTATGAGACCGAACTTTTTCATTTTATCTATGTTAACGTCAGTCCGACGAAATTGATTAAATATAATTAATTGTATAGTAGTAAAATAGCAATTTTTTGTGCATTTGAATAAGCAGACACATCAAAACTACAAAAACAATCGCTATGATGATCACCGATGACAAAATTACTGAAATTTTCTGTATGGCAGATTACTTTTGCAGAATATACGACAAAGTCATCAAGGTAAACGGGCTGAAGCATTTCTGCACATGGGAAGTGTGTATAAGTTTTGCCATTGAGCGAGCACGCACTGAAATCATAATTCACTGTATAACAGTTATTTAATTTTTAAAAGCGTGCTTCATGCGCCTTTTTTTAGTGCCACTGGGCACGCAAATCCTCATTCTA